>CP179888.1:0-639534 GCA_047456305.1 Candidatus Nealsoniibacteriota bacterium | reverse complement strand
CCCTACTGATTGGATGACTATTTTATTATTTCCCTAAATCTTTCCCAGAGTGATTTTCCAACCTTTGGTATTTCTTCTTTCATTTCCTCTTTTTCTTTTTTAAATTCTTTTTCAATAGTTGGTTTTCTTTCTTTAATTTCTTTTCCAAAGGAAGAAAGGATTTTCTGCCAGATATTTTGAAACCAGGGCCAAATATAAGAATTGCAGAAATTTTTAACCTTCTCCCCCATTATTTGCCAAATTTCCAAAGCCTCCTGCCATATCTCCTTTAAGGTTCCAGGAAGAAGTCTTAAAACCTTCCCTCCAACAATTTCTGCTTCTTTTAAGGTTTCTGGTGGTTGGGGAGACTGATTAGCTCCCTGAACAAAATAAAAACTTGGCAATAAAAGCCCAAATAGGATTAAAATTGTTATTACTTTTTTCATACAGCAAGCTTTTGCGTAGCAAAAGCGAAGATGGAGAAGAAACTTTAGTTTCTTCGACTTAATCCCCTATAGCTTCTTCCAGAGCAGATAATATATTACGTGCTCTGATTATTCTTTTTAAGACTTTCTCTTTTCCTAATATTTCAGCTATTTCAAATGGTCCGGCCGAGCTTTCTTTACCGGTTAAAGCAACCCTTAAGGGCCACAAAAGTTTTCCTCTATCCCCTATTTTTTCTGCTTCTGGCATTAAAACTTTTTCTAAATTTTCTTTTGACCAATTCTCCTCTTCTATTTTAGATAATATTTTTTCTAATTTGTCAAGAGAATGTTCTATTTCTTTATCTGACATTTTTCCCCATCTCAATAAATTTTTATCATATTCCAATTTCTCTTTAAAGAAAAAATCAGTTAATCCGGAAATTTCAGACAATTTCTTTAATCTTTCTTGATAAATTGAAACAATTTTTTGTAATTTATCTAAACCTATAATTTCTCCGGTTTCTTTGATTTTAAATTTTCGCTCGGTTTCTGAAATAAGCTTTAGTGTTTCAGGATTTCCTCTTTTTGGAGTCTTTTTCGGCTGGATAGCTGTAGATGGTTTACATTCTTCTATTAATTCAGCCTCCAATAAATAAGGAAGGCAGATTTTTGTTAATTTTTCAATTGACCGCTGACGGATGTAAAAACCGTTTAAAAAGTCTAACCTTTTAATGTTAAAAATTGCTCCTCCTTTTTGACATCTCTCAATTGAAAATTCTTTAATCAGAGATAGAAGGGAATAAATTTCTCTCTCCTCGCCCGGATTCCAACCCAAAAAAGCCATAAAATTGATTAAGGCTTCTGGCAAATAACCTGCTTTTCTATATTCAGCAATAGCCATTGCTCCATGCCTTTTACTTAATTTAGCTCTATCCGGACCTAAAATTAGGGGCAGATGAGCATATTTTAACGGCGGGAAGCTTAGAGCCTCTTGAATCAAAATCTGTTTTGGGGTGTTGGAAAGAAGGTCTTCTCCCCTAATTATATGAGTAATTTTCATCTCAAAGTCATCTACTACTACGGCGAAATTATAGAGAGGAGCAGTTAGGTTTTTAGCAATATTAATATCTCCAAGCAGAGTGGCATCGAATTCTATCTGACCACGGATCATATCCTCGAACTTTACTTTCTTTGGAGGAAGCTTAAATCTGATGACAGACTTTTTTCCTTCAGCTAAATACTTTTTTACTGTTTCTGAGGAAAGATCTCGGCATTTCCCATTATAGCGAGGAGGCTGACCAATACTCATTTGGTATTGCCTTTGAGCTTCCAATTCTTCTTCTGAACAAAAACAATGATAAGCCTTATCTTCTTTTAATAATTTTTCTAAGTATTTCTTATAGATATTTAGCCTTTCACTTTGTCTGTAAGGACCATATTCTCCTAAATACTTCTGACTTTCGACTGGGCCTTCATCCCATTCAATTCCCAGCCATTTTAAACTTTCTATAATGTCTTTTTCAAAACGAGGGGTAGACCTTTTAACATCGGTATTTTCAATCCTTAAGACAAAAATACCTTGATTTTTTTTAGCAAAGAGGTAGTTAAAAAGAGCAGTTCTGGCAGCTCCAAGATGCAAAAAACCTGTTGGTGAAGGAGCAAATCGCGTTCTTATTTCTCCTGGTTTGATAAATTTAAATTCTTCGGGATTCATTGTCTTTTTGGCGAAGAGGACTTCGTCCTCTTCTTCACCTTCGCTTCCATAAATGGAAGCTCGGTTACTGAGTTAAATATTCCCCAATGTATTCGGCAATTACTCGAGCCGCTCGGGGTTTGGAAAATTCTTTGGCTTCTCTTCTCATTTTTTCCAGCTCTTCTGGATGAGAAAATAAATATTTTAGTCTTTCAAAGAAAAAATGGGGAGTTAAATTTTCCTCCTCAAGTACTAAAGCAGCTCCCGCTTCAGCATATAAATAGGCATTTTTTACTTGATGGTTTTGGGCAGATTCAGGTAAGGGAATTAAAATACTTGGTATTCCTAGAGCTGAAATCTCAAAAATAGTTCCCGATCCCGCTCTTGCTACAACTAAATCTGCAGCCTGGTAGGCCTGGCTGAGATTTGTTTCCTCTAAAAATGGAAAAGGATGATAATACTTTTTTAATTCTCTGGTTATTACAATTCCCGCTTCGGCTTTTACCTCTTTAAAATTTTTTAGACCTGTTTGATGAATTATTTCAAAATTTAGCAAAATTTGAGGTAAAACCTGAAGCAACATATCATTAATTCTTTGGGCTCCCTGAGAACCACCTAAAATTAAAATTATCGGTTTTTCTCCTGTCAATTTAAATGTTCCTTTAGCTTCTTCTTTTGAACCCTCCAATACTTCTCTCCTAATTGGGTTGCCAACTGAAATCATTTTTTTTGGTGAAAAAAATTCAGTTTTTCGAACTGGAAAGGAAACAAAAATTTCCAAAGAAAATCGACTTAAAAATCTATTAGCAAGACCTGGAGCAATATCTGATTCATGTAAAAAAATCGGGACTGCCAAAAGCCGGCCAGAGATTACGGCTGGAATTGAACCATATCCTCCTTTGCTAAAAATAAGGTCAGGAGCCAAAAAGAAAATATAAAGGAGAGCTTGAATTATACCTATTGGGATTTTAAATAAAACATCTATAAAGTTTTGCAAGATGGCAAGAAATCCGAAATACCGCCGAATTTTTCCGGTTAAAACTCTTTTAACCTTAATTTCCTCCTGAGAAAGTAAAATCGAGGAAATTTCATCTTTCGGGCCCATATAGTAAAACTCCAGTTTTTCTGAGTTGCGAACCAGTCGCTCCGCTTCCTGTAATTGCTTCGCAATTAAAGGAAAAACTCTTCTTATCTCTCTCACAATGGCAATTATTGGAAAAATATGGCCTCCGGTGCCTCCACCGGTAAATAAAATCTTCATGCTTTGTATTTTGAAATATTAAGTAAAATTCCAATTCCAATAAGTTCAACAATTAAATGTGACCCCCCATAGCTGATAAAAGGCAAGGGAACGCCAGTTAGAGGTAAAATTCCAATCATAGCTCCGATATTAATAAATCCTTGAAGAACAATCCAGGAGCTAATTCCCAGGGCGGTTAATTGAGAAAATTTATCTTGAGTGGATTTTCCAATTTTAAATCCCCGCCAGAAAAAAATTAAAAATAGAAAAATTAAAATTAAACATCCAATAAATCCTGTTTCTTCAGCAAATATGGCAAAAATTGTATCTGACATTGATTGGGGTAAAAACCCAAATTTTTGGAGACTCATTCCAAGACCTAAACCAGATATTCCTCCCGACCCCACAGTAATCAGAGCCTGTTTTATCTGATAACCTTTTCCCATTGGATCGAGCAAAGGGTTTAAAAAAACTAAAAGACGGTTGGCTCTATAAGGAGCAATTCTTATTAGAGCCAATAGACTTCCTGAAGTAACTAAAAATATTAAGATACTGTGCCACAAAGGAGTATTAGATATGAAATACATTAAAGCTGCCACTAAAACAATTATTCCCAGGGTGCTAATATCTGGCTGAAAAATTAAAAACAAACTTATTACTCCGATTATTATTAAGAAAGCAATTAAGGCTTCACTGAATATCTTTTGTTTTTTACTTGGTATAGCTTTTTTAGCCTTGCTGGTTAACCAACTTGCTAAATATAAGATAAAGGTAAGTTTTAAAAATTCTGAAGGCTGAAAAGAAATTGGACCTACTGAAATCCATCTCACTGCCCCTCCAGCTCCAGTTCCAATCTTAGGTAAAAAAACCATTCCTACCAGCCCTAAATTTATTAAAAGTAAGACCGGAGACCATTTTTTTAAAAAATCCAATTTAATCTTAAAAAATAGAAAAGCTAAGATTATCCCCGGAATTAATCCGAAAAAGATTTGGTGATTTAGAAAGTAAAAAGTAGTGCCAAATCTTTCCTGAGAAAGGGTAGCTGAAACACTGGATAGGATTAAAATTCCCAAAATCAACAAAATCATTATAACTCCAGCTAAAATATAATCAGGACGATGAGGATTTCTACCGGGCATACTTTTTTACGTATTTTTTAAATAAATTACCCCTTTCTTTATAATCTCGGAAAAGATTAAAACTCGGGCTGGCCGGTGAAAGCAGACAAATCTCTCCCTTTTTTGTTTTTTGATAAGCTATCTTAACTGCTTCTTTCATTGAGGAGACAAAAAATGCTTCAGGCGAACTTCTCCTTTTTGTTTTTAAAGATAAAATTTTCTGCCAGATTATTTCAGCAGTGCCGGGCGAGAGAAAAATAAGAGTCCTTATTCTGCTTTCTAAAATCTTTTTTGCCAAAGAAGTAAAATCAATACTTTCCTGGTCACAGCCGCCCAAAATCAGGGTTTTTACTTTATTATTTTCTAAGGCCTCCAATGCTGCCTCAACTGCCTGAGGAACGGTTGCTAAAGAATCATTATAAAATTCTATTCCCTTGTATTTTCCAACAAATTCTAAGCGATGAGACAAAGGTTTGAAAGATTTTATTGCCTCTCTTATTTTTTTCTTGGGAATATTAAACAACTTTCCCACCACCACTGCCGCCATTACATTTTTTAAGTTAAATTTACCTATCAGAGGAGTTCGTATATTCTTAATAACCCCCAAATTCGTAGGGATAGGAATTTTTTTAGCTCGGGAACTTTTGGCAATTTCTTTAACAAGCTTATCTTGAGAATTAAAAATTAAATAGTCTCGATTTGTCTGATAGCGGGTTATATTTGCCTTGGCATTAACATATTCTCTAAAATTTTTGTAATAATCTAAATGAGCTGCAAAAAGGTTTAAAAAAACAGCAACCTGGGGACTCTTTTTGAGATTGTATAGTTGATGACTGGATAGTTCATAGACAAAAATATCATTAGCTTTTACCTTAAAAAAGAGCGTCGATAAAACCGGTTTCCCAATATTTCCAATTAAATGAACCTTGAATCCCCCTTCCTTTAAAATTCTGTAGATTAAAGAGGCAGTGGTGCCTTTTCCCTTGGTACCGGTGACGCCGATAATTTTTCCAGGACAATTTTCAAAGAAAATTTCGGTTTGGGAAGTTACCTTTCCTTCCTTGAACGCCTTTTCGATTTCTGGAAGATGAATCGGAATCCCCGGCGACTTTATTATAACATCATAATCTTTTAACGCCTTAAGGTAATTCTTACCCAAATGTAACCTTGTCCTTTTATCTTTTATCCTTAATCTTAAATCTTTAATCTTTAATCTGTCTGCTATCCCTAAAATCTTTTTCGGAAAAAGTTTTCTCAAAAATTTAAGACTGTTTATCCCTTCTCTGCCTATTCCTAAAACTAAAAAATTTTTGTTTTTAAGGTCTTCTAAAATCATTCTAATTATAGGATATCACAAATTTAAACCAAAAAAAAGGGGAGAGGAAGGAGAAAATCTTTCGATTTCAGAGAGTGAACTTTTAAAATGGTTCACGTCATCTGGAAAGATTCTTCCTTACCTCTCCAAGCGGATCGAGCTGTCTCGAGCCGAAGCTCGATAAAGCTACGATTTAATTTGAATGTGGGAAGAAGGGAGGAAAGGTTCTTGTTCTGTCTTTGTTTTGTGGTACTCCACAAAAGAAGTATAATTACCCTTTTAGGAACCTTACGGTTCAACCTTGCCTTCTCCCTGATGTGAGATTATACCCTCGCCATTAGCTCTTTAAAGACTTCTTGTGTGATGTGCTTCCCGAACTGCAGAAGCTCATCTTTCGAGAAACCTTTCATTTCCGGCTCTTTCATTATATTGCCAATATTTCTTGTTGCATTGACAATGTCTTTGAAAGAAGCGTTTTTTCGGAGATTGAGTTTCATAACCTGGTATGCAATCTCGCCTTTCCTTTTCTCGTCCATTCTTCTTACCTCCTTTCATTCCTTATACTATAACAATAGCACATTATTCTATTTTTGTCAATAGTAAGGCTTTTAATATTTTTTCAAACTCTTTTGGTAAATTATTCTGTTTATTCCAGGAATTTAAAATTTTAATGGATTCTTTTTCTAAATTAGGATGCCTTGGTAATATTTTCTTTTCAAAATATCTCAAAAGTAAAGGTCTAAAACCCGACGTTAGACCTTATTTTTTCCTCTCAACTCTCCTTAGTAAGAACTCTTCCTAAGAGGATTATTGAGGTTTGACCTCGATAATTACTTTTTCTGGGTTAATTGGTTTGCTGAAGAACTGGCTGCCTAAAATTTGGAACTTATTGGTTAAATCCGTTGTTAAAAATTTAATTCCCGAACTTTTATGAAATTTATTCTCTATCTCGGGATGTCTCGCTAAATAATCTTTTAATTTATCGGCAACTATCCTGCCCTCGGAAATAAGATTTATGTTCTTTCCGGCAACTGCTCTAATTTTATCCTCCAGTAAACCATAGTGAGTGCAGCCTAAAATTAAAGTATCAATGCCTTGTTTAATTAAAGGATTGAGATAATTTTTAATGACGTTCTTCGCTATTTCAGAGTTATATTGCCCTGTCTCAACAATCGGCACCAACAAAGGACAGCTCTTTTGAAAAACAGTTATAGTTGGATTTAGTTTCTTGAGTTCTTGTTCAAATACACCTGAGGCAACTGTTCCTTCGGTGGCAATGACGCCAATGCGGTTGTTTTTCGTTAGCTTAACCGCCGTCTCGGCTGTTGGGATAATAACACCTAAAACTTTTCTTTTCGGATAATGATTTGGCAGGTATTCTTGTTGAATTCTCCGCAGCGCCTCGCTTGAAGCAGTATTACAAGCCAAAACTATCAATCCACAATTTTGCTTGAATAAAAAATTAACCGCTTGCTCGGTGAATTTGTAAATCAATTCTTGCGAGCGGCTGCCATAAGGCGCTCTGGCTGTATCTCCCAGATAAATATAGTCATATTCCGGCAGAACCCTGACTATTTCTCTAAGAATATCCAAACCCCCAAAACCGGAATCAAAAATACCTATGCCCGGTAGAGCAACTTCGGTTGTCTTACCGGGTAGGCGTTGATTTGTCATATTTTTTTACCCTAACAGGCGAATAGCTACCCCGATAAATGCCATAACCACTCCAATTACCCAAAATCTCATTGTTACTTTATAAGAAGGCCAGCCTTTTGCTTCGAAATGGTGATGAAGGGGAGCAGCTAAAAACAGTTTTTTATGGCGAAATTTTTTGGAAAGAAGTTGCAAAATCACTGATCCCGATTCAATCACTAATAAAAATCCAATTATTGGCAAAACTAAAACTGAATCAGTTAAAAAGGCGACAACAGTTAAAGAGGTGCAAAGACCCAACATCCCAGTTTCTCCCATATAAAATCTGGCTGGAGGAATGTTAAACCATAAAAAGGCTAAAATTGTTCCTGAAATTACAGCACAAAAAGCAGCCAAATCAATTTGCCCTCGCCAAAGTGAAATTATGGCAAAAGCCCCAAAAATTGTGGCAAAAGTTCCCCCAGATAGGCCATCAAGGCCATCAATTACTCCCCCACTGTAAGTTGCCATCATACAGAAGACAAAAAAAGGAATATACCAAGCTCCAATTAGAAAATCTCCTATTCCTGGAATATGAATAGTTTGCCAGCCCAATTTTGCGAAAAACCACCAGGCGCCAATAAGACCAATAAATCCGACTAAAATTAGGCGGTACCTGAGAGATAAGCCTCCATCAATATGTTTACCTTTGCTAAAAACTTGTAAAATATCATCGGCCAATCCCAACAAAGAAGCGACAACTAAAGTCAAAAGAGGTAGCCAGGTTTGAGAACGGCTTAAAAAGTTTAATTTTTCAAACCACCAGATGTCAGTTTTAGAAAGAACAAAAAATAGAATTGCCAGTATTAAGGTCGTTACCCAAATTAATATTCCCCCGAATCTGGGAGTTTGGGTTTCGCCTTCGGTATGAAATTTTTGAAAAAAAGGAAGTTTTCTTCCGTCTAAGGATTTATCCCTTACTTTTTTTCGCCAGAGCTTATGTTTGTACAAAAAATGGGTTAAGGAAGGGGTCAATAAAAAGGCCACGATGAATCCCAGAAAACCTAAGGTAAAAATTTTAATAACGCTTATTGCCAAATCTGGATTTTCGTAAAAAGACATAATTTCTTACTCCAAATTGCGATAGCAATTTGGAGACCACTTTTTAATTACCACTTATAAGCTATATTAACCCAATTTACTAATTTTTCCATTTCGCCAAATCTGCCGTTTTGTCCGTCTGCTCCTAAAATTACATTTACTAAATAACCACTGTCTTTTGGAGCGATTGTCACCAAAATTATGCAGCCCTCGGCCGCATAGGTATAGCCGGTTTTCCCTCCAACTATTCCCGGAATTTCTCCTAAAAGTTCATTAGTATTTACAAGCTTTGGGCCATAGGAGTCATATTTTGGAGTAGAGAGAATTTCCCAAATTAAGGGTTTTTTTAATAATTCTTTAGTGAGTTTTGCTAAGTCGCTTGTAGTTGAATAATTTATCTTAGTTTTAGGTTTATTTTCTTCCGGGTCGAGGCCGCTAGAATTTACAAAAAAAGTATCGTTAAGATTTAACTTTTGAGCCGTGGAATTCATCAATGCAACGAATTTTTCTATTGTCATGCCATCATAATCATTAGCCAGGGAAAAAGCCGCATCATTACTTGATTCCATTAGTAATGGATAAAGAAGATATTCCACCGGGAAGATTCTTTCAGCTACTAATTTTCCGAGATCTTCTGGTTGTTCCACTGCTTTTTCAGAAATTTTAATTTTTTTTGAAAGGTCGTAGTTTTCTAAAACAACATTTGCTGTCATCAATTTAGTTAAACTTGCAATCGGTAAAATTTTGTCACTTTCTTTTTCAAAAAGAATTTTTTCTTTACCCTTATTATCTAAGAAAACTGAAATTACTGATGTTGCTTTTAACTCTAAATCTTTCACATTTCTATGACGAATAGGTTTTAATTCGTTTAATTTCTCTTCAAGTCTTATTTGAGCAGTGAAAATTTGAGCATTTTGACTTAATTCTCGCCAATAAAAAAAATTTTCCAATCTTTCTTCTAAAACATTTATCCCCCACCAAAAAGGCAAGCTTAAAATAAGAGTTACTAAAAAAAATTTAAGATTCCTACTCATTTACCGAGCTTCCGAAGGAAGCGAAGGTGAAGATGAGGATAAAGTCCTCATCGCCCTTTAGGTTTTATTATCTTAATATGCAATTCTTTTAGTTGTTTCTCAGTTACTTTGGCCGGAACACCCATCATTAGGTCTCGGTTGTCTCCGGTTTTAGGGAAAGCCATTACTTCTCGAATATTGGGTTCTTTCAAGAGAACGGCCAAAAATCTATCAATACCTGGAGCAATCCCGCCATGAGGCGGAACTCCATAACTAAATGCTTCAAAATAATTACTAAACAGTTTTCTAATCTCCTGCTTTTTATGACCCAAAACCTCAAAGACGGCGGTTAATACATCTAAATTAGTGGTTCTTAGACTGCCGCCGCCAATTTCACAGCCGTTTAAAACAAAGTCATATTGGTAGGCCAAAATTCTTTCTGGATGCTTTTTAATCTCAGAGATATTCTCGGTTTGGGGTTTGGTAAAAGGATGATGCATTGCTCCCCACCTTTTTTCCTTTTTATGCCATTCAAACATTGGGAAATCAACAATAAAGCAAAAGGCAAGTTCATCTGAAATTTTTTTATTTTTTCGTAGATCGGGTTTATCAGAATTGTATTTTTTAATCGCCTCTTTATAAGAAATTCTGGGGAAGGGAATTTTAGTAATTTTCTTTTCGGGAAATAATTTCTTAGTTAAAGCTACATATAATCTCTCAACTAAATCTAAAATCTCTTCCTGGTAAGTAAATGCCATTTCAATATCTAATTGGGTATGCTCTGCCTGTCTATCTGCCCTCGGGTCCTCGTCTCTTAAACATCTGGCTATTTGAAAGTATTTTTCTATTCCAGCAACCATTAATAATTGTTTATATTGCTGGGGCGATTGGGGAAGAGCGTAAAATTTACCAGGTTGCAATCTTGATGGAACCAAGAAATCCCTGGCTCCCTCTGGCGTTGATTTGGTTAAAATTGGCGTTTCCACTTCTATAAATCCTTCTTTCTGGAGAAAATCTCTCATAAACTGAATAACTTTCTGGCGCCATTGTAAATTTTTTCTCATCCTTTCTCTTCTCAAATCAAGATACCTGTATTTTAGCCTCTTTTCTTCTGTTATTTCATAGCCTGGAGTATCAATAGAAAAAGGCAGAGTTTTTGCCTCAGAAAAAATTTCTAATTTTTCTGGCTGAAGTTCTATTTTGCCAGTTTCCAATTTAGGATTTATCATTTCTTTTGGTCTTTCTTTGATTTTACCAACAGCGGCAATCACCCACTCTGGCCTCAATTGTTGAGCCCTTGCATACAAAGAAGAAGTCCCTGGAGTAAAGACTAATTGCAAAATCCCGCTTCTGTCGCGAAGATCAATAAAAATAATCTTACCATGAGACCTTATAGTTTTAACCCAACCGCAGACCTTGACTGATTTCCCGAGATAATTAGGTGTTTGCTTGTTTAAAATTCTTTTCATACCCGAGCCGCAGGTGAAGGGTGAAGAAGAGAACAAAGTTCTCTTCGCCTAAGTTATGTTATATTAATTATAGTAAATTTTCTATTATTTGAAAAGACGCCCGGAATCAATTGGTTACAAAAATAAAACAGGGACTATTAAAACAGCCCCTGCTTTTTATTTTAATTTTTCTTTCTGAATTGAGAATTTAAACTGTCGGGCCTCCCGATGGTGCTGAAATTCCGGGTCCTTTTTTCTTTTTCCCTTTTAAAAACCAGATTATTAATCCTACTACCACGATAGCTACGATTATCCAAAAAAGAGTCATAATAGTTAAAAATTCCAATCCCAAGCACCAATTTTTAATCGAATCCCAATTCTCTAAACTCTAAGTACTATTTTTATTGGTTATTGGGAATTGGCTATTTGGTCTTAATTGTTGCGACCTTTTAAAGAAGAAAACTTCTTATTTTATTTTCTCTTTTTACCTTTCCTTTGTCAAGTGGATAGATAAAAGCTAGGCGAAGAGGACTTCGTCCTCTTCTTCACCCTTCGCCTGCGGCTCGGGTATTTAAAATTGTTCAATTGTTCACCCAATTTATAAATATCTCCTGCTCCCATAATTATTACCACTTCCCTACCCTGAAGATTTTTCTTTAAATAATCAGCTGCTTTTTTAATTGTGGAAACATAAATTGCCTGAGGTTTGTTAATTGCTTTAATTAGTTTTCTTGCGCTTATTTTTTTCTTTATTTTTTTATTTTCTCTACCAACTACATCATAAATATCAGTGATTATTAGTTTGTCAATAAGAGGTTTACCCTGAGCTTGTCGAAGGGTTTTTGAGAATACTTTAACGAAATCATCAAATAAATAAAAAGTTCTTTGATATTGATGGGGCTGAAAAATGCACCAGATTTTTTTTCGCGGGAATTTCTCCCGGGCTGCTTCTAATGTCTTTTTTATCTCGGTCGGGTGATGAGCATAATCGCTTATCAGCTTACAGCTTTTAGCTTTTAGCTTAATAGTTTTTTCTTCGAAGCGACGCCAGGAACCCTTATATTTTGAAAGGGCATTGAGAGAGATTTTATCTGGAATTTTTAAAACTCTAGCAATAGTCAAGGCTGCCAAAGCATTATAAACATTATACTCTCCAAGAATTTTCAAAATTTTCTTGAGTTTTTTTGTTCCTCTTTGATTTAACCAATATAAGGAAATTGGATCTCCTTTGGAGATGCGATCTTTAATAATTTTTCGGGTGTTGAAGTCGTCACTATTTGCCACCACTACTCCGTCTTTGGGCAAATGTCCAATGTATTTTTTATAAGTTTTTAAAATATGATTTAGATTTTTATAAAAATCTAAGTGTTCTTTTTCAATATTAGTTAAGACAATAATTTTGGGCCAATAATTTAAAAAGGAGGCTTGCCACTCATCAGCCTCAATCACTAAATATTTACCCTTCCCTACTCTGCAATTGGAATTCCCGAATTCCTTAAGTTTTGTTCCAACAATTACCGTAGGGTCTAATCCGGCTTTAATTAAAATTAAACCAATCATCGCTGTCGTTGTGCTTTTCCCATGAGTTCCAGAAACAGCGATAGTAAAGTATTGTTTTGTCAGTTCTCCCAAAGCCTGAGGATAACTCAATATGGTGGACATCCGATGTCCACCAATAAGTTCGGGGTTGTTTGGTTGTACTGCCAGACTATGAATTACCAAATCAGTATCTTTTGGTAAATTTTTGGCTTTATGTTTGCCAATATAAATTTTAGCTCCTAATTTTTTAAGGGCTTCAGTAATTTCAGAAGAAACTAAATCAGAACCACTAATTTTGTGCCCCTTTTCTAGGTAATATTTGGCAAGGGCGGAAACACCAATTCCCCCAATGCCAATAAAATGTATCTTCATTTTGTTTAGAAACTAGGATTTTAACGGTGCTGATTCCAGCACCGTGTAATTAGGTCCTCCTCTTTTTAGTTGGCTTTCCATAGCTTCAATTGAACTTACTTCAAAACTTAAGTCAATATCTTCATCAACTTCTGGCCTTTCTTCAGGTTCAATTTGGCGAAATTCCCAGGCTCTGATTCTCCCCAGAGTGATATGAGGCGAGAAAACTCGCTTTTCCGGAGAAAAACTTACTCTTTCTGAAGTACCTAAAGATTTTTCTATATCATCTTTTAAAGCAGTAAATTCTCGAGATTTTTCTCCATTAACCCAAATCATCCTCGGAGTCCTACTCTCAATTGAGAAGTGGGACGAACGGGGAAATGAGCCCGAAGGGCTCATTGACCGTGGCAACATCTTTTTGGGTCGGGACGCGAGGCCTTCCCGCGTAGCGGGAGGCCCCGTCCTAGGGCCATAACAAATTTTATTTAAATTTATTGAAAAAGATTGATTTCTTGAGGCCACTTCTTTGGTAATTTTACAAATTTCCAAAAGTTCTTCGTCTGAAAGATAACCAAGAAAAATTAAAGTAATATGGAGATTCTCTTCCTTTGTCCATCTTATAGGAAGCTCTGGCCATTTTCCCTCATATTCTGAAAGTTTCTTTTTTATTTCTTCCGGCAGATTTATGGCAATAAAAGTCCGATGTCTCATATCAATTGAATTTTATCATAAAAAGATTTAAAATTGAAGTATGAAAGAAGCTTATTTATATAAAAAACTTTCTGAGAAAAAAGTCCAGTGCCGAAATTGTGCTCATTTCTGTATTATTGAAAATGGTAAAAGAGGGATTTGCGGAGTAAGGGGAAACAAAGCAGGTAAACTTTATTCTTTAGTCTATGGTAAAGCTGTTGCTTTAAATATTGATCCGATTGAAAAGAAGCCATTTTTCCATTTTTTACCCGGAAGCCAATCTCTTTCTATTGCCACTGTCGGCTGTAATTTCACTTGCAAGTCATGCCAAAATTGGGATATCTCTCAAGCGCCAAAGCCAGACAGACCAGTTTTAGGTGAAGATTTGCCACCAAGAGAAATTGTCCAAATGGCTTTGAAAAACAAATTACCTAGTATTTCTTATACCTATACCGAACCTGGTGTCTTTTCCGAATATGCTTTTGATACTATGAAATTAGCCAAAAAAGCAGGCTTAAAAAATAACTGGGTGAGCAACGGGTTTTGGTCAAAAGAACTTTTCGATTTAATTTCTTCTTATTTGGATGCAGCTAATATTGATTTAAAAGGTTTTACTGATGAATTTTATATTAAATATTCTGGCGGTCGGCTCCAACCTGTTTTAGATACCTTGAAAAGAGTAAAGCAGAAAAAAATTTGGTTGGAAATAACAACTTTAATTATCCCAACCTTAAATGATTCCGAAGAAAACTTTAAAAAAATCGCCAAGTTTATAAAAGAAGAATTGGGCCCCGAAACTCCTTGGCATATCAGTCAATTTTGTGGAGCAATTTCCTGGAAGCTCCAATATCTCTCTGATACGTCAGTTGAAACTTTAGAAAAAGCTTATAATATTGGAAAAAAAGCTGGCTTAAAATATGTTTATACAGGTAATATTCCAGGATTACCGTCTGAAGACACTTTCTGTCCCAAATGTAATGCTTTGGTAATTGACAGAACTGGCTATACAATTTCGCGCTACGATAAACAGGGTCTATGCCCCAAATGCGGGGAAGATTTAAATTTAATTACGCGAGCGTAAGCGAAGCGTGAAGATGAAAACAATGTTTTCATCGCCTTGAGATAATATGTTAAATTTTGCAGCCATTTCTCCCCATCCACCCATATTATTTCCTTCGGTTGGTTCTGAAAAAGACAGAAAGCAGGTTAAAAAAACTATTGAAAGTTTAAATAGTTTGGGCGAGAAATTAAAAGAATCAAATCCGGATTCAATAATTATTTCTTCTCCCCATCCTGATTGGGGCTTTAATGTCCCTTTATATTTTCTAGCAAAAGATTTTAAAGGAGGAATTGAAACTTATTTAATGGGATTGGAAACGCCTGAATTTTATTTTGAAAAAGGAAAAAAAGTTTATCAAGAATTAGACAAAAATAAAAAATATGCTTTAATTGCCTCCGGCGATATGTCCCACTGCTTAAAAGAAGATGGACCCTACGGATTTCATCCCGATGGCCCAAAATTTGATAAAGCATTAATTGAAGCATTAAAGAAAAAAGACATTGAAACAATTTTAAAATTAGATGAGATGTTTCCAGAAGCTGGTGAATGTGGCTTGAGGTCATTTTGTTTTCTTTTGGGAATTTTAGAAGCCTCAGGAATAAATTATCAGCCAGAAATTTTATCTTACGAAGGCCCTTTTGGGGTGGGATATTTAGTAGCAAATTTTAAACTTTAAAATTAAAAATTATGATTATTATCAAAGATAATCAAGAACCATTAGTTAATCTTCGGAAGACCTGTCCTAAGGTTTCAATTGAAATTCCTAAAAAAATATTAAAAAGACACGGCCCTTATATTAGAAAAACAATTGCCAAAATGTTAAATCAAGCTCAAAGGAGTCTTCCAAAAGGAATGAGAATTTTAATAGGAGAGGGTTGGAGGCCAGCCTGGTATCAGAAACAAATTTATCATAGTCTTATTAAGAAACTATCTACACAATATCCAAAATGGAATGAAAAGAGAATCATTAGAGAAGTCAATAAATATGTTGCCCCTTGGAAAGGAAAATATGCCTCGGGGCATATGACAGGAGCGGCAGTAGATATCCGAATTATAGGTAAGAATGGAAAAAAATTACCAATGGTTAGTAAAAAATTATCTTATCAAGAATCAGCAAGAACCTATAGCAAGAGATTACCTAACTATTTGAGGAAAAATCGGGAAATTTTAATTAAGGCAATGGCAAAAGCTGGCTTCTCTAATTATCCGAAAGAATTTTGGCATTGGTCATACGGTGATTATTGGTGGGCAAGACGAAAAAAAAGAAAAGTTGCAATATACGGAATTATTAATTTAAAATGAAAAATAATAAAAAATATTGGAAATTATTTATACTTAAAAGGGAAATTAAAGCAAAAAAATAAAGCTGATATATGAAGAAACCTATTAAGTTGAAACTACAAAAGACAATTAGAGTTAAACCAATAAAACCATTTGCCTTTGACCCAACCTTTCATAAACCAGACCACTTCACCTCGGGAGATAATTATTGGAAAAAAGGCGTTCGTTGGCAAACTTGGAATTGGAAAAATAAACCGTTGGGCATTAAATTTTCCGATAAAGGAACAATTAATAATCCTTTAGTCGCAATAAAGATTTACGCGAAAGATAAACTTTCAGATGATTTTCTTAATTCTTTGATTGAGGAAATTAAATATCGTTACAATTTTAATCTTAAATTAAATGATTTTTATAAAATTTTTAAGAAAGATAATTTTCTCTATCCTATTCTGAAAAAATGGCGCGGCATGCGTCCAGGACACCCAAGCTCTTTGTATGAGTATTTGATAATCGGGATAGTTTTACAAAATGCTTCGGTGAAGCGGTCGGTTCAAATGTTTAAAGTACTTTTAGAGAACTATGGAACATTACTTGAATTTGATAACAAAAAACTATGGAATTTTTGGATACCGGGAAAACTTCAAAAAATTAGTGAGAGAGAGTTACGGGTACTAAAAATTGGTTACCGGGCAAAATCAATTAAAAAAATTGATGATTATTTTGTTCAAGAAATAATTAATGAACAGGAATTAAGAAAGAAAGACAGAGAAACACAGATGAAAGAATTGTTGAAAATGTATGGTGTCGGTCCTGCAACCGTTTGGTATCTGCTTTTTGATGTTTTCCATCATTGGAATTTTTTCAACCATATTTCACCTTGGGAGCAAAAAATTTATTCAAAACTTTTCTTTAACAGAAACCCTAAAAATCCTGTGCCGGTTAAAAAATTATTGAAGTATTTTGAAAGATATGGAAAATATAAACAGCTTGCAGTACATTACATTTGGGAAGATATTTTTTGGAAAAGAAAAACCCAAAAAATCCCCTGGCTCGAAAAAGAAATTAGATTATGAAATTTGTTGTCAAAAATGTATCGGGGAAGAATGTTGTAAATTTAATGAGAGAAATTGGCTATCATTTCCAAGGAACAGACAAGGAAAAAGAGGAATTAGCTTTCACCCACTCCCTTGGGCCAAATAACTATCCCCGATTCCATATTTATCTCAAAGAAAATAAAAAGACCGGAGAGATATTTATTAACTTGCACCTTGACCAGAAAAAGCCCATTTATAAAGGGGCTCCAGCTCATAGCGGCGAATATGATGGTAAAATAGTCGAAACCGAAGCAGAAAGAATTAAAAATGCATAAAGTAAATGATAAATAAAATAATGAACCCTTATGTTGGGTTAGCCAAAAGGGTAGTAGAAAGTTATGTTGAAAAAGGAGAAATTATTGAGGTACCAAATGATTTAGTAAAAGAGATACAAGACCGAAAAGCCGGCACTTTTGTTACTATTGAGAAAAATGGCCAATTGCGGGGGTGTATTGGGACTTACCTGCCGACAAAAGAAAATATTGCCAAAGAAATTGTTTTCAATGCCATTGCCGCTGCCACCGAGGATTACCGTTTCGGGCCAATTCAAAAAACTGAGCTCCCCTATCTTTCTTATACTGTTTATATTTTAAGTGAGCCAGAGTTAGTACAGGATATCAAAGAATTAAATCCTAAAAAATATGGTATTATTGTCAAAACAACCCCTATTCTCTCACCCAATAGGACAGACGTGGTCTTTAACGGTCACGCTGTAGCAAAATCCGCTCTCTTGCTGCCGGATTTGGAAGGAATAGATACAATTGAGAAACAAATTTCTATTGCCTGTCAGAAAGGAGGAATAGACCCTAAAAAAGAAAAAATTATTATTTATAAATTTACAGTTGAAAAATATGAATAATAAAAAAATTGCAAAGATATTTTATAAAATAGCCGAACTTCTGGAAATAAAAGGGGTGGCTTTTAAACCCAGAGCTTACCGAAGGGCAGCTGGAGCTTTGGAAAGTTTAAAAAAAGATGCTTCTTTAATTTATAAAGAAGAAGGTATTAAGGGAATTGAAAAAATCCCAGGAATAGGCAAAAGTATTGCCAAGAAAATTGAGGAGTATTTAAAAAAAGGAAAAATTAAGTATTACGAAGAGCTAAAAAAAGAAACAGCCATCCGTCAAATTATTACTCATTATTTTAAAACTAAAGGGTTGAGCTTATATGAATTAAAAAGAAACGCTAAAAAAAGAAGAATAATTTATTCGAGATTTACCAGGCCGGCAAAACAGCTGCTCGAACTGGCTGGTTCGATAAAAAAAGCCAAAAAAGCAATAGATAAAGTGGCTGAATGGGCAAAATCAAGAGACTTAGACTATGCCATTGAGACCGTCTTTAAAAAATGGTTAGAGTTAGATAGATTAAAGCCAAAAGAAATTGTTAAGAAACCTTACTATCAAAATAATCTAATGGTCTGGTCAGAAACTAAGAGAAAATGGTATGTAATTAGCCCAGAAGGCGATTGGTTGGAGTTTGCAGGAAAAAAAGAAGAAATAGAATGGAGAACTATTAAATAGATTAAATTTCTTATGAAGATAATATTTATTGGTACTCCAGAATTTGGAGTAATTATTTTAGAAGAGCTTATTAAAGCAAATTTTAAGCCAGTTTTAATTGTAACTGTGCCTGACAAACCGGTTGGTCGTAAACAAATTATCACTCCCCCACCCGTCAAAAATTCAGCTAAAAAATATAATATTCCCGTGCTACAACCAGAAGCAATCTTTAATCTTAAATCTGAAATCTTAAATCTAAAACCTGACTTAATAATTGTATGCGCCTATGGTCAAATAATACCTAATGATATATTAGATATTCCTCAGTACGGTTGCTTGAATATTCATCCTTCATTATTGCCAGAATATCGCGGCAGCTCTCCAATCCAATATACTATTTTAAATGGTGATAAAGAAACCGGAGTAACGATAATTTTAATGACAGAGAAACTGGACCAGGGTAAGGTAATTTCCAATTTCCAATTTCCAATTTCCAATGAGAAAATTACTTATCCAGAACTTTCTCAAAAATTAGCAGAGTTAGGAGCTAAACTCCTTCTAGAAACTATTCCAAAATGGATAAATGGTGAAATTGAGCCAAAACCCCAAGATGACTCAAGGGCAACCTATACAAAAATTCTTAAGAAAGAAGATGGGAAAATTGATTGGAAAAAACCAGCAGAATCTATTGAGCGGCAAATTAGAGCTTTTCAGCCCTGGCCGGGAAGTTTCTCTGAGTTCCAAATTTCGAATCAAAAGTCTCAAAAATTAAAGATATTAAAAGCTGATATTTTAAAACAAACAAAAAATGGTCCTTTCGGTGTTCCTGGAAAGACTTTTTTAGCTCCCAATGATAAAATTGCTGTTCAGACTGGAAAAGATTTTCTTGTAATTGAAAAACTCCAACTCGAGGGGAAAAAAACAATGAGTTCTGAAGAATTTTTAAGGGGCCACTTAAAATTCATCGGTTTAGTGCTCAAATAACTCATAATGATTTCTTACAGCGAACTCAAAAAAGGATTAAGGATTATTTTAAATAAAGAACCCCACGAAATTTTGGAAGCTCGGCCTCTCTTCAAAGGAAGGGGTCATTCAGTTTTACAAGCAAAAATTAAAAACTTGATTACTGGAAATATAATTTCCCAGACCTTTCACCCCTCAGATGTTTTTGAAGAGGCAGAACTAAAGAAGCTTCAAACAAAGTTTTTGTATGCTCATCGCAGTCAATATTTCTTCTCAGAAATTGACCAGCCAGCTAAGAGATTTAATTTGACCCAAGAGCAAATTGGGTATCAGGCTCAATTTTTGAAGCCAAGGCAAATCGTTGAAACTCTGATTTACAAAGAGAAAATTGTTAATATTTCTTTGCCAATTAAGGTTCATTTAAAAGTTGTTGAAGCTCCACCAGGAGTCAGGGCTGGCAGGGCAGAAGCTGGCACCAAACAAGTAACCCTGGAAACCGGAGTCAAAATAAGCGTTCCCATATTCATTAAAGAAGGAGATATTATTGAGGTAAATACCCAGAGTGGCGAATATGTAAGAAGAATTGAGTGAAAAAGCTTTTATTTGACTTCTCTCCCCTATTATGCTATTATTCAAATTAGGTGGTGTTGTTCTTTAAAAACTAATTGCTCTTTAAAAAGACTTTGAAGAGACAATTTTTAATATAAATTTTTATTAAAAACTTTGAGAGAAAGGAAGTAAGATGGTTTGGGATATTCTTATTGGTTGCGTTATTGGCCTTGTTGTCTTATGGGGTCTTATGTATCTTGTTGGTTTAGTGTTTTTGAATAATATGAAGGAGAGATTAGTAGGTGTCTTTATATCATGGTTTGTTGCTTTGACTTTTATTGTTTTTGGTGCAGCGCTTATTTGGAAGGGAGTTATTGGTCAGGGACATCTAAAAATACTTCTGGGCATAGGTCCCTTTGTAGTTCTGTCGGGGATTTATGCGATAATTTTTGCCTTGGGAGATTCTATTTGTTATGAGTCGAGAATGAAAATGATTAAGAGGGGTGAGTAAAAAAATGTTGCCTGATGAATCTCTTTTAGGAACATGGTTGTTAGGAGGAATAGTTTATGTGATAGCCATAATATCTATTCTAATCGTCTATTTTCGTAGTAAGCGTGATAATAAAAAAAGAAAGGATAAACGAGAAAGATCGGAGAAGTTATCTTGAAAGGAATACAAACTTTAAGCCAAAAGCCTTACCCTGTTGGTGGTAAACCAAAAGTTTATTAACCGACAGGGTTCTTTTTTACCTATTAATGCATAATTTGACTTCTCTACCCTCTTTTGCTATTATTTAGACTACCTACTATTGTTGTTGCTGTTCTTTTAAAATTTTAAAAGATAAGATAGGCAAGTTTAAAAGATAAGATAGGCAAGAACCGCTTTATTCTAAAAAGAGGAGGTATAATGAGGGGACTTAACTATATTAGAAATAAGTGCAAGGAAAAGAAAAAGAAAAAAACTAATAAGACTAAGACGAGAAAAAAGGGCTTGGAAGAGAATAAATTAAATAAAAAATTCGGTGAGATTAATGAAATAATTCTTTCGGTTTATAGTCGCTTAAAAAACGAGGGCGAGAATTTAATTAAACCAAAAGGGCTTAATCAGTCTAAAAATGGTGTCTCTTTTCTTATTAAAAAAGATGGTGGGGTTAAAGTGAAAATAATATCATTAGAGCTTTGTAAGGGAAGTAAAGATATCCCCCCATATATAATTTACACTGAAGGAGTAAACAGAGAAGAACCAAAAGTAGAGTTTATGTCTCTGCAAAATTTTTCTGAAGAAGAGTTTTACCGTAAAGTTAAAGCCTTTTTCTTATAGGAAAATTTTTATTAACGAAGCGGTTTCCTATCTTATCTTCTTAAATATAAAAGCGCTTTGAAATTTGGCCAATTGCCTAAGAATTTTCAATGAAAAGAGGTGGTTTCAATGGATGATAAATCATTATATTCTGATGCATGTATCTTCTTTATTGTTTTTTTTGCTCTAATTTTATTTTGTAGTATCGGTGGAATTTTTTACGGCATCGCCAAGGAATCTCGTGAATATATATGGACTGGAGGAATTTTTGCTATTATCGCTTTAGGCGTTGAAATTCTAACAGGTTGTTACTTTTATAAAAGAAAAATTACCGATAAGGAGAAGGAATCGAAAAATGAAGATAAAAATCATTAAAAGGGCAAAAAGGCAAAAAATTTTAAAGTGCAAAAAGAGACCAAGGTTATTTTGTTAAGTTAAGAATTTATCAAGTTTCTTTAGTGAAAATTTTCTTTTTTAAATTCTTAACTCTTCTAACCAAGGTCTTTTTTTGCCGATTTTTCGGTCTTTATTTTTCACCAACACCCGATGTTAGTAAAGGCAAAGGTTTTAAGGCGCGAATTGCCTTATAATTTGACTTTACTTCCTTGTTATGCTATGATTCAGAATAATTGCTCTTTTAAAAAAACTAATTGCTCTTTAAGACAATTTTTAATATAAATTTTAATATAATGAAAGATGGAGGTATGTAATGAGTGGGAAAGAACTTAAATCCTACAAAATTAGAAGTGCTCAAACAATAGCAAAAGATATTCAGGGTTTAATAAATGAGGCGTGTAATATAGGTTACGACACATATGAAAAAGTAGTAGAAGAACTGTTAAAGCATCTAAAGAAAATGGGGCTGATAAAGGAAAGAATTGTCTTCCTTTTTGAGTGTAGTAAAAATAAGAAAGGAAAGGATAGGGAAAGATGAAAAGGTCAGTATTTATTTTTTGGTTGATTTCTGCATTTACAGTCTTTCCTTTAATGATAGGTTTCTCAACCTATTCACTTATAAAAGGAACAAGTGTTGATATTTATAATAACCTTATACCTTCTTCTCTTTGTTTGCTGGTTGGTGGAGTGGGTTTTATCGCGTGTGTAATTCTATTGATAAGAGATATCAGGGAAAGGAAAAGGAAAGATTAGAAAAAAGAGGACTAGTTGCTGTATTTAAAGCAGAACCCCTTGGACGTTTTAGCAGAAACTCTGTCTAAAACAAACCAAGGGGTTATTTTTTTGCCTATTTTGATGTTAAAACCTACTTCGTCTCTAATTTAGAGTATATCAAGATACTAATTTTTATCTTTTCTTACTCTTAATTCTTCTGTGTTCCAACCGAGCTGCCAAATTCCAAAACCGACAAATAGATTTTGACTTTTTCGTTGATTTTATATTTTTAATTTTTCTCGGCGGCTTTTTTTTCATAATTTCTTCTTTCATTATTTCATTCTATCAAAAAACCGCCATCTTGGCGATTCCGGTAACAGCAATTCAGCAATTCTCAGTCCCACAATTTATAAATGGAATGTTCCCCGACAGAGTGGAACCAAACTGTGTGAGAATTAACAAATTCAAAAATAATTCGATATTTTTGACTTATAGAGAAAGAAAGAAATCCTTTAAGACTCCCTTTTAATTTATGAGTTTTAAGTTTTGGATCGAAAGGATTTTTCCGGAAGATTTGTTCTTTCCTCTCGGCACACTTCTTCACTTTTAAAGGTAATTTTCGATACTCTCGAGCAAACTTACTCGAATAGTAAATCTTCATACACAAGGATTTATTTTAAATCCTTTAATGATTTTAGAAGTTTTCCTTTACTAGAGGATAATTCTTTTCGACTCTCAGCTAATTCTCGGACAATTCTTCCTTCTATACACATTCTAATTAAATCACGAAAAAATTCGCTCTTGGTGGCATATCTACCCTTTTTCATTAACTCTTCGACTTTCTTATTTAACTCTTTTGGTAATGAAATATTAATTATTTCACGCATAAAATTGTAATAATTTGTATTACATCACATTAGCATGCCATACATCTTTGTCAAGCCTTGCTCCGCTAACTGGACGCTGTTAGAACCTGTTTACTTGGAGCTGCGCTCAGGGTTGCTGGCATCCCCGGTCTCGAACCTGGATTTTAAGAGGGATTTCGGGGCTTTTGGCAGTATTCCATCGACCCGCCTCGGTCGGGGCATTTTTAAGCTAAAATGAGATAAAATTTTAATTAATGCGGAAATAAAATTTCAGCCAAACACCAAAGCAGCACCAAAAACCCAATCGCCGTAGATAAAAATACAAAAACAGAATGATCTTTTTTCCTTGTAATACTAATGATGCCGACGAAAAAAGCCGCAATTCCGGAAATAAATCCGGCTAACATCGGTAACGCTACTCTAGGCCTCACAACAATATCATGTGGTATTGTTTTTCCAGCTGGAACAGATTCATAAAAACCTACAAATGACATACCGATATAAAAAAATACCGGTATCGCAACAATTAATACAATAGACCACTTACCTAAAATAGTTTTTGGTATAAGGCTCATATTTTTCAAAACATTATTAGAATCTCAAGCGCATCGTTATGCTCCAATAAATCCGATGGTGAAAACCGAACTAGTTTATTGTCGTTCATGTTTTTATTCTATCGAAAAACGCTCCCTGGTCAAAAGAGGACGTCTCGGTCGGCCTCGATACTGCGCTGACTGGTGCTGGCATCCCTGGTCTCGAACCTGGATTTTAGGAACAAATTTGGGGACCTTAAGGGGTGTCTCAAAGTGGTATATCTTTGGCATCTTCTTCGTCCCCTTCTGGCCCTTCTTCGTCATCGTTATCCCCCTCAATATCTACCTCTTTCTTAATTTCTTCAAACTCATTTTCCACCGCCTTGAGTCGTTCTTTGCTAGCCTTAATAAGAGCTACCGCCTCTTTTACTTTTTTCAAACCCTCCTCAATATCAACCTCTTTTTGACTCTCAAACCATTCGGTAATTTCAGAAAGCTTCTTAAGATTGTCGCTTAAATTTTTAACATCTGGTTTTTCTTTAGGCATGTTTTTTGTTAATTTTATTTATGTTTTTTACTTTAGAAATAATTGTTCCATCTACCACCCGAATATCCACATCTTCTCCTATTTTAGTATCTCTTATACTTCTAATCAATCTGCCACCGCATCGTGCGATACTATAACCAAGCTTAAGTTGGGTTTCCGGATTGCGAAGATAAACGATTTTTTCTGAATGCTCTAATTGTTGCTTGATTATTGATAATAATGAATTAAAGCCAAATATGGATTTCTTCCACGAATTCTTTAGGTTATTTTTACTGTTTTGGAGAGTATTCTTGAATGCCTGGAAAGAAATTTTTAGCGCAGTTTCAACTTCTTTATATTTATCAAAAATTAAGTCCTTTATCCCGCAAATTGTATCTACTGACTGGTTTATTAATAAATTGGCATTTTCTAATAGATTCTCATAAGAACTAATAGTGTCTCTTTCGTATTCTTCTAATAATGAGGTGGCTTGCTCCCAAGATTCGCTAAGAACGGTTGCAGCAATGCTTGGCGTTGAAACCGAACGATCGGCTGCTAACGCTACAAGAGGAACATCTTTATGATGACCGATTGCCGCAATTACCGGAACCGAAAAATTGGTTATTTCTCTAACCAGCGATTCATTATTAAAAGCCAACATTGATTCCAAAGAACCTCCCCCACGCATAATTACCAGCACTTCTATATTTTCTTTCTTCAGCGTTTTAATCGAAAGCAATAAATCGGCAATAGCGGCCTGTCCCTCTACGCGAGAATCAATCATTTTAATTTTGAGTCCAAACCTTCCCAGGTTATTTAAAAAATCGGCGAGAACCGCGCCCTGTTTTGAGGTAATTATTCCGACTTTCTGCGGATATTTTGGGATTGGTCGTTTTCTAACTTCCTCAAAAAGCCCCTCTTTGGTTAATTTCTCTTTTAATTTTTCATACTCTTTTTTCAAGGTTCCCTCTCCGGCATGTTCAATAACTTCAGATTTAAAAGATAGCTTTCCCCACGGCGCGTATATTTCAGGATATCCAGTGGCAATAATTTTAATCCCTTCTTTTAACTCAATGCCATAAATATCGTATCTGGATTTCCAGATTACACACTTTATTATACTCTCATCTTTTTCATCTTTCAGAGTAAAATAGACATGACCAGTGGGCCCAAAACTAACCTCGCTGACTTCTCCTATGATTTTTGATCTAAAAGCTTTTAATCCCTGATTTACAATTTTAATATAATCCGAAATTGAAAAAATTTTCTCATCTTTTTGTTGGTTTTCTTCTTCCATAATTCTTAAACTTCGGCTGCGCCCTCCGTAGCTTCGGCGAAGGAGGGATGTTAGAACCTGTCTGGCAGGATACTTTACTCTAAAAAGCGAAAAGTAGAAAGGATTTGTTCAAAAACTTCCTGGCTTCCTTGGTCAACATCATCAACTTCTCCTCGATATTCCAATCCAGCTAGATAGGCCTTGCCTTTATAAACAAAATAAACGGCTAAGGATGGACAGGCTTGGAAACATTTACCGGGTTTGTCCCAGGTGCTGGTACCATCCTTCCATAGCCGAAGTGCTTCTATTTTTTCTTCTCCGACAGAAGTATTAGCCACAAAAGGCATATCTTTGGGAATAAGTACGCCGGGCTCTCTTCGAAATTTAAGCCAATCAATAAGAGATAATTCTGAAGGGTTATCCCAGACATCTATTGTGACAAACCAGAGCCATTCAGCTGTTCTAGTTTCATTGCTAATTTTTTCTCTGATTACATAAAGTTCACTAATTTCCGGGTTAGTCAACTCCACTTGAAAATTCCATTTCGGCGGATGCTTGAAAGAATATTTATGTTTTTCATTGGTATAGGTTTTCCATTCAGAAATTGGAGGGATTGGCAGTTCTGGCTGTTCTGGGCTGCTACCCCTAAGACAATATCCTTTTGCTTTTTGGTTCTCAATTTCTTCACATATTGAAGGGTCTTTTAAGAGCTCGGCAACATCCATATAGCAAATATTTCTTCGCTCTTCGGTTTGGATACTCTGGCATATTGAAGCTTTTTTTAAAGATATAGCAATATTTAAGTAACACGATTCTTGATTAATCAAAGTCGAAAGATTTTCACAAATAAAAGAATTTTTCAAATTTTGGGCAACTTGAAAATAACAAAAATCTTGGTAATCCGGCCTCGCTTTCTTGCACATTTCCACTTCTCTGAGATCTCTAAGAGATTCTAAATAGCATTCATTAGTGTAATCATTTTCTTCGATATCTTTGCATCTCTCGGGATTAAAATAATTTTCCCATTCAGCAGTTTTTTCAAGAGGATTAATTATTTTAAAAGTAGAAATAATACTTTCTGCTTCCTGGGTTCTTAATTGAAGAACATCTTCGGTTAAATCTTCTCCGAGCACTTCCGGAGAAAGAATGCCTCTACTCGTATCCCAAGAAAAAACATAATCCTTATTTTCTCCAAGATAAGGATAAAGGAGGTGTGAGGCGCTGATGAAAAAATATTTTTTCGTTTGTTGACCTAATCGTCTTACTGCCCAGTTATCATGAGAATAAGGATAAATCCGGACCGAAAAATAATATTCTTTGCCGTTGTCTTGGATTCGATCTATCTTAAATTCTATCGTATCAAAATATGGCGGCATCCTCCCCGGATCTTGGTCCACCCTCCATTCATGTACCTCAAAATCTGTCCAAGATTCAGGGAACTTCAAAATAAACCCATATTTTTCATTCTTATAAATCTGCCAATCCGCAGTTTCATCAATTACTTGCTCGGGCTCAACTATTTCAGCTTCTTTCTGTTCCTGCAAAGTTTTGTAAAAATAATACCCCCCTCCCCCAGCAGCGATTAAAATTACCACTATTAAAATAACCAGAGGTAAAGCAAAGCCTAATTGCTTGCCCCGTAAAATCCGTAGGATTGTTCGGGGTTTTTTGGATATAATCATTTTTTTAATCCCTTTTATTCTACAATACTAAAATAACCATCGCTTTCATCGAAATATCGATCTTTCAAACATTCTGCTAATAAATCTGCATCTCCTCCTATGCATAACTTATTGTATATCCTTAATTTATAATTAGGGTAATCTGCAATTTCTGGAATAGTCCAATTGTAATAACCCCTTGTTGCATCAATAGACTCAGCAATAAAATACTGGAATCCTTTTATTACCTGACCCTCGGCGTTATAAGCAAATAAGTCAATGGTAACTTTTTCAAGCCTGTAAGATTGCCACTCGATATTGTAAGTCTGACCCACTACCCACCTCTCACCTCCGTTAGGAGAAGTAATCCTAATGAATGGAGCAACAATAACTTGGATATCTACTATATTACTCCAAACACTACATCCACAATCATTACAGGCTTTTACTCGATAATAAAAAGTAACAGAAGTCCCGAGGTGTTGAGTGTGTGTAATACTATTTAAGTTAGTATACACAGCAGGCGCGTCGAAAACTGGAGCACCATATCCACTTTGATACCAATACCCCGTTGCACCCTCAACACTTGTCCAATTCAAGGTATAAGGTTCATTATTATTAACAGAAATTCCCGGACCTGTTAAAACAGGAGTCTCAGGCAAAGGACAAGCTTCTTCTTTTTCCTTCTCTTCCTCGGGTAATGCTACTTCAATAATTCTAAAACACTCGTCGCTTACATCTTTAACTAAATCAGAAGTTTGAATTCCCAGCTTATTAGCAATATAAGCTAACATTGAAAGAAAATTGTCTAAAATTCCTACTGACTCCGAGGAAGCTTCTTCGATTTTTATTTTAAAGCAGACATATTCAGAAATACCAAACCCGAATCCAAATCCAATGTCTTTTGAATAAATAGTCCAAGAATGTTTTCCTGCTTCAGCGTCTAGCGAATGAGGATAAATTTTATACGAAGAAATTCCTGACTCCACAGGGCACTCTTTTGTTTTGCATCCCAGAAGAAAAATATTAACTTTTTCTACGTCTTCTGATGCCCAAGTGATATTGTAAGTACTCCCTACTTTCCATTCTTCGCCTCCATTGGGAGAAATTACCTTAATATATGGCTTCTCTTCAACCTTTGGAGCTTCCTCAGCTTCTTCTAATTCTACAAATTCAAAGGTAGGCAACATCTTCTGGTAAACTTGTTCAAGGTTATAGCTTTTATCTTCCTCAACTTTTGAAATAACAACCATTCTTGTTTCAAACGGTATTACAGTGTGTACCCATTGCTCCATTGGGCGTCCTTGTGATTGAGTAACAGAAATGACCCGGGCACACTCTTTCTCATTAATGTTTATCGTTTCTATGGTATCCTTATATTTTCTGATAAAAAATGAAATATCATCGGGGGTTTGTTCAATCCAATCTATTACAGATAATCTTTCCGGATTTTGACCAATCTGGATAGTCACGGCTGCTTGAGGAACGATTTCAAAGAGGGTGTTTTTATTATCTGAAAATGAGGTCGGAATTATAGCAAATATATCGTCTGGATATTTAATTTTATATCCAAAAATATGGTTATTGTATATATTCCAATCAGCAGTTTCTGCAAGTAATTGTTCGAGCTTTATCCTTTCCTCTGCCTTTATTTTTACTTCTTCTATTTTTTGTAGTAATTCTTCTTTCTTTACTCCAGTTACTGCCTGGACAGCTTCTTCTGAACCACTTCTTGAAACTTCAATTGCTTTTTGGATTCCCTCTTTAGCTTCTTCTGGAACCTTCTCAAATATTTCTATTAATACTTCTTGATGTTTTAGAGTTTTTTCAGTAATTAAAACTGCTAACTCTTCTACGTCTTTTCCTTTCTCTTTGGCTTCCTGGGTTTTCATATTAGCCAATCTCAGAAATTCTTGATATTTCTGGTTAGCTCTCTCTAGGGCTTGAATTTTATTCTTCTCCGCCATTGCCTTAAGCTCAGCTAATTTCTCTTCGGCATATCGTACAGCTTTCTCGGCTTTCTTCTCAGCACCCAAAGTAAAGAACATCCCTATTTTCTCTGCTAAAGTATCTAAGAAATAAAATGGACTATCGGGGGTAAGTCCTGGTGATGGAAGTTCGGCTTCTTGAGCTAAAACTGTTATTCCAAGAAAAGTTAAAATAACTACAATTAAAATATATTTCCAATTAGTTCGTTGGTCTTTTAGATTCATTATTCTATTCTATCAAAAAACCGCCTTTTTGGCGATTTTTGGCAGTTTATTAATCTAAACAATCATATTCTTCTTTCCATGGAATATTGCCCTTATCAAATTCTGCTTTTAGCTTCTTTTTGATTATTTTTAACACACCCGTTAATTCGGGGAAATTTTTAACTGTTTTATCGGCATATTTGACTATAAATTCTGGTCTATCATAGGTTTTATAACCAGTTTCAATTAAATGAGTTAATGTTTCTAATTTATCAAGCGCTTTTACAAATTTCGCTTCTTTTGTAGAGCTTCCCTCATATTCATTCCATAAATTAGATACTTTATTTCCGAGTTTTAAAGGTAGGCTTTCTTTAAGTTTTTTCATCGCTTCTTTTTCATTTCTTTGTTTTTCTTCTTTTGATACCTTACCATCAAAAATTAAAACTTGGTCTATATCTCCTGTAATTGCTTCTACAATATCGTGAATAATAGCAATCTCTAAGGCGTGCTCTATATTTATATCCAAATTTAATTCATCAGCTATTATAAATACCATTAAGACCAATCTCCACGAATGCGCAGCACTTGAGTCTTTTAAATCTTTAGGCATGTTTTTTACCTCACTAAATCTGAAAGTTAATTTTAACTTTCCTACTTTATGTAAAAAATCAAAAATTTTACCTAAATTTTCTGAGTTAAAATTATTATTCATATTCCTATTCTACCAAAAAAACGCCTGATTGGCGATTTTCCTTACGGCGACTTATTTTGAATAAACACTGGAAGTAGACTCTCCACCATCGACTGAATATAGTCCACCAGTGACGTAGCTTGCTTCATCTGAAGCTAAAAAAACTGCTATACTTGCAACATCTTCCGGTCTCCCAATCCTCTTCATAGGATTTAATTTTGCATATTCTTCAATTTCCTTTTCTGAAGAAAAAGCATTTCTTAATAATGGAGTATCTATTGGTCCTGGTAATATCGCATTTATCCTTAATCCCTCTGACGCGTATTCTTGAGCCATACATTTTGTAAGCATTATTATCGCTGCTTTTGTTGAACAATAGGCAGGAGATTCTGGCTCAGGAACAACCCCTAATCCTGATGAAATATTGATAATATTGCCCTTGGTTTTCCTGATTATGGGAATTGCGTATTTTGACATTAGATATGTTCCTTTTAAATTTATATCCACAATTTTATCCAATTGCTCTTTTGAGGTTTCTTCTACAGATGCCTGAAAATATACTCCAGCATTATTTACAAGGATATCTAATTGTTTAATCTGACCAAACGCCTTTCCTATTTGTTCTTCTTTGCCTGTATCAACTTGATAAAATTCCACTTCGTAATCTGGTTTTTCAATGTCAAAAACTATAACTTTTGCTCCTTCTTTAATAAACATTTGAGCAATAGCCCTTCCAATTCCTTTTGAGCCACCAGTTATTAAAGCTGTTTTATTGACTAATTTCATATATTCTATCTTACCAAAAAAATTTCTTCTCGGCAACTTTTTTTGAAATTCATTAACTGCAAGGATTGAACACTATTAGAACCTACTGGCAGTTGTCTAAAAAGTATTTTGAGCTATCGATTTTGTGAGTTTTACAAAATAGAAAGAGGCCGTTTCCTGAACAGGACGTACCTCTTTAATATGACGACCAATTATCGTCATATTTGATGAATAGGCTCTGGCTCATAAATCTCCTTAATGAACAGGACTCTTGGTGTATACTCAAATTTTTCTGATGTATCAGCGCCAGCAAAATAAGCTAACAGCAATGAACGATCATCGTCAAATGTGTGTATACTTAATTCGCCAGTTCTTCTGTCTTCTTCCAGAGCAACTATCTTCCCTTCTTTTATTGCACTCTCTATTTCCTCAATCATTTTCTAACTCCTTTTTTTTACTCGCCTGAATAACCAAAGAGTTCAAGACCACCTGCCCAAAATAGTACCCAGGTGCTGGAAGTATAGTCCTTACCTGTTTTCTCCTGCTCAATGGACTCATATAGAAGCAAAGCCTTACGGAATGTCTCAGAATCAATTCCTGACTTTTTTAAAAGGGATTTAGCCTTTTCTCTGGTCGCTCTTGCTATTTTGCAAGACTCTTCCTGAGGAAAATACCTATCTCTCGCAACCTGATCCATCTTTCGTTGTTCAGTCATCAGCTTATTAAATCCTTTTCTTAAAGCCCTTACCTTCGTCCTCACTTCTTTTGGTACTTCCAATTCTGTTCTATTAAGCATAACGCCCTCCTTTGTTCTACCTCTCCCAGTCGTATCTTATAGTTGCTCCACAAGCTTTACACTCCACCTCTGCATCTGCTCCCCTCTTTTGGCCTTGGTGTTTTATCCTTACTATGTTGAGGTGGTTGCAGTCAGGACACCTTACCTCTACGATTAGATATTCACCGGGTCGCTTTAATTTTATATTGGTTACTTTCACTCTTCCCCTCCTTTCCTGAATGATAATGAACAATATCCTAAAGTTATATTTTAGGACATTTTATTTTTAGCATTTATAAATAAAAAAGTCAAGGCCGAGAGAGTATAAATAAAAATTGCCCAGCAATAGGCTTTTTTTAACTAAAAAGATTTATTTAGAAAGTTTTTCTAAAAGTTCCTTTAATTCCTCAGTTTTATTGATGTATATTAATATTTTTTGGATATCAAATTCAATTTCTGGTGGCAACTTACCACCTCTTAACAATTCTTTTATTGCAATTAATTTTTTTAAATTCCCACATTTCAATGAATAATTCCATTTAATATATGCCAACTCACTCAAACCACCAGCGCTTAATCCTACACAAATACAAACATCTGGTAATGAAACTACATTATAATTTGACCAAAACCAGTTAGGTTCTTTTCTAATTTCATCTCCGTATTTTCTGTATAATTCGGCATGATCTTTAGGCCATGGCTCGCCTTTACCAGGGTATAGAATAACTAATTTTTTACCATTATTTTTCTTATAAGCTCTGGCAATTTTAGCCAGCATACCTTTATCACTATTTACCCACAATTCACAACCAGTTTCGACTAAAATTTCTCCAATCTTATCACCCCTCTCAAGAAAAAAACCTGCTGGTTTCCCAACAATTTTACTTATTTTCGGAATATTAGCGGGTCCAATTATACCTACTTTTAATGCCATAATCTTTATATAGTTATTAAATTTTCCTTTACCCTGAGCTTGGCGAAGGGCTCAATTTCAGCCTAAATTCTGTTTTTTGCTACTTATGTTTTCAAGTTGATTAGCAAATTTTTCTAGTACAATTGAAAAATCATCCTTAAATTTTTTCTTGTCCTCCATGATCATTTTTCTCACTTTATCCAAGCTATACCAAAACAATCTATCAATTCCATCCGTGTCATAATTATTTATTTCTGCATCATAGATCACTTTATAGATTTTCATAAAACAACTAACACCATCCCGAGGAGTAAGTTTCCCTAACTCAATTAATTCTACTCCTTCAAGGCCCAATTCTTCTCTCACGCCTCTCAAGGCTGTTTCATAATACTTTTCTCCAGATAAAACATGTTCTCCACAAGAAAAATCATAGCATCCAGGAAAAATCTGTCTATTCATCGACCTTTTAGGTAGGAGTAATTTTCCTTCCGAGTTTAAAATAAAAACATTTACAACTCTAACTTGGGAATCTATTCTTTTTCTATATATATTTTTTCTAGTATCTCTATCAATTACCTTGTCATTTTCGTCAACTATATCTAAATATTCCTCTTTCTTCATATTTTCTATTCTACCAAAAAACCGCTATCTTGGCGATTACGAAAATTTAAACCTTACTTGGACGGTGGAGGGGTATATCTTTTTGGATTCAGTTTGTACTTATGTTGGAGTCTTTTTATTTTTAATTTTATTGACGGAGTCGATTTATAGACCTCATCAAAAACTTCTATCAAATTTCTCATGCTCGCCGACCATACTTTTGATTCTTTTGAATAAATTTCTTTGGCATGTCTAATGATATGCCGTTTGATTGTTCGGCCGGTTTCGTCATTAGCAATTGCTGAAATCCATTTTTTGTAATATTTCTCTAAATTATTATCAATTGGTTTTTTACTATATTTCATTTTATTTATTCTATCAAAAAACCGCCATCTTGGCGATTTATTGCTCTTCATATTTTACTTCATCTGGAAATAGTAATTGAAACGGATAACCTACATAATTCCTTTTTATTTTTCCGCACCCAAGACTTTTAAGAAAGCTCATCATTTCTTCTGTAATCTTTTTTGGGTCTATTTTTTCTTCTTTTCCGATGTATTCAATCTCCACAAAATCTCTCAGCCCTTTTACTGAATCTACATCAATTTCATAATCTTTGTATATCCAGGTTTTTCTTAGTTTATCAACCTTAATAATAGATTTAAAATTAAGGACATCTAATATCTTTTTAATTTGGGTTAAATCTTCTATTTTAGTTTCGTATTCATCACAATGGTGGCTTTTTCCTTTTTCATCAAAATACCAGTTTTTATAATTTATAGAGAATTTCCCGTCTGAGTTTCGTAACCTTAACCATTCTTTAACTGGACGAACTCCAATAAAATTTCGGTGAACCGGAGAAAAATACTCGTCTATCTGATGGTTCTCTGACATAAACTGACCGCTCTTTTCTAAAAAATCTATTAGCGGCTTATTATCTTCAATATTAACTTGAATCTCGATTTCAATATCATTCATATTCTTTTTGAATTTCTCTCAACTTTGGCCTAAATTTTAATTATTTCTAGGAATCTCACGGTTCCAATCTGGACGAAGAAGAATTTGCAATTCCTTTTCTGTGTCAGGCTCGGGATAAAAATAGATTAGCACTGTGTCTCCCTCTTTAAGTGTTTTAAACAACAATCGATTTACATAAAAAGTCGTCATTCTTTTAGAGCTCGGTGCAAGGTATTGTCGTAAACGGTTTGCAATTCTGATACTTGCTCGACCTATATATTTGTATTTTACGTTATTATCTTTTGTCAATATAAATGCATAAATTCCGGGTAATCGCCAGATATCACCAAGATTTTTTGTATCGTAATATTTTCGTTTTAATTTTGTACGTAAATGATTTGGAAGAATTGTAATTACCTCAGGTTTACCACTTTTTGTTAGTTCTGTCCGAACACTTAATAAATAACTCGTTTCTTCTTGATTTTTCCTCTCATAAGTAATTGGGGTTCCTTTTTCGTCTCGCTCGATCTCAAATTGCCCCAAAAATTGAAAAGTTAATGTTTTATTTTGAAATTTTATCTTCAAATCAGGATATTTCATATTTTATTGATTTCCCTCAACTTCGGCCTAAATTTTGGTAAGTTTTTTAATTCCCCTAAGAAACAATAATGCCTTCTTTTAGAATCAATCCAAATATTATTAATTTTAAAGTTCTTAAATTCTTTTTTTATCAATTCTTTATTAAAAAGATAATGTATTAATCCTTTTTCGCCTCCTTCTATCGGTATATAAGTCCTTGGTCCAATTACTTTATAGCTTGATTTTTGTTTTCCGTATTTCTCAATTATTGTAGATTTTGGCCAGAACTTCTTAAGCTTTCTTTTACGGACAGTTATAAAAATTAATCCGCCTGGCTTTAATATCCTTTCTATTTCTTTGATTGCTTTTCTGATGGTTTTAATTCTGGCATGATGAATCGTGCTTGTAGATATAACCGCATCAAAAAAGTTATCTTTGTATTGCAACTTTTTGTAGATGGAGCCAACTTTAAGGCCCGCCTTTAATTCGTTCTCTCTTAACCAATTTTTGGTAATTTTTATTCCTTCCTCGGAAATATCAATTCCATATACTTCAAATCCATTTTTAGCTAAATAAATTACATGTCGTCCCGTGCCTGAACCTAAATCAAGGACTTTTTTAACATTATGTTTTTTAAATATTTTTACAATTTTTGGCAAATCCCTTTCGATTTTTGTAAAAACTTTACCATATTTTTTAAATATTTTATCCCATTGTTTCATATTAATTTCGGGCTAAATTTTGATTGATCTTTTATTTTTCTCTCAATGTTCTTTTACTTCCTCTTCTATATCATATATTTCATCTCCGTATTCATACGACCTAGGGGAACCATCTTTATTGTATAAAATGGCGAGGTTGATTTGTTCTGCAAATTTTTCTGCACCACCAAAAGCTTCAGAATAACGAGATTTTTCTAGACAATAAGAATATACCCTAACAATATCTTTAATTTGTTCCGCCTTAGGTTGCCAATCTCCTTTCTCAGTATTAAATTTTACTTTTGGCCAAAATTTACCATCTTTATCTTTAAATATATACGTTTTTATATAATCCATAATTTTATTTCTCAATTAATTCCTCGACTTTTTGTTTGGCTTCTTTTAATAATTCTTCTAATTTCCTCTTGAATTTTTCGATGGTCAGTTGCCCTAACTTTTAAAAGATTTTCTACTAAAAAATTCACATTTTTATTTAAAAATTTTATTCACTCTCCAAATTCTAATTTCTTTAATTTTTTCGAGTTAGAGTTAACCTCTCACAAAAATATTATTTTTTTTCTTTAACTTGTAACACCTCAAAATCTAAATGTAGTTTATTAAATTGTTCAATCCATACTAACTGTGCTGTAGAGAGTTTGTCTTTTAAGCCTTTTACTTCAACAGACTTCCCAATCTTCTTGATAAACCCTTTATACAAAATTAAATCTGGTGCTCCATAGCACAAATTGCAAATATGCCCCATGCTATCCATTGCATTGCTTGTTAATTTTTTGTAATTACTTAAACCAATTGTTTGTCTTAAGCGTTTAAAATATAAAACTTCTGTTGTGGGAGTGAGCCATACACCGCGCCAATTACCATTATAACGGTAATATTCCAAAGCTATCTCTTCAACAAATAATTCCTTTCTATTTTTTTCTAAAAATTTTTGTTTGCCTTTCTTGAAAACTACCCTTCTTTCGATTGTTTTTATTTTATATCTTGGAATATACTGTTTTGCTATTTGAGGATAGATACTTTGTATTGATAGAGAAAAGGCAATTTCATTTTCTCTTTTTAAATGTGGTAATTTTAGCCCTTTCTTAAAGACATGGAGAGCCTTTTCTTTTTCGCCTAGTTGAATTAACAATTTTATAAGTTCTTCGATAAAGTAAGTAGTAAATGTTTGCGAACAATAATCCTTATAAGCACCGGATTTTTTAAAAAATTTCTCATCTATTCTTGATAATAGTAACTTCTTAGCCTCTGTGTATTTTTTTTCTTTTTTGAGTTTTTTTATTTCTGTTCTAAGTTCAAAATCAGAATATATTTTCATAAGTAATTATAAAATAATAACTATCAACGCCAAAATGATTATTATATTTTTGCCTTCATAAATTTATTTCTTTTTCTTCTCCTCTACCCTACCATCGCAAAAAAGCACTGCCGATAATCACCAGTCAAATAAAAATTAAAAAGGAATATCTACTATTGGTATTTCATCTTCAGCAATATCTACTGTTGGTATTGCTTCGTCTTCTTCGCTCTCATCTTCATCTGTATTCAATTCTACAAAGCTCTTTTGCCTTTTCCTAATTTCTTTGACACTTATATCTCCTAAACTCTTTTCTACTTTCTCTGACATTTTTTGCAGGTATTTGTCTAATTCTATGACTTCCTTGCTAACCTGAAGGGCTAAACGATTTACCCCTATTAACTTTATTCCATTAAAAGACCTTACCCTAGAAAGAGCTACATAACCCATACCATAATCAAATGACTTACTTAAATCCATTTCCGCTATATCTAAAGTCATACCTTGACTTTTATGAACTGTAATAGCCCAAGCCAAACGGAGTGGAATTTGACTAATCTGGGCTTTAACTTCATCATCTTCCTCTATTTTCCATGATTCAGGATATGCTGGAATTCTTTTACCAGAAACAACTTTTACTACCGGATAACCATCTTCTTTATTAAATCCTACAATCTTTCCAAGGGTTCCATTTATATATCCTCTATCAAAATTATTCTTAACAAATATTACAGCAGCTCCTTTTTTCACAGTTAGTCCTTCTGGAGCTAAACACCATTTTTTCAAAGAATCGACTAAATTCTTAGGACCATCAGAAGTCATTTCATAAACCCTTTCTTTAGTTTTTATCTTTTTTAACTCAAAACTATTAATAGCATCTACATTAGCATTATGAGTATGAAGCTTCACAGGTTTAATAGGGGTATTTACTGATTTATATAACCTTTCAAGTAATAATTTTTTACTTGAAACACTGACATTATTTTTTCTTATTTCGTTTAAAAGCTTAATGAAATTCTCATCTTTGTGCCTATGCTGACATTTATCCAAATAACAAACCTTAATACCCATTTCAAGCCAAGCCTTGGATTCATTAACAAAGTGAGGTTTTTTACCGCTTCTTTCTACAGGAGACAGTTGGAAAAAATCTCCACACAATACAACCTGTAATCCCCCAAATGGCAAATAGTTATTTCTAATTTTTTTGCAGATTCTATTTACCAAATCTAATTGATGAGCATGAAGCATTGAAATCTCGTCTATAATAAGAACTTTTGTTGCTGAAATTCTTAAATTAAGATGCCTGCTATTTAACAATTTTCTCATTTCTTTTTCTATCAACTTGTCTTTAATACCAAAACCGGACCAAGAATGAATTGTTCTTCCGTTAATATGGGTAGCCGCAATTCCTGTAGAAGCAGTAATTCCAACTTTAACTTTTTTGTCTTTTAAATACTCTATATACTTGTTTAACAAAAAAGTCTTACCGCTTCCGGCAGGGCCAGTCAAAAAAACATTGTGGCCAAGCTTCAATATATCTAATGCTTCTCGCTGGGTCATCAAATTGTAATTCTTTTATTTAAAAACAGGACATATAACTTTATAATCGCAATATCTGCATAGATTATTTTGTGTCGGAAGTAGTTCTTTGTCATTATCTATTTTATTAGCAATAGACATTAATTTTTTCTCTATTTCAGAAAGACTATCTTTCTCAGATGGAAATCTGATTGTTTTATTATCATCAAGATAATATAGTATCTTTTCCTCTACGGTATATTCGGGTAAGTATCTTGATAAAAGAAGCTCGTAAAGGCTTACTTGAAATTTATCTGCTTCATCCTCTTTAAATTTTCCTGTCTTATAATCTATTAAGGTCAATTTATTCTTATTAAGATCGACCCTATCAAACTTTCCTCTAAGTTCAATATTTTCATTTATTAAAGACTTAGGGAATTCTTCTGTAAGCATTGGCTCCGGTTCAAAAAATTCGCTTTCTGTATAATTTTTAAACATCTTCTTTGCCTTTTCTACATAACTTATTATATTCTCTTGCGAACCAAAAATATTGATATGTTTTGCCAGATTGGCTTTAAATTTTTGTTCAAACAAATCTCTGAGTCTCTGTAAACTTCTATCTTCTTTTTGAGTTCTCTTATACAGGTCATTTAAACAAGTATGTACCAAATTACCGAAAACAAGCGGAGGAGTTTCTCTCTTATATTTTTTTCTTAATTCGGTATCTATCTCGCATTTATATTTAAACGGACACTGCTTGTAGATATTGATTTTACTTGGAGATAAATTTATCATTTTTTTGTATATAATCTTTTAAGTGGGCTGTCGCTTCGCAGTCTTCTTTATTATATTCTAATATCTTCTCTCTCATTTCCTTATCGCCAGAAAGAAATTTAGAGAACCATTCAATTGAATTCGCTCCACCAGCATCATCAGAAGACCACTGAAAACCTATAAATTTGCAAATTGGTTTCAAACCATAACTAGTCAAAGGCCAATCAGAATACTTTTGTATTATTTTGTATAAGTCGATAGATTTCTCTTCAAGTTGTTCCAAGGGGCTTGGAGTCAATTTATATTTTTGCTGTAATCTTCTTAATGTAGATATTTCATGCATAGAATAATGGTATATTGGTATTCCGTAGCATTCTTGCAAAAATCTCCACAACTCCTTTACGGTTTTTTCTTCTTCATTAATATCTTGTGCCATGAAGTATTTATAATAGCTTTTGTTTTTTGAAAATTCTCTTATCCAGAAACCAAATAAATAAGTAATATCCTGTGTCGGGTCATCTTCTATGTCAAAATGTATTTCTATATCTGAATCAGGAAACTCTATCCGAGAATAAAAGACTTCTTTGCCTTGTTTGTAAACCTCCGCTCTTCTATAAAGGTTGGTAAAAGTTTTTTCTGCAATACCCTTAAAGTGTCCTTCTTTTTTTATTTCCGGTAGTTTTTTAAGCCATTCTTCTAACGGCAATTTAAGTATTTCCTCAATTTTATTAATTCCACAATCCTGTAATCCATATTTAATCTCACCAACATAAAACAATAAAGATAAATCCTTTCTTTTGTTTGCCCATTTTTTACAATAAGTTTTCCATCTACATAAATCGCACTTGCTACTAATTGTCGGCTGATATAACTCACGGCCTTTTGCCATCAATGATATATCTTCTTTAATCTTAATAAAATTTTTGTTGTCTAAATCGATCTTATATTCTAATTCTTGATAATCTATATTGATAATTTTACCGAATTTAGGAAGGTACCCTTGAATCTTGCCCAATAAAAGACTGTAGAAATTAATTTGGAGCCAATATGATTCTTTAACTTTCCCATTATCAAAATCCTCTCCTTCATAACCCCTTCCTGATTTAATATCAACAGGTATATAACAGTACTCTCCAAAAGATGAATTACCTTTTATTTTTTCAAGTAAATCAGGTCTGCCCACAAAGTTATCAGCCATCAATACTCCTTGATATATATAGTCAACTCCTCTTTTCATAAGGTTAATTGTTTCTATAAAAGTTGCTTTACCAGCTGGCTTATCTCTTGCAACCTCTGCAAAAGATTTATTTTTGCTTTTAATAAAATCTTTAATAACCGCCTCTTCATGCTGGATACCTCTATACCATAATAATTTCACAAAATTGGAGATCTTATCTTTTAATTTTGGGTCTCCGTTTTTTTCTAAATATACACAATATTTGCATTTAGTATAATCGTAAAAATTAGTAGCTGTAATTTTTTTCATATAATTAATTTTTCATTTAATTTTCTATGAGAGTATCTTTATAATGTCATTTAATATTAGTTTACGATCGAATTTTTCATCAATCCAATCAGAGTATTTTATTCTACAAAACTCCCAGCCGGCAGCTTCTAATATTTGTCGTCTTTCTTCATCATCTTCAGCATAGATTCCAATTTCTTCATCAGCTTCATTTTGAAAATGAGTTGGGCCATCACACTCAATGGCAACCTTCTCTCCAGTCTTAGTATTAGTGATAACAAAGTCAATTTTAAATCCGCAACTCCTAACTTGGTTCTGGATGCGATACCCTTTTTTAGGTAAGTTTGAATAGACAAAATTATAAAACTTCTTTTCAAATTCAGAATCAAAAGGTTTTAACTCTACTGAGAAAAAATCAATTTTGCAATTATCCTTTACATACTCAAGATATTTCTTAATCCAAATTCCGTCCGGGATTTCTTCAATAGGCATACTTACAAAACAGTGAGTTTGTAATCGCGCTCGGGAGAAAGCAACATTTACTCTGCCTTTGTTTATGCCGGCTCTAATGTCTCCACCTTCACCTGTAAGAGGAATATATTTATTTTTTTGATCTGGAGTCCGAATAACAAAGGAATAGATAATAATATCTTTTTCATCGCCCTGAATTCCTTCAATAATCCCGATTTTGTAATTATCAACTTCTTCTTTATATCCTTCTTTTTCAAATAGCTCACGGAGATAAGCTGCTTGAGCGTTAAAAAACGAAAGAATTCCAATAGATTTGTCTTGGTAGCGTTTATCAGATTTTAGTTCACGGAAAAACTTTAATATTTTTTCCGCCTCGGAGACATTTATCCTTTCTGAAATTTCTTTATTCCAATCAACTTCAATCGGATGAATGACCATTATCTGATCAGTGTTTTTATACGATAAATAGTTAGTATTTTGGATTATCAATTCTTTGCCTTTTGGTTTATAGAAGTATTTATTACTAAAACCAATTAATTCTCTCGGTGAACGATAATGATTCCTTAACGGCACTTCTTCAAAACCTGTTAATCGAGCTATGTCTAAAATTGACTGCACTGCCTCTCCAGTAGCCTTGATTTGAAGATCTTCAGAAATTTGATATTTTTTAGCCAATTCATCGAAAGAGCGATTTGATTTAAAGATAATCGTATTATCTCGCATCTGTTCACTATCTCCTACGAAAAGAGCTTTTTTAGCCCGGTACATTGCTGGAATTCCATAGGCGATATTGCATTGAGAAGATTCGTCAAAAATAACATAATCGAAAATTCCGGGCCCTAGAGGAATAACCCGACTCGCATCGTCAAGTTCCATTATCCAAACTGGAATGAAATCCATAATAGCCAGAAAATTGTTAGGGTCATCTCTAAGCCGATCAAAAGTCTTGTATGCTTTTTTAGATTTACCAAAGGCCTTGGCAAGTTTTCTAATTATCGCTCTCACCGAAGCTCCTTCTTTATATTTATCTAAGATTTTTTTATTAATAATGTTTTGAAGATATTTTGCTATACGTTGCTGTCGAGTTTTTTCTGTCTTCTCAAGAGACAAACTAATATCATTTGGGTTTTTAGTTTCAATCTCATCTAATTGTCTATGGATTTCCGAGGTTCTGAGAATTTTTTCTTTAACTTCATTGAAGTTAGCCTTAGATATAAGTTTTTCTATCCGAAGAAATTCTTTATTAGATGACCCACAACTATTTAACGAATCTTCTAAATCCTTTTCCATTTCTTTTAACTCTTTTTGTTGTTCGTGGTAACGACAATAATTCAATAATTCTTCCATTGTCTTAATGGCTTGAGTTCTTGAAATATCTTGTCCAATTTGCTCATCGATATAATCAAGTAATTCTCTGGGTAAAGCAGAACGAATATTCTTTAAGCGCCACCTTTGTAAAGTATTTTTTAAACTACGCAAAAGTTTATTATGCCCATCGTAACCAGCTTGAGTGATATCGTTAACAATTTCTCGGATAAGCTCTGAGTAGTGATTATTTTTTAGATCAAGAATAGAAAATAGTTTATCAAACCCGGTCTTCTTTTTATTTCTTCCATAGTTTTTAATTTCTTTAACTAACTTTTCTATAGCATCCTTTAGTTCTATAATTTTTTTCTGCAACTCATCAGAAAATGTTTTTTGAAACCGTCTCAAATTAGAAATCTCAAAATCATATTCCTTTAAATCCTCTAATTCTTGGTAAAGCTTATAGAATAATCTTTGTGCTTCGATTGATTGACTAAACAATTGTTTTAATTCTGTCTTCTTTTCGGTAATATTTTTAATACTTTGAGTTGTTATTGTGTCTCCTTTTTTCTCTTTATATACAATAAGAGGATATTTTCTTCTCGGATAAATTTTATAACCTAATTCATCTATGTGAGACTCTAAGGCAGCTAGCTGGGGAGCAATTCCATCTAACCTATCTTCTTCATTTAATTGGATGGAGCCAACATCTGGCATATATCCAAATAAATACCGGGTGTCTAATTTTTTCAACATATCTTTTACCACTTTTAAAGCTTGCTCTTTCTGGCTCACAAAGAGAATCTTTTTCCCTTTTGCGGCAAGATGACAAAGAAGATTTGCGATAGTTTGGGATTTTCCTGTTCCGGGAGGACCCTGAACAATGCTTGCATTATTATTGATATTTGAGAGAACCCTTAATTGATATTCATCGTAAAGGAACGGAAAATATAGTTCTCCTTCTTCTGGTATCTCATCTTTTGAGGAAAGGTCTTCATTCTCGATCCAACTGATTAGTGATGTATTTTTAAAATCATCTTCTTCGTATTTAGAAAGTTTTTGTAAATCATCTGCTATAAAATAATTTGCCCTTGGACTAATACCTACTCGTATTTCATTAAAGACAAAAGAGTCTTCACCAAATTTAACATCCGTTAATTTCAATTGAGCTCTGATCTTGTCCCATATTTCGTTAAAAATTACCGAGTTTGTTATTGGCAAAGATAAATCGCCCTTCACCTCGTATCTGCCAAATTCTTCTATCAGTTTATAGTAAAGATCTTCACCTAAAATATCTGCGAGAACACCAATATTTACTTGAACCCCGGTATCGATTGGCTTAATGAAATATTTACCGGCTCCCTTTTCAAATACTTTTTCGATACTAATTGGAAGAGAAAATAAAGGATAACGGTCAATCTTCGTCGCTGGCTTTTCACTCTCATCTTCCTCTCTCAAATAATCTGATCTTAATTCAATTTCTTCTTCTTCCAAAGGAATTTCAATTTCGTAATACCCGAAACTAAAGACAATCTGCTTAGTATAAGGATCGTTCCTACCTTTGTTATAAATTTCTTCTATCTTTTTTGCTACAGACTGCTCTTCGTTATATTGTTTTTGGGTCTCTTTTGTTATCCTTTTCGGGTCAAGAGAATAAAAAGTTTCCAAATTTATCAGCTTGCCGGTATTGTCATCTATATCACTTTCTAGTAGTTCTGCAAGATTAAAAAAATGCTCGGGCAATTTAATTGCGAGCTTACTTTGGAGCATAAAGGAACGTTGTCGAGTCAATTTTATATACCCAAAACAATACTTTATGAAATTTAATAATGAAACTTGATCCATGATCTCACTTTCTCTTTTTAATATTTTTAGTTTTTTGCAAAAACCCTTCTAAATCTTTTTGGGATATTCGCCATTGGCCGATTTTGGAAGCTTTGAGCTTCCCAGATTCAATATAGCGGTTTACTGACCGTTCACTGACACGGAGAATTTTTGCTATTTCTTTAATAGTTAAAAGTTTGTCCATATTATTCTTTATCTTATATTTTTATTTTCTCTTTGTCAATTTTGTCTAATTTTGGCGAAAATAAAAAAGCGAAACCGAAAGGTTTTGCTTAGTAGAATTTTTTTTGACTTTTTTAAACCCATTTTTGAATATAAAATAAGGGCGAGGGAGCGAGCCGTAGCGAGCGACCGAGCCAATTAAAGAGAGAATAGAAACAACAATGAAAATGTGGGCTCCGGGGCTTGGATTCGAACCAAGATTGGTTGGACCAAAACCAACTGTCCTACCATTAGACGACCCCGGAATAATTACTCCCCTGCTCCGATTGCTTCAATTATTGCTAATTCCAAGGGTAATTGGGGTATTGAGGAATATTTCATTTTATTTTCGGCTTCGAGGAAGAGCTCCAAAATATTTCGAAGCTCATCTTCTTTAAAGAAAGTTGCTTGCTTTTCAAGTTTTTGAAATTCCTCTTTGGTTAATCCAGTAATTATTGAATTTCCTTCTCCTCCGCCGGTCATTTTTAAAATTAAAGTTTGTCTTAAATAATTAATCAGAGCTTTGGTAAAGTTTTGAAGGTCTAATCCTTTATCGATTATATCGTTTAAAAAATTAATAGCTTTTGAAACTTTTTTTTCGGCAATAAAATCACAAAAATTGCTCACTAAATTTATTTCAACCAATCCCAGTAAATCTTTAATGTCTTCAGCTTTTATTTCTTTCCCTTCCCCAGAAGTTCCGGCGAAAGTTAGAATCTGGTCTAATAAGCTCTCACCATCTCTGATTGAACCTCCAGAATTCAAGGCAATTAATTCTAAGGCCGCTTTTTCGATTTTAGCTTTTTCTTTCTGGGAAATAATTTCTAATCTTTTGATGATTTCTGGCAAAGTTAGTTTTCTGAAATCAAATCTTTGGCAGCGAGAGATAATGGTTGGAATCATTTTATGGATTTCAGTGGTGGCTAAAACAAAAATAGCATGAGAAGGCGGTTCTTCTAAAGTTTTTAAGAGGGCATTGGCAGCTTCTTTCGTAAGCTGATGACTTTCATCAATTATAAATACCTTATATTTTGACTTTGTAGGTACGAATCGAATTCCATCTTTTAATTCTCTCATTTCATCAATTCCCCGATGGGAAGCAGCATCAATTTCAATTAAATCCATAGACCTTCCTTCCATAATCTCAAGGCATGACGAGCATTTATTACAGGGCTCATATTGGTCATCTTTTCGATTTTCGCAATTAACTGCTTTTGCTAAAAGCCTGGCAATTGTCGTTTTTCCTGATCCTTTAGGCCCGGAAAACAAATAGGCATGGGAAGTCATCCCTGTTGAGATGGCATTGGTTAAAGTCTGAACAATATGTTCTTGACCGATAATTTCAGCAAAAGTTTGCGGTCTGTATTTGCGATAAAGGACCAAATTTGTCATCACTTTTTAAATACAATAAATTTGGATGCTAAAAAATTCCAGACCCAGGCAACTAAAACGGCAGCCAACGCTCCAACATTTGCCCACATTTTCTCTGCTATGCCATATTGAGGTCCAATAATATTCACCACAAAAGAAGCAATCCCCACGTTAATAAAAAGACCAATGGTAGTTACTACCAAAAACTTAGAAAATTCCCTGGGAGCAAAAACTTTCTCTCTTTTGCGAAAAGTCCAGTGTTTATTCCAAAAATAACTATTTAGGGTTGCAACTAAAAAAGAGATTCCTTTAAAGACCGAAAAGAAGAGCCCGGTGGCAATACCTGAAATCCAGATTAATCCATTTAGTAGTCCCAAATCAATAAAAGTATTAAGAGCTCCTACCAAAACCCATTTTGCTGCCTGGTAAATAATTAAAAGCTTTTTACCAATGTAGGAAGCAATAAACATTCCAAGCAAGGCAAGAGGAGGGAAAATAATCAAAAGCAACCAGCTATAAGGAAAGCTTTTCCCGATGTTTTTCAACCCAATAAAGAAAAAAACTCCTATTAAAAAACCAATTATAATACTGATTATCGCGTCTACTTTTTTCATCTTCTTTAAGATTAACATAAATTGGAGTTTTTGAAAAGTGTAAATTTTATGCTAAAATCAAACAATATGCTTAAATTATACAATACCTTAACCAGAAAAAAAGAAAATTTCAGACCAAAAAGAGCAAAAAAGATAAATATGTTTGTCTGTGGACCGACGGTTTACGCTCTTTCCCATATTGGACATGCCAGGACCTATATTGTTTTTGACGTGATTGCAAAATATCTGAGAGAGAAAAAGTTTGATGTTTTTTATCTTCAAAATATTACTGATATTGATGATAAGATTATAAAAAGAGCAAAAGAGAAAAAAATTTCTCCTCAGAAATTAGCTCGAGACTTTGAGAAGGAATATTTGAAGGATATGAAAAGTCTAAAAATTGACAGTGTAACAAAATATGCCAGAGCCACTGAACACATTAAAGAAATTATAAGCCAGGTTGAAAGACTTTTGAAAAAAGGTTACGCCTATCAAACAAAAGATGGAATTTACTATGACATTTCGAAATTCAAAGATTACGGAAAGTTGTCAAGAAGGACGGTTTTGCAGGCCGAAGACGCTGTATCGAGGATTGATGAGGCAAAAGAGAAAAGGAACCGGGGTGACTTTTGTTTATGGAAAAGGTCTAAACCCGGGGAACCGAAATGGAAAAGCCATTGGTTTTTTGGCCGACCCGGCTGGCACATTGAGGATACTGCCATTACTGAAAAATATTTCGGTTTTCAATACGATATTCACGGTGGAGCCAAAGATTTAATTTTCCCTCACCACGAAGCTGAAATAGCTCAGATGGAAGCTATATCTGGAAGAAAACCTATGGTTAGATATTGGATTCATTCAGGTTTTTTAACTGTGAGCGGTCAAAAGATGGCAAAATCTTTAGGTAATTTTATTACCATAAGAGACTTTTTAAAGAAGAATTCTCCTCGAATCTTAAGATTTTTTGTAATTAAAACTCTTTATCAATCCCCTATTGATTATCAAGAAAGAGCAATTTTACAAACTAAAAGAGAATTAGAAAAAATTGATGAATTCATAGATAAAGCTAAAAGCCAAAAGGCAAGAGGTAAAAACAAATATCAAAAATCAAAAATAGTTAAAAATTTAATTTCGAGAACCGAAAAGGAATTTGAAAAAGCCATGGATAATGATTTCAATACTTCAAAAGCCTTAGCTTCAGTTTTTCATTTAATTAACAAGGGAAATTATCTTTTTGATAGAGGTAAGCTGACTTCAATTGAGGCTAGAGATATATTAAACCTTTTAAGAAAATTTGATAAAGTTTTGAATTTTATTTTTTGGGGAAGACCGAAAAAAAAGAAAATCCCTGAAAATATTTTAAGATTAGTAAAAATAAGAAAGGAATACCGCCAAAAAAAACAGTGGCAAAAAGCTGATCAAATAAGGAAAAAAATAAAGCAGATGGGCTATTGGGTTGAAGATACTAAAGGGAAACCAAAAATCAAAAAAATTTGATAAAATAAAAAAGCCCATTACTTGACCGAGCAACAGGCTTTTATTGTACTTTTTCTTAAATCTAGTAATTCTTAATAAATTTTGTTGGTCCCCTCCAGTATTTTAATTTTGTCCTTTTTTCTGTTTTTTTGCTGAAATAGCCGGGAAGGACTACTCCTCTCCAAAGACCAACATAGATAGCCAAATGAAGATGACTTTCTTCCCACCAGCCATTTGCCTGGGACCAAGCTAAAGCCACCGTTCCTATTTTTTGACCTCTCTCTACTTTATCTCCTTTTTCTACTAACCTTTTTCCGATATGTCCATAAAGAGAAAAGAATACTCTTTTGGTCTCAGGATTTTTATGGGCAATAATGATAATATTCCCCCAATTCCGATAGCCGCCGCGCTTTGGGCTTTTTTTTGTGGCATGAAGAGCAGAATAAACCACTTTTCCTCTGCCGATAGCTCTAACTAAGGTTCCTGCTTTAATATTACAGTCCTCTCCTAAATGCAAACCCCAGTCCTTTCCATCATACTCATTTCTTTGTTTAAATCGGCAATTATTCAGCCTCCATTTTTCTAGAGGAAACTCTAATTTTGGCGTGTAAGGATAAGCCATACTTTTTATTTTATACCATAAAACTTTCAAAAAACCTTTTAAAACTCGCACCTATTACCTCCTTCCTATAATGTTGGTAAAGATCAGTTATTTAAGTTTGACATATATTCGAAAATTGTCCAATCCTTGCCAAGAGTTTTTAGATAGTGTAATATAAAAATGATGGTTAACGACTTTCCTCAAAATGCTTTACCAGAAAAACTTCCTCCTCAAAGTATTGAGGCTGAGAAATCGCTACTCGGCTGCTTACTTCTTGATAAAAATGCCATAATTCGAGTGGCTGATTTTTTGCAAACTCGAGATTTTTATAAAAAAATTCATCAGCAAATTTATCAAGCAATAATTGAACTTTTTGAAAAAGGAGAGCCCATTGATCTGCTATCAACTTCCACCCGCTTAAAAGAAAAAAATCTCCTTGAAGAAATTGGTGAAGCAAGTTATTTGACAGAGCTCATAAATTGCGTTCCCACTGCCAGCCATGTTCTAAACTACGCCAAGATTGTTCAGAGAAAAAGAATCCTCCGAGATTTGATTGAAGCCAGTCAAGAAATCGGGACTATGGGTTATAATGAGTCAGAAGATGTTGATATTTTATTAGATAAAGCTGAAAAAAGAATTTTCAGCATTGCTCAAGGAAGTTTAACTCAAAATTTTTTACCCGTTAAAGCGGCCTTGGAAGAAGCCTTTGAAAGGATTGACAGATTATCCAAGCACCAGGGAGCTCCCCGGGGCCTTCCTACTGGTTTTGTTAATTTAGATAACATTCTGGCTGGTCTTCAAAAATCTGACCTTATTATTTTGGCTTCGCGACCAAGTTTGGGAAAGAGCGCCATGGCTTTAAATATCGCAGCCAATGTTACTACGAACGATAAGGTGCCGGTCGGTATATTTTCGCTTGAAATGTCAAAAGACCAGGTGGTAGATAGATTAATTGCCGGGCTGGCTAATGTTGACTTATGGAGACTGAGGACGGGCAGACTTTCTGATGAGGGCGAAGATAATGATTTTTCAAGAATTCAACAGGCTCTGGGTATTTTATCTGAGGCCCCAATTTATATTGATGATGCCGCTATTTCAAACATTTTACAAATGAGGGCAATGGCCCGTAGATTGCAGGCAGAAAAAGGACTAGGGCTAATTATTGTTGATTATTTACAATTGATGGAACCGAGAAATCCTGCAGTCAATATGGTTCAACAAATGACTGAGATTTCTCGTTCTTTAAAAGCTTTAGCCAGAGAAATTAATGTTCCAGTTTTGGCTTTATCGCAATTATCAAGGGCAGTAGAGCAGCGTTCTCCCCAAATTCCGAGATTATCTGACTTGAGAGAAACTGGCGCGCTGGAACAGGATAGCGATGTGGTTTTATTTATTCATAGGGAGGATCGTTATCGCCCGGATACTTCAAGAAAAAATATTGCAGATATTATAATCGCTAAGCATCGCAATGGTCCGGTGGGAAAAATTGAATTATATTTCGATGAAAGACGAGTCAGTTTTAGAAATTTAGAAAAAGAATACGATGTATCCTAAATCTATCCAAAAACTCATTGATATCTTCTCCAAATTTCCAACGGTTGGGCCGCGAACTGCTGCCCGTTTTGTTTTTTATTTAATTAAAAAACCAGAAAAAGAAATTAATGATTTAATAAAATCAATTTCTAACCTCAAAGAATCAGTAAAGATTTGCTCTTTTTGTTTTAATTCTTTCGAGATAGGCACTAGAGAAATTTCACCGCCAGCTGAAGCTGCAACAGTCCTCTGCCCCATCTGCCAAGATGCCTCAAGAGATAGAACGCTGGTTTGTGTGATTGAGAAAGAAACTGATTTAATTTCAATTGAAAAAATAAAAAAATATAAAGGTCTTTATTTTATTTTGGGAGGGATGGTTTCAAAACTTAGGAAGGAAGATATTAAAAAAGCAACCCTTCAAGGAGTCTCTCACTTCGTTCCATACAGAAGAATAAAAGAATTAGAAGAAAGAATAAAAAATCCTAGAACTTTTGGGCTTCCAAAAACTGATTTTAAAGAAATCATTATTGCCATCAATCCTACTGAAGAGGGCGAGGCCACGGCTTTATATCTTGAACGTTTTTTAAAGCCCTTAAATAAAAAAATTACCCGGCTTGGCCGGGGCTTGCCAGTTGGCGGGGAATTAGAATACGCTGACGAAGAAACTTTATCTTCGGCTCTCGAGAGCCGAAGATAACTTCAAACTATAGTTTTAATCTCTACTTCTGTAAAGGGCTGACGATGGCCCTTTTTTACTTTGTAGCGGGTTTTTGGTTTGTATTTAAAAATGATTATTTTTTTACCTTTACCTTGAGATAATACTTTACCAATAACCTTGGCCCCTTTAACTAACGGGTTTCCAATTTCTAATTTTTTGTTTTTTTCCAACAATAAAACTTCTTTGAAGGTAACTTCTTTTCCTTCTTTAGTATCCAACTTTTCAATCTTTATTTTATCTCCTGGAGTCACAATATATTGCTTACCTCCAGTTTTAATTACAGCTAACATATTCTAGGAGTTTTGTTTTGCTTTTTTTAATTTTTTAGTTTCGTCAACCTCGGCTAATCTTTCTACTCTTTCTCCAAGTAAAGAAAGTCGTTTTCCTGAGGTATCATAAGCAGAAGTGGCATCTCTTAAATGGTTTCCCAGTTTTCTAAAATCGTTCTTTAATTTTTGAGCATCTTGATAAACACGGTCAAGTCTTTTTAGAATTTGCTGAGTTTGACGAGAAATCTGCATACTTCGAAACCAATGTTCGATTGTTCGCAAAGCTGAATAAAAAGTATTAGGTGAAGCTAAAGTAACCTTTTTTTCTTGAGCATATTTTACTAAATCTATTTCTTTTGCCATTATTTCATAATAAATAGCTTCCGCCGGAATATACATTAAAGCGTAATCAAGAGTACCTTCTGAGGGTAAAATATATTTTGAAGCAATTTTATCTATATTAAATTTCACGTCTCCGATAAATTTTTTGCGGAAAAGAGCTATTTCTTTATCAGATTCAGCTTCTTTCATTTTTTCAAAATTGACAGAGGAAAATTTAGCATCAATTGGCAACAATTTGCCATCAGGAAGTTTTAATACTGCATCAACTTGTTCTCCAGAAGAAAAAAGATGCTGAGTTTGATAAAGTTCTTTGGGAAAATGCTGGCTCAAGATATGCTCTAAAGAAGCTTCGCCCCATTGCCCTCTAAGTTTCGGGGATTTAAAAATTTCTTGAAAAGAAGATATATTTTTCATTGTCTCCTGAACTTGTTTTAATTCTTGACGAATTTGAACTGTTTCTTTTGTAAAAGAAGAAATTTGTTCATGCATTGCTTTAGAGGTACCATCCACGCTTCCCCTAATTTCTTTTAATTGATTTATCATTAAATCAGTGAGCCGTCTTTCCAAATCCCTTATAGCTTCTGATTGTTTCTCATCAGTTTTTGATTTTCTCTGCCCAAAAATCAAGATTACCACCCCCCCTGCCACAACTAAAAATATGATTAAAATAAAAAGAAAATTATTCATCGAAATAAATTGAAAATTTATTGAAGATTGAAATAAATCGAAGATTCATTGAATATTAAAATATATTAGCATTTTTCATAAATCTCGTCAAAAACAAATAGAACGAGAATATTTCTCGTTCTATTAATAAAGAATTACTTCATTAAAATTTCAATTATGACAAAGAGAACATAAATTCCTAATAAAAATAAAGCTTCTTTTTTGGTAATTTTTTGACCGCTTCGGACTACCCATAGGAAAAATATAGCTGAAATTACCAGAAAGAGCCGGCCTATGGCAAATGGTGAAAAATCAACAATCTCAATTGGGCAAATTAGAGCGACAATCCCGAGTACCAGAGTGGCTGGAATCATAATTGCACCCATCAAATTGCCGAGAATCATCCAGGTTTGACCCTTTCTGGCAGAGGCAATTGCAAAATAGGCTTCAGGTAGAGCATTTCCTAAGCCAACAATTAAAATTCCAATTAGGGCTATTGGTAAATTAAAGCTTCCGGCAAAAAACTGAACTGATTTAACAATTCCTTCGGCAGCTGCTAATAAAAAAATTATTCCAAAAATTACTTTTCCGAGGTCTTTTATAAAAACTTTAAATTCTTTAGTGATAGAAATTTTGTTTTCTTCATAAACTTTTTTAAATCTTTCTTCTCTGGAAAAAAGCCAAAAGACGTAAAAAGCGAAAACTAAAATTAAGAAAATTCCGTCTCCCCTGCCCAGAACCCCATCTAAAATTAAAAGTAAGGGTAAAATGGCAATGCAGATAGTAAAAATTGAAGAAGTTTGAACCATCCTGCTTTTAGCTGGAAGCCCTTTAGCGATTAAAGCCGCCAAAGCTACAACTATTGTTAGGTCAACGAGGTTTCCACCAACTACATCACCAAAAGAAAGTTGAGGAATTTTATGAAGGGCTGAAGAAATGCCAACAAAAAGATTAGGTAAAGAGCCCGCTATTGCCATAACAAAAAAAGCTACCACAAATTCCCTCCATTCCAAAAATCGAGCCACTCTAGTTAAGGTATCAACTAACCATTTCCCCGACCAAAAAAGTAGGGCAAAAGAAGCTAAAAAAATGAAAATATAAAATAAAATCATATTATTTTACAAAGTATATTATTTCATAAATAATCCCTCCTAAAAATATTAAAACTAAAGGATAGATTAAGAATTTTCTTTTAGGTCTGATTTTCTGGTACATTAGCAAAATCAAAATTCCATCAATTCCCAGCATTATTCCCCCAACAAGGGCTATCACCGGAATAAAACTTTTAATACCGATCAAAAAAAGAATTAGGGGTAAAAAACAAGTAATTACCCAGGCCAAATTTTTTCCAATTTTTAAATCATACCAAAAAACTTTCTTTAAAGTTAGCCCTAAGGCAATAAAAGATGTAAAAGTTGTTAAAACCCCGAAAATGAGAGCCAAAGAAACTATTCCGTCGCCCAAAACATCTTTCAATCCGGTTAAGGCCGATTCTGTGGTTTCGGTCCCCGTAATCCCTAAAATTAGATAGATAAAAAAGAGATAAACAACTATCGGAATTAAAATGGCAATGGGAATAATTTTTGAAATTAATTTTTTTTGCCTTCCTAATATTTCTTCAACTTCCGGAATTAAAGCTGCTCCCCACAAAGAAAAAAGAATAATGCCGTAAGGTAAGAAAAAATAAGAAATATCTGGAGAAGGAAAAAGGGATTCAATTGCTATAAATGATTCTCCCCGAAAAAATATGGCAAACAAAATTATAAAAAATAAAATTAATCCCCAAAATTCAACTTTAGCAATGGCTTTCATTCCAAAGAAAATTAAAATAGCACCCATCGCAAAATAAAAAAGTGTATAAATTAAATAATTGCCGCCGAAAATTGGTGAAAATAATTCTGTTAAAAATTCACCGCCGACAATTAAGTATGCTAAAATCGCTCCAAATAATCCCAAAGTTGTTGAAAAATAAGCTATTTTTTCGGCCCAGTTTCCCAAATGAAATTTGGCAAACCCAGGCAATCTCTTAAAATCAGGGGTTCGCAAAGATAATTCTCCAAAAAACAGATGAATTAAAATCACTAAACTTCCCAAAACTAAAAAGAAACCTGTTATTACCCAAAAGCCAACCTTTGAGGTAATATAAGGCAAAGAAAAAAGCCCAACGCCAATAATGGTTCCAGAAAGAATAGCTATTGCATAAATGATTTTTTTGGTCTGAGACATAAAACTTTAACTTTCAGTTTGGTGTCTGGCAATAAAATACCATTTAGTTGTTTCAATTAAAATTATATTTATTAATCCTAAACCTAAAATTACTTGCCAGTCAAAAAGATTTAGGGGAACTGTTTTTAAAAGTGTTTGTAATGGAGAAAGATAAAGAGCGGATATCAACATTATAACACCGAGAATCCAGGCAAAAACTAAAAATTTATTGGAGAAAGGATTTATCTGCCAGAGATTTTTTCTTAAGCTTTTACAAGAGAAAACATAAAAAATCGAATCAACGGTAAGTCCGGCAAAGATTATTGATCTAATATGAGGAATTTCATAACCAGAATATTTTATTAGCCAGAAAAGAAGCCCTAAAAGTAAAAGATCGGTCACTAATCCGATAATAAAAATTAAGGCCTTCATCTCCCGGGTTAAAAGAGGAATATCATGGCCTCGGGGTTTCTGTTTCATTAGGTCTTTTGCTTTTGGTTCAAAAGCCAAACAGAGGCCGAGGGGCCCATCTTCAATAAGATTCACCCACAAAATTTGAGCAGCTAAAACTGGAAGAGGCCAGCCTAAAAGAAGACTAACTCCAATTAAAATTATTTCGGTAAAACTATCAGATAATAAATAAGTAATAACCTTTCTAATATTATCAATAATTGCCCTCCCTTCTTCAACTGCCGCCACAATAATAGAAAAACTATCATTTAATAAAATCAAATCTGAAGTTTCTTTTGCCACTTCGGTTCCAGAACCCAAAGCTACTCCAATGTCGGCTTTCTTGAGCGCCGGAGCGTCATTAATTCCATCGCCAGTCATTGCCACCACTTTTCCTTTTCCTTGCCATGCTTCAATAATTCGCATTTTATGTTTTGGTTCAACCCTGGCATAAATTTGAATGTCTTTTACTTTTTTTAGAAACTCTTCATCTGAAAGTTGATCAAGCTCTCTTCCTTCCATAATATTTCCTTCTTTTACTTTAAAACCCAACTCCTCAGCTACAGCTTTAGCTGTTAATTTATGGTCACCGGTAATAATAATTGGACTCATTCCTGCCTGCCTACAAACTTTCATTGCTTCTTTTACTTCTTTTCTAACCGGGTCCTTTAAGGTGATGAAACCAACAAAGGTAAAATTCTTACATAATTCCTCAATAGACGGAGAACGGTTCTCCGCAACTTTTCGGTAAGCAGAGGCAACGACTCTTAAACCTTTTTGAGCCAGTTCTTCTAATTTTTTTTCCAAATTTTCTTTAGCTTCTTTTTTTAAGTTTGAAAGGTCTAAAATTTTTTCTGGAGCTCCGCAAACATATAGGAAATTCTTGCCATTTTCCTTATACAAAGTGGCGGCAAATTTATTTATTGGGTTAAAGGGAATTTCAGCTATTTTCTTTTTTTCGAATTCTTTTTTTCTATCAATTCCAGCTTCAATTCCAGCTTCAAGTAAAGCCCTATCAGTTGGTCTCCCTCTGAAAATCCATTTTTCTTTTGGCTCTGCAGGGTTTTCAATAAAAGCCGCTGAAGTTAAAGTAGCCGCTTTTAGAGCTAAAAATTTATCCCCTATTACTTCTCCAACTTTCATTTTTCCCTCGGTTAAGGTGGCGGTCTTATCGCTACAAATCACCGAAGTGCTCCCCAGTGTCTCTGCTGAAGCTAATTTTCTCACCAATCCCTTCTTTCTTAATATCCTTTGCATTCCAAGAGCTAAAATCACTGTCATTGCTACTGGTAATCCCTCAGGGATAGCTGCTACTGCCACTGCCACGGCTGTTGTAAACATCTCTATAAACTTTCCGCCAGTTATCATCCCTTCAATAAAAATTCCAATACAAATTATACTAATAACTATTCCAATAATTCTAGAAAAATTGGCTAATTTTTTTTGATAGGGAGTTTTTTCTTCTTTAGTCTCCTTAATTATTTTAGCTACTTTTCCAATTTCAGTTTGAACCCCTGTTTCAGAAACTATCACTTTTCCCGTTCCATCTTCAACTACACAACCCATATAGACCATATTATCTCTATCAGCTAAAGGTTTCTCTTTTGGTAAAACCTCTGACAATTTTTTTGCTGATAACCACTCCCCTGTCAAAGCCATTTCATTAATTTTTAAATCATGACATTCAATGATTCTGCCATCAGCCGGGACTTTATCTCCTGGATTCAAAATAATAATATCGCCGGGAACAAGTTCTTCTGAATCAACAATTTTTAAATTTCCTTCTCTTAAAACTTCAGCTGTATGTTTAACCACTTTTTTTAACTCTCTTAAAGCTTGAGATGCTTTGTTTTCCTGAAAAAATCCAACAATTGTATTTAAAAAAACAGCGCCAAAAATAACAATGGCGTCGCTATAATCTCTCAAAATCAAAGTAATAATTCCCGCTATTACTAAAATATAAATTAGGGGGCTTCTAAATTGCTCTAAAAATATTCTTAATCGAGATAAAGGCTCCTCTTCTGGAAGTAAGTTTTTGCCTGATTTTCTTTGTCGAAATTTTACTTCTTTCTCAGATAAACCCTTTTTAGAGTCAGAATATAATAATTTTGTTACTTCTTTCCAAGTAAGATTATGCCAGGAGATTTTTCCCATTAACTTATTATATCCAAAAAAGAGACTGATTAAAAGTCTCTCAAAAAAATTGGCGGCCCCATCGGGATTTGAACCCGAGTTACATGGATGAGAACCATGCGTCCTAAGCCACTAGACGATGGGGCCAAAGAAGTGAGAAGGTGATGATCCGTTATTTTTTACTTCTTTCTTTAAGTCTTTTTTTGAAAGTTTCAAAATTCGCCTCCTCTTCTTTCTTAAGCAATGCTCGGTTAATTCCACCAATTTCTTCGTCTTCTTCGTCGTTGAGATATTTTTTTTCTACAGCTACAGCTACAGCCTTGTTAATCTTTCTAATAACTTTCACTTTTTTATCCCAAATAGCTGCCCGAAATTCAAGAAATGTCTCAATATACTTTATTAACCATAACTCCTTTTCATCTAAAACTCGGTTATTGGTTAATATTCCCTGTATTATCTCATCCATTTTTTGAACGGTTTCCTGAGGAAAATCGTCCCGAAATTTAGCCGGGAAGCGTTTCCGACCACTTCGCATTAGCTTTGTTATCTTTTTCTTTTTTGCCATTCTTCGCCTCCTTTCTGGATCACCACCTTTTTTTAGTAAGAACTATTATCAAATCTATCACAGAATTTAAATTTTGTAAAATAAAGAGTCGCCTCGACTGGCTGTGAGGCGACTTGGTAGTAAGCTTGGTAGTAACTATCTTTAGTGAAAAAAAGAACTATTTACCTCCTTTCTTGGATCATTTCGGTGGGGAACAATTTTTTTACAGCGGCCAGTTTTGTTAATCTTGCGGTGAACTAGTCCCTTACAGAAACGACACTTCACCCAAATTTTTCCTAAGCTTGGTGGTAAATCTTCGCCACAAAAGGGACATTTTTCTGGTTGTTTGGATACATAATTCAATCCACCACAATTTGAAATCTTGCGCTTTCTTTTCTTACCCACTTCTCCTTTCTCCTTTCGTTGATTCTAAAAAGATTCAAAGAATTGAAATTGAAAAAGAACTATTTACCTCCTTTCTCTGCTTTATTAATTGTATCAAATTGAAAAATATTTTCAAGCCCTCCTAAGTTTTCCTTCCGAAAATTTGGGCGGGCAAGCATCATTCCTTATTGCCAGCAATTCCCTGATAATTTTTTAATAACTGGGAAATTTCAACCAAATTTAAATCGAATATTACTCCTATACTTATAGCAGATAGACTGGCGTAAATTTGCTCTTTGCCAAAAAGTTTCTCTAGCCAAATTGGAACAATATTTCCTTTATAGTTTATTTTAAAATTCGTTCCATTGTTTAACCTTATATCTGAGGCTCTAAAATCAGCTCTTTCTTGAAAGCCAAAGGTTATAGGGGCCCGCCTTGGCGGGAGGATGGTAGGCGGGTTGTAGTCTTTTAAATTAGTCTCGTCTTTGATTTCTCTGACTGTTTCGTCATCAAAATTTAAAATTAAATAACCTTGGGAAGGTAAAATTCTTGCTAATTTTCGAATTTCTTTGGTTTTTTCCTTATCACCGGCAAAGAAATCTTTATCAAAAGGAATATCTCCAATATGGGTCACAAGCAAAATTGGCAGCTGAGATGTCTTAATCAAAAATTTAAAATTTTCTGCCTTTTCTATTTTTGGCTCAAAAATTAGAATTTCTTTACTTAAAATTTGCCCAAAATTCAAGGAATGGGGAAAATTCGTTAATCTCCCGATTTTAAAATGCTGTCTTAAAACCTGAAAAATAGCTTTAGCGGCACAATCTTTTCCTTGACCAGTAATAATTATAATTTTTGGCTTTTTCCAGAAAAAGATAAGTTTAGATAAAAAATTAAACATAATTTAGTTAAAAGTCCATCTTTGAACTTTTCACAATTTATTCTTCATAATCATAATCAGGGGGAATCTGATAGTAATCTATAATGTATTTAGCAAGTTCTCGAAATATTGGGGTAGCCGAATATTCAGCTGTCCTGGCCTTTGGATTATCTAATTTTATCAAAATCAAAAACCGGGGATTAAAAGCCGGAACAAATCCAGCAAAAGTTTGAATAGTTTTTTCAGAATAACCCGATTTATCAATTTCTAAAGCTGAAAAAGATATCTGGGCAGTTCCGGTTTTACCAGCAATATAATATCCGGGAATCTTAGCCGATTTCCCAAAACCATTCTCTATCACTGAAACCAACATCGCTGTTAATTGAGTGGCTGTTTTTTGCGAAATTATCTGCTTTCCTTTTATTTCATCTAAATTAGGACCAGGATTTTCTAAGACATAAGGTTTAATTAATTTTCCTCCATTAGCAATAGCACAAATTGCTCTGAATAATTGTAGCGGAGTCATCTCAATCCCTTGTCCAAAAGAAGCTGTGGCGAAATTTACTTCATAGCCCTTTTTTAAATTTGAATTCGTAGAAAAGACCTCCCCTTGTAAATCAATTCCGGTTGGCTCAAAAAACCCGAATTTTTCAATATAATCTAAGAAAGTCTGGTGAGCAATTTGCCTCCCGGCAAAGACTGCCCCGGTGTTAATTGATTTTTCCAAAACTTCAGTCATAGTTCTTTCGCCCCAGACTCTTTCGTCATAATTATAAATAGACCAACCTCCGATTTCGATTATCCCCGGATCAATATAGGTAGTCTGAGGAGTTATTACTCCCTGGTCTAAAGCTGCAGCCATGGTAATGGGTTTAAACACCGAACCCGGTTCAAAAAGCTTTTGGCTTGCCCCATTTTGGAAAATTTCTAAATTAGATTCTTTCCAATACTGATTGGGATTAAAATTCGGAAAATTAGCCAGAGCCAAAATTTTTCCTGAATTAGGGTCTCCGACTATAATTTGACCCCCCTCAATATCTAAATTTTCTTTAGCTTCTCTTAATAGCTTTTCAGCCATAAATTGGATATTGTAATCAAAAGTTAAAATAAGGTCAGTACCTCCTTTAACAACGCCTGAGGTCATTTTGACTAAATACCCTTGAGCACCCTTTTCTCCCTCTTGAAATCCTTCTGATCCCTTAAGAATATCATTGTAATACCCTTCTACCCCGTATTGTCCAATGTTATCTCCCCCTAAAAATCCAACTAAATGAGAAGCCAGAGTTTCTTGAGGATAATATCTTAAGGTCTCTGAGCCTAAATAAACTCCTGGTAAATTTAATTTTTTTAAGAGGTCTATCTCTTCCTGAGTTAATTTATTTTTTATTAATTCATAGAGACTGCCTGATTTTTTAATTTTTTCTAAAATTAAGTCTTCATCTAAATTCAATATGCGGCTCAGGGCTTTGGCTGTTTCTATTGAATCCTCTCCTTTGGTAGTAATTTCTTCTGGAGAAATATAAACCAATTCCCAATTTTTATTTAAGGCTAAGGTGTATAAATTTCCTTCTTTATTCTGTAAAAAAATTTCTCCTCTATTTCCTTGAATTTGGGCAAAAAATTTTTGCTGACCTTGAGCTAAAGCCTTCCAATATTCACAATGGAGTATCTGAATAAAAAAAAGCCTCCCTATAATAGCTACTCCAAATAATATTATTAAAATTAAAATTAGATTTATCCTTCCCCTTTTCATTAAACAAAAGAGATTAAGGTTTCTCTATCTACTTTGTAACAACCTGGCTTTCCAAAACCTGAATATAATGAATTCGTTCTACTTTTTCAAAATTTAGATTTTTTACTAAAGTCTCAATAGTAGATAAGGAATTTGCCTGAGAAAAATTAATCTCCAGGGTTTTATTTTCTTGAGACAACTCCTTTATTTTTCTTTGATAATTTTGAATCAGATAAGTCTCTCCAATCATCGCATTAACCTGAAAAATATAAAATATTAAAAGCGATATTATTGAAATGAAACTCAAAATCCAAAAAGCTTTTAAACCAATTTTTGGTAATTTTGGTAAAACTATTAACCTTTGTGAAATAGATTGAGTTAAAGAATAACTGTTCATTGTATCTATGTTTTTAATATTGCTCTTAACTTTGCCGACCTTGAACGAGGATTAATTTTAATTTCTTCTTCTTTTGGTCTGATTGGTTTTTTAGTTAAAATTTTAAATCTTTGATTGGCGAAGAGGACTTTGTCCTCTTCTTCATCTACCCGAGCCGCAGCGAAGGGTAGAGAAGAACGAATGTTCTTCGATTCGCTTCCTCCGGAAGCTCGGTTTCTAAAGAAATTTTTGACGATTCTGTCTTCTAAAGAATGGAAAGAGATTACAACTATTCTCCCCCCTGGCTTTAAAATCTCTAAAGCTTGAGGTAAAACTTCTTTTAGATTTTTCAATTCTTCATTTACGGCAATCCTTAGGGCCTGAAAGGTTTTAGTTGCAAAATGGATTTTCCGATGCTGATATCTGAAAGGAATTGCTCTTTTCAAAAGTTCTATCAACTGAGATGTGTTTTTGATTGGCTTTGCTTTTCTCTCCTTAACAATTTCCTTGGCAATTTTCCCGGAAAACCTCTCTTCTCCGTATTCTCTTAGAATTTTTTCTATCTCTGACTCTGACCAATAATTCACTATTTTTTCTGCCGTTAAAGCATTCTGAGAATTGTATCTCATATCTAGAGGCTCTTTTCTCAAAAAACTGAATCCTCTGCCTGACTTTTCTAAATGCCAGCTTGACATTCCTAAGTCAAATAGAATTCCTTGAATCGGCCTAAATTTCTCTCTTTCAACAATCTCTTTTAAATTGGCAAAATTATCACAAACAAGGATGAGTCTCCGACTCAACTTTAAACTTTTAACTTTAAACTCTAAACTTTTTATTAGTTCGGAACTCCAATCAATACCAAGTACTTTTCCATGAGGCAGTATTTTTTCTAAAATGTTCAGCTCAGCTAGAGATTTCTTCGCCAAGGGCGAACAAATTGCTAAAGTATGGCCGGCTTCACCAATTGTACAATCAATAAAATTCTGATTAGGTTTAGGATCAAGATATTTGAGCACTTCTTTTTGTAAAACCGGGATATGAATCATTCTCAAATTAGATTCCGAGCTCTCCCAATTTAGCTGCGAAATCACCTACTTCTTTTTCCACCTTTTTCTTATAGATTTCCCAATTTCGACCATCCCAAATTTCCAATCGATTATAAAGACCGCAAATTACTACATTCTTTTTTAAATTAGCATAAATTTTTAAATACTCCGGAATAAGAATTCGGCCCAGTCTATCGAGTTCTACTGCCATAGCTCCGGCCAACATAATTCTAGCGAAACCTCGAGCCTCAAGCTGACTGGCTGGCAACTTCCCTAACTTATCAGACATCACCTTCCATTCTTTTAAAGTATAAACAACTAAACAATTATCCAAGCCGCGGGTAATTATTATAGTCTTGCCCAGTTCCTTTCGGAATTTGGCAGGAAGAGCCAGTCTTTTTTTAATATCAATGGTATGTCTATATTCTCCTATGAACATGCTAATTTATTAAAAGTATTATTTTCTAAATACTTAAAGTTATCCACAGATTCAGGCCTTTATCCCACCTTTATCCACAATCTACCCTTTCACCTTTACTATATTCCACTTCATAGTCCTAAGTCAACCTAAATTAAAATACCTTAAAAATAAGATAGAAAACCATTTTTTTCCACAGGATATCCACAATATTGAAGGGTAGCGGGTGAGTGACGTCCACAGGTAGCTTAAAAGAAAACCTAAAATCGCCTTATAAAAGGCGATTTTAGGTTTTTTAATTTCTTAAATTTTTAAAGCCCTCTCTTTTTAAAATCTCTCTCTGGTTTTAATACGAGAAATAATTTTTCTTAAGCTTCTATTTGCTCGATGCTCAATCATTCTATTTTTTCCTTTTTCTAACCATTCATTTAAAAAGATGAGGTAATTTTTGAAAACCAAGATTATTATAAAAGTCATTATCAAAGGAAACAGAACATAATCTAAAGCCCGACTAACAATACCTGTTTTTACCTCGGTAACAGCCCCGGCTACAGCTTTTCTAGTAACAATAACTTTGGCTGTATCGGTATCCTCGCTATTTGCACTATAAGCTATAGCTGTATTTGTTAAAGTAGTTGTTCCATAAATAAATTGGTTTTCTGAAGCAACTTTGGCCTCAAAAATGATTATCTTTGACTGACCAGGATATACTGTTCCTAAATTTAATCCTGTCAAAATATTGCCGCTAGAAGATATCCCATTAATCTTTAAATTATTCTGATATGTTATATGTAAAGGCAAACTGTCTTTTACTGTTACACTTTGAACCCTGGTGCTTCCAGTAGAGCTAACTCTTATCTTAAATTCTAATCTCTCTAAAGGATCAGCTGATACTGAATTCTGAAAAGTAGTATTATCAGTAATATTTCGGACAGTTTTTGAAACATTTAATACCGGAGAAGGCGGGATTTCACAGACATCCTCGCAAGAGGAACGGCTTGAATAGGTTCCTGAAGGGCAGTAATAGCCAGAATAGGTCCGGGAGTAACAGTTATCGTTGCTACAATACCAACATTTAATTTGAGGCTCTTCACAGACATCCTCGCAAGAGGAACGGCTTGAATAGGTTCCTGAAGGGCAGTAATAGCCAGAATAACTCTGGGAAGAACAGGTATGATTATATGTATTACAAGACCAGCAGGTAATTGTAGATTGTTGACAGGCATTCTGGCAGGAAGAAGAGCTTGAATAGGTTCCTGAAGGACAGTAAGTGCCAGTATAACTCTGGGAAGAACAGGTATGATTATATGTATTACAAGACCAGCAGGTAATTGTAGGTTGTTGGCAAACATTCTGGCAAGAAGAAAGGCTTGAATAGGTTCCTGAAGGACAGCTGGTGCCAGTATAGGTGTGGAAAGAACAGGTATAGCTGCTTGTATTACAAGACCAGCAGGTAATTGTAGGAGCAGGTTTATACCAATCGGCTCTAACTACCGAGAAATGAGAACCACCACCGACAGCCCTGACGGTTACATTAAAACTACTGCCAGAGAAATTTCCCTGAAGAGTACCGCATAATCTTTCCGGTCCACTATAAATCGCTTTATCGCTTGTCGGACAAGAAATACTGCCAAATAACAGTTCCTCATTACCAAAATCACGACAGTCAACTGAACCAAGAGGAGTTTCTACTCTGTGAGTTTCATTGCTCTGAAACTGACATTTTCTGCCCTTCCATTTCCAGTAGACATTAACAACCACATAGGTTGCGTCAGAGGGCCGAGTCCAGCTATAACTTTGAATATTATCGCCTGCGCCAATATGAACTTCTCTGCCATCATGACGAAGATGAGTCATTCCTGAAACTGCTTTAATTTGATATCCAATAGCAAATAAAAAAATAATCGATAAAAAAATTATCCAAAAAATATTGGTTTTTTTTAAGATCTTAAGTTTAGGTAAGCTTAAAAACATAGTTTTTTAGAAATTGTTAGTTCGCTAATTCTGCCCTCACGGCAATTCTTTTTTGATCTTTCCCTGGAGGCCAACAACTTACTAAGTTTAACACGTATTTAGAATTTGTCAAACCTTGCTGTCCGTCCAAGCGAGCCTCGCCTTGGACGGAAGGAATATCTTGGCCGGGATTGAGAAAAAATTCTTCAGTAACCCTATAAATATATCGACTTTGATTAAAATAGATATAAATCTCATCTCCAGTATTTAATTCGTTTAAATTATTAAAAATCCAATCATAATCTATTTTTGGCCAGTTAGGAGGAGCGCTATGGCCCAGAATGATTGTTGTCCCTTCTTCTCCTGGTAAACCAGATTGGGGATAATGCAAAACTCCTTTTTTTAAAGCTTTTTCAAATTCTTTTTCGCTATTATTTTTAGCAAAAATAATAGGAGCTTCTATTCCAATTTTGGGAATCTCAATACTATCTTCTCTATCAAAATAATTAGAGTTTTTTGTTTCCTTTCGTGTTTCTACCGTTTCAAAAAAATTAGATAATCCTCGATAAACAACCTTATAATTAAAAATCCAAGAAATATCTGACCAATTTATAATTATGAAGTTCACTAAAAACAATAAAATAAAAAACTTCCAAAGCTTCTTACTTTTTTCCTTTATTTCTTTTAAAAACATCTTTAATTTTTTGTTTTTAACTTCTAACATAAGGAAATCAAAATGCCTCAATAAATATTGAAATTATGGGGCAAAATTCGAATTATTAATTCTTTATCAAAAATGATAAATAAAGTTAACAAAGTAACAAAGAAAAGTGTTTTTAGAATCAGGTCTTTGTGTTGAATATTAAATTCAACAAAAATATTCAAAATTAGAGAAAGGGTAATGAAGAGTAATGAATAAAATATAATCTTTTGAACTATATTGTTATAATCTGAAGATAAGAATTGAAAAAAATTAAACCTAAAACTATTTTTAAATTCATTTTCTGTTTCTATGTTTTCAGCGGAAGAAACATAGCCTTCAGCTAAAGGCTCCTCTAACTTATCAACTGCCTCCTCAGAAGCAATTTCCTGTTCAATCTCTATTGTTGGTTTTTCTTGAATTATTTTTTTCTCAATCTCAGTCGCTTGTTCTTTTGGGGTCGGTTTTATTTTAGGAGAACCAAACAATTGAACCACAACATAGGTTTCATTGCCCTGAAAATCTCCTTTAAGCACTGTAATTCCAGTATCTTGATAATTTGGATTAAAAAGATTAGCTTTGTGAGAAGGAGAATTATTCCAGGCCTGATAAACTTCTTCTGAGTCTAAAAATCCTATAGCTAAATTCTCTCCGGCATATTGATAATCGTAATTTGCTGATTTTATCCAATACCAAGGTGACTTTCCCTCTGGACTTTGATGAGCAAAATAATCCTGAGCTATCATATCTTGAGCCTTTAGAAAAGCGGCGTTATTTAATTGGGAATTTTCTGTTAAAGGGCCAAAACCTAATGCCTCTCTTTTTTGATTGGTCAATTTAATCAAAGAAGTGCTGCTGAGGTCAGCAAAAAAAATGGTTTTGGGAAGGTAGATTAAATAAGAAACAGTAATGAACTTTAAAATAAGTAAAAATAAGAGATAGTAAAATAAAAATTTACTTTCTAAAAACTTCGGTCTATAACTATTCTCTAGACAGGGAATAAATATTAATTTAAGTTTTAACATTATTCTTTTAGTCATTTATCGAGTTTTTACACAGTAAAAACGAAGATAGAGATGAAATTTTTTCATCGACTTACCTCTTTAGACCATATCACAATTTTTAGAAAAAGTCAACAATTAAAAAGAGGTTTTTAAACCTCTATTTTATTAAAATGTTCAGCTTTACTGAAGATTTCTTCGCCAAAGGCGAACAAATTGCTCTCAATTATCCTTGGTAATGAATTGTTGACTATATTAAGATTTTAATATTAATTTAAATTGCTTAGCTTTTGGCACAATTTCAACTTTATCTCCTTTTTTTAATTGACCTGACAAAAGAGCAGTGGCTAAAATGTTCTCCACTTTATCTTGAATAACCCTTCTCATTTCTCTTGCTCCAAAAGTTGGATTATAGCCCAATTCAATTATTTTCTTTTTCAGGGGTTGGGTAATAATAAATTCAATATTTTTTTCTTCAAGATTTTTCTTTAGTTTTTGAAGAAAGAGTTCAGCAATATCTAAAAGGTTTTCTTTAGTTAAGGGTCTGAAAACAACTACTCCATCAAATCGATTAATGAATTCTGGTCGGAAAATCCCTTTTTGAAAAAGATAGCCCAAGAGATCTTCTTTGACAATGTCTAATTTTTTATTCAATCTAATATCCTCCCAGATAATCTTTGCCCCGGCGTTTGAGGTAGCAATAATAATTGAATTTTTAAAATCAACTTTTCTGCCTAATCCATCGGTCAAGTGGCCTTCATCAAAAACCTGTAAAAATAAATTTGAGATATTTGGATGGGCCTTCTCAATTTCATCGAGTAAAATTAAGGAAAAAGGGGTTTCTCTAACCGGGGTTGTTAAAAGACCCTCTTTTGAGGCAGAACCAATTAATCTTGGGATATCTCGAGTATCCTGAAATTCTGACATATCTAATCTTATCATTTTCTCTTCTGAACCAAAGTAGATTTCGGCCAGAGCTTTGGAAGTTTCAGTCTTCCCTACTCCGGTTGGACCTAAAAATAAGAAGCAACCCATTGGCCCTGACCTTATGGTAAAGCCAGCCCTAGCCCTTCTCATAGCTGCTGAAACTTCATTTACTGCCTCTTCTTGGTCAATAATTCTCTGATGAATCAAATTTTCTAAATTTAACAAAATTTCTCTCTCCCTGACCTTTAATTCTCCCACCGGGATTTGAATTTTTTCAGAAACAACTTCGGCCACATGTTTTGGTAATAAAATTTGCTCTTTTGTCTCACTGACCAAATAGACCATAATTTCATCTAAGAGATTCATTGCTGATTTTGGAAAGGGAATGGCTGATAAATATTTCTGGCAATAATTTACTATTTCTCTTATTGCCAGATAGGAAACAAACTTTCTATATTTTTGTTCAAGAATTAAAGCCTGATTTTCCAAAAGCCTAATTGTCTCTTTGGCTGAAATTTCAGAAACTTCAACTTTTTCAAATAAAGATAAAATGGATGGATTTTGCTCAATATATTTATGCAAACCTATAAAGGTAGTTATGGCAACAATCTGAAACTGGGGAGATCTTAGATAAGGAACTAGAACTCCAGAAATGTCGATAATCCCTGGTCTGGCCAGCTGGCCAACATAATTATGGAACTCATTAATTATTAAAATAATATTTCCCGCAAAAATTACTTCTCGAAAAATTAGGTCTAAAATTGCTTCTATCTCTTCAGGTTTTTCAATTCGAGTCAATAAAGAAGTCATATCTAATTCAACCACTCTTTTATAATTTAAATTGGGTAAGCTCTCGCCAAAAAGACTTCTTTGAGCCAAGGCCTGGATAGTAGCTCCTCGACCGGTTCCTGGTTCACCTACTAATAAAACATTATTAATTTCTGATTTAGCCAAAATCCGGGTAATTTGCTCAATAGCTGATTTATGGCCAATAATCTCCTCAAATCCTCTCTTTTTAATAAAATTAGTCCAATCAATTGAATATTGGTCTAAAGTAGGAGTGTAACCTGCCGCCCATTCTTTGGCTAAACTTCCTTTTTTGGCCAAATTTTTGTATTCCCAAAATTTTTTTCTCTCTGAAATTCTTTCTTCCAAACTTTCTAACCAGCTGGTTAAATTTTCAATGTCCCGGGTCTTGATATCCATGACAATTAGATGTTTTTTGAAAGTCGGGTCAATTTTGCTCTGGCTGGTTAAAATATCCCCCATTTCAATGGTCTGATGACCTTTTCTTTGAGCAATTTTTAAAGCTTCTAAAATTACTTTTTGAAAATCTTCAGAAAAAATTTCTTGAAACTTCTTGCTTTTTAAACTATCCAAATAATTTTTCAATTCTTTTTTAATCTCTTTTAGATTTAAGAGGGCTCGAGAGAATATAAAATTTGCCCGGGGCCACCCTTTTAATAAGAAGTAAAGTAGGGCTTCAGAAGGAATCTTGGCAAGTTTTCTCTTTTTAGAGAATTTAATTGCCTGCCGAATACTTTTAGCTACCTCAAAACTTAAAAACTCAGCTAAATTATATACGCGAGCGTCAGCGAAGCGTGAAGATGAACGAAGTTCATCGCCTACGAAGCCCCCTTGGGCTGAGCGAAGATGAACCGAAGGTTCATCGCCTTCCTCCAGACTATTTTGGGCTTCCTGAATTGTTATTTTCAATTTCGGCCTCTTTAGTTTTAAGTCAAAAAAGAGTATCTTTATCCAGAGAATAATTGTCAATGTCAAAAAGATTATCGAAAAACCAAATAAAAGAGAAAGGGCTGATTGGCTAAAGTTTTCTGTCAGAAATCCATATAAAAATATTAAAAAAGTAAAAATAAATAAAATTAAAAAGAATTTTTTAAGGAATATAGCCAATCGAAAAGCTCTCTCCCAAATTAATGCCTGAAAAATTGCTGCTTTTTTTGAATTAAAGTAAAATTTTGAAACCATAAAAAAGACCAATAATTAAAAGAACTGGTAATAAAAACCATCCAACAAATATTACCATTCCCCCAATAAATATAAAAATCTCAACATTAATACCGATAAATATTAAAATACTTCTAACAATTGCTCCCAAAATTCTGGAAATCAGATTAAAAGTGAAGGCCTCAAAATACCTTCTCAAATCAAATCCCCTGCCATAAGACCATTTATATTTTCGCCAGTAAGAAAAGAAGGTTTTAAAAAGAATGGGAACAGAGAAATAATTTAAATTAAATAAAAGAAAGTTTTTCCAGGCTCTTAAAATAGCTCTTGGCACCTCAAAAAAATGCCAAGAGAGCCATTGCCAGAATATATTTTGTTTTTGGCCTATTTCTTGCATCGACTTTATTATATAATATCTCCATCGGAAAACAAAATCAGTAAAAAATTAAATCAATCTAAAATAAAGAATAAGCCCAAGTTTTTTGAAACTTGGGCTTTAGCCGCCAAAATTTCGAAGAAACTTAGGTGGCTTTACCCTATTGATGAAAAATCATCATTAAGGGCTTTTGTCCTCTTTCGCTCTTGTGGAGCTTCGGAGGACAAGGAAAGAAACTGAGAGTTTTAGTTTGGGGAAAAGGTTACCAGGGTTCCTGGTTCAGGAAGAAGGTGATGTCGAGAGTTAAGGCATCACCTTGACCTTTGTTACCGTTCGCGGACAAAGGCTATTCGAAGTAAACTTTGAACCTGATGACTATTTAGCCATAAACACTAGTGACCCGTCTGCTTGTTCTACCATAAACACGATTTCAACTATAATGTGAGTTGTCTTACCTGCATACGTAGTAGATTCTAACATATACTTATCAACTACTTCAGAAGTTAGACTCCATGGGTCTTCATTTCCACCGTCTTTTGTGAAAACATCCTTACAACGTCTTTACCAGCTCTTCCTTGTGGACCTCGTGAACCTGTAGAACCAGTTCCACCTTCAGCACCTTCAGCCCCTTCAGCACCAGTTCCACCTGTACCACCTTCAGGACCTTCAGGACCTTCAGGACCTTCTTTACCTTCAGGACCTGTATCACCAGTATCACCTTTTTCACCTTTAGCGTCCCACTGTGCTGTTAAAGTAACATCTCCATCTGGCATTGTAAACGTTTCACCACCAAAATAAATATTACTTCCACTATTCCAACCCGCAAAAATACACCCGTCTCGAGTGATGACATTTTCCGTAACTGTTACAGAGTCACCAACCCAATAATTAGTATCAACGGGTACAGTTCCTGTTCCACCACTAGTATTATATTTTACTATATGTTGGTGGACAGGAACTACTGTAACTTCAACAGTTACTTCGCTACTAGTCGTTCTAAGACCAACATTGCTTATAGTACCAGTTAGCTCAGCTGTATTAACTATGTCACCTATGTCACCTACCATGGGTGTAAATTTAAGAGTTCCTGTAGCTGTAGCTCCTGGATTAAGGTCACCACCAGCAGTTAAACCTCCTAAATTGACAACACCAAGTTCACTATCAACAAGTGCGACTCCGTATAAGGAGTTAGCATAACCATTATATACTTTGTAGGTATAGGTTATTTCTTCTCCTACCTCCACAGATGTTTTATCAGCGGTTTTTGTCACTGTAATATTAGGCCAATCATAAGCAGACAAAGAACCGGGTAGTATAAGCATAGCTACCACAGCTATAACTACTGCGAGAACAACAAACTTTTTCCAATGCTTCTTCATTTTTTTCTCCTTCTGTTTTTCTTTTTCTCTTTTACTAAATTACGTAAGTCTTTCCTTACTGTCATTTTTTCCTTACTCTCCTTTACTCTCAATCTCTTTCCTTCTTGAAATAACAAAGAACTAAAAAATTGGAAGTTTGTTTTCCTGCTGCCTTAGCCAAAGCTTTGGCAACAAGCCCTCCAATCTCCAATACAGAGAGTTTAACAGACCAAAGAACTCTTGTCAAGAGCCTTTTCCATGCCTTTAATTGTTAATTTCTGGGGCTTGACCCCCCACACCTATGCATAAGTGTGGGGGCTTGACAGGTGTTTTTGGCTATTTATAATGATATTAATAAAAAAAGGTCGTAATAATTCCCCTTTTTTGTAGAGAGGGAATTAAAACCTGCTTTCCCTTAACTTCTTTAGTTACCGAGCTTCCGAAGGAAGCGAAGGTGAAGAAGAGAACGAAGTTCTCTTCGCCTGAGGGTAAAGGGTTTAATATTTATGGTTTACGATAAATTGTTCACTCCTTTCACCTCTGAAGATGTTGATGAAGATCTTGATATTGATGAAGACGAAGAAGAACCAGAAACGCCAGAGGAAGAAGGTAAAGGCTGGGAAAATATAGAATAAAGTTATAACTAAAAAAGCGTCCCGCTTCCAGCGGGACGCTTTTTGATTTGCTTTTTAAAAATAATTATAATTAGCCGGGAAAATAGTTCAATAAATACATAGAAAGCAAAAAAATGAAAATTATTACTGTTAAATAATCAAATTTGCTCATATTTTTTAATTATTATAATTTATTAGGTTGGACCTTTAAAAATATTTTAAATTTTTACATCAAGTTTTCTCAAACTAAATCAACAATAATTGTTATCGTAAATATTATGCTACGACTTTTACCCTTTTTTCAGATTTTCTGGTAAAGAATAAAGAGAGGGTTTCTTAACAATGATTTTATAGATATTTTCAATAAAGTCGCCTCCGGCATAACCGACAATAAGAGCTAAAACTGGAGAAATAGAATCTACACCCAAAAAAGTCATCCCTAATTCCTTTATGGAAACAGCGGTTAAAAGACCAATAATACCAGAAAGAAACATCATCGCAAAAAAATAAGGCAAATGGAAACCAACATTTTTATAAGAATACTGGTGTTTAATAAAACCAACCAAACCTCTTATCGCTCCTCCGCCAAAGCCAGCAATGAGAATTAATGTATACATAATTTATTTCAATTCAAAAGTTAAAGAAACGCTTACTTCAATTTCCTGGCTTCCTTTTTCAATCTCCGGAGAAGGCCCTCCTCCTAGCGCTTCTTCTTTCATCTCAAGGGAATAAGGTCTGGGGTAATCTTCAGGGATAACAGCTTCGGAAAAAGAAACAATTTTCCCCAGTTTCAAACCAGTAGTTTTAGCAATGCTCTGAGCTTTTTCTCTAGCATTCTCAATGGCTTTGTTTCTCGCTTCTTCTTTCAATTTTTCTGGATCATCAATAACAAATTGAATGTCTCCTACTTGATTTGCTCCTCTTGAAACTGCCCCATCAATTATATCACTGATTTTCTCCAGTTCCCTAATTTTTACCGCCAGAGTAGAAGTAAGTTGATAACCCCTGAAGATTCTTTTTCCCTTTACCCAATCATAGCGAGGAGAAAGAGTAAAAGATTGGGTCTTTACATCTTTTTCGTCGATTCCTGATTCTTTAACAAATTTAATGACTTCATTGGTTATTTTTGCATTTTCAGTCATTGTCTCTTTGGCAGTTATTTTCTCAGTGATAACTGAAAGAGTAATTGAGGCTATATCAGGAACTCCTATTGATTTTCCTTGGCCAGAAAAAGTAATTGTTTCTTTACTTTTTAATTTATCTTTAATTTCTAATCCCTCAGAAATAGTTAAAACCAAAAGAAAAATTGAGAGAAGTACTAATAAAACCCATTTTAACTCTTTAGGAATAATTTTTAGAGAAATATTTTCTTGCATATTATGAAATTTAAAAAATAAATTGTCTCGACCTTTTTAACTCAAATTCTATTTCATCTTTTATACTATTATTCTTATCATAATCAATGTCAGGCAAAAGTCCAACCAGGTCCCTTTCTGGATCATAAACTTGAAATTATATAATCCAAGTCCTGAAGAATGTCATCTGGTATAGGTGGTGGCTTCCGTAAAGGGCTTATCCCGGGATACCGCCAGGCAGTAATTATTTTTAACTTTTGACTTTTATCTTTTAACTTAACAATCTGGTACATCAGCCAGATTTCGGTTGGATGTTTCTTTGTTCCAGCAGATTGCATAACGGCAATTGTTTCTGGTGCCACACCAACTTCTTTTCTTTCAGGATGTCGTAAAACCCGTAAAATCCGCTTTTTTGAAAGTCTATAATAGCGCATTTTCTCTTTAGCATGCTTTGTCCAAACGATTTCTTTATCAGTCAGAGAAATTTTCATAGCAAACTATCTCCTCTATATTCTTCCTTGATTTTGGTTCAGGTGTATCTGCGGGAAAACCAAGAGGCAACAAAACTACCACTTTGTATCTTTCTGGAATTTCTAACACTTTCTTTACTTTTTCTTGAGAAAAAGCTCCAATCCAGCAGGTCCCTAATCCCTCTTCAGTTGCCTTCAAAGTCATATGGTCCACGGCAATCGCTAAATCAACTGCGAAAGCAGGGACGCCAGAACTCATAATATGGTCTGGGTCCAAGGCAACAGCAACAATTACTACCGGGGCCTCGGCGATGAAATTCTGATTTAAAGCAGCTTCAGCTAATTCTTTTCTTTTTTGGGCATCTCTGACTACTACAAATTTCCATTCTTGTTCATTATGAGCAGAAGGAGCCAATCTGGCAGCCTCCAGTACTTTCTTCAACTTTCCCTCCGGTACCGCCTCTGCTTTATAACTCCTAACACTCCGCCTAATTTTAATGGCTTCAAATACTTCCATGATATTTTTATCATTTGATGTTTAACATCGTAAGTTAAACATTAGCTAAAATTGAAATTAAACTTGTTCTTTGGGCTGCTTTTTCTTACTAAAAAAGAAAATGTAAATTATCTCCAAGATAGCCATCGTATTAATTACAAGTATTGCTACAAACCAACCCTTATGACTATTTCTGGCTGCTCGCCAAAGAGCCACACCTTTCCACGGTAAAACCCAAAGAACAGCCAATAAAATAATCCACTGATTTTGGGCTAAAAATTGTTCCATCCCGTTAGAAATCTTAGGAACCCTATTAAAAATTTTGTCAAATAAAATTTCTAACGGGATTCCATAGCTTTATTTATTCCCTAATTATTCCTGCGACCTTTTTTAACCTTGCTATCCCCTTAAAGTGTCTTAACTATAGATTATCAAAAAATTATTAGGAAGTCAAAAATTATAAACTTTTTCTTATTTTAGAAAAAAATAGCCCAGATTTTAAAGTCTAGGCTATTTATCAAGCGCTACTTATTTTTATTTAATCCCTGTTAACGAGCCTCTATAAAGTTAATTCATAAATACTACAGTTAAAACTCTTCTGTCTCCGCTATCTACAAGACCAATACCAATTTTTCCATAGTTATCTCTTAAAATATTTGCCCTATGTGACGGACTATCCATCCAGAAATTTACAAAATTTTCTGGACTTCCTATAGATGCAGGCTTAGATTGTGCTAAATTCTCTCCAATATTTATATATCTAACACCATAGCCTTCTAATATATCAAATAGATCTTTTCCATCTGGTGTGTGGTGAGAAAAGTAATCTCTTTCTATCATATCATTGCTTCTTTCTCTGGCTATATCAGTTAGCATCTTATCTGGATAAAGCACCTCCAGGCCATTTTGAACTCTTATATTATTTATTAAAGAAAGTACCATAGCTTCAGTATCATTTAAGTTAGCTATAGTTTTATTTTCTAAAACTTTAGAATAAGGCTCAAAGATAACGCTTAATTCCTTATCAGAATCCATGGTAATGATGATCGGGTTATCAGACCCAGTGACATCGCCATTCCATTGACTAAACTTCCAACCTGAATCAGGGATGGCTGTGATGGTTACTACTATTCCTTCTTGATAATCACAGGTACCAGAAGCAGGATCGGTTACTCCTTGACCATTAATAATCAGATTCAAGGAATACTCATTTTCTAGAACTTCTGGTTTTGACACTTCCTCTGGTTCTGATGGTTCTGACACTTCCTCTGGTTTTGACACTTCCTCTGGTTCTGATGGTTCTGATTCGCAACCTATTATTATTCCGTTCAGAAAAATCAAAATCACTCCTAAAATCATAATCACTTTTATTGATTTCTTTATCATCTCTTATCACCTCTTATTCTTCCTTTTCTTTCCTTACAGTCTTTACAACTATTATTTAGTTGGTAAGCTACTATATTTTCTATAGCTTAATTTAAGATATTTGTCAAATTTTTTAAGGCAAATGAATTTAACTTGTTTTTCTCTTTTAAACTTTTAATAAATAAAAAGAGGATTAAATGATCCTCTTTAGAATAAGTTATTTTCGCTTTCTTCCTTTTAAAATAATTTAAACTTAGCCCTTTATTTTTTCCATCGTTTTCTATTTCCATTTTCATTTTTTGCTAAAGGACCTTTTCTACCCTTAATTCTACCAATTCTTGGCATTTTAGGGGTGTTACCAATGTATCTCATCTTGTGCGATCAAGATTACTTTTTTACATTTCATTATCTTCAGACAAAACCTGGTAATCTTTTTCATTTTTAGCGCCGAGATTAAACTCAACTGCGGCCTGTATTTGGGGAATTTCCCAGGGATTAAGGTTCCTGAGAGAATTTCTCTTAAAACTTTGGATTATTTTTATCCCTTCAACATCAATAGCCACCCGGTCTGTGGAAGCTAAGATAACATTTGGTTCACGAATCTCACCTTTTGCCGGTCCCTCATTAATAAAACACTTACGGCCATCCATAATAATTAAACTTGGATTAATTATTTTGTTTAGCTCCGCGATTTTTCTCTGAAAATTTTTTAACAAATAATAGGAATGAAGACGAACTCGCTCTAATGATCTTACAAAACCAACAGAAAGTTTTAAACTTCCGGTAAACTGGGCCTGGGAATGAGTTTTCAAACAAGGAAGTAATATTAATTTATCGGCTCTGTCTAAAATCTCGGGCACAGTGACACTTTTTAAATACTTGGCGTTGGGGATTTCTTTTTTAATCCATCCGCGTTCTTCAAAAACATAAATCCTTGGAGGCCGTTCCATATTTTGGAGATCAAAAATTTTAAGTTTTTCCATCACCTTTCGGGTATTCAAAGTATATGTAGAAGAATCTCCAACTATTACAGTTTTAGCCCCGTAATCGTAAGTTAATTCCACTACCTGTTTTAAAAATTCTGGATCAGAAGATGCCGGAAAAGGATCAGCAGTATTAAAATTGGGTTTTAAAAAAACTACATCACCGGTATTGATAAACTTGCTAAAACCACCGATTAAATCCACTGCCTTCAAAATCGTTTCTTTTAAATTATTTTCAAATTTTACTTTACTTACTTTACTCATAATTTATTTCAGATTTAACTAAAAGTAAGAAGCAAAGCCAAAAAAAATACTTAGGTTCCTCTTTTTTGTTCAAGTAATTTAATTCCTCTCTCACTAAAGCCGAAATGATGGGCAATTTCATGCCAAACAACGTTTTTAATCAATTCTTTAATTTCTTTTGGTCTGGTTGCAAAATTTTCAATTGATTCTTGAAAAATAGTAATTTTATCTGGTAAATTTCCGCCAAATCCCTTACCCCAAACTGTCTGAGGAATTCCTTCATAGAGCCCTAACAAAAACCCGCCATGTCTTAGGCCGGTTTTCCTTAATTGTTCCTCAGATGGTCTTTTTTCAACACAAATTGCTATATTCTCCATTTTCTGGCGAATTTTTTTTGGCAGAATCAGTAAAGCTTTGCTAACTAATTTTTCAAATTCGTCCTGGTTCATCTCTTACTTAAATAATTTTCTCTGTCTAAAAGTTTTGACTATCTCTTCAACGATTTTCTTTCCAGATTTAGTCAAAGAAAAAGCAGTTTTTGGGTCACCCAAAATTAATCCTTTTCTCCTAAGGGATCTGAGTGGCCTATCTAACTTCCGAGAATCCGGCCATTGGAGATATTTTGGGAAACTAAATGTCTTCGGGAATAAAGTAAAGCATTCTTTGACCAATCTTTCAAAAGTGCACTTTTCTTTATTTTCGATTACAGAATAGATACTAAAAAGAATCAGGCTATTAATTGACCTATTTTTATACAATTCTTCATCGAAAGATTTTTTCATGATGCTAATTTTAATTTAGCATTTTTAAAAGATTTTGCCCAACCCCCTAACTTTTTGGATTTGTCAAATCCATTAGAATTTCCTTTTTTTGTGAGCGAGACAGGATTTGAACCTGTGACCCCTGCAATGTGAGTGCAGTGCTCTAACCACTGAGCTACTCGCCCATCCTACTTTTTATAGATTTTTAACGAAGTAAAATCGCCAAAATATAAGGCAAAAATATCAAGATTCCTATTAAAGCCGCTCCAATAGAAGCTATCAGAACTACTCCGGCTGACATATCCTTAATTTTTTTCACTTTCCCATTCTTTTGAGGGCAAACAAAATCTAAAACTTTTTCAACTACTGAATTTAACAATTCCAAAGACAACACCAAAACTATCATAAATAATATAATTATTTTGTGAATAAGAGTTAGATTAAAACAAATCATCGCAACTATTACCAGAATCGCACTTACAATCATAATTCGGAACGGCTGTTTTTCCCGAATAATTGTTTTTATTCCCGAAAAAGCAAATTTAAAATTAGGAGCCAATTTTTTGAAATTAAATCCAGGCATATTTATTAAATTTTACTATTATTAAATAAAAAAGAAAGAGGTGCAAGCTCTTGATTAGAATTCAGCTCTTATCAAAATCAAAACACCTCTTCCGGAAATTTGGCTTTAACGCCAAACTTTCGCAAAAAACTAACTATCCTTGGATTATCATCAACAAATAGCAAAATACCTGTTTTTTGGATAATCTCTAATTTTCGCTGTTCAAATCCATCCCCTTTATCTACAAGAAAAAGATAATCATAGGGTATTTGGTATCTTTTGAGCCACCATTTTGTTAATCCCTCCAATTTTTTTGGCCTACTTGAAATAATAATAATCTCATCTTCCTTCTCTTTCCACTTTCTTAAGAGTTTAATCATTCTTTTATTTGGTGGCACAAAAATTAACCAGAGACCGCATACCCATGGTAATTTACTATTATTGAAATTAGAAAGACCACGAAAAGTCATAACGCCATCCAAATCAGTCCCCCTTATCATTTCTATCACCCTTTCAATCTTTCAATTTTTTATTATTTTGTAAAAAAACTTTAATACCAACTCTAATTTAAAGTATACTAAATATAAGTAAAAAATCAAGTGTTTGTTTTTTGACTCAAAAAATTTTACAATAAACTAAATATGCGAATTTTTGAATTACATTTTAACCCTGAAGCGAAAGAAGATTTAATCTTTGATAGTTTTTGTTATGAACCAGAAAATATTTATGAAAAAAGACTGGGAAGTCTCTATATGGTAGGAGAGCTTCGCAATACCCTGCCCCAAAATTCCCGGCTTTTGGATAATATAGCTCAAGTCATAAAAGGAAGATACTATGCCCTGCCTCTTCAAACACCAGAACAATCTTTTAAAGAAGGTCTAAAAAAAATAAATGAATTTTTAGCTGGTGAGGTTTCAAAGGAAAATGTTAGTTGGCTAGGAAATTTAAATTTTGCCGTTTTGTCTCTCAAAAATTTTGATTTAAATTTTACTAAAGTTGGAGATATTAAAATTTTACTGCTAAGAGCTGGTAAAATAATAGACATTGGGAAAAATCTCGACCTTCAAGATATTGAACCTTACCCTTTAAAAATATTTATCAATATTGTTTCTGGAAAATTGGATGTCAATGATAAAATTTTGGTATTAACCAAAGAGGTTTTTACTGTTTTCGCCGAAGCCCTCGCTGAAGGCGGGAAAACTCGTCAAAAGGCAAACAAAGGCGAAGAACTTTTCTCATCAGAAAGTTTATTAACTAAATTCGTTAAAGAGCCCTCTTTTGACGAGAAAAAATTAAGAGAAATTTTAAAAGCCAAAGAAAAAAGACTTTCAGAAATCTCAGGGGTTTGTCTTTTTATTGACCTATCAGAAGTTTTAGCAGAAGGCCACTTAGAAAAACCAAAAATTGTTACTTTCCAAAAAGAAGTAGAAAAATTCTCAATAAGAGAGGCTCTTTCTCCGCTAATCAGATTATTGGTAAAGGTTGGTCTAATTTTAAAGAAGCTTCTATCCTCCATCGCCACTTTAATTGCGAAAAAATTAAAGAAAAAGCTGAGCGGCCTAGTTTATAAAGTGAAAAATGTTTTTCACCTTCTCCAATTAAAATTTAAATTAAAAACAAAAAAAATCAAAATTCCTCATCTCCAGCTTCCAACTACTTCAAATCTCAAAGCAAAAATTAAAATTACTGAAAATTTAAAGAAAGGCCTAATTTCAGTTCTAGTTTTAGCTCTTGTTCTCTTGATAGGATTTTTTATATTTCAGAAAGAAGAAAAACAGCAATTAAAAAAGCAAAGAGCTGTCTTAAATGAAGTTCAAGAGAAAATAAATCAAGCAGAAAATTTTTTAATTTTTAAAGAAGAAGAAAAAGCCAATATTTTATTTAAGGAAAGCTGGCAGGAAATTTTACCACTAACTACAAAAGAGGGGAAATTAAAAAACGAGGCGACTTCTTTAAAAGAATCTATTGAAGAACATCTTAAAAATCTAAACAAATTAGAAAAAATTACTGACCCTAAACTTATTTTTGAATTTAATTCAGAAGACCTTATTCCCCAAAAAATGGTTATTTCTCAGCAAGACCTTTATTTTTTTAGTCCTTACTCTCAGAATCTATTTAAAATAAATGAGAGAAGCGAAGGCAGTCTTATTCAAACTGATCAAAAATTCAATTTAGCCGCCTCCCTTGATGACGCTATCTTATTTTTTTCAAAACCAGATAAAATAGCCACTTTTAAAAATGGTCAATTTGGTGAATCCCTCTCTTTGAAACAACCTTATCCTGAAGGCGAAGAGGATAAATCCTCTTCTTTACCCTTCGCTGCGGCTCGGGTTTTTGATTTCAGTGATTTTTCTTCGTTTCGGATAAATCTTTATTTTTTAGATTCAGAAAAGGGCGAAATTATCAAATATACTGCCCCTTTAGAAGAAGGTAAAGATTCTCCTCAGTTTTGGTTAAGTTCCGAAACTAAAAAAGCCACAGATAGCAAATCTATAGCTGTAGATGGTTCAATTTGGATTTTGAAAGAAAATAACACGATTTCGCGATATTATGGTGGTCAACATCAAAAGGATTTAAGCCTGGACTTTTTTCCTTATCCAAAAAAACTTTATAAAATTATTGCTTTGCCAAATCTTCCCTATCTTTATATTTTAGAACCAATTCAGAACCGAATAATTGTTTTAGACAAAACTGGCAAAATTATCAAGCAATTCCAAAGTGAAAAATTTGACAATCTAAAAGATTTTGCAGTCTCTGATAACGGGAAGATAATCTATCTTTTGAACGGTTTAAAAGTATACCAGATTAACTTTTAATTTTTCGCTTTCTAATTATCCGCAAGATAATCAATCCAATTATAACAATTCCGCCTATAATTAAAATTACTTTCAGATTAAAGGACATAGCACCAATTGCCGCTAATAATCCCTCGGTGGCAAATATCTCTCCCAAAGCTCTTTTTTCTTCTTTTGGCATTTCTTCTTTAATTTCTTCCTCAGGTGGTATTTTTTCCTCTAATTCCCCCTCAACCTCCCCAAGAGGTTTTTTTATTTCTTCCATTTTTTCCTCTTCTTTTTCTTCTACTACTCCTCCTGCTATGCCTTTGGTTGTAAACCTATATTCATCACTAATTGCCAATGAACCATGAGAGACTGTTCGATAATAATAAGTAGTACCGGGAGTAAGACCAGTAATCGTCACGGAATGAAAAGTGACTTTTGTTGAATCTTCAGGAACAGGAGCCGCGTGAGGATAACCATAGTTAGTTTTAGTTAAATCAAAACTATATGTTTCACCGGCAGCAGCATAAATCACCTGACTGGTGGAAGAATAAGAAGTTAACCAGGTAATAGTCACACTGGTTTCTCCAATCTCTGGTATCCTCACCGAGCCCTTTTGAATGGTTAATAAAGCCCTACCACCTCCTCCGCCGGGAATATCTACTGGTGGTATCTCTCCATTACCTTTTCCTATTTGTTCAGCAGTAATGATAAAATCAAAATTTATAGTTTTACCTTGACACTCATTCCCGGCATCTTCATCAAAACTTAGAGCAATATTATAGTTCTGGGATTTCCCAGAATTGACTGGAGTAAGAGCTATATCATTATTGAATAAATCCGATAAATGATTTGATTTATCACCAATAGTAATGGTCAAGACATTGGCTAAAACATCGTCGCCTGATGTTTTTTTTGCTCCAAAGTAAACATTGATATCAAAATTTTCATTATTTTTTATGATGATGCTTTTTACATCACTCATCCCCGGTGCAAAATTAGTCAAATCAAAAGGGAGCTCATCAAAATCTATACTGATATTTTTGTCCCTAAACCAAAACACTCCTGCCTGTGCCGAATTAATCAATAAAAAGCTACCGCCAAAAACAATAATTGAAATGATTAAAATTGTTTTAAATGCTTTACTCATAATTTTTAATTCATTACTCGCTTACACTATCTCCGGTTTCACTGGAACCCTCACTAGCTCCCTCAGCTGGCCCACTACTATCTAAACTACCGCTGGTATCACCATCTCCTCCATCGCCACTTCCTCCATCGCTGCTATTTTCTCCAACCCCATCTTGGGTAGAAGAACTGTCATCGGGCACAGTAGCTGGTTGTTCATCAACTGCCGGAATTTCATCTGCGGACGCCTCCTCAATGATTAGGGCCTCGTCAATAATTGGAGCTTCTGCTTCTGAAACTACCTCATCCCCTATTTCTTCATCTGGCATTATTTCTTCAACTATTTCATCAATTACCTCATCAATTATTTCATTTATTTCTTCTATTATTCCTCCTTGCTCTTGATTTTCTTCAGTAGGTGGTTCTTCTTCAGTAGGTGGTGGTTCTTCTTCTTCTGTTATTGAAGGTTCTTCTTCGACTGGAGGATTTTCTTCTTCCTCGGTTGGTTCTTCTTCAATAACCGGGATTTCCTCAGCGGCGTTTTCGATAACTTCTTCAGAATCTAATTCCTCATCTTCCGTGACTAATTCTTCTTCTTCAATAAACACGCTATCAATTAAAGTGCTATAAATTTCTTCTTTGTCGGTAAACCCGCCATCGCCATAATTCTCTATATTATCTTGCCAGCCATCAAAAACAAATTTGAAGTTACAAAATTTGTTATTCTCTGTCCAAGTTGATGGCAGAGTAATTTGGAAATAAAGCCAATGTTCGTCTGGCCCGTAAAAAACATTACTATAATAAGTATGAGAATTAGGAATTCGTAGATCAGGATCAGTTTGGTTAAGGTTTCTCAAATTAAAATCTTTCAGTAATCCATCGTACTTCAAATCCATATGACGATATTGAAGGTGCTCTGGCGAAAGACCTGGTTCAGCTTCATACCAGTTGTACCAAACTTTTAGCTCTAAAATATTATAGAAATTTAAATCACAAGAACCGGAAACTGGCTCTGAATGAGCATTATATTGAAATGCCAAACTATCCTCTTTTTTAATATAGATATCGCGAGCAACTGATTCTCCAGGATCCATATCATTTGCAATTTCTGGAGGAACGAAATTACCCTGGCCAGATCTTAAAGAGAGATATAAAGTGGCAGCTGTAAAAGTATTAGCATTAGAATCCTTGCTATCAGAGAAAAAAGCAAAGGTTTCGCCAACAGCCAAAAGCCCGGTCCAGTTAAGACCAATAATTATTAATAAACAAACAATTTTTAATAAAGATTTTTTAATCATGCTTCCCTTTTCTTTTGTTGCATTTTTTGAACTTCTTGGAAAATTTTACGAGCTTCGCCTCCGATAATTAATAAAGCCGGAATTAGAATTAATAAAATAAGTCCGAATTTTGAACGAGCAGAATTAGCCGCATAAGCAGCGTAAGGGATGGTCAAAATCACTTTTCCTAAAATAGCTTCTTCTTTGACCGGATTCGCATCAAATACATTGTTGGCATCCCCTTGAGTAATAAAACCTTGTTCCGTTTGACCTATTATCCGGTGGGTAACTATCTCTCTTTCCCCCTGGCCTTTTTTAAAAGTTATTACATCTCCGATATTATAAGACGATGCTGGCTTTACGGCTACAATACTGCCGGTTTTAATTGCCGGGCTCATTGAACCGGATAAAACCATTTTTAGGGAATAATTATTATCAATCGGCAAGAGCGGGAATAAAATAAAAATCAAAACTACCAACAGAAATCCCAAAACTACCCAATAAGAAATCTTTTTTGCTTTTTTGATATTGATTTTCTTAAAATCCATAGCAAAACTAAAATCAAAACCTTTATTGGTTGCCCCAATTTGCGTACAAGGATGACCGCTGACCCTCCTTCGCCAAAGGCTTCGGAAGGGCAAAGGGCAACCTAAAAGAGTTCAATTCTACTAATCAAGGTTTACTCAGCAGGACCTTGTCCCATGGTCACGGTCATATTCATACCTACAGTACCGCCCATATAATGATTACTGGTAGTGGGACCATCAAGCTGAACACCCATCTTTAAGGTGTGATAAGTGCTACTGTTTGGTAGCAAATCTGGATTTTCAACAACAATTATTGAGCGTTCAAAATCATCCAAGTCAGCAAAACCGTTAGCATAGGGGTCTTGTCCATTAATAAAACCAATAAACGGACCACCGGCATAAGACGTGTAATTTACTTTACCACTAACCTGGTCTGATGGGTCAAAATCACCCCACCAGTTGTTGGTGGCATCCTGACCGTTATTTCCATAGTTGTTTACTGCTGCACCGCCAAGGAAGTTGTTGTATTTAATCACTAGTTTTCTAGGGCTTACTAAGTCATCTAAACCTATTGCTTCTCCGTCCCAATCGAACTTGTTGTATTTCACATTAGCATTGTTTGCTCCACCAATGCCTGCAGTACAATCGACGAATGTATTGTACTGTATGTCAATAATTCCAGTGTGAGAATTCGTGTATATGCCAGTTCCCAAATCATGGATTACATTATTTTCTATACTTACACTGTTGTAAGCCGCGCCAGAACCATGCAGTCCCAATAAAACACCTCTGCCGCTTCCTTGCCCTTCAATCATGTTATCAGACACTGTGATATTGCTTAAAACAGGCATAAGGTAAACCCCCGATTCTTCGCCAAGAACTGGAGATGGTACAATCTTAAATCCTTTTACAGTTACCCCATCAACACTAATCTGAATCCCTGCGCTGATAGTAGTTTTATCCGGTCCTTCAGTTGAAGCTATAGTTACTCCGTTTTGATCCACATCAACTACGCCGTTTTCATAATCATAAGTATAATTACCTGGTACAACGCAAATTACATCACCTTCGCTTGCTGAATCAATCGCTTGGTTTATATGACTAGTTGTAACAGTACAATTGGTTGGTGGCTCATAACTGCTCAAATCAGCGCCTGCTCCACCGGTAAGTAAGCTTTCACCTTTATATTTTAATTCAGTAATTCTCATTACTTTATCCATGTTAGTCGTACCACTGTTTACAAGAGTAAACTTAAGATAATCAGCATTTACCGAACCAGTATTTTTCATATACAGAGTTGATTCATAAGGAGTGCCACCCGGAACCATTTTATCTACATTCCAAGTATTGCTTACATTATCACCCCAACTACTGCCATCGTTAGATAGCCTTAGATTCAAATTGCCAGATACAAAAGATTGATTTGTGCTAGTCCCCTTGTCGGTCCAAAAAGCACCGGTAATTCCAAATGTAATTCCAGCAACTACGCCAATAATCGCCAAACTAATAAGTATTTTTTTCATAGTTTTTTAATTACTGTTAATTAATTTTTTTTTCGTGTTTTACCTCACGTTAGGCCGACCTTTGTAGGCCTCCACAATTTTATCCATCGGGAGCTCAGCTCCCCATCGAGGGAGCTCTCGCTCCCTCTTTTTTAGAGGAAGCTCAACTCCCCACTGGAACCCTCCGTTATTTTTTATTGTGGAGTCCAGATTTCGCTTTTCTAATAAATAAAAAAGCGAAGTTTACACTCCGCAAAAACAATACAAACTTTCTTTCCAGAAGTTCTTAATTAAATTTTCGCTAAAAACTTCTTGTGGCATAAATTATAAATTTCGCTTTAAGATGAATGTTATTATAATACTTAATATCAAAAGAAAAGTCAAGTTTAAGTTCTCCACAAGTTCTTCACAGCTAACAAAAAAACCACCGCCTCAAGTCACCCCCTTATCCTGATTTAGAGTGAAAATTCCGTAATCCGCCCTCCACGGTGGTTATAAATCTTCTACTTTGAATTTAGCAAACCCAAGGAACCTTGTCAAATCCTTAATGTCCTACCTATATCCTACTTGTGTCCTACCCCCTTAGACCTGGAAGATTCTTAAAAGTTCTTTGCCATTTTTATGCCACAACTCTTTTTAGATTTTCAAAGCAAAAAATAAAAGACCAATAAAAAATTAAAAAACCGGCAAGAAAAGAGTTTCTTAACCGGTTTTTTTAATTATTGCCTACGATAAGTGAGGAATCTCTTTCTTTTTTACTATAGCTTCTACGGCTCTACCTAAAAAAGGATAATCAAGCCTATCATCAATCCAATCATCGGCACCTCCTTCAAAGAGCTTTCCCCTTTTTTCTTCAGAAAGTCGAGGAGTGTTAACAATGATATTAGTTTTGGGGAGATGTTTTCTAAGTTTTTTAACAAAACCACAAAGTTCATTAAACTCTTCGGAAGTATATAAGGAAGCGGTAATAAAAACTAAAGTAGGATTTTTTGGTTTAATTTCTCCTCTAATCCGAGAAATTTTCAATCTACTTAAAAGAATCACCTCAAGATTATTATTTTGCTCTAACCACTTCTTAAGTGTAGACCTTAAGCCAACTCTATCTTTATCAGAAGCAATTATCACTCTGATTTTTTCCATCTCTCCTCCTCTATTATTCTATTGCTAAAATACAAAAAGTTGGAAGTTTATCCTTGCCTTTATGAATTTGAGTTTAACAAATCAAAAATCCTTGTCAACTCTCCAATGTCCTACCTTTTATCCTATTTTAGCTCTACTTTTGCGCCGGCCTCTTCGAATTTTTTCTTTAATTCTTCAGCTTCTTCCTTTTTGACATTTTCCTTAACCATCTGAGGACCAGTAGCTACTGCATCTACCAAATCTTTGGCTTCTTTTAAGCCTTTCTGGGTAATATCCCGGACCGTTTTAATTACCTCAATCTTTTTTTCACCAACCTCTTTCAGTTCAATATTAAAAACACTCTTTTCTTCGACTTCTCCTCCTGCTGGAACTCCTTCAGCTGGAGCTACCGGAGTTGCAACCGGAGCTTGAGCTGAAACTCCAAATTTCTTCTCTAAAACCTTCACCAATTCCGCCAAGTCTAGAACAGACATTTTTTCAATTTCCTCAACCAGTTCTTTAAACTTCTTTGGAACCTTTATCGGTTTCTCTTCCTTTTTTTCTGGAGCTTCAGTTAAAGAAGGTTTTTCCTTTTCTTTCTCTTCAGCTTTTGGCTCTTCTTCTTTTTTCTCTTCTTTAGGTTCTTCTTTTTTTTCTTCTTTCGGTTCCTCCTTTGTTTCTTTAACAGCTTCTTTTTTTGTTTCTTCAGCCATAATTTTGAACAAATCAAAGAGATAAATCTCTTTTCCATCTTCACTTTTGTTTCACAAAAGCTCGATGAGTGAAAAATTATAAAGAAGAATAAGGTTCTGACGAAGTCAGGTTCTTAATTCTTCGCTATAATTTTAATTATTATTTTAATTTACTTATGGCATTTAATGCCAAAATTAGACCTTTAATGTTTCCTTCTAAAACATTGATAAAATTTGAAATTGGAGCTGAAACGCTCGAAACTAATCTTGCCAAAAGTTCTTCTTTCGTTGGCAATTTCGCTAATTCAATAATTCTTTCTGGCTCAACAAATTTATTCTCAGAAAACCCGCCTAAAATTTTTAAATTCTTATTCTCCTGAGAAAACTGATAGGATATTTTGGCTGGAGGTATCTTATCTCCAAATCCGAAAATCAAGGCAATCTCTCCTTTTAATTTTTCTATATCAATTTTTAGCTTCTTTTCCTTAAAAACTAAAGCTAATAAGGTTTTTTTACTTACTTTTAATTCGCTATTTACCTTCTTCAATCTTTTTCTTAGGTCAAAAAGGTCTTTTACCTTTAAACCTGAGAAATCAACAAAAATAATTGCTTTTTGCCTATCGATTTTTTCTTTTAAATCTTCAAGGATTTTTTGTTTTTGAGTTTTAGTTAAGGCCATTTCTTTAATTAAAAATCTGCGTTCTACCGCAGACAGATTGCATAGGTCAAACCTATGTATTTCATCCTCGGCAGGACTTACATAAATCGCCTGCTGTCTGCGGCTATTTCTTATTTTATTTTTGATTCTAAAACTCTAACCCTACCTTCTAATGCTTCGAAATCGTCAACATCAACTTTCTTTTTTAGAGAGTTTTTAATGATTTCGATATCATTTTTAATAATTTCGAGGTTTTCTTGAATAGAACCATACTGCTCTCCAATTAAACTAACCTTACTATTAAAATCTTCTTTTAGGACATCAATATGCCTTTTAACATCTTCGTTATATTCTTTTAAAATTTCTTTAATTTCTTCTGCCATACTATGTTTAAATATAATCTTTTTCTATTTACCTGTCAATACCTCAACAATTGCTTCTCCAAATTCTTTGGCAGCAGCTGGACCATTTCCAGTAATAATTTTTCCATCTATTACTACCTGTGTATCTTGATAAACTGCTCCGTAATTTTTCAAAATCCTAACGGGTTCTCTATCCATTGGACCCGACCAGACCGTTGCCCTTTTCCCTTCCAAGACGCCGGCTTTAGCTAAAATAACCGGGCTAATACAAATTGCAGCTACTAATTTATCTTGTGATAGAGTTTGCTTTGCCACCCTGTAAGAATCTTCATTATCAAGATATTTTAGACATCCTGGGCCTCCAATAAAAACTACGGCATCAAAATCAGCTATATTGATTTCGGAAATCAATAGATTGACTTCGGCCTCTCCCCCATCGGCTCCAATAGCTAAACCTTCTTGAGTGCTAACATTTTTTATTTCAGCTCCGGCTGCTGTTAAAATTTCTTTTGGCACAAAATATTCCTCGTCCCGAAAATCTTTAAAAGAAACAACTATGGCAATTTGTTTTCCTGTTAAATTTTTCTCAGGCATATTATTTTAAGTATTTTGCTTTTTTAATGTTGTGATCTTCTAGAGTTTCACTAAAATAGGTCTCTCCATTCGACGTTGACAAATAATACCAATAGTGACTACTTTTGGGGTATATTGCCGCTTCAATACTTTCAAGGCCCGGATTGCAAATCGGGCCCAAAGGTAAGCCCAAATACTTGTAAGTGTTGTAGGGAGAATCAATTTTAGTCTCCTCAATTGAAACTTTTATGGTTTTTTTCCCAGTAATGTAATTTATAGTTGCATCAACCTGTAAGGGAATATTATGATTTCGCCTCTTCCACAAAATTCCCGAAACTAATTTTTTGTCTGTTTTTGTTTTGACTTCTTTTTCAATTAAAGAAGCCATAATTACTATTTCCCGGACCGTTTTCCCTTGTTTTTCAATTTCTTCTCGTAAATCTTGGGTCAGTTTTTTCTCAAAATTATCTCGCATTTTTTTAACCACTTCTTCGCCTACCCGAGCCGCAGCGAAGGGTGAAGAAGAAGATTTGTCTTCTTCGCCTACTCTCAACGGAAATTGATAGGTATCGGGAAACAAAAATCCTTCCAAATCTCTGCCAGGCAACTTTAATCCAAGTAGCTTTTCAATTTGTTTTACCGTAAACCCTTCTGGTATTGTCACCATTATTTTTGCTATTTCTCCTAAAATGATTTTTCTGGCAATTTCAGTAATATTCATTGATGGGCTCAAAAAATACTCCCCGGCCCGAAGTTTGTCTTGACCCCCTTTTATTAATACATAAAAACCAAAGAAAAATCTATTTTTAATTAAATCTTCTTTTTCTAAATTTTCGGCAATCTGAAAAAGATTTTCACCCTTCTCAACTAAAAACAATTTCTCCTCTAGACAAATCCCTTCTTTTGGCAAATAAATCCCCTGCCAAAGAAAAAAACCGCAAAGAAAAATAATTAAAATTATAATTAAAAAACGCAATTTCATTTTTCGATTAAGGGGACAAAAACAAAACCCGGGTATTCAATTTCTTCAAATTTAGTAGCGCTTTTTTTCGTAAATCGCCAAATTGAGGAGCCGAGTGGAGTAACAATTCTTCCACCGATTTTTATCTGGTCTTTCCAGGCTTGAGGAACCTCAGTTTGGACACTGGCTGAAACTAAAATCCCATCAAAAGGAGCTTCTTTTTCATATCCTTTTGAACCATCGGCACAGATAAATTGAACCTGTCCCTTTTTTATAAAATTATATTTTGAAACGTTTTTTTCACCGAACTCTTTTAATTCGGGAATTACCTCTATAGCTGTGATTTTCCCCGCCTCGCCGACGATCTCCCCCAAGAGAGCTGAGGTCCATCCAGAACCAGAACCAATATCTAAAATCTTATTGCCTGGCTGAGGTTGAAGTTTCTCTAACATAAAAGCTACTACCAGGGGTTGAGAAATAGTCTGGCCATAACCTATTGGCAGGGCTTCATTTAGTTCAGCTAAATTTTTAATATCCTCCGGCAAAAAATCCACTCTTTTAATTTTTCGAAAGGCCTCAATAATTCTCGGAGTTTTTAACCAACCTCCTTCAATTAGATTATCAACGAGAGCCATATTTTTCTTCAATCTCTTTTAATTTTTTTCTAATTTTCAATCTCTGCCAAAAAGAAATCCTATCGATAAATAAAATGCCATCTAAATGGTCAATTTCGTGCTGGAGAATTCTAGCTAAAAGCCCTTCGGCTTTTATTTTGTTTCCATTACTATCTAAGGCGGTAATTTCTACTCCTTTTGCTCTTTCTACTTTCAGCCAAAGATCGGGAAAACTCAAACAACCCTCTTCCATAATTTCTTTCTCTTTTGTTTTTTTGATAATTTCCGGATTAATAAAAGCCTTAGACCCATAGTCTGTCTGGGCAACGATAATTCTTTTTAAAATGCCAACTTGAGGAGCAGCTAAACCTACTCCTTTGTTTTCTTCCATTGTCTCTATCATATCATTAATTAGCTGTTTTATATCCGGAGCTATTTCTTTTACTTCTTTACCCGACCAAGTTTTACTTCGCGAAATTTGGACGGGCGAGCATTTTTTTCTCAAAATCGGGTCTGGATATTTTTTAATCTCTAAGATAGTCATTTTTTAGAAATTAGGAATTAGTTTGTTACTCGTATCTTCTTAAAGCTTCGACCGGTTTAAGCTTGGCTGCTCTTCTGGCTGGAAAAAATCCTGAAAAACAGCCAACCAAAATTGAAAATGCGAAGCCGAATAAAATTAAACCGGGTGATATAGACACAGAAAAATAAAACAGAGGATTAGCCTGCGAATATAATTCAATAATTTTTGCACAGATAATTCCAAGTATTATACCTCCAGAGCCTCCTGCTAAGCCAATAATTCCAGCTTCAATCAAGAAAATTGTCAGAACAGTTGAATTCTTAGCACCAATCGCTTTCATAATGCCTATTTCTCTTGTTCTTTCCCGAATAGAAGTAAACATTGTATTTGTTATACTAATTCCACCAACAAGAATAGCAATACTGGCAAAAAGTATAATAGCTGATTGAATAATGCCTAAAATATTGTTTGTTATCCCAATCATTTTTTCAGCAGTGACAACTGCAAAATCAGCCGTATCTTCTCCAAATCTTCTCTTTCTTGTTTTTTGAAGACTCTCTTTTATGTCTTCTGCTACTTCATCAGCAGACAATCCTTCTTCAATCTTTACCATGGCCACTCTGGCTGAACCTTTTTTTTCTCCAGTTAAATCCTGATAAAGCTCTATATCTAAATAAATATTACTATCATCCGACTTATTGCCAAGAGAATTCAATATCCCTACTATTTTGAACTTTCTTCCTTTCATAACTATTTCTTGATTTACTTTGACTTTTTCTTTAAATATATCAATGATCCATTGCTTGCCGACTGCAACTTCCCTTTTTCCAGGAATAGGCCATCTGCCCTCAGATAAACTCCAACCCTGAAACTTCTCCAAAATTTCCAATCCTTTATCCCAGGGTAGTCCAGTCAAAAGTACCATTTTTGCCTCTTCCTTGTATCTTGCTACAATCCCTCTGTAAGACATAATCAAAACATCCTCAACTCCTTTTGTTTTCTCTATGGCAGCAATATCTTGTTTTTCTAACACTTCTCCGCCTACCATCATCCCCATTAGATTTTCTTCGCTCCCTGGCATAACCATAATCATATCTCCCCCCATTGCCTCCATTTGTTCATTAATAGCTTTTTTAATTCCTTGGCTTAAAGAAAGTAAACTAATAATCAAGAAAATACCAACGACAATGCCTAAAATAGTCAGCCAACTTCTTAAAGACCTAGTCCTTAGATTTCTTAAAGATATTTTGAAATATTCCTTTATTTGCTCCATAAAACTTTTGCTGCCTGTTTATGATTAATAACTATCTGGCCATCCTTAATATTAACTATCTTTTCGCTGTAATCTGCAATATGGGGATCATGAGTAACTACCACTATAGTTTTCCCTTCTCTTTTGTGAAAATCTGTTAAAATCTCCATTACTTTTTTCCCGGTAGTTGAGTCTAAATTTCCAGTAGGTTCATCAGCGATAACTAATTCCGGATCATTAGCAAAAGCTCTGGCAATAGCAACTCTTTGACGTTCCCCGCCAGAAAGTTCAGCCGGTTGATGAAAAATTCTTTCTCCCAAGCCTACTGAAATTAAAAGATCTTTAGCTCTTTTTTTTCTTTCTTCAAAAGGTATTCCTTGAAAAATCATTGGCAGCATTACATTTTCTAAAGTATTAAGATTGGCCAAAAGATTAAACTCCTGGAATATAAAACCAATAGTTTTGCCTCTGAGTTGAGATAATTGGTCTTCAGAAAATAAAGAAACGTCTTCCCCTTTTAAAATTACTTTTCCCCGAGTTGGAACATCTAAAAGACCTATTATATTTAAAAGAGTGGATTTCCCAGAACCTGAAGGACCCATAATAGTTACAAAAGAACCTGGAGCAATCTCCAGGTCTGTCCCTTTTAAGGCAATCAATTCCACTTTTCCTAATGGATAAATCTTCCAAACATTTTCTAACTTGATGATGGGTTCTGACATATATTTATTCGGGGATAATAACGCTTTCTCCTTCAGACAGTCCGGAAATGACTTCCACCGTATCATCTGATCCCTTTAAACCAGTTTTAATTTCTCTTTCTTCAATTAAATTATCTTTAAGAACTTCAACAATTTGCTTGCCATCTTTTTCTTGAATCGCCTCCGCGGGAATAACTAAGACATTTTCTTTTAAAGCAGTTTTAATTACTAAATCTGCGGTCATTCCCGGTTTAACTCCTTCGGGCAATTTCTCAAAAGCAATACTTACTTGGTAATAAACTACTCCTTCAATTAGTTTTTCAGCTGGCTCAATTGAGATTACTTTTCCTTTAAAAGCTTGCTCCGGAAAAGCAACTAAGGAAATATCCACCGGGTTGCCAATATTAATTTTAACCACATCTTCTTCATAGATATCTGCCTCTATACTAAATGGAACAGCGGGTAAAAGAGAAATTATACTATCTCCCAACATAGATTGCTCCCCCACTTTTTTGTTGATTTTTGTTATCTGTCCTTGAGTGGAGCTTTTTAAATAGGTGTCTTTGATTTGGTTTTCTAAAAAATTGATTTGGGCCTCGGCCTGTTTTACCTGCGCTTGGTATAAACCGGCAGTTTCTCCGTCTGATTGTAGCTGGGCCTCGAGGGTAGTAACTTTAGCTTCGGCAGCATTGATATTTGTTTTATTATTAATTTTAATAGTCGAAATATTTTGCTGAGAATTAATGATGTCATCGAAAACGCTGTTAATATTTAATTTTTGGGTATCTAAAGACGATTTATAGGTACTTGAAACAATCTCGCGATAAACTGCATTCTCAGTTATGTCGCGAATTCTCTTTAAGGCATTACTTACTTTTTCTAATGCTGCCTTAGTTTCAGGAAACGCAGAGTCTATATCTTCGTGTTGAGGATTACTTTTTATATTGCTCACTAAACTTTTGACTTTTTTAAGGGAACTTTTTATTCTGTATTTTTCTTCGATAACTTTTAATCCATACTCATTAAGTGTATAAAAGTATGTTTTCTGAACATTGTATACTACATTAAAAGTATTATAGATTTTTAGATAAGCATCATCAAAAACGATGAGGGCGTCTTCATAAGCATTATTTAAATCCTCCTCCGCTTTATCCTTTATGTTATTCAAATCCTGTTTGGCATTTTCAAGGGAAACTTGAGTATCCGCCCTTTTTGCTTTAGCTACTTCAAGTGCGGCTCGAGCTTCAGTAAGTTGAATAAAAAGCTGGCTGGTATCAAGTTTAGCTAAATCCTGCCCGGTTATAACATTATCCCCTACTTCAACATATATTTTTTCAATTTCCCCCGAACTTTTAAAACTAAGGTTTATTTCCTCTCCTTTTTTAACTTGACCCGTTTCCGAAACTTCTTGTGAAATATTTCCTCGAACCACCTCAGTCAAAGTAAAACTCGGTTCTTCTTTTTTAAAAAAACCTTGCCAAACCCCAAAACCGACGATTAAGACCGCAATAATAATTATAACGATGGTTTTTCGGTTAAAATTTATCATTTTGCGGGGACACCCTGATTCGAACAGGGATCATCTCTTTTGGAGAGAGAGATTTTACCATTAAACTATGTCCCCTTTTACTTCTTCATCTCTTTATGTACCGTGTGTTTTCTACACCATTTACATCACTTCTTCAATCCATACACGGATTTTATACGGCAGAATCTCAAATAAGATTATTTTAAAAACTTTCGTTTTTTAATGTTTTCCAATATTCTGGGTGACGAATACGATTATTGATTGTTTTATTGTTTTCGCCAATTTTTAGTGAATGATTATTGTTCTCTTTTTTATTACTCTGGTAAATAACTTCAATTACATCTTTTTGATCAAACAATGATGGTTTATTTTTGCCGATTTTGTCTTCAATTATCGGTAAAAAATCTTTATTAATTTCATATCCGATTGAATTTCTTTTTAATTTCCGCGCTACTTTTGAAGTAGTTCCGCTTCCCAAGAACGGATCAAGAACTGTTTCATCAACAAAACTAAACATTTTTATAAGTCGTCTCGGTAATTCATCTGGAAACATAGCAACATGTTTATCTTGTTTACAACCAGCGAAATTCCAATGCCCTGTAAAATATTTTCTCCATTCTTCGTTTGATAGTTTAGATTCTTCTTTAATTTCTTTGCTTACCTTATTCGACGATTGACCCAATTTTTTGAATAACAATATAAATTCGTAATCAATTTCAATGAGTCCGTTTCTAGGATAAGGAAAAGAACCCATTACCGAAGCTCCGCCTGTAGTATTCATCGTAGTTTTTTTCTGCCAAATTATCGCACCCATATAATCAAATCCGATTGATTCACAAAATCTAATAATTTCTTCACGAATAGGTATAATTTTGTATCTTCCATAAGTCACCGCTCTGGTGAATTGGTCGCCTATATTAACACATAATCTACAGCCGGGATATAAAACCCTATAACATTCTGCCCACACTTTATTTAAATTATCAATATAATCCTCATAATTATCATTGAAACCAATCTGGTTTGAATCTCCATAATCTTTGAGTTGCCAATAGGGCGGCGATGTAATGACGAGATGAATCAATTCATCTTTAGTCTCGGCCATATTCTGTGAATCCCCTATAATAATTTTATGGGTGGTAGACATAGTTTAACTTAATCGTTTAATCTCTTGTTTAATTTCGTCAATAACTTCTTTATTATGGATAACTTTTTTATCACCTTCTTTTATAGAGTAAATATAAAATACTTTGCCTCCATATTTATCTGTAAATTTTTTATGGGTTTGTTTTTGTACTTCCTGTTCTTTAATAATCTGAGTGATAAAAGCATATCCCGTAGGTTTAATCTGCAAACCAATGTATTTTTCTTTTATTTTAATATAAAAATCCACATTAAATAATCTATCCCATTCATCTGACGCTGGCTCTATTTTAACTCCCAAAATATCTTGTAGTTGTCCATAAATCGTTTGCTTTTCACTAACATATCCATCGAAAGTCCTATTTAGAACCAAATTGATTACATAATCAATACAATCTTGTTCTGTAATGCTTTCTATTTCTGCCTCCAAAACTTCGGAAATTTTTATATATAACTTTCTACCAATTTCAACTAAATGTTCCTTTGGATAAACATTTTTAAAATAATATTCTTCCCAATCTTCAAGATCTTTTGGGCTACATTTTCTTATCTCATCAGAGACAGCACCAACTTGCTTCTTTCTTTGAAGACCCCAACGATTTATAGCACTATTTAAAATCCATTCTTTTGGCATATAATTAAGTTTCTAAAAGAGGTTTTGCTAAATTTATGGGTTTTGCACCAGCTATGTGCATTGGTTCCCTAATATCAAGATTATCAACTGTTCTGGATTTTATACGGAAAGAAATAGCCATAATACCAATAATTTCATTTGTATCTAATTTTATAAGAGGGCAACCGCTATTTCCAGGATTGCTTATTGCATCAACAATAAACCAGTTTTTCTTGTGACTGGGATCAATTCCGTCTCTTTTTATATTACTTATAATCCCTTTATTGACTATAAGGGTAACCCCAAAATGATCGTTAATAAGCTGAGCGGCATAAGGAAAACCTATGAAATAAACATCTTCGCCAACTTCAACGTTTTCTGAATCACCCAAATTTATCTTATTAAGCAATGTCTTCTCGTGTCCTTCCAATTGAAAAAGGGCTACATCATCTTTATCATTTTTCTTATCCTCGATTAATTTAAGAGGAAGCCATTTATAACGCGTTAACCCATCTTTTTCCTCTCTTTCTGTAACCATTCCCATAAGATTAGGGATATTTTCTGGTTTTAACTGATTGTAAAGGTGGGCAGAACTTAAAACCTTCCCGTCATCACTAATAGCAAAACCGCTACCAACTATAGTTATCTGTTGAGGATTTGGTTTAAAGCCAATAGCAATAATTGAATTTTTAACTTTTTTAATTTTAGTCTGTAGTTTATTCTTAAAAAACATATTTAAATTTATTATTAATTATTATTTTTTTATTACTCATTGATATTATGTGTTGTACCAGTAATGTTTGTGTCTTTTATTTTAGAAGAAGGAATATCTTTAGGATCAATATAATAGTTATGATAGTGATAATGAATATTTTGTGTACCAATATTCTGAACAATATTGGGACCAGCTTTATTTTTCTGTTTATTGTTACTTTCCTGTTCTAATCTTGCATTCTTCTTTTTGTGCCCAAAAAATAATAAAGTAATACCAGAAATTAAATTTGCCCAAAAATTTTCCCAAAACATATTAAGACACTCGTCTTTAAAATTTTATTTATCACTTCTTCATCTCTTTATGTACCGTGTGCTTTCTACACCATTTACAGAATTTTTTCAATTCTAATTTCTTCTCAATTATTTTTTTTGATTTGTGAGTATAATAATTTATTCTTTTACACTCAGAACATTGAAGTTTAATAAATGGTTTTTTTGCTGGCATATATTTATTTAAGCCTGAGCGCAGATTTGCACTGCGGACCTCGGCTTTACCAAAGCCGCGCTCTAACTAACTGAGCTACCCAGGCAAAAAAGCTTGTGGGTGCGGTCGGAGTCGAACCGACGGGGCCCTTACGGACGTTTGTTTTACAGACAAATCCCACCCCCTATGGGACTACGCACCCTTTAAGTTATTTTACCACAAAAATGGTTATTTCTCAATGAATTTTCAATTAGTTTCGGTAGGCGATGAAGCTATCGCTTCATCTTCACCCTTCGCTATCGCTCGGGTTTTCAATGATCTTTCTATGTTTTCTTCGCCACTCTTCAATTTTTTTGTGATAGCCGGATAACAAAACCTTAGGAACTTTCCAATAAACTCCCTTCTTGGGCGAAAAAACTTCCGGTCTACTATATTGAGGATATTCAATAAATCCCTTTTCCTTGGTAATTCTTTCTTTTAATAATTCTGGTTTTCCTAAAACTCCAGGAATTAATCGAGTTGTTGCCTCAATAACCACCATTGCCGGTAATTCTCCTCCCATTAAATCGTAATCGCCAATTGATAATTCTAAATCGGCAATATACTTTGCTATTCTCTCATCCACTCCTTCATATCTACCGCAAATCATAATTATCTGATTCAATTTTGACAACCGATAAGCCATCTTTTGATTAAATTTTCTTCCTCTTGGAGTAAATAAAATTATTTTTGATTTTCCTCGCCTCGCCGAAGCTTTAGCAAAGACAAGTTTATTTATCTCTTTTACAGCTTTATAAATCGGTTCAACTTTTAACACCATCCCTATTCCTCCCCCAAAAGGTCTATCATCCACCGTCTTGTGGACATCGGATGTCCATTTTCTCAAATCGTGGATATTAATTTCAATTAATTTCTTTTTTTGAGCCCGGGCAATCAAACTTTCTTTCAAATAAGAATTAAAAATCTCAGGAAAAATTGTAATAATATCAAACTTAATCATAAAATTAAACGAAAACCGCACTATCAAGGCGAAGAGGAATTCGTCCTCTTCTTCACCTTCACTTCCCTAAATGGAAGCTCGGTTAATGATAGCACGGCTTTCAGATTTTTGTAAACTTAGCGGAATTATGAGTTTACAATTTCAATTCTTCGAGCTCTTCTCCTCCGGTAGGAGCTCTTTTCCCCCGAGTAACAGGAGGTCTACCACCAGCTGGTTCTTCAATCTTTAGGTTCACTCTGGCGTGATTTTTTAGACCAATAATCCGAACTAAAGACCTTATTGCTCTGGCAGTTGACCCGGCTCTTCCAATAATCTGACCCATATCTTCGGCATTTACTTTCAAAGAAAGTAAAACTCCCATCTCGTCAACTTTTCTATCAATCTTAACATCCTCTGGGTGATCAACTAAAGCCTTAATAATATACTCAAGGAATTCCTGATCAGAACTTGCTTTTGGCATATTTTTAAACTCCCCAAAATCGCTATTCGTAATTTGGAGACTGCATTCAATCGCTTAGTTCATTCAAGTAGCCCGACCTTTGCTCCTCACCTAACCCTCTTTCTTTAGGGGAGAATCGGCGAGACTGAAAAAGCTACTATTTTAATATTGTATTGTTTTAAAAAAATTTGTCAAGCCCCAAGATCAGAAGTGCTCCCGCAGAGCGAAGCCCACCAAAATTTTACAAGTAAAACTTCGGTAGGCGAGGAGAGAGATTTCTCTCGCTCCGTGAGAGCGCTTCTGACCTCAAAAGTTCCCATTTTTCAGTTCGTTTCTTGTGAAATGAACTGAAGTATAGGAGGAAGGGTAAACTATTTGAAGCTGCCGATCTACCCTTCCTTATTTGCCCCCGACCGGCCCCGGAGCCCAATTAATAACTGCCGAACCTCCCTGTACGCCCTGTAGCCGTCGGCTTTCCGGGATAGCCACAGTAGATTAATGACGCCAAATAAAAATTGCATCATTGCAATCTGTGTCCATCCTAAGATGAGCGCTACCAGACCCGCAATTATGTTTGTGCCCGGTCCGGCAATAGTAATAACTATTTTCTGCCAAGGGGTAAGGGGGGCTTTTCCGTCATGGCGCAGAGCGAATCCAACCCTATTTATGAGGAATTTAATTCGCCTTTTGCACGCAAGGGCAGCCAGTGCGTGCCCCACCTCGTGTAAAACGAGACATAGTACAAGACATAGTATCACCGCCAGTAGCTCCATCATCCCCTCCTTCTTTTCCTTATTATTTTTTATTGTTAAACCTTGTTTAATATCAAGGGCAGAATTATTCACTGCGATTCCAATGAACAATTCTGCGCTTGCTATTTACTATTTCTAATCTCCTAAATCCAGAATAGCTTGCAGAGACCCGGTCTCTGTCAATTCTGAACTTGGGAGATTAGGGAAGGGCAAAAATGAGTATTCCTTTCCCTATATTGTTATAATACAACCCTTATTTTTTTACAATGAGGGCAGGTCTTGCAATCGCCCGAAGGCAATTGTCTGGATTACCAGAACCTCACCAACCCTTTTGTTTTCCAGCCGGTCAGGACGGTCCGGCTAACGAAGATTCCTGTTAATTCCTCTCAGCATATATCCAATCTTCCCACTCCTCGAATTCTTTCAAGGATGAAAAGATTTCCCACTGGTTCTCTCCCATCATCTCTTCCATCTCTGCTCTGTTTTTGCAAAAATAGAAGTGATGAGGACATCCACTATCGGCAATGATAAACTGATAGTGGACGAGATCCAATTTGCTTCCCCAGCGTCGTCCAGCCGCATCTATCCTAAGCGCTTTGGACTCTTTGATTTCCTCCTCCAAATTTTCTATTAGTTGGTGAAGGATTTTTTCGATTCGTAAATCGTGCCTTTCTTTCCAAAGTTCTAAAAAATATGCTTTGGAAAGTTTTTTGATCACGAGTCTTACTTCCCACGCAATATTTTCCTCGCTCAGGGAATCAATTATGCGGTAGAACCATATCCCATAGCCTCTTAAAATCTCTTTTACCTCCTCTCCTAATTTTACATGTCCCCATCCTTTTTCGATTTCTTTAGATAAGGATCCAACTAACTCTTCGATTCTTAAATTCATCGCTTTTACCTCCTTGCCCGCCTGCGGCGGGCGTTCCTTATTTTATTTTAAACCTTACTATGAAATAGTAAGGACAGAATTATTCACTGAATATCCAACGAACAATTCTGCGCTTGCTATATTTTTTTTCAAAGTTCTTTTAACCCAACAGGCGACTCTCGGAGAGAGTCGTCTGTGGCGTCATAATATTAAAATATTCACTCTCTCCTTTAACACCTACATTATAGCATATGCTTTAAATTTGTCAAGAGGGAGAGCAAGTTTATTTGGTTTTTTCCTTTTTTGAGGTTTCAGGCGGAGCTCCGGACACTTCTTTTGCTTCTTCTTTCTTTTCCTTTTTTGGGGCCTCTTTCTTAGGTTTTTCTTCTACTGGTTTTTCCTTACCCTCCGCAACTTTAGCGGAGGAGGGTTCTTTTGGCTTCTCTTCTTTAGGTTTCTCTTCTTCCTTAGGTTTTTCAGTTGGTTTTTCTGCCGCTTTCTCGGCTGGTTTCTCGGCTGGTTTCTCCTTTGCCGGTTTTTCAGGAACTGCTTTTTCTTTCTCTTTCGCTTTTTTGTGAACCGGAATCTTCTTACCCTCAATAATTTTCTCTGAAACTAATAAATTATAAATACTGGATGAAGGTTTGGCTCCAACTGAAAGCCAATATTTAATTCTTTCTCCTTTCAAAACCTTTTCTTTAGTTAGAGGATTATAAAATCCGACCTCTTCCACAAAACGGCCGCCCCGGGGAGGCCTTCTTTTGTCAGTGACCACAATCTTAAAAAAAGGCTGATTTTTTTTACCAACACGAAATAAACGAATAACAAGCATATTTTTTTCTTTCTCTTAAAACGAGGCAACAAGTTTCAAAGTAGCTTTCGGAGGTCTGTTGGCATGGTTCCGCCCAAGGCGGACAACAGGCCGAGAACGCAGGCTGCCAAATCTCGCTGGGATTTGGACAGCCGGTACTTTGAAAACTTCGTTGCCGAGTGATTTACCATCCTTTAGTTTCTAAGGCATTTTTGGCTGCCTTTTCTTCTCCTTCCTGTTTTGAAGAACCTTCGCCTTCAGCCACCAATGTTTTATCAAGAAAAACTCCAACGATAAAGTGCTTGACATGATCTGGTCCCCATTCTTTTAAAACTTTATAAGTCGGAGTAGTCTCCACCCTTTCCTGGGCTTCTTCCTGAAATTGAGATTTGGCATCTTTAAAAAGCCGAGCCTTAATAATGTGGGGCAGCTCTTTTATCAAATATTTTTTTATAAAATTCTGGCAGACCTTGTACCCTGAATCAAGATAAATTGCTCCAACAACTGTTTCAAAAGTATTGGCTAAAATATATTGGCGAGCTTTGCCAATTTCTTTCAATTCCCCCCGGGAAAGTAAAAGAAAATCATTAAAATCAAGATTCTTGGCAATTCTGGATAACATTTTAGCATTTACTAGAGCCGCCCGCCAATTGGTCAACTCCCCTTCTGATTTTTTAGGATAAGTTTGATAAAGATATTCAGTAATAATTAATTCTAAAACCGCGTCGCCCAAGAATTCTAATCTTTCATTGTGGGATAAATAAAAATCAGGATTTTCGTTCAAATAAGAACGGTGGCAAAAAGCTTGGATAAGTAAATCTTTGTTTTTAAATTTTAGATTTAATTTTTTCTCAAATATAGAAAAGTCTTTCATCTAATTGTTTTATTTTTCTATTTCTTTGTACACTGTTCCCAATACACCATTAATGAACTTACCGGAAGATTCGCCACCGAAAGTTTTTGCTAATTCAATGGCTTCGTTTATGGCTACTTTCTGGGGAACCTCTTCTTTGTTTTCATATAATAGCTCATAAAGCCCAATTCTTAAAACATTGCGGTCAACAATGGTTATTTGCTCTATTGGCCATTCTGGAGCTGCCTTTTCAATAATTTTATCAATCTGAGAAAGATGTTCCACAACGCCGGTAATCAGTTGCCAGATAAAAGTTTCATCATCTAAGCCTGGTCCAAATTCTTTGATGTTTTTCTCAACAATTTTCTTTAATGCTTCCGGTTTCTTGCCAGAAAAATCCCACTCATACAAACTCTGCATTACTATTGATCTTGATAAGTGTCTTGAGGACATTTTTGTTATTTCCTGGATAATTCTTCCATACTTAAAGGTTTTACTCTTTTTTGTTCCTTTTCTTTTGCTTTTATTTCTTTTTTTCGTTCTTTTTTCTCTTTTTTACTCAATTTTTCCAAAACATTAATTATCTCACGGCCTTTGTAATACCCGCAACTCCAACAGATAGTATGAGGTAAAATCAATTTTCCACATTTTAAACATTTTGTCAAAACCGGCGTTTTAGTATAAATATGCATTCGCCGTTTATTTCTTCTTGATTTTGTATGACGTTGTTTGGGTACAGCCATTTTAAAATATTAAGTTAAAAAAAATAACTCTTCTTTAAGATAACAAATAATTCTTATTTTTGCAAGACTTTACTGGTCTAAAGGTTTTTCGGTGGATTTTGCAGGGTCCGTGTTTTTTAAGCATTTTGCGATGCTGCCAGGTTGGATATCCTTTGTGTCTATCAAAGCCATATTGAGGATACTTTTTATGATATCTCCGCATTATTCTATCACGATAAACCTTGGCAATAATTGAGGCTGCAGCGCAGGAAAATACTTTTTCATCAGCTTTGATGATTGATTTTTGAGGAATCGGTAAATTAAGTTTGAAATTACCGTCAATTATTAAAAACTTGGGTTTTCTTTTAAGTTTTTTAATTGCTTTAATCATTGCTAATTTCGTGGCTTCCAGGATATTAATTTTATCAATCACTTTTTCTGAAACCCTGCCTATCCCCCACTCTATATTTGGATTTTTAATCAATAGTTTATAAAGAGCTTCCCGTTTTTTTGGAGATAATTTCTTTGAATCTTTAATTTTCAAATTTTGCATTTTGAACTGTAATTTTGCATTTTGCATTTTGAGTTTTGAATTTATTACTACCGCAGCAGCCACCACCGGCCCACAAAGAGCACCCCTTCCGGCCTCATCTAAACCAACCACATATCTATATCCCTTCCTCCGCAACTTTTTTTCTTCTCTAAAATTAGGATATCTCATTTTAGTACTTCTATTTTACCATGTTTGACTTGCTTGTACTAAAAAAGTAGAATAATATAATATCTTATGAAATTTACCCATCTACATGTCCATTCTCACTACTCCCTGCTAGATGGTCTTCCTAAAATCGATGAGCTTTTAGATTATGTAAAAGAACTTGGGATGGACTCGGTTGCCTTAACCGATCACGGGGTTTTGTATGGAGCAATTGAGTTTTATAAAAAAGCAATCGAGCGAGGAATAAAGCCAATAATCGGCGCTGAAATATATATGTCTTTAGAGAGAATGGAACAGCGCCGTCCAAACATTGATGACAAAAGATATCATTTAATTTTACTGGTAAAAAACAAAGAGGGTTATAAAAATTTAGTTAAACTTATTACCAAAGCCCATCTGGAGGGCTTTTATTATAAACCAAGGATTGATGAAGAGCTCTTATCAAAACATGCTTCGGGGCTTATCTGCCTCTCTTCCTGTCTCATGGGAAAAATACCCCAGTTAATTCTGGCAAAAAAAATAACTGAGGCAGAACAGCTTTCTCTGAAATATCAGGAAATTTTTGGTAAAGATAATTTTTATTTAGAAATTCAACATCATCCAAATATTAAAGAGCAAAAAATAGTTAATAAGCAACTAACCCTTATTTCTAAAAAATATGGAATTCCCTTGGTTGCTACCAACGACGTCCATTATTTAAAAAAAGAAGATGCCCAGGCTCAAGATATTTTAATGCTAATTAACACTGGTTCTGATCCAAATGATCCCGAAAGATTAACGATGAAACAGGATGATTTTTCAATGAAAGCTCCCGAACAGATGATAAAGGATTTTAATTATCTACCCGAGGCAATTGAAAACACTCAAAAAATTGCAGATATCTGTAATTTTCATTTTGAGTTAGGAAAAATCAAATTACCTAAATTTGAAGTTCCTAATGGAAAATCGGCCGATGAATATTTAGAAGAACTTTGTTCTGAGGGAATAAAAAGGAAATACGGTAATCATCCAAAAAAAGAAATTTTAAACCGGCTCAATTATGAATTAGGAGTTATCGGAGAAACTAACTTTGCTTCCTATTTTTTAATTGTCCAGGATTTTGTCAATTGGGCAAAACAAAATAGGATTGTCTGCGGTCCAGGCCGGGGCTCAGTAGGAGGGTCTTTGGTTGCCTATCTCTTGAATATCACTAATGTTGATCCATTAAAATATAATCTTTTGTTTGAGCGTTTCCTTAATCTTGGTCGGGCAAAAATATCACTCCCTGATATTGATCTTGATTTTACCGACCGCCGAAGAGATGAAGTAATAAATTACGTTGCTCAAAAATATGGTCGGGATAAAGTGGCTCAGATTATTACTTTTGGAACAATGGCAGCCAGAGCGGTGGTCAGGGATGTTGGTCGGGCTTTGAGTTATCCTTATAACTATTGCGATAAAATTGCCAAAATGATTCCTTTTGGCTCAACTTTAGACCAAACTTTAGCTATTGTTGACGAATTTCGCCAGGCCTATTTAAATGATTCCAAGGCCCAAAAATTAATTGATTTTGCGAAAAAATTGGAGGGTTGTGCCCGCCATGCTTCAACCCATGCCTGCGGAGTAGTAATCTCTTCTGAACCATTAGACGAACTCGTACCCCTGCAACATCCCACCCAAAACGACGAAAATATTATTACCCAGTACGAAATGCATTCAATTGAGGATCTTGGATTATTAAAAATGGATCTTTTGGGATTGAAAAATCTAACCATCATTGAGGATACTTTATCCCGAATCTATGTAGTCCAAAATAAAAAAATAGATATTGAAAATATTCCCTTAGATGATAAAAAAACTTTTAGATTATTACAGGCTGGTAATTGTGTAGGCCTTTTTCAATTAGAATCAGAAGGTATGCGACGGTATCTTAAACAATTAAAACCAACCCAACTGGAAGATATTATTGCTATGGTAGCTCTCTATCGACCAGGTCCAATGGCTCTTATCCCTGATTACATTGCCGGAAAGCATAAAAGAAAGAAGGTTGAATATTTAGTTCCGAAACTAAAACCAATTTTAGAATCAACTTACGGAATTCCGGTCTATCAAGAAGAGATAATGAAAATTGCGAAAGATCTTGCTGGATTTACCTTGACTGAAGCTGACGTTTTGAGAAAAGCCATCGGTAAGAAAATTAAAAGTTTACTCATGAATCAAAAAGAAAAATTTATTACTGGATGTAAAAAAAATAAAATTTCAGAAGATATTGCTCAAAAAATTTGGCACTGGTTTGAACCTTTTGCCAAATATTCATTTAACAAAAGCCATGCTACCTGCTATGCTCTTATTGCTTATCAAACCGCCTACTTAAAATCACATTTTCCAGTCGAATTTATGGCCTCTCTCTTAACTTCTGAGAAAGCCGATGTTGAAAGAATTGGTTTTTTAATTTCAGAATGTAAAAAGATGAGGATTGAGGTATTACCCCCAGATATAAATGAGAGTTTAGAAAACTTCACGGTCGTACCAAAACAAAACAAAATTCGCTTTGGATTAACAGCAATAAAAAATGTTGGTTCTAATGTAGTCAAGGCCATTGTCCAAGAAAGAAAAGAAAAAGGACCCTATCAATCAGTTGCTGATTTCATTAGCCGAATTAATTCTAAAGATTTAAACAAAAAATCTTTAGAAAGTTTAATTAAGGCCGGAGTTTTTGATAAATTAGCCGAAAGAAATCAACTTTTATTTAATTTAGAAAGATTACTGGAATCTGCCCGAGAAACTCAAAGAGTCAAAGCTAATGGCCAAAGAGGTCTTTTTGATGGAATAAGTCAAAATACAAACTTCCGATTTAATCCGGTAAAGGAAGCTGGCAAAGCTGAAAAATTAGCCTGGGAAAAAGAATTGTTGGGTCTTTTTGTCAGTTCTCATCCTTTAGAAGATTTCAAAAAAGTCTTAGAAAAGAAAACCCAATCTATTCTCAAGATAAAAACTATTTTGGCAAATCGTCCAGTTAAAGTTGGCGGTCTCATTTCTTCAATTAAAAGAATTATTACTAAAACAGGTAAACCAATGCTTTTTATGAAATTAGAAGACCTTGATGATAAAATCGAAGTAATTGTCTTTCCCGGAGTAATTGAAAAAAATCCAACAGCTTTTCAGGAAAATAAAATCGTCTTGGTCTCAGGTCGGGTTAACAGCCGAGATGGCATCCCTAAATTAATTTGCGATGACATCGAAGAAATAATAAACGACCTATGAAAATCGAAACAATTCGTCATTCTCTATCTCACATAATGGCTGCAGCTGTTCAGGAATTGTATCCTAAAACCAAATTTGGTATTGGGCCTGCTGTTGAAAACGGTTTTTATTATGATTTCGATTTACCTCAATCTCTTTCCTCTGAAGATTTGACAAAAATTGAAAAGAAAATGAGGGAATTGATTAGGCAAAACATTAGATTTAAAAAGAAAATAATTTCAAAAGTAGAAGCAGAAAAGATATTTAAAAACCAGCTATATAAATTAGAGCTGATAGGTGAATTGCCAGGGAAAAAAGTAGGGATTTACGAAAGCGAAAAATTCATAGACCTTTGCAAGGGTCCTCATATAAAATCAACAAAACAAATCCCGATAGATGCTTTTAAATTAACTAAAATAGCTGGAGCTTATTGGCGGGGAAACGAAAAGCGGCCAATGCTAACCCGAATTTATGGAGTAGCTTTTAAAACTAAAAAAGAACTCAATGAATTTTTAAAAAGACAGGAAGAAGCAGAAAAAAGAGACCATCGAATTCTGGGACAAAAATTAGAGCTATTTATGTTTGACGAAGAAGTAGGAGCAGGACTTCCTTTATGGCTTCCGAAAGGAGCAATTCTGCGCCATATAATTGAAGATTATCTATACAAAGAATTAACTTCTCAAGGTTACCAATGGGTAGTCACTCCTCATATTGCAAAGCTTTCGCTTTGGAAAACTTCAGGACATTGGGACCTCTTTCGAGAAAATATGTATTCCCCTATTAAAATTGACCAGGAAGAATATTTATTAAAACCAATGAATTGCCCTTTTCATATAAAGATTTACAATTCTAAAATTCGGAGTTACAAAGATTTACCTTTATATCTTGCTGAATTAGGAACGGTCTACCGCTATGAAAAGTCTGGAGTTTTGCATGGCTTAACAAGGGTAAGAGGTCTTACTCAAGATGATGCCCATATTATCTGTGAAGCCGATCAATTAGCAGAGGAAGTAACTAAACTTCTAAAAGTTAGTTTCAAAATATTAAAAACTTTTGGATTTAAAGAATATAGTATCTATCTTTCGACCCGGCCAGAAAAATATGCCGGGACTTTAAAGGGTTGGCAAAAAGCTACCAATTCTCTAAAATACGTTCTCAAAAAACTTAAATTAAAATATCGAACCGACCCCGGAGGAGGCGTGTTCTATGGACCAAAAATTGATATTAAAATCAAAGATTCTTTGGGCAGATCCTGGCAGTGCACAACAATTCAAATTGATTTTAACTTACCCGAGAGATTTAAGATGACTTATATTACCAAATCAAGTAAAAAGAAACAGCCTCTTATGATTCATCGGGCTTTATTAGGGTCTTTAGAAAGATTCATCGGAGTTTTACTTGAAAATTATGCTGGGGCTTTACCTTTATGGTTATCGCCGGAGCAAGTATGGATAATTCCAGTTGGCTCCCGCCACAAAAAATACGCCCAAGATATTGGACATCGGATGTCCAACATCGGATATCGAACGGAGGTCAAAGATGAAAATGAGACGGTCTCTAAGAAAATTCGTAATGGTGAAATTCAAAAAATCCCTTATTTATTAGTGGTTGGAGATAAAGAAATAAAAACGAAGCAGGTTCGGGTAAGACAAAGAGATAAGGGCGATATTGGCCCAGTTAAATTTAATAAATTTTTAGAAAAGGTCAAAACTGAGATAATGACTAAAAAATAAAAAATGCCTCAAATCTCTCAGTCCACCAAAAAACTTCTTTCCCATTATCAAAGATGGTACCAGTCGCTCCAACCAAAAGAAGGGGTATCAACTATTCACGTAGATGAAGTTGCCTTAAGGGTAGCTGCTTTCTATGAAAAAATAAGAACAATCGTTGACTGGAAGGAAGAACATTTGATGCGAAGAGCCGCCATCATCAGAAAATTAAAAAGAAGGTTTTTAGATTGGGAATTAAATAATCTTTCTAAAAGTAAAGAAATTGCAGAGCCCTTGGTTTTGGAATTAATCAGGGGCGGTCATTTCCCCAATGATAGAATTGAAGAAACGAAAATAGCCGATGTTCAAAGAGTAATTAACAAATATGTTTTTATTCTCAAAAATAGCCCGCCGGCAAAATCAGGACGCGAGAAACTACAATTTTATAACTGGATTTTAGAAATTGCTGCCTGCGAAGTAGAAGATGCTCTCGCTCCCTTTATCAAGGAAAAAGCCTTAATAGACTATATGTTTGAATTGATGAAAGAGCGAATTACTTTAAACGAAGGAGTCTTTGTTTTTAAAAAAATAAAAGAGGAGGAAAAAAATATTCAAATTTATATTGCAGTTCAACAAGCTCTTTTCAAACTAGACCATCCAATTATAAGTTACAATCTTTTGAAATATAAATTCCCACAATGGAATAACACAACCATAGAATGGCTTTCTGGAATAGCTAAAAATATATATACAATATGGAACGATATTGAAAAAGATTTATCTCATTCTCTCGGCAAAAAATTTTATACTATTTGCGAAAAATACGACACCCCTTATTTGCTTTTGGGCGATGTGTTATCTGAAGAAAATCCTGCAGAAATTTCAAAAAAAATCTCTGAACCGGAAATTTTTGAGAGCCTTATCAAAAAAGCTTATAATAAGAGATTATCTACTCTAAAAGCACGTCTTTTTCGGGCAGCTGTTTATTCTACTCTTTCTATCCTACTGGCTAATAGTCTTTCTTTATTAATCCTAGAAATACCTCTAGCTAGACTGATTACCGGCCGTTTTATGCCCATTACGATATTAGTAGATATTCTTGGCCCTACTTTTTTAATGTTTCTTTTAGTAGTCACGATTAAGCCTCCCTCAAAAAATAATTTAGATTTAGTAATTATGGAAACAATGAAAATTGTTTATGGCAAAATTGACACTTACGAAATAAAAATTCCTAAAAAAAGGGGGGTCATAATAAGATCTATTATTGGCCTCATCTATCTTTTGGGTGCTTGTATTTCACTGGGGGTGATAGTTGGAATTTTTCAACTTGCAAAATTTCCCCCGACTTCTGTTATCATTAATATTATATTTGTAGCGCTGATTACTTTTGCAGGATTAGCAATTAGAAAAAGAGGTGAGGAACTTACAGTAGAAGAAAAGAAAGGTGGATTTTTAGGGTTTGTGTTTGATATTTTATCTTTGCCTATGGCTTCTTTAGGACGCTGGTTATCCAATAAGTGGAAAAAATATAATGCCATTGCCGCTTTCTTTAACGCCTTGATTGATATGCCCTTTCTGGTCTTTGTGGAATTCTTAGAACAATGGAGGTATTTTTTGAAGGAAAAGAAAGAAGAAATTCACTAAAGGTCGAGCTAAAAAAAATTAATTTACTAATAAATATGAAAATTTTTAAAGTTTTTTTGTTAAGTTTTGGACTACTTGTTGTTTTTGGACTCCAACCCACCCTCCACCCTCCCGCTTTGCAGGCCCCTGTTTCTGCTCAGGAAGAAACAACCCCAGCTGAAGCACCAAAAGAAATTGAGGAAGTGGTAATGGAGGCGGTTAATCTTGATGAGAATATCCAGCCAGAAGATTTGGGAGTCGGAGAGCCCCGGCTCTTACCTGATAATCCCTTTTATTTCCTCAAAAATTGGGTCAGGGAAATTCAGAGTTTCTTTACTTTCGATCCAGTTAAAAAAGCTGAACTGAGAATGAAATTTGCCAACGAAAAATTAATGGAAACAAAAAAAATAATTGAAAAAAACCAGGATCCCAAGGTTATTAAAAAAGCAACTGAAAATTATCAGCAGGAAGTTGGAAAGATAAAAAACCAAGTTGATAAAATAAGAGAAAAGTCAAAAGAAAATCCAAGGGTAGAGAGTTTTCTTGATAAATTTTTAGACCAGCAGGTTTTACATCAGAAACTTTTGCAAAGATTAGAAACCCAAGTTCCGCTTAAAGCTCTTGAAAAAATAAAAACAGCTAGAGAACAACATCTGGAAAGATTCAAGGATGTAATGTTGAAACTTGAGGATCGAAAAGAAAAAATCACGGAAAAATTAGGTGAAACTCTGGAAAAGCAAAAGGGCAGTCAATTCAAGAATTTCAAAAATTTAGAGATTCTGAAGAATTTAGAAGAGAAAGTACCAGAAGAAGCAAAAGAAGCTATCAGAAAAGTACAGGAAAATCTGACAATCAGATTGAAGGAACATTTAGAAAAAATAGAACCTGAAGACCAAAAGAAATTTCAGCAATATCTTGAGAAAATCTCTGGAGAAAAAGAAAAACACCTGGAAATTTTAGAAAATTTAAAAGAAGAATCGAAAGAAATTCCAGAGATTAAAAAAAATCTTCTTCAATCCCGAAATAGAATCTTAGAGCAAATCAGAGAAAAAACACCAGAAAGAGATTGTCCAATAATAGAAAAATCAGCTCCTGATTTTTGTAAAGAAGGAAGAATTGTAGTAAAAAGAGATGCTAAAGGTTGTATAATTTCTTTCGAATGTGTAATCCCAGCCGAAGTTGAAATTCTTCAAGAATCAGTGAAACCAATCGCTTGTATTACTTTGTGGAATCCGGTTTGCGGAAAAGATGGAAAAACTTACAGTAATGCTTGCTTTGCAAAGTTAGCCAAAGTAGAAATTGATTACAAGGGAAAATGTAAAGAAAAAGAATGCCAAACTGATGCTGATTGCCTCCAGCCAAGATGTGGTCCGGCAGGTACAATCGAAGCAAGATGTATCGGTATTCGCTCAGTATGTAAGGAAGGAAAATGTGTTTTAGAATAATCTTATTAAGAAATAAGATTTTAAGAAAAACGACCTTGAAAAGGCCGTTTTTCTATTGTAAAATATTGAGTATGCCAAAATATTACATTATAACTTATGGGTGTCAAATGAATAAGTCAGATTCTGAAAGAATTTCTTCGGTCTTGGAAAATAAAGGATATCTGCCAACTTCAAATGAAACTGAAGCTGATTTAATTGTGGTTAATATGTGTTCAGTCAGACAATCGGCGGTAGATAGAGTTTATGGTCTTGCACCAAAATTCAAAAAATTAAAAACCAAAAAACCAAAATTAAAAACTGTTTTGACGGGCTGTATTTTAAAAAAAGATAAAAAGAAATTTAGAGAAATTTTTGATTCAATTTGGAATATGAGAAATTATTTTGATATTTCCCCAAAGTGCAAAAGTAAATCTTTAGCTTTTGTGCCAATTTCAAATGGTTGTAATAATCTCTGTGCTTACTGCGTTGTTCCTTACACGCGTGGTCCTTTGGTTTGTCGTAATCATCAAGAAGTTTTAAAGGAAATTAAAGATTTGGTAAAGAAAGGGTTTAAAGAAATTTGGCTTTTAGGCCAAAACGTAAATGACTACCATTCCTCTTCAGATTCCTTAATTAATTTTCCAAAACTTTTAAAACTGGTAAATGATATTCCTGGGACCTTTTGGATTAGGTTTATTTCTTCTCATCCAAAAGATTTTTCTAATGATTTAATTGATGCAATGGCTGAATGTGAAAAAGTAACCGAATATTTAAATCTGCCAGTTCAATCAGGAGATAATGAAATTTTAAAAAGAATGAATCGACCATACACGGTTAAACAATATAAAAATTTGGTTAAAAAAATCCGCAAAAAAATTCCCGATATCACCTTATCCACCGATATTATTGTTGGCTTTCCAGGAGAAAAAGAAAAGCAATTTCAAAATACAGTAAAACTTTTTAAGGAAATCAAATATGATATGGCTTATATTGCCAAGTATTCTCCAAGACCACAAACGGCAGCCAGTAAATTAAAAGATGATATTTTGCCAGAAGAAAAAGAAAGAAGATGGAAAATTCTCACCGAAGTTCTAAAACAAACTGCTTTGAAAAAAAATAGAAAATACATTGGAAAAAGGGTCGAAGCTTTAGTTAATGAACAAAAAAATGGTTTCTTGATTGGCAAAACCAGGACATATAAAACCGTAAAATTTGGCGGTCAAAAAAATCTAATCGGGCAATTTGTAAAAGTAAAAATAATTGATGCTCTGTCTTGGGGTTTAAAAGGAATTTTGATATAAATAAAAAGAGGTCTTAGTTTTGAGACTAAAACCTCAGTTAGCTCTTAAAAAGTTGCTCTAAGAAAATTATTTTTCCTCCTTTTTTTTCTCCTCGGCTTTTGGATATTTTAGGTAGTACTCCTGAGCTTTTTTTACAGCTTTTTCTGGGATTTTTAGGATCGGGTACTTTTCATTAGATAATTCTTCACATTTGCCAAAGTATTTTCTTACCTTTGCAACATTGCCATGGTATATGGCTAATCCACCAGCGGTTTCGTACCACATCCTCGTTCTTACCGTATCGCCAGATTTTTCGAACTCTTTTGCCTTTTTGACTACTTCTCCCATTGAAGTCTCTATCTCTATCTTCCAAGGGCATAAAAACATTGTATTAAGCAATGCTTCATAGACTTTTTTCTCCCCGCCGCAAATCTTTTCCAAATCAGTGATTACCTCTTTTACCTCTTCTTTCTTCTTCTTTCTAAACCTATCAAAGATTCTCAATTTTATCTCCCTCCTTTTAATTTAAAACAGCTATAATTATAATAACATAAAAATAAATATTATGTCAAATCAAGCCGGGATTATCCTCAGCCTTTTTATTATTTTTAAAATTTAATTTAATATAAATATAGAGTATGAAAAAAGAAAAGTTGCCAAAATTAATTGTTATTTTAGGACCAACGGCTTCGGGTAAATCAGAGCTGGCAATAAAACTTGCTAAAAAGTTCAATGGAGAGATTATTTCGGCTGACTCCCGTCAGGTTTATAAAGGAATGAATATTGGAACCGGAAAAGTAACTAAAAAAGAGATGATGGGTGTCAGCCATCATCTCCTGGATGTAGCCAGTCCAAAGAGAAGATTTACTGTTGCTCAATATCGGAAATTGACACTTGAAGCAATGAATAAAATTTTTAAAAAAGGTAAGATGCCTTTTTTATGCGGTGGAACAGGTTTTTATATTCAGGCTGTAATTGATGGAATTTTAATTCCAAAAGTTCCTCCTGATTGGAAATTAAGGAAAAAATTGGCAAAAAAAACAGTGAAAGAACTTTTTGGCCAATTAAAAAAACTTGACCCAAAAAGAGCAAGAACAATTGAGAAGAAAAATCCCAGAAGATTAATTCGGGCAATTGAAATTATATTGAAAACAAAAAAACCCGTGCCCCCTTTAAAAAAATTTCCTCTTCCCTATCCGATTTTGATAGTTGGTATTAAAAAATCAAAAGAAGAACTTAAAAAATTAATTAAAAAAAGATTTTTAAAATGGTTAAAGCAGGGATTTTTAAAAGAAATTCTAAAATTGAGGAAACTTGGCATTTCTTGGCAGAGAATTGAAGAATTTGGAATACATTATCGAGTAGCAACTCAATATTTTCAGAATAAAATTACTGATAAAGAAATGATTGAAAATTCTCTAAAAGAACTTCAAAATTATGCCAAGCGCCAAATGACCTGGTGGAAATCTGATAAAAGAATTTACTGGGTGAAAGACAAAAAGACAGCAGAAAAATTAGTTAAAAAATTCCTAAAATAAGAATCTCTCGTCGCTTCGCTCCTCAGAACCTTGATTCGCTAAGGAAGAAATATATATTCTTGAATTAAAAAATAAGGGGAGAAGATAAAAATCTTCTCCTTAATTTGGTTGGGAAGAATCATCAGAAGAAATTATTAATTGATAATCCTTCCCCACCCTTTTCCCCTCAATCTTATTTCATAGAAGTAAAATTGAGGGGGTCATCAAACTTCTATAATTATACTAAGTAATAGCAGCAACTTTCTTCTCTTTTTCTTTTATTCTCTCATATTCTTCTAAGTTCAAGGTATTGCCCTTTTCCAATCAATTCAATAACCTTTCCAGGCCATCCTTTTCTTAATTGGCGAGGAATTAAGATTCTTCCTTGTGTATCTGGCCTTTTTGGATAAATCTCAGAAAATGGCAATTTTCCTTTCTCGCGGTAAATTCGGATCTTGCCATTATTAAGGGTAATAATACACTCTTTCAATCCTTCTTTAAAAACAGAAGGAATAAAAAGTCGCCCTCTATCATCAATGCTACATTTCCACTTGCCATAAAAGTAAAACATTTGTTATTACCTTCCTTTCTATGTTGATTGCAATATTTAGACTACTATGTTAATGTACGATAATTAAATTATACTTTTTTATTTTAATTTTGTCAACCCCTACACCTAATTAGGTGTGGGGGTCAACTGTTTATTCAAAATATCTTTAACTATTTTGGGATTGGCTTTTCCTTTTGTCTGAGCCATTATTTGACCGATTAAAAATTGGATAGCTGTTTCTTTTCCTTTTTTAAAATCTTGAACTGCTTTTGGATTTTTAGAAATAACTTCTTTTATAATTTTTCCAATCTCAGCTTCATCAGTTATCTGCGATAATCCTTTTTCTTCAATAATATGAGAAGGATCAGCGCCGGTAGAAAACATTTCAGCAAGAACCTGTTTGGCAATTTTACTTGAAATTGCACCTGTATAAATTAAGGTAATAAATTCTGCAAAATTTTCAGGAGTAATCAGAAAATCCTCGCCAACAGTCGATGAACGTTCGTTCATCTTCACCCTTCGCTTCACTCGGGTAACTGAAGCTCCTTTTAATAAACCCTGTAAATCAGTAATCAAATAATTTGTGGCCAATTTTATTAATCCTGAAAGTTTTTCCTGGGAAAGTCTTGGACCGAACTCCGAAACTACCTTCTCGAAATACTCGCCAAAATCTTTATTTTGAACAAAAATTTCAATACTCTTTTCATCTAAGTGATATTCTTTCTTAAATCTTTCTCTTCTTTGCCGAGGTAATTCAGGAATTTCTGCTCTAATTTCATTAATATAATCTGCCACTCCCAAATGAAGAATTGGTAAATTTGGCTCAGGAGAAAATATCGCTTCTCCTTTTTCTCTTTGAGGAACCGTTACTCCCCTATCATCATCCCAACCTCGAGTTTCTTGAGTTATCTTTTCACCAGAGTTTAAAATTTCTGTTTGTCTCTTTATTTCATACTCCAGTCCTTGTTCTATTGCTTTAAATGAGTTCAAATTTTTAATTTCTACCTTTGTCCCAAGCTTTTTTGTTTTTGTTAATGATATATTTGCATCGCATCTCATTTCTCCCTTTTCCATAAAAGCTGAAGAAACCCCCAGATACCTTACAATCAATTGTAATTCTTCAGCAAATTTCCTGGCCTCTTTTGCCGACCTCATGTCCGGCTCAGTATCCAATTCCATTAAAGGTACGCCGGCTCGATTAAAATCTACCAAAGAGTAGGGGCCCGCGCCCTTGGCGCGGGAGGATGCGGTGGGTGGGTTGTAGTCTCTTTCATGAACTAATCTTCCAACGTCTTCCTCTAAATGAATTTCTTTAATCCTTATTTTTTTGCCCTCAATTTCTAAAAATCCTCCCTTACAAAGAGGCTCCTTCCATTGAGAAATTTGGTATCCTTTTGGTAAATCGGGATAGAAATAAAGTCTCCGGTCAAACTTAGAATATTCAGGAATTTGGCAATTTAAAGATAGACCTGTTTTTATTGTTTTTCTTACAGCTTCTTTATTAATCACTGGAAGACTTCCCGGGTGTCCAAGACATGTTGGACATATTAGAATGTTAGGATGATGCTCATCGGAATCATTAGCGCAACCACAAAACATCTTACTCTTAGTATTTAATTCAACATGGATTTCCAGGCCGATGACGGGTTGATACATATTATTTTTTAAATTCCTTAATAATTTTAACTCCTGAGCTAGTACCAATAATATCTGCGCCAGCTTTGATAGCTTCTTTGATATCTGATAAATTTCTAATTTTCCCAGCAACTTTAATTAAAAGTCCTGGAGCTCCTTTTTTCATCAATTTTAAATGATAGAATTTTTCCTTTAATTCCCGGTGTTCTAAGGGATCTTTTTCAGTGGCGGTTTTAACGCAAATGGCGCCGGCTTTTTTAACAATTTGGGAAACTTTAATAATTTCTTCATCAGTTAAATAACCAGAACCAATAATAACTTTTGTTGGCAAAATCTTAGAAATTTCTTTTAAATCTTTTAAAATTTCCCCCCACCTTTCTTGCTTAACATCGGGAATTGAAATTACCACATCTAATTCATCTGCCCCATCTTTTTTTGCGATTTTACACACTTTTATTCTTTTTGAGTGTTGGCTTTGACCAATTGGAGGGTCAACCAGGCAAACTACTTTAACATCAGTTTCTCTTAATTCATTTTTGACTAATTTTACCCATTCTGGATTAATACAGACACCCCGAAAACCATATTTTTTAGCTTCCTGGCAAGTCTTTTTGATGTCTTTGACTTTAGCTTCTGGTCTTATGTTAGTGTGGTCAATAAATTTAGCAATGTTTTTCATAGATTTTTTTAATTTCTTTAAAAACTATCGGAATTGGCCTTTCTCCATTAATTACTACCCACTTTGAGAAAATCCTGCCTTTAATTAATTTTTTATAAGAGTCCCCGACTTTTTGCAAAAATTTTTTATCTGCTTCGTTTCTATCAAGATTTTTCTTTTCTTTATATTTTCTGCTCATTGAGACTTCTGGTGAAACCTTTAAATAAATTATCAAGTCAGGCTTTGGAAGTTTAAATTTTCGAGCTAATTCTAATGATTTTTTAATTGGAAAACCTCGCAGACCCTGATAGGCAAGGGTTGAGCTAAGATATCTATCACAAATCACAATTTTACCCTCATTAAGCCATCTATTTATTCTCTCTCTGTCTTTAATAAAATCAGTAAAATAAAGGAGAAACTGAACATCGACCGAAAACTCATATTGTTTATGGAGATACTGATGAATTAATATTCCTATCGGTTCTTCATAATCGGGGTAGGTTAATCTTTCAACCGAAATTTTTTCTTTTTTAAAAAAGTTAAATAATAAGGTACTTTGGGTTTCAGACCCCGCACCGTCAATTCCTTCAATCACAATAAGTTTTCCAGAATAGGGATTTTGAAGCATTTTAAATTTGCTTTTCTTTTTTCTTGGTGGTAATTCTACCGCCTTGCCATTGTCCACGGTATAAATTTGATTTTCCTTTGACTTCAAAAAACATCAGGTGTAAAACTCTGGAACCCATTTCTAATTCAAATTTTTCATTTCTAAAATTGTAAATCCCAGTGGTTAATTCACCCTTGTAGCCGGGGGCAGTTTGACCACCAAAAATATAAACCCCTGAACGATAAAAGGTGGAACGAGGAGTAAAAAGAGCTAAAAGATTATTCGGCATATTTAATTTTTCGATAGTTTTCATTAAGTAATAGGTTTTGGGTTGAAGAATTACTTTTTTTGCGTTCTTTTTATAATATTTAGAAACTAATTTTATTTCTGGCGTTTTTCTTTCTTTAATTCCTAAAAATCCCCTTCCCTTTAAAGTATATAACTCCCCTATTCTTAAATCAAAACCAGCTCCTTCAGGATTGATTAGCTCTCTTTCAGAAAGGTTTTCTATTAGTTTTTTTTCTTTAACTAATTTTAAAAGTTTTTTTACCCCTATAATCATTTACGCGAGCGAGGTGAAGCCGAGTGAAGCGTGGAGATGAAGCTTTAGCTTCATCGACTACCGAGCTTCCATAGGAAGCGAGTCGAAGAGATAAATCTCTTCTCCACCCTTCGCTGCGACTTGGGTAGCTGAAGATGAGAACGAAGTTCTCATCGCCTACCTAAATTTTTTAAATTTTTTTTAAATCTCTTTTTTAACTCATCTTTCATCTCCTGGTGAAATTTTTCATTGTAATTTTTAACTGAACTCAAAATCATACCGCAACTTTTTTCTTCCGGACAAAAACCCATAATTTGACATTTGGGACCAATAAATCTATTCAGCCAGCCATATCCTTTTTCTTTTAAGGTCTTTTTGATTTCCAAAACTTCTTTTAAAGTATTTCTTCTCATTTCCTCTTCAGCAGTTGGGCATAATCTAAGCGGATAATATCCGGTTAAAAGGTTGTAGAAATCATAATCCTGCAAAATATCAATTTTTACTGCCCGAGGAATTAAAAAAATAGCTTCTCTGGGTTTAATTTTTAATTTAAGTAAATTTTGATAACCTTCAAAAGATTTTAAGGCAGTTAAAAGATATTCTGACAAAAATTCAGGATTTTTTTTGATTGAGGGAGGAATGGAAAAAACTTCTTCTATTTCTTTTACTAATTTTTTATTAATTTTTGTTTTCTCAATTTGCTTTTTAAAATTGTTACGCAATTTCTGCGTAGCGGTTAATTTGTTAAATTTCTTTATTGCTCTTTCAATGCAATAATATATTGACTCTATAGTCTGAGGTACAGTTCTATGCCGTTTTTTTTCTCCCCAGACTCGCCAAGGTATAGAAGACAATACTTTAAATCTTAAAGCTAAATTGTAGTCTCTAAGAATTTCCTGACGCAAATCAAGAAGTTCCATCCAATTTTTTTTAATTTGTTTTAAAGAACTAAATGTTTTTCGGCTCTTTTTTTCTAACTCGGCGAGTTTTTTCTTCAAAGCTGGCCTAATTAAAGTATCCATTGAGATTAATTTTATTCCTTTAAATAATCTTTGTTTTTTTCTTATTTCACGAACAATGTTTGATTTTTTCGGATTTTTAAAAATATTAGGATAAGGATATGCATTTCTCGGAGCAACCTGGCGGGTAGCATAAAGCCTGTCAATCCCTAATTTCTTTGTCTCTTTCTCTATTTTTCTTAAAAGTATTCCAATTTCTGTCGGCATCCAATCTTTTTCGACTTCATATTCTTTTTTTATAGCAATAATTGATTCTACCGGCAGTTGAATAAGACCTGTGCCGTAAATTCCATATTGTAAAATTTTACTCGCTTCGTCTTTACTAACCCCCTGAGATCTAAAATAATTAAACGTTTCAATAATTTTTTCTGAAACTTTATTGTAAATCTCCCTTGCTTTTTTATTGATAAAGATTTCATCTGGATAAACAATATCTTTAATGGCAGTGTCAGTCCGACGGCCAGAAGCCATTAAAGATGAAGAAAAAACAATCCCGGTTAAAGCTGAATCTAAGAATTTACTCCCTTCAAATGTTAAACAAAGACTAGGAGTAGTAGATAAGGAAGCATGCCCCCTTAAAGAAGATTTTTGTAAAATTAATTTCACTCTCTCATCTAAATTTTGACCTTTTTTCTTAATTCCTTTTAAAAGTTTTTTAATTGAGCTTCCTTTAAACGTTGTCAGGCTGGAGAGGGCCACAATTTGTTGAGGATTTAAAACTCCTATCTGGTTTTTCAAGATAGGAATAATTCCTAAAAATTTTACTTTTAAGTTAGAAGTTAAAAGTGGCATTATTTTAATTTAGGTTCCTGGTTTATTTTACTAGCTGAGGGAAATTTTTGTTTTGCGTATTTATGGTCTTTCTGTTTTAAATATGGAACTTCGGAAGGACTAGAGAGAGTTTCGAAAGTTAGAGCACAAACCCTCATCCCGGGATAGATAGCTACTGGAAGGGCCCCTAAATTACCGAGTTCCATTACTGCTCGCCCTCTCCAACCCGGATCAAATCTGGCAGCAGTTGAATGAACAACTATTCCAAGTCTTCCTAAAGAAGATCTGCCATCAAGTCGAGCCATCAAATCCGAAGGTAATATAATTTCTTCTTCAGTTACAGCCAGAATAAAGTCTCCTGGCTGCATAATCAAGAAATCAGGCTTTTTAATTTTAATTTCTTCCATTATTTCATCAATTGGTAATTCTTGTTTAAGATCAATGTAGGGAAATTTAGTGCGTTTAAAAATTTTAAAAACATTTCCTAACCGCAAATCTAAGGAACAAGGGCCTAATTGCTCTTTTAAATTTGGTTTGGGAGTTATTTTAATCTGACCTGTTTTTAAATATTTTTTAATTTCTCTATCAGATAATATCATATTACCATCAACGAATTGCGAATCTGTTGCGAATTTACGAATTACTAATTATAGTATTTTATTTATATATTCGTGATAAATTCGTTATTCGCTGATTTCAATTCCCATATTTTTGGCAGTCGCTTCGATTATCTTTATTGCCTTTTCAATATCATCAGTATTTAAATCGGCCATTTTTTGCAAAGCTACTTTTCTCAATTGCTCTCTGGTAATTTTTCCGACTTTTGTTTTATTAGGTTCGCCAGAGCCCTTCTCGATTCCGGCAGCTCTTTTTAAAAGTTCACAAGCTGGTGGAGATTTTAATTTAAAATCATAAGTCCGGTCTTCATAAACTGTAATTTCTACCGGAATAGTAAAACCTTCTTGGTTTTTTGTTGCCTCGTTAAATTTCTGACAAAACTCAGCGATATTTAAACCATACTGAGCTAAAGTCGGACCAACTGGCGGTGCTGGTGTTGCCTTGGCAGCCGGGGCTTGAAGCTTAATTACTGCTTTAATTTTCTTTAACATATTTTACATTTTCTTAATTTGTAATGAATCTAATTCCACCGGTGTGTCACGGCCAAACATATTAACTAAAACCTTTACTTTCCCTCTTTCTGCATCAATTTCTGAAACTTTCCCGTCAAAGTCTTTAAATGGTCCGTCAATAATTTTTACTGGATCCCCAATTTTAACATCAATTTTATATTGAGGAGTTTCTACTCCCGTTCTCTTTTTTAAAATCTCAATTTCTTTTTCGGAAACTGGAACTGGAATAGTTCCTGCCCCCACGAAACCGGTTACATTAGGGGTATTTCTAACCACATACCAAGAATCATCAGTAACAATCATCTCAACTAAAACATAACCCGGGTAAATTTTTTCTTCAACTACTTTTCTTTTCCCATTTTTAATTTTAATCTTTTTTTCTTTTGGCACCAGGACATTAAAAATTTTATCTTCCATACCTAAGGACTCAATTCTTTGTTTTAAATTTTTGGTAACTGCGTCCTCATATCCAGAATAAGTATGAATAACATACCAATTTTTTTGTTGGGGTAAACGTTGTTTAGGCATACGAATAAAGTTCGACTTTACAGAATAAATTTGTTAAGTAAGGTAGTGAATATAAAATCTATTCCTCCCAGAAATATAGCGACGGCTATTGAAATCCCAATAACAATCAGAGTATATCTTAAAGTCTCTTGCCTTGTTGGCCAATTAACCTTTTTTATCTCTAGGCGGACTTCTTTTAGAAATGTTAAAATTTTTTTAGGAAATTGGCGAATATTCACGGTTATGAAACTTTTCCCTTACGAATTACAAATTTATTCAAATTAGGAATTCCTAATTAGTTCTGATTCGTAATTCATAGGGTTTTAAAAATGGCCTCCTTGGCCATCAAGTTTTATGATAGCCAAAGAGAATTTATATGTCAACCCCGTAGAAGAATTTAGATATCTAAATTCTTCACTTTCTTCGCATAGGTCTGGATAAATTTCTTCCGTGGTAAAACCTCTTCTCCCATTAGAGTATCAAAAATTCGATCTGCCTGTTTGGCGTTTTCAATATTGATTTTTAATAAGATTCGGTTTTCTGGGTTCATAGTTGTCTCCCAGAGCTGAGAAGGGTTCATTTCTCCCAAACCCTTGTAGCGCTGAATAGTTATACCAGTGGATTTTTCTTCTTTTGTCTCTTCTTTTTTGCCCTTTTTCTTTTGTTTTTTGCCTTTGCGGAATTCTGAAAGAATTTCAGCTTTATCAGCTTCAGTATAGGCATATTCAATCTTTTTCCCAGCCTGAATTTTATAGAGCGGGGGCTGAGCGATGTAAAGATAACCTTTTTCAATAATTGGTTTAAAATAACGGTAAAAAAGAGTTAAAAGCAGAGTCCGAATATGTTGGCCATCAACATCGCTATCGGCCATCAAGATTATCCTATGATATCTTAGTTTTTCTAAATTAAAATCTTCGGCAATGGCTGTTCCCAAAGCAATTATTAGAGATTTTATTTCTTTTGAGGCTAAAATTTTGTCTAAGCGAGCTCTTTCTACATTTAATATTTTACCCCGGAGAGGTAAAATAGCCTGAAATTTTCTATCTCGGCCCTGTTTTCCACTTCCGCCAGCCGACTCCCCTTCCACTATGTAAAGTTCTGATTCTTCAGGTTTTTTTGAGGCGCAATCAGCTAATTTCCCCGGTAGGGCTAAACCTTCCAAAATTCCTCTTCTTAGAACTGTTTCTCGAGCAGCTTTAGCTGCCTCTCTAGCTTTTTGAGCTAAGAGACAATTTTCAATGATAGCTCTGGCGTCTGCAGGATTCCTTTCCAGAAAATCAGTCAAACCTTCAGAAACTACTCCTTCTACTACCACCTTAGCCTCAGGGTTTCCTAATTTCGCCTTGGTCTGCCCTTCAAATTGGGGATCTTTTATTTTAACTGAGATCACTCCTGTAAAACCTTCTCTTATATCCCTGCCTGATAAGTTTTCATCGGTTTCCTTAAGTAAACCCAATCTCCTGGCATAATCATTAAAAGTTCGGGTCAAAGCAGTTCGGAAAGCTGTTAGATGAGTACCGCCTTCCTGGGTCCAGATGTTGTTGGCAAAACTTTCTTCATAACATTCATACTCTTGGGTGTATTGAAAAGCAGCTTCCACAATCATTCCATTTTTTAGGCCTGAACAATAGAAAATATTTGAGTGACGGAGAACCGCTCCTCCAACCAGGTATTTAACATAACTAGCTAAGCCTCCTTCAAAATAAAAAGCATAATTTTGCTTTTGTTTTGTTCTTTCATCTGAGACAGTTATTTTTATTCCTTTGGTTAGATAGGCTTGCTGACGAAGATGGTCTAAAATTTTTTTGAGGTCGAAATTTATTTCCTTAAAAATTTCTGGATCTGGCTCAAAAATAACCGTGGTTCCTGTCTCCCGGCACTTGCCGATTTTTTTAACTTTAGTCTTCGCTTTTCCTTTTGAATATTCTTGAGAATATTTTAATCCCCCCCGACAAACCTCAACCTTCATCCATTTAGATAAAGCACAAACTACCGAAACTCCAACTCCATGAAGCCCTCCGGCTACCTTGTAAGCTTTACCTCCAAATTTTGCTCCGGCATGCAAGGTAGTCATTACTGTCTCTAAGGCTGATTTTTTCGTCTGGGGATGTTTTTCTACCGGGATACCACGACCATTATCTATAGTCTTAACTTGATTATTCGGTAAAAGTATAACTTCCATCTGATTTCCGTATCCGGCCATAAATTCATCTAATGCGTTATCACAGGTTTCATATATTAAATGATGAAGACCATCGGGACCAGTTGAGCCAATGTACATTCCCGGCCTTTTGCGGATTGGCTCAAGACCTTTGAGAACATAAATATCTTTTGCTTCATAATCCGAAGTTGCTTTTTTTCTGGTTGTCTTTCTGATTATGGTTGGCTTTTTTATTTTTTTGGATTTTCTTGGCATATTTTATTTTCTTACTTCCCACCCTGGATTTTCTTCCAAGGTCTTAATTATTTTCTGGTGAATTTTATCAATTTCTTTTGAAGATAAAGTTCTCGTCTCTGACTGATAAACTATATGGAAGGCTAAATTCTTTTTTCCTTCGGGCAACTCCTCTCCTTCATAAATATCAAAAAGGTCAACATCTCTCACCAAAGAACCACCGGTGACATTAATTCTATTTAAAACCTCTACCACTTTAGTTCCTTGGGGAACTAAAATAGCTAAATCTCTAACTGCTGTAGGGTAACGAGAAATTGGTTGATAGATTGTCTCTTCAGAAGCAAATTTAGATAATTTTTTAAAATCTAGATTAAAAACAACAATTTTCAAGTTTAACTTTAATTCATCTAAAATTTTAGAAGAAATTTCTCCTAAAAATCCGATTTCCGTATGATTGACTTTAATTTCAGCACATTTTTGTGGCTGCCAAATTGATAATTTACTTTCTTCTGGAGTCGGTTGATATTCATCGTACCAGATATTTGAAATCCCAAGTTTATTAAGTAATGCATCAATCACTCCTTTTAATCGATAGAATTCTTCTTCTCTGCTTTCTTTTTTGGCAATCAATCCAGTTAACATTCTTTTTTCTAATTGCTCATTATTTGTTACTCGGCAGAGATTTTTAAAGATTTTCCCTAATTCAAAAATCTTAATTTCATCTAAGTATTTAAGATTCTCTTTTACATTTTTAAGCAGGTTAGGAATTAAACTTGGTCGTAAATATTTTTGTTCCACGCTCAGTGGATTCTCTACTTCAATTATCTCCTTCTCTTTATAATTGAAAATCTTAGCTTCTTTCTCTCCAACAAAAGAATAGTTATAAACTTCAGTAAATCCAGCTTCTTTTAAAATATTCTTAGTGATGTCTTTCCAGAAAATATCTAAATTTCTCTTTGGCGGAATCAGAGAAGCAATTGGAAAGATAGCCTTAATTTTATCAAAACCGTGAACTCTGCCAATTTCTTCAATCAAATCTTCGCTTATTGAGATATCTAATCTAAAAGTAGGTACCTTAATCATCAATTGTCCGGATCCAACCTGGGTAATTTTAAATTGTAGTCTATTGAGGATGTTTTTTATTTCTTTTTCTGGAATTTTTATACCAAGTAAACTTTCAACATAATCCAAATCTAATTTAATTCTTTTTGGACGCCATCCACCCACCGCCCTAACTTTTTTGGGGTAAAAATCAATTAAACCTTGGGTTATTTTGCCACCGGCAATTTCCTGAATCAAACTGGCCGCCCTATTAATTGCCAATTCTGTTAAATTTGGATCAATCCCATGTTCAAATCTTAAGGAAGCGTCAGTTTTCAGGCCTAATTTTCTGGAACCCTTACGAATAATCCGTTGATTGAAATTGGCTGATTCCAGTACGACAACCTTTGTTGATTTATCAATCTCGGGAATCACTCCTCCTTTAATTCCAGCAATAGCCACTGGCTTTTTGGCATCAGCGATTACTAAAATATCTTCATTCAAATCATATTTTTCTTCGTCTAAGGTAATAATTCCTTCTCGCTTTTTAGCAAATCTAACCACAATTTTTTTACCCTCAAGCTTTTGACCATCAAAAGCGTGCAAGGGTTGACCAGTTTCCAACATTACATAGTTTGCAATATCGACAATGTTATTAAGGGGTCGAAGACCACAGACTTTTAGTTTCGCTTTTATCCATTTTGGCGAAGAACCAACTTTAACATCGGTAATTACTCTGGCGGTATATCGAGGACAAGCTGGTTTATTTTTGACCTCGACCGAAACAAAGTCTTTAGCTTTCAATTCCTTATTTTCTTTAATAGCGGAGAACGGTTCTCCGTAACTTAAACCTGTAATGACGGCTATCTCGCGGGCTATTCCTAGGTGAGAAAAGCAATCAGAAGCCCTATTTGGCAAGACATCGATATCGAAAACCCAATCTTTACCTTTTTTTTCTACACTTTCTACTTCAAAAAAATGTATAGTCAAAAGCTCAGCCAATTTTTCTGGCTTAGGTAATCTTTTTTTAAAAAATGATTGTAACCAGTTATAGGAAAAAATCATATTAAAACTGATTTAAAAATCTCAAATCGCCGGAGTAAAATAATCTTACGTCATTAATTTTGTATTTCATCATAGCTAATCTATCTAAACCCATTCCAAAGGCAAATCCCTGCCAATTTTTTGGGTTAAGCCCGGCTGCTTTAAAAACATTAGGGTGAACCATCCCAGCTCCCATCATTTCCATCCAGCCAGTTTTTTGGCAGGCAGAACAACCCTTTCCCTTACAATTCAGACAGGTCATATCAACTTCAAATGAAGGTTCAGTAAAAGGGAAGAAACTTGGTCTTAAACGAATTTTAATCGGTTTTTCAAAAAATTTCTGAAAAAATTCCTGGATAATTGCTTTAAAATTGGCTACTGAGACTTTTTTACCAACCATTAATCCCTCAATTTGATAAAAGTTAATTTCGTGGCTGGCATCAGTGGCTTCATGGCGGAAAACTCGGCCCGGGACAATAATACGTAAGGGAGGGTTATTTTTTTTCATATAGCGGACCTGAACTGGCGAGGTATGAGTCCTTAATAGAAGTTTATTTGATTTAAGCCACAAGGTGTCCCATATGTCTCTGGCTGGATGGTCTTTGGGAATATTTAAGGCGTCAAAATTATACCATTCAGTTTCAACCTCCGGACCCTCAACCACAGAAAAACCCATTAATTGAAAAATTTCTTCGGTTTTACTTTTAACTTGTGATAGAGGATGTAAATGCCCCAGAACTGGCTTTTTTCCTGGTCGAGTTATATCAATCCATTCTTTTTCTTCAGTCTCTTTTTTAATTTTTTCTTTAATCTCTTGTACTTTTTGGTCGCATTTGATTCTCAGAAAATTTTTAAGTTCATTTGCCTCCTTGCCAATTTTAACTCTTTTTGCCTTTGGCAACTTTTCTAAAGAACACAAAACCTGGGTAAGTTCTCCTCGCTTTCCTAAATATCTTTTAAAAATATCATTCAATTCTTTCAAATCCTTTGCCAAATCGATGGCTTTTTTGATTTGATTTTTGAGTAATTTAAGGTTAATTTTTGGCATATTTGTGGCGTATTTATTATTTCATTTTACCTTAATTTCGAACAGATTTCAAGTAAAAATGTGTGGATAACTACTACTAAAATATGGTCAAAAATTGAATTCAATTTAATTTAGAAAAGCAAAAAAATATCGCCCTCAAGACGATTTTTTTTGCGGGGACGATGGGACTCGAACCCACAACCCCATGCTCGACAAGCATGTGCTCTAGCCAATTGAGCTACATCCCCATTTTGTACCGGCGGAGGGACTTGAACCCCCGACACATGGATTATGATTCCACTGCTCTAACCACTGAGCTACGCCGGCCCAACTCCAAACTTGTTGCGCCGGTCCGAATTGCACGGACGTCTCGAGGTTATGGGCCTCGCAAGGTACTACTCCTCCACGGCGCGATGTTATTATATCGTACTTTTTAATGAAAATCAAGCGAAATTAAAATACCTGTAAATCCCGGAGAGCCTGTTCATAAATTTTCAATACTTTTTTAGCCTGGTCTAAGGTTAACTTGTAATCCGGGTCATAGACAATATTGTTGCGAACCTTATGAGCCTCCCGGGTTTCTTCAATGTTCGGAAGGATATCTGTAGTCACTTGCTTTAACCTATCTCCCAGGATTTCTCCCTTAAAACCCAATCTTTCCAGGACGTCGTTCAACATACTATCTGCCTCAATCACTGCCAGCTTATATTCTGATTCGCTGCCTGTTTCTAATCTTCCCTTAATCTTTGACCAGATTTTGGCCATTTTTTTTATTCCATAAGGCCGGTAAGTTAAAATCTCTACCATATCTTGCAAAAATCTATTTTTTAGCCAGCTACTTTTTCTAAGAGAATAAAAAATAATAACAAGAAAAAACAAAGAAATAACTATAAAAATAATTTTTAGGGAAAGCAAAATTCCCGGGGTAATGAATTTTAAATAAATTAAATCTTCTAACATAGCTGAAATTTTCTTTAAAATTTTGGGTAGGTGAGATGAATCGGAATTTAGAAATTCCGATTCAGCGAACATAATTTTTCAAAAACTTCTCCAAACTCTAAAATTTTGTTTTCCTCAAAAGCCTTTCCAATGATTTGGAGCCCTACCGGAAGGCCATGAGTTTTACCGCAAGGCACAGAAAGAGCGGGTAATCCAGCTAAATTTACTGAAACAGTAAAAATATCAGATAGATACATTGTCAAGGGATTAGTAATTTTTTCTCCAATCTTAAAAGCCGGAGCTGGCGAAGTGGGGGTCAAAATAAGGTCAACCATCTCAAAAGCTTTATTAAAATCTTCTAAAATCTTAGTCCGAACTTTTTGAGCTCTTAAATAATAAGCTTCATAGAAACCTGCAGATAAAGCATAGGTTCCGAGCATAATTCGGCGTCTCACCTCTGGGCCTAAACCTTTTTCCCTTGATTTTAAATAAACATCTAATAAACTATCTGCCTCCTCCGGGGAATATCCATATTTTATTCCATCGTATCTCGCTAAATTAGCCGAGGCTTCAGAAGGCATCACTAAATAATAAGTGGCAAGGGCATATTCGGTGTGAGGTAAGCTTATTTCTTCAATTTTTGCTCCCAGAGCTTCAATTTTTTTAATTGCTTCTTTTATTATTCTCTCCACCTCAGCATCCATTCCTTTAATAAAATATTCTTTAGGAATGCCAATGCGTAAATTTGGAATTTGGAATTTGGAATTTGGAATTTTAGATTCGACCGAAGTCGAATCTAATGGGTCTTTCTCTTGAATAGCCTCAAAAACTATTTTAGCATCTTTGACTGTTTTAGTAATAGGCCCTATCTGGTCTAAAGAAGAAGCCATAGAAATCAAGCCATAACGAGAAACTGCTCCATAGGTTGGTTTTAATCCAACTACTCCGCAAAAAGAAGCTGGTAAGCGAATAGAGCCTCCAGTATCAGAACCTAAAGCATAGCAACAAAGATTGGCAGAGGTCGCAGCTGCCGATCCCCCGGAAGAGCCTCCGGGGACCCGGGTTAAATCATGGGGATTACGGGTTAGCCCAAAAGCTGAATTTTCAGTCGAAGAACCCATGGCAAATTCATCCATATTTGTCTTTCCTAAAATTACTGCCCCTTTTGCTTTAAGTTTTTTTATGACAGTGGCATCATAAGGAGCAATATAATTTTCCAGAATTTTTGAGCCAGCCGTGCATTTAATATTTTCAACTAAAATATTATCTTTAACTGCCAGGGGAATGCCGGCCAGAATTGAGGTCTCTCTCCCTTGAGAAATCATCTCGTCAATTCCCTTTGCCTGATTAATTGCTAAATCTTTACTTACAGTTAAAAAGGCTTGGAATTTTTTGTCTTCTTTTTTGATTTTCTCTAAATGAATTTTACAGAGTTCAAAAGCTGAAAACTCTTTTTTTAATAAACTATCATGAACTTCTTTTATTGTTAAATTTTTTAATTCCACAGATTTAGTGTAAAAGTATGCTGCTACATAACAGTATACTCTTGTCCAACTTTTATTTGAAAATAGATTTTACTTTTAAATAGCCGTTTTTAGTCTCGGGTGCCAACTTCAATAACTTTGAACTTTGGACTTTGGACTTTGAACTTTTATCTTCTCTCGTTACATTTTCTATTTTAATTGAGTGGCTGGTTGGTAGAGTTTTTGAAATATTAACTTCTTTTAATTTTTCCACATAATTCAAAATCAAAGAAAGCTCCCTGCTAAACTTTTCAATTTCTTTTTCGGTTAAACCTAATCTCGCCAATTTCGCTACAAGTTTTACTTCTTTTCTAGTAATCATATACCGAGTCTTAATTTATTAAGACGAAGGTGGAAATGAGCAAAGCTCATTGACTATTTAGTGGGGTGGTTCTAAATACTCTGTCTCTACCAAGACCTCATGCAATTCATCAAGATTCTCTAAAACCAACCCTCCTCCCCTAACCATCACTGTCAGAGGATCATCAACGATTTTGGCAGGAATTTTTGTCTCTTTTGCAACCAGGATATCCAACCCCCGCAAAAGACTACCGCCGCCAGCAAGATAAATACCTCTTGCCATAACATCAGCGAGAAGTTCTGGAGGAGTTTCCTCGGCTGTAGTTTTTATGGCTGCAATAATTTGGCTGACCGATTTTTTTAAAGCCCTTCTAATATCTTCGTCAGAGACTAAAATTTCTTCAGGAAGACCTGTAACTAAATTTCTTCCCCGAAGAGGCATTTCTTTTTTCTCTTTGAGTGGATAGGCAGAACCAATGTTAATTTTAATTTCCTCGGCCGTTCTTTCTCCAATTAATAACTTATATTCTTCTTGGGCAAATTGAATTATGTCTTCATTAAGTTTATCTCCGGCAGTTCTCAGACTTTTGGCAATAACTATTCCACCTAAAGAAATTACTGCTACTTCAGTTGTTCCTCCTCCAATGTCAACAATAAAGTTACCTCCGGCATCTTGAACCGGGAGCCGAGCGCCAATGGCAGTTGCCATCGGTTGTTCAATTAAATAGACTTCTCTTGCTCCAGCATTTTTTGCCGCATCTTCAACTGCCTTTTTTTCCACCTCAGTTACCCCGCAAGGGATACCAATAATTACTCGAGGTCTAGGATTAAGGATAAATTTTCTTTTATGAACTTTTTCAATAAAATATCTCAGCATTTGTTCAGTAACATCGAAATCAGAAATTACTCCTGAAACCAAAGGCCTGGTAGCTACAATATGGGCCGGGGTTCGGCCAACCATTTTTCGAGCCTCCTCTCCTATGGCTAAAATTTGACCAGTTTTTCGATTTATAGCTACTACCGAAGGTTCTGCAATCACAATCCCCCGACCTCTGACATAAACAAGAGAGTTGGCTGTTCCTAAATCAATGGCAATATCTTGAAAAAATGTCCTCCAAATTTTATTAAACATAATTTATTATCTGATTTAGTTTTATTAATTTTATTTTTTCTTCTTTCCTTCTTTTGATTTCAACACAGCTTCTTTTTAATGTCTTCTCGCTTACTACAATTCTGATTGGTATTCCAATCAAATCGGCTTCGGCAAATTTTTCACCAGCTGTTTTGTCTTTCCTATCATCATATAATACTTTGAGGTCAGCTCCTTGTAAATCTTGGTATAATTTTTCACTAACTTTTCCAATTTTTCTTTCAAACTTTTTTTTACTACCAGATAGAGCTAACAAATGACAATCAAAAGGAGCTACTTCTTTTGGCCAAATAATTCCATCTTTATCATAATGAACCTCAACTACAGCCCCCATAAGTCTGCCAAGCCCTATACCATAACAACCCATTAAGACCATTTTTTCTTTTCCATCTTTATCTTTAAATTTAAAATTAAATGGTTTGCTAAATTTGTCTTTTAATTTAAAAATGTTTCCTACTTCAATGGCTTTTTTAATTTCTAATTTTTTACTTTTACATTTTGGACATTTATATTTCTCTTCTTTAATAATCTCTTTATTGACAGCTAATTTACATTTTTGACAAAGATATATTTCATCTTCACCGACAGGAGTTATTGTTTGAAATTCATGAGAATATTTGCTAAAAGTCCCTCCAGAAGCCAGGGTTAAAAAAGTTTGCTTCCCCAAACCGCATCTCTCGAAAATTCGGAGATAAGCCTTTTTCACTTTCTCATAATATTTATCCAAATCTTTTTCATCTCGATGGAAAGAGTAAAGGTCCTTCATAATAAACTCTACTCCCCTTAATAATCCAGATTTGACTCGGAGTTCGTCCCTAAATTTATCTTGAATTTGATAAACAAAAACTGGTAAGTTTTTATATGATTGAACAAATTTTTTGACCAAAGGAGTAATAATTTCTTCGTGGGTCCAACCCAAACTAAAATCTTTTCCTCCCCGACTTTTTACTTTAAACATTTCTTTATAATGCCAGCGGTCTGTTATCTCCCAGTTTTTTTTAGGATGAAGAGCTGGTAAAAAAACCTCTTGGCCTAAAATTTTATTCATTTCTTCTCGAATAATATTTTCAATTTTTTTGAGCACTTTAAATCCTAAAGGTAAATAAGAATAAACTCCGGCTGTTAATTTATCAATAAAGCCAGCTTTAATTAAAAGACGAGAATTTATACTTTTTTCATCTCTCGGTGTTTCTCTAATTGTTTTTGTGAAAAGTTGAGATTGTCTCATGTTAAAATAAGAGCCTATTTGTTATAACCTTGTTTTCGCTTCGCTCAAAATAGCCTGGCAATATCTTTTATTGTTACCAAAACCATTAGAACAATCAATATCATAAAGAAAGCAAAAGTTATATTTTGTTCAATTTTTTGAGAAACTGGTTTTCTTCTTACTGCTTCAATTCCTAAAAATAAAAGTTTTCCTCCATCTAAAGCTGGAATTGGTAAGATGTTGAACAAAGCAATATAAATAGAAATAATGGCAATAAATTGTAAAAAATAAATTACTCCCAACTGACTAACTTGGGCAAATAAAGAAAAAATTCCTACCGGTCCCATTAATTGAACTCCGGTTGGTAATCCTTTTATTAGATTGCCTAAGGCCTGAGCCCAACCCTGAATTACTGCTATTGTTAAATTCCCAGTAGCCAAAATTCCCTGAAATATAGCTTTGTACCAGGGATAACTTTTAATCGCTGTCCTGACTAAAGCTACTCCCATTGCCCCCTCTCTGGCTGGCGGTGAAACTCTCGGAACTAAAGAAACCTCAAAAACTTCTTTCCCCCTTTCAATCGTTAAAGTTATCTCTTCTCCTTTATGTAAATTTGTAAATTCTTGAACTTCTTTTACCTTATTAATTATTAATCGCTGGCTGCTTGCCCCGTTAGAAGTCTCTGATTTCTTTTCGGGGTCATTTTTAATTTTTAATTTGAGTAAAGCGATTGTGTCCCCCACTTTTATTCCTGCGACTTGGGCCGGCGAGCCTGGAGCGACAGCGGCAATCTGAACTCTCGGGTCTATCAATTCACCATTTTCTTCATCAGAAATAGCGGTCGGGCTTCCCAAACTCATCACGATGCTCAACAAAATTGCTGAAATTATCCAAAAAGATACTACTCCACCTAAAACAATGAAGGCTCTCTGCCAGATTGGTTTTTGAGAAAAACTTCGCTCGTGCTCAATTTTCTTTTCCTCTCCGTAAATTTTAACAAATGCTCCAAAAGGTAAAAGATTTAAAGAATAAATCGTCTCGCCAATTCTTTTCCCAAACAATCTAGGGGGATAGCCAATTCCAAATTCCTCAACTTTCACTCCAAAGCGCCTAGCTACAATAAAATGGCCAAACTCATGTAAAATTATTAAACTTATTAAGCTGATAAAAGCGATAAAAATTGTAAGAATCATATTTTTACTTCATTATCTCCTTCTTTTTTCTCTCCTCCATCTCTTTAATCTTTTGATTATATTCATCAATCAATTCTTGGAGTTCGTCTTTTGCCCGAAATTTATCATCTTCTCGAATTTTTCCCTGCCTAAACCCCTCTTGAATCTGGCGCCAGGCTTCCTCTCTCCAGCGTCTGAGAGTCAAACGAGCTGCTTCTAATTTTTCATTTAAAACTCGAAGAAGATTTTTTCGATATTCTTCACTTAGAGGAGGCAAAGAAAGTCTAATTAAATCTTTCTCAACAATTGGATTTATCCCCAAATTTGATTCCAAGATGGCTTTTTCAATATTTAGAAGAATCGAATGGTCCCAGGGCTGAATGCAAAGAGTTCGAGGACCAGGAGTTGAAATTGAAGATACTTGTTTTAAGGGAGTTTTTTTTCCGTAGTAATCAACCATTAAATCTTCAACCAAGGAAGCTGAAACCCGTCCAGTTCGAATTTTAGCTAATTCCCTATCTAAAAAATTAATGGTTTTGTCCAGTTCGGGTTTGATTTTGTTAATAATTTCTTTAAACATCGAAATAAATTGAAAATTTATTGAAGATCGAAATGAATTGAAAATTCATTGAGCATTATTATAACTCTATCATTAATATTTCCAAAGCCAGTCTTGAATTAACATTGGTATTTTCAATTAAAAAATTTATTCTTTGAATAAGTTTAAGAATTTTTCTTATTCTAAAGGAAGAGTAATTATTAAATTGAAGACTGTTTGAAGGCTTTTTGTCTGTACTCCGAGCCAGCAAAACATTCCTAAAGTATCTCAACCAGATATCTAAAATTTTTCTTAAGTTCTGAGGGTCTTGAGACAAATCTTTGACATATTGAAAACGAGTGGATAATTCTGAATTTGAAAATTTAATTAAATCTTTTATCGTTTTTCTTTGATTTTCTAATTTCTGAGGGTCAGAAATAAAATCTATGACTACTCCCGGTCTTCCCATAGAAGAGCGAACCAATTCTTCAATCTCTTTGTTGGGAATTCCTTGACTTTCTAAATATTTTTTAATTTCTATTTTTCTTACTGGATAGAATTTTATGATTTCGCATCGTGAGAGAATGGTCGGAAATAACATTTCTGGATATTCAGTTATTAAAATTAAAATAGCTCTGCCTTTTGGCTCTTCAAGGGTTTTTAAAAGACAGTTCTGAGCTTCCTGATTCATACAATGGGCCTGATCTATAATTGCTGCTTTGAAAGGAGATAGCAATGGCTTAAAAGATAACCTTCTGATAAATTCTCTAATCTGAGAAATTTGGATTTCCCCTTTTTGGGGCTCGACAAAAATAAAATCAGGATGTTGTTTTGCCTGGATATTCTCATTAAAAAGCCATTCAACAAATTCAATAGCTAAAGTTTTTTTTCCTAATTGGGCTTGACCGACAAATAAATAAGCATGGGAAGTTCTTCCGATTTCTGCCGATTTTCTCAAAAATTGCCATTGTTTTTGGTGACCAATGATCATAAGCAGTTACTTTTTGCTCATTATGCTCTTTTTATATGCTTCTAAGTTTTCCAAGACGATTCCTGTTCCTTTAGCCACGCATAACAAAGGTCCCTCAGCTATAAAACAGGGTATGCCAGTTGTCTGGGCGATGAGCTCATCAATATTTCTAAGCAAGGCTCCGCCTCCTGAAAGAATCATTCCTTTGTCCATAATATCAGCAGATAACTCAGGCGGAGTGTCTCTTAGAACTTGTTTAACTACCTGGATAATTTCACTCAAGACATCAGAAACTGCTTCGCAGACCTCATTAGAAGAAATTTTAATCGTTCGTGGTAACCCTAAAATTAAATCCCTCCCCCGAATTTCCAAATATCTTTCTTCTTCTTCGGGTGAAGCAGTGCCGATTTTTATTTTTATTTCCTCGGCAGTCTGGGAACCTATGGCTAAATTATATTTTTTCTTAATATAATCTGCGATTGCCGAATCCATTTTGTCACCACCAGTCCTTACTGAATTAGAGGCAACTATTCCTCCAAGAGAAATTACCGCCACCTCGGATGTCCCGCCACCAATGTCAACAATTATATGTCCGGAACAAGAATTAATAGGAATACCAGCCCCAATAGCTGCTAAAATTGGCTCTTTTGCCACATAGACAGCCTTAGCTCCAGCACTAATGCCAGCTTCAATTACCGCCCTTCTTTCAGTGGAGGTAATACCGGCCGGTACTCCAATCATTAACTCAGGCTTGAAAAGCCGGAACTTACCACTTGCTTTAGTAATAAAATATCTCAACATGGCTTCAGTAATTCGGTATTCAGCAATAACTCCATCTTTTAGGGGACGGTAAACTCTGATAGTATCAGGAGTCCGACCAGTCATCTCTTTGGCTTCAACCCCCACTGCTAAAATTTTATTTTCAGAAAGAGTCACCGCTACCACTGAAGGCTCTTTTAAAACCACCCCTTTACCAGGGATAAAAACTAATGAATTACAGGTTCCAAGATCGATGCCGATTTTTTTAATAAACACGTTTGAATTACGAAGTAGGAAGTATGAAGAAACAAAGCAATCTTCAGATCTTCAGACTTCAGACTTCAGACTTAACTCGTTTTATATTCGCTCCTAACTTCTGTAGTCTCTCCTCTATTCTCTCATATCCTCTATCAATTTGCTCCACATTCTCAATTATAGTTTTGCCTTGAGCCATCAGTCCTGCCATCACCAAGGCAGCTCCTGCCCTGATATCCCACGACTCAATGGTCACCCCAGTAAGCGGAGTTGGACCAAAAATAATGGCTCGGTGAGGGTCAATAATTTCAATATCAGCTCCCATCTTTCTCAACTGATGAATAAAGTTCAGGCGATTCTCATAATGAGTGTCATGAATCAAACTTTTCCCTTCTGCTTGAGTTAAAAGAGGAATAATTAAAGGAAGAATATCTGTAAGAAATCCTGGATAAGGAAGCGCCTGAATTTTGGTTGGAAAAAGCTTTTCTGGCTTGTAAATTTCAATTGAATTATCGCCTTTTCTAATAAAATTAACTCCTGCTTCTTTAAGCTTCAGTAAAAAAATATCCAGATGTTCAGGAATTAAATCTTTCACCAAAAGTTTTTTAGCGGCAGCTGCTCCAATGGTTAAAAATGTCCCCGCTTCATTAGGATCGGGAATAATTCTATGCTCTACTCCTTTTAGTCTTTTAACGCCCTGAATTTTCAATGTATGAGTTCTATTACCTTCAATTTTAGCCCCCATTTTATTCAGAATCAAAATTAAATCCTGAACTTGGGGCTCTTGAGCAGCTAATTTAATAATTGTCTCCCCCTCAGCAAAAACTGATGCCATTATTAAATTCTCAGTAGTAGTAACGCTGAATTCCGGTAAAACGATTTCTTTTCCTTTTAACTGTTTTGATTTGAGATAATAAAAATCTCCAGCTTCCTCTATTTCGGCGCCTAATTCCCTTAAAGCGTTTAAGTGGGTATCTATGGGGCGCAAACCTATCCTATCACCTCCGGGCCGGGAAAATCTAAATTCTTTAACCCGCGGCAGAAGAGCTCCGATTAAAAGAACAGAAACTCTTGATTTGGAAATTTTTTCAAAATCCAGTTTTTTGAGGTCAATTCTCTTCCCGGCTCTGATTTTAACTTTCCTTTTCTCAAGCCATTCAATCTCTGCTCCCATCTCTTTTAAAATATCAATTAAATTTAAGATATCAGAAACCAATGGAAGATTATCAATAACGCATTCTTCTGAAGTAAGTAAAGTTGCAGCTAAGATGGCTCCAGCAGCATTTTTTGACCCCCTCACCTCAATTTCTCCCTCAAGCGGCTTTTCGCCTTCAATTATAAATTTCTCAGCCATTATAATTTATCTTATATTAAAATTCAAAACTTGGCAAATCCTTTTAGAAAGGTTAAAATTATTTATTATGACTCGGAAAACTCGAACTATTTTATTCTTTATTTGTCTCTTTTTATTTCTCTTAATTGCTCCAGCAGTTGTTTTTTATTCTCAGGGTTATAGGTTTGACTTCGAAAAGAAAAAGGTTACCCAAACCGGGGCTTTTTATTTTAAGGTTTTGCCAAAAAGCACCCAAATTTATTTTGGCGGCAAACTAAAAAAGAAAACTGATTTTCTCTTTGGTTCAACCCTGATTGAAAATCTCTTACCCAAAACCTATAACATCCAAATAAAGAAGGAAGGATATCTCGCCTGGGAAAAAACTTTAGAAATAAAAGAAAAACAAGTTACTGAAGCAAAAAATATTGTCTTAATCCCTGAAAGTTTAGGTTTTTCTGTTTTGAGTAAAGAAGTAAAAGATTTCTTTTTCTCGCCTGATGAAAAAAAAATAATTCTTGAAGAAATCAGAGAAAACGGTTGGCAGATTAATCTTTATGATTTAAAAAACAATGTTAAAAGTTATTTGATTGGAGAAAAAGACATTGCTAAAAGCGAGAAATCTAAAGTTGATTTCCTTAGTTTAAAATTTTCTCCAGATTCCAAAAGGATTTTATTAAAAGTTAGCTTAAAAGAGGAAGAGAAATATTTTATTTTGGACATGGAAAAAACTCCTCCCGACTTAATTTCCCTCGATTTCTTAGAAGCTGACATTGAGAATATTTCTTTTAATTCTCAAGTTCCTAAAAAAATATTTTTTACTAAATCTTCTGAAAAGAAAATTAAGGAAAACAAAATTTCCCAAATAGAGCTCTTTGAAGGTGACTGGGAAACCAAAGAAATTTCTCAAGCTATCTCAAGTAATTTAGTAACTTACGGGATTTCCGAAGGAAATATGTTCTTGATTTCAAATGAAGGGTTTCTTTTTAGAACCGACCTTTCTGGAAAAAAACAGGAACAACTTTCTTTCTTGCCATTTGCGATTAAAAAGGAGGTTAATTATCAACTTCTGGTAAATTTTCCTAAAATTTTACTCAAAGAAAATGACAATCTTTATTTTTTTGATCAAGATTTAAAGAATTTTAAAAAGGTTTCTGCCCCGGCTAATAGTTTTAGCTTTGCTCCAGACCTCAAAAAAATTGTTTATTTTAACAACTATGAAATCTGGATTTTATTTCTGGAAGAAAAATTGGATCAACCTCAAAAAAAAGTTGGAGAAGAAATTTTTTTAACTCGTTTTTCAGAAAAAATTGGGGAAGTTTTTTGGTTAACAAGTCATTATTTAGTTTTTAATACCGGGAACAAAATAAAAATCGCCGAAATTGACGACCGAGATAGAATTCAAACCTGGGATTTAACAGAATTTCAAAATCCAAAAATGTTTTTTAATCAAAAAAATAAGAAATTATATCTCTTGGCTGAGGAAAATTTATATGTCTCAGAAAAGTTGATACCTTAGAATCATCCTTTAAAAAAAACAGAAGGTTAAACCACTTTGTCAGCTTATTAAAAATGAGAAACAAAAGGATTATTCTTGAGATAGAAACGCCAGGGTTTTTCTTTCCAGATGCCGGCATATTCAATGCCGATTCTTTTTGCAGCTATAATCTGTTGCTTTTTTAATTTTTCATCGGCTTCCAACCATATTTTTTTTGAATTTACTAAATCTTCTCCATTAAAAGATTTATCTAATTTCATCCATTTGCAAAGTTTCCCAGGACCTGAAGCAATTTTTTTTGATTTCACCTTACCAATTGGTTCTAACGCCCTAATTAAAACACACTCTGGTTTCCCAGCTTTCTCAGTTGTAATATTCAACTGCCAATACATTCCATAACAGAGATAAATATAAATGTGGCCACCTTTTAAATATTCTGTTTTATTTCTAAGAGTTAACTTTCCCCCAAAAGCATGACTGGCTTTATCTTTTGGCCCAATATAAGCTTCGGTCTCAACAATCTTACCAACCAGTTTTTTTGAACCGATTTTCCTGACTATATATTTTCCTAAAAGGTCTTTAGCTACAGTTAAAGTTTTGCGAGTATAGAATTTTCGGGAAAGTCTTTTTAGTTTCATTTTACAAAAAAGCTCCCTAAGAGCTTTTTTTAAATATTAAACAAATAATCGTTTATTTTGTATTTTGGGCTTCGATTTTTTTCTTAAAATCTTCCCAGTTCATTTCGCCTGGAACCCCTATATCGCAAAGTTCTCTAAATTGGCAGTATGAACACTGCCAGTTATCTGAATAATCAGGGATTCTCGGAGGAATAATATTGGAATCAATTTGTTTTTTTAGGTAAGCTAAATCGCTTAAAATTTTCTCAGCTAATGTCTTATTGTAATCAATCACGAATTCTTTCAAATTCAATTTATCTTTATCAACGTAAAGAAGTATCCCCTTTGCTATTTTAAAATAATGAAGGTAGAGTTGAATTTGATTAATGTTTTCTTCTTTGGGAGAAGTTAAATTTCTAAAAATCATACTATTCATACTTTTAATATCTAAAACATAAAGCTCTTTACCATCACTAATTACTGCATCCGCCCTCCCTTTCACAAGCTCTTGGGGAGGAATTTCCACTTCAGCTGATACCACTCGTACCTCCCTTGTGCTTAAAAGAGGCTTCATAATAAGCTGGTGCATGTGGTCGCCATGGTCAAATAACCTTAAAATATTTGCCTCCATTTCTTTCCGGGGGGCGTTTTTAAATTTAAAAAAAATCTGTCGGGGACACTTCCCTGCCTCGCTAATATAAAAATGCTGCTGTTCTTTATCTTTTTTTCTGTCTAAATAAAATTTATCAATTAACTCTTTTAACATCGAAATAAATTGAAAATTTATTGAAGATCGAAATGAATTGAAAATTCTTTGAGCATAAATTATCAACTAGGCAAAGAGGACTTCGTCCTTTTCTTCACCCTTCGCCTGCGGCTCGGGTAAGCGAGGTAACAAGTTTCAGAGTAAATTTCGGAGCGAGGGAAGTAATTTTTGGGACAATCCGCAGCGAATTGGCTTGGTCTCCCACGAAGTCGGAGCAATTCGCGAGTAGCAGCGAATTTTCGCTGGAAAAATTCGCGTGTACCAAAAATTAACTTCCTGAGCACTTTACCGCTTTTGCCACTGGGGAGCTCGACGGGCAACTAAGGCGTAATAAAAGAAGTAACGTTCAAGGTCCTTGAGCGAGCTTTTATATTCCCTGCCGCCAGTGATAGCGTCGCAAAATAATTCTCTGGCTCGAGCAATTTCTCGTAGACGTCCCTTCCAGCGCGAATCAGCCAGCGTTAAATCAAATAGTTCCAAAGCCCTCTGAACTGCTCCTTCATATAACTTCTGATCTTTACCAGCCCATCGCCGTGCCCGGCCAACTTCGCTCCCAATATTGGCGAGCTGCTCGACTAAAGAAAGTGTTCGCCATCTACCTGAAGCTAAATTTTGATGCATCGTGAAAGACATTTTTTATTGAATAACTAATTTTTGAACAATGTTTTTAATCTTTTCTCTTGTTTCCGGGTTCTCTACTTCTCGCGACTGATTGCCAAAAGAAGGCTTGATATTAATAATGGAGTCAAACTCAATCCATTCTTTTTCTGGTTTTTCGGGATAAAGATTAATACCCCAAGTATGCTCTCTTTTTGATTCTTCCTCTTCAATCAAAGCTACTTCCTCATCGGCGTGCAATTCGCCAGCCACAGCTATTATTCCCTGCTCAACATCAACAACTGCTTTCACCAAATTGCCAAATTGTTTTTTTGCAATATCAATAAGATCTTTTTTGCTTATCGAATCTTTTATAATTTTTGTCTCCATATTATTTTATCGTTTTGCCCACTGAGGAGCACGTCTTGCTCGTTTTAATCCGAATTTCTTTCTTTCTCTCTTTCTAGCATCACGAGTTAAATAACCTGCTCTTCTTAATCTTTTTTTAAAATCAGGATTAAAAAGGGTGAGGGCTCGAGTTATCCCATGCCTTAAAGCTTCGGCCTGGGCATTTACTCCACCTCCCCTAACTTTAACTAAAACTCTGAATTTATCAAGACATCGCATCTTTCTTAAGCTGGCTGTAGCAATTTGTTGAAGGTAAAATGTGGGAAAATAAACAGTAAAAGGTTTTTCATTAACTAAAAATACTTTTTCTCCCCGGGTAAATAGACGCACCCTTGCTACCGCTGTTTTTCTTTTGCCAACTGCTTCAAAATAGCGAGCTGGCGGCGGCGCTGGTTTTCTAACTTTTTTCTTAGGAGTTGGCTTTTTGGCTTTTTTTACAACTTTTGCTTCCTTAACTTTTTTGACGGCAGGCTTTTTTTTAACTGCTTTTTTTGTCTTTTTAACTTTCTTCATATTAATTTGCGTTATTCTATTTTTAAACGCTTTATCATTTTTGCTCTTAGTTTATTTTTCGGCAGCATCCCAAAAACTGCTCTCTGCAAAACTTTAGGAGAATCCTTCTTAAAAAGTGTTTTTAGAGGAATTTCTTTTAGGCTGCCGAGATACCCTGAATGGCGGAAATATTTTTTCTTCTCAAATTTTTTACCAGTAAATTTTATTTTATTAATATTTTTAACAACAACAACGTCACCCATGTCTTTATAAGGGACGAAATCTGGCTTATGTTTGCCTCGCAACAAAATTGCGATTTCTGCCGCTAATCTGCCCAAGACCTTGCCTGTGGCATCTATTGTATGAGTTTTTCGCATATTTCATTTAACTAATTCAATAATTGCTATCTTGGCTCCATCACTTTTTCTCGGCCCAAGTTTAATAATCCTTGTATATCCTCCTTTCCTTTCTTTGTACCTTGGTCCAATTTCTTTAAATAATTTTATAACTATTTCTGGAGAAAAAAATTTTGCCAATAATCTCCTTGAAGATAAATCTCCTTTTTTGGCCCGAGTTATAAATTTCTCTGAAATTTCAGAAACTTCCTTAGCTTTGGCCTCAGTGGTCTTAATTTTTTCTCTCGATAAAAGAGCAGAAATTTCTGCCTTCAATAATGCTTGGCGTTGATCCCTTTTTCGACTTAATTTTCGTCCTTGTTTACGTTTCCGCATAATTATTTAATTATTTTTTGGAGGTACGACGGCGCTGAGTCCGCACCAAGTTTCTCCGAAATTTGGGCGGGCGAGCTGAAGGTCTTTTCCTTTTTCCCGCCTTCATATGTTTTTTGATATGTTTTTTGGAGGGAATTTTTTTTCGAGCTATAGTTTTTTTCTTTTTGACTGGAGCTACCTCTATTACTTTCTCTTCTGGCTTTTTGAATACTTCAGCAAACAAAGAAAAGTGTTTTACCAAAATTTCTGAAGCCTGGCTAAAAGCTTCTTCGGGAGTAATCTGACCATCGGTTTCAATTTCTAAATTTAGTCTATCGAAATCGGTTCTTTTCCCCACTCGCATATTTTCAATTTGATAACTTACTTTTTTTACCGGAGTAAAAATAGCATCAAGGGAAATTTCTCCTATTTCTAATTTTTCCTCCTCTCTTGATTCTCTTGGCTGATATCCCAGCCCTTTTTCAATTTGGATTTCCATTTCAAGTTCAGCTTTTTTGGTAGTTAAAGTAGCGATATGAGCTGTTTTATTTACTATTTCAACCTGTGAGGGCAATTCAAAATCCGAGGCCTTCACCTCCTTTTCGCCTTTTACTTTTAATCTGGCTTTTTGGATTTCTGAAGTAAAAAGTTTAAATCTCAACTGTTTTAAGTTTAGTATGATTTCAATCACATCTTCCAGAATTCCTGGTATTGTTGAAAATTCGTGCTGAATCCCTCTGATTTTTACTCGAGTAACCGCTGCCCCCGCTAAAGAAGAGAGTAAAACTCTTCTCAGAGAATTCCCAATGGTCACTCCATAACCCGGGTAGAGGGCCTCTATCTGAAAGATTGCCCTATTTCCTTTTTTTTCAATAATTTTTGGTTGAAGCGGTAAAGGAATCATATAAATATAATTGGGATTATGTTAATTTATCTTGAATAATACTCAAATATTAGTGAAACTTCAGCCGGAGGAACAGCCTCCTCTAAAGAAGGGGTACCTATCACCTTCCCTTCTATTTTTTCAACATCTAAAGAAATCCAAGAAGGCAGCTCTCTTTTTTTTAATAAAGTAGGGAGGTTTTGAAAAATAATTTTTTTACGAGAAGACGGGGAGATTCTAATTTTGTCTCCTTTTTTTACAAGATATCCTGGGTTGTTAACTGCTTTTGAGTTAACTAAAAAATGACCGTGGGAGATTAATTGCCTTGCCTGAGATCTGGAAGCGGCAATTCCTAACCGAAAAATCACATTATCTAAACGACTTTCTAAAGTTTTAATTAATAAAGTGAGGACATCTTTTTTTTCTCCCCGATGAGACTCTAAGATTTCTTTCACGTATTTCCGAAATTGCCTTTCTCCTAAATTATAGCATTTTTTTAATTTTTGTTTTTCCCTTAATTCTTTCCCATATTCAGAAGGAGCCCTGATTCTCCTTTTCTTCTTCTGACCGGGCGGATAGGACCTTTTTACCATTGGGCATTTTTGGGTTAAACAACGTTCACCCTTCAAGAAGAGCTTTATTCCTAATCGGCGACATATTTTACATTTAGAATTCTGCATAAATTGATATTAAACTCGACGAACTTTTGGCGGTCTACATCCATTATGGGGAATCGGTGTGACATCTTTAATTGAAATGATATCAAGACCTCTGGCAGCCAAAGATCTAACTGCTGATTCCCGGCCTGACCCAATTCCCTTTACTAAAACGGCTACCTTCTCAATTCCTAATTTTTTAGCAGCCTGAGCTAAAACTTCCGCTACCCTCGAGGCGGCAAAAGGAGTAGCCTTTTTTGTTCCTTTAAATCCAATATTGCCTGCACTGGCCCAGGCCAAAACATTTCCCCGAATATCGGTTAAAGTTATAATGGTGTTATTATAAGAAGCTAAAACATAAATTCTGCCTTCTCTAATCTTTTGAGAGGGTTTAAGTTTAACCTCTTTTTTTAGGCTCTCTTCTACTTTTTCTCTTTCTTTCAAAAGCTCTTCTTCTGTTTTAGTGATGATTCTCTTTTTACCCATAGTGGTGTTACTAAGTTAGTCGCTCGCCCTCTCTGGAGCTTTGCTCCAGCGGTCGCCTTCGTCGACCTTCGGGCTCGCTCTTAAGAAACCCTCGTTTTCTTACGTCGTTCGTTGCTTTTAGCAACTCACTCTTATTTTCCTACACGGGGAAACCGAAAGGTTTCCCCGACCCCCTTCCGATATGGGTCGGTCGTTTTAGTAGGAAGCTTTACTTGGGGGCTGCCGGTGGTTTTCTTCCCGATCCTACTGTTTTTCTGACATTCCCCCGGACAGTCCGAGTATTTGTTCGGGTTCTTTGGCCTCTCACCGGTAACCCTTTAATATGACGAATTCCTCGAAAAGAAGATATATTTTTTAATCTTCTAATATTTATCATTATCTCTCTTTTAAGATTCCCCTCAATTTTATATTTTTTTTCAATAATTTCTTTAAGCAGATTTATTTCTTCCGGAGTTAACTCAGATGCCAGTCTCTGCTTTTCAATACCAGCTGTAGCTAAAATCTTTCTGCTCAAAGACAGTCCTATGCCAAAAATATAGGTTAAGGCAACTTCTATTTGTTTTTGTTCTGGTATGTTTACACCAGCTATGCGTGGCATCTCTTGTTTCGCAAAACTTTAAACAATAAACTCTAAACTTAATTAAATGTTTATGGTTTAAGGTTTATAGTTAAAATTATCCTTGGCGTTGTTTATGCTTGGGATTTTTACAGATAACATAGAGTCGGCCTTTTCGCCGAACTATTTTACAATTTTTACAAATTTTTTTAACTGATGAGCGAACCTTCATTTATTGAGCTTTAATTTATTAAAGCGAAGATGGAAAAGAAGATTTATCTTCTTTGACTACCCGAGCCGCAACGAAGAGTGAAGAAGAAGATTTATCTTCTTTGACTATTTCCCACGATACACTATTCTTCCCCTTTTTTCATCATAAGGGCTCATTTCTACTGTTACCCGATCACCAGGTAAAACTTTTATTCGATAAAGTCTTAATTTCCCAGCCAGATGAGCAATTATTTCTTTCCCATCATCTAACTTTACTCGGAAATGGATACTGGGCAAAGCTTCTATCACCTGACCGGATTTTCGTAAGAATTTTTTATTTGAATTTATCATTAAGATAATTATTTACAATAACAAATTTTCCTAAACTAGTCAATATTTAGTTTTATTTTAATCCTTCCCATATTTTGGGGAACTCTCTTTACCCAAAATGGCCAAAATTTTACCTGGACTTTAGTAATTTGAGGCTGATCTTCCAAAAGAATTTGGGTTTCTTCTAAAGGTTTCCCGAAAAGGGCTTTCTTTAGGCTAATCTCATTAATATCTGAATAAACTTTAGCAGTGATGTCTAAATTTAAGACAATCTTCTTTGATTTCAAATCTATTGATTCTGGTCTAAAATCTATTTTTAGACTTTCATTGTGAATTTTTTTATTTAACCAGAAGATATTTGGCTCTAAATCATTTTGAGGTATTTGAGAAAGAATAAATTCTTTGGCAAATTTTTCTAAATCAGATTTTTTAAATACTAAAGCCTTTGAATCAACTTTAACCTGGAAATTAAATGTTTGAGCCTCCTCGCCTGGCTTGACCGAAGATAAAGCCTCAACAATTTCTTGACTCTGAGCTTCATTAAGCAAGATAAAATCTGAGGAATTTTTATTCGACTGGAGCTCATTTTTTAAAGCTTTACTCCCCTCTTCAAAAAGATTGGTGGCTAAAATACTTTCTGCCTTCTCTAAATCTTCCTGAGTAACCTGAGAAACTTCACCTTTAAAGCCACCTGTCATAGGAGAGAAAGATCTTCCATAAATGGTAGTGTATAATGGACTTCCGGCAAGAGCAGGAAGAGCAAAAGTAGAGGGTTTAATATTATAATCTTCTCCTGCCTCGGCTGCCTGAACCTCAATGTCGGCGTAACCTGGAATAAACTTTTCTTTCTCATATTTCCCCCCGGGAATCACCTCTTTTTTCAATGACCAAAATAATTTTCCATCGGCCGAAATAAAACGAGAAGGTATTAACGATCGAGAAGAGGTAGAATAAGCATTGTAAACTCGAATTATACCCCTGGCCTTCTCTTCTTTAATTAGCTTACCCGATGAAAGAAATTCTTGAGAAGAAGATTTTTGATTATAAAAAACTTTTCCAGGGATAGCCCCACGCTTTAGCCAAAAGCCGGGATTAGGCTGAATTACTTCTGAAGAAACCTCTATTTTTTCTTTAAAATTCAAAGTTTGAGTTTCCGGCCAAATTTCTATTTGAGCTCGAGGTAATAAAAAATAACCAAAAATCCCGGTTAAAATTAAAACTCCAAGAACTAAAATTAAACCCCTCTTCCCTCTCAGATACTTTCCAGTTGGTAATTTGTTCGCCTTTGGCGAAGAAATCTCTAGCTGAGCTGAAGATTTTGGAGCCTGAAAGTCCTCCGGCCTAAAGGTAGTCGGAGTTTCCGGAGGAAAAATATCAAAAATTTTTTTAGTCATAGATTTGGGAGGCATAACAAAGTAGTAAGGCAGGGATGTCTTGAGGGCTATTTAATTTTTTTGTTATATCTTCAATATTTCTGAGATCATTTGGATAAATAAATTTTACTTTTGGGGGAGTAAAAAAAGAAAAGTCTTCCCAATTCCCCTCTTCTAAAATTTCCTGAATTTCAGGCAGTTGACTTCCTCCCCCGAAAAGAAAAAAAGTTGATGGAAGTAGTACACCTCCAGATTTCCTTCCTCTGCCAAAAATGCTTTGGGTCTTTAATTTTAGTTTTAGATTTTTGAACCAATCTCCTAAAGATTGAGAAAAAATCTCTCTAACTCTTTTTCTCACTTCTTCTGATAATTCTCCTTTAGAATAATTTTCTTTTAAAACTCTTGCCTCTGAAATTTCTATTCCCAAGCTCTGAGAAAGAGCTTGGGAAAAAGTTTTTCCTCCTATTTCGAATTCATCGACATTATTTAGTTTTCCATTGTTTACTAAAAAAATCTGGGTCAAATTTCCTCCAACATCAAGAAAAATTCCATCAACCACTCTCCTTGTAAAGAAATAAGGTAAGGCTTCCGCAAGGTGGAGAATTTCTAATCCCTCCTCGTTTTTGGTAAAGTCTTCCTGGATATATTTATCTCTATAAAAATCAGTAGGAATTAAAGCCTGAATAATTTTTTTGATATTCTCTAAATAATATTTCGGTAAAAAAATAGCTAAAATTCTAAAATCTAAATTTTTTCCATCATACCCTTGAAGAACTGGCACTACATATCCATCAATTTTTATTTCCAGGATTTTTAGGTTAATAAAGTGAACATCTTTTGGCAAAATGCCGGATTCTGTGGCAAAAATCTGGGAAATTTCATTTTGAGCCTTGCTTAAAATCTTCTGATAAATCACTTCTTTCTCTTTTTTGTCAATAATCGATTGAGAATTTTTTCTTTTAAAAGACTGAAAAGCAATTCTTCCTTTTAAAATGTTAGCTGGCAATTCAAGTAATGTCAGGTTAGGCGGTCGCTGAGACTTCGTCTCATCTCCCGCCTCGCTCGGCTCCGCCTCGCTTGGCTTTTGATTAACTTTTTCTTGAGCCTCTTTAATCGTTTTTGAAATAGTTTTTTTAACAACATCGGCTTCAAAATCCTGACTGTCAAATAGCCCGTAACTGTCAAAGTAGGAAAGAGAGTTTCCCAAAATAGTAATCTTTTTATCTTTTTTTTCTGAGAGAGAAAAAATTATAGCTTTTACTGCTTCTGTGCCGATATCTAAAACTAAAAAATACTCCCCCTTCTTCTTGGGTTTAAGAAAACTAATCTTCATTGTTTGATTATAGCAATTATTGCAAAATTGCCCTAATTCTTCTTATTCCCGAGCGCCAGCGAAGGGGTAAGAAGAATTCGGCTTATTTTTATCTTAAAATAGCTCGAATTCTTCGCACGCCTGCTCCAGAAGATTCTTCCTTTATAATTTTAAAACTGCCTAATTCGGATGTCTTTTTAACATGGGGGCCGGCACAAATTTCTTTTGAAAAAGCTTTAGGCGAAGAGGACTTCGTCCTCTTCTTCACCTTCGCTTCCTTCAGAAGCTCGGTTATTGAATAGACAGTTACTTTTTCCGGGTATTTCTCTTTAAAAAAAGATAAGGCTCCTGAATTTAGAGCTTCTTTCAATGACATCTCTTCCTTTCTTACCTCCAAATTTTCTCTAATTTTTTGATTAACTAAATCTTCAACTTTTTTTATCTCCTCAATTGTCATTTTTTGTGGATGAGAAAAATCAAAGCGAAGGCGCTGAAGAGTAATGTCAGATCCCATTTGTCTAACATGTTCACCGAAAATCTTTCTCAAAGCTGAGTGAAGTAAATGGGTGGCTGTATGAAGCTTAGTTGATTCGTAAGTTACTTTCTTCCCTACTCCGCCAAATTTTTTTTCTACACCTGCTCTTGAAATTTCTTGGTGTTTTCTAAAGGATTCCTCGAATCCTTTAACATCGACTTTCAGCCCCTTTTCTTTAGCCAACTCTCCGGTCAACTCCAATGGAAAGCCGTAAGTATCATAAAGATGAAAGGCTTCATCTCCCTTAATATCGCCTTTGGCTGCAATTTTCCCAAACTCTTTGAGTCCTTTTTCCAAAGTTTTTTCAAATTTCTCTCCTTCTTTTTGAATAACAGTTAAGATATCAGCTTCTCGGGATTTTACTTCGGGATAAATGTCTTGATAAATTTCAATAACTTTTTGAGCCAAAGGAATTAAAAAACTATATTGGGTGGTGGGTGGGTTGTAGTCTAAAAGTTTCCCAAATCTTATCGCTCTTCGTAGAATCCTTCTTAAAACATAACCTTCTTCCACATTAGAAGGAAAAATCCCCTCTGCTATCAAAAAAATCGAACCCTTAATGTGGTCAGCAATAATCCTTTCTGCTTTTAAATTTGCAGGGGTGGGACCCGTGTATTTTTGGAGCTCGCCGATAATAGGCTCAAACAAATCGGTCTCGAAGACGCTGGGTTTATTTTGAACAACCATAGCTAATCTTTCCAGACCCATTCCAGTATCTACTCCTTTTTGTTTTAAAGGAGTTAATTTTTTGTTTCGTGGTGGTGAGTGGGTGGTGGGCGGGTTGTAGTCTTGATAATATTCATTAAAAACCAAATTCCAAACCTCAATGCCTCGAAGATGAATTTCGGTTGTTGGGCCGCAAGGACCTTCTTCGCCGGTCGGCCCCCAAAAATTATCTGCTCTTCCACATTTTTTTATTTTATTTTCGGGAATTCCTAATTTTTTCCAAATTTCAATCGATTCTTTATCTTCTGGGACATCTTTGTTACCCTTAAAAACCGTGAAAATAGCTTCTTCTATTGGCAATTTTAATTCTTCAAAAAGAAATTGATAAGCCCAATTTATCGCTTCTTTTTTAAAATATCCCCCAAAAGAAAAATTGCCCAGCATTTCAAGAAAAGTTAAATGTTTTTCATTTCCCACCTCCTCAATATCAGAGGTCCTGAAACATTTCTGACAGGAAACAACATCCAACCCATATGGTGATTTCTCGCCTAAATAATAGACTTTGAATTGCTGCATTCCAGCACTGGTAAACAAAACACTGGGGTCAGTTGATAATAACGAACTTGAGGGCACTACTTTATGCCCTCTTTTTTCAAAAAACTCTAAAAATTTCTGACGAAGCCTTTTTGAATTCATCTTTTATTTTTAGGTATATCTATCTGCTACTGTTGAGGCAACAAAAGATTCCGGTTTTATTTTGGGCTCAAACCCATTTCCCTGAATAAGACCAGTCACTTCTTTTATCATATCTTTTGTCTGCCCATTTTCTCCAATATCAGCATGAATATATCGAAACTGATAATTAGGTAGGGGAACTAACTTTTTGATTTGTTTTTCTAAACTTTCCTTCAAAAATAAGGCCAGCTGGCAAGATAGCAAAACTTCTTCCAGAACTCTTTCTTTCCAGTTATAAAATTTCTTTTTTGAAGAAAAAGGATAACTTATTTTTTTAAGAAAAAATCTCCCTCCCTCTCCTATTCTCAAAATAACTACTGCCACGGGGAAATGAGGTTCCTGGTTTGAGGATGAATCACAGCCAACAATAATGTCATAAAATTTCTCTGGCTTTTCGGCAATATAATTTAATATCTCTTCAATTACCTTTGGCAATGTCAAATTTCCTCGGGTTGGATTATAAAAATGGCCTTTAGAAAAATTTTCCATAGTGGTATTACTAAGTTAGTCGCTCGCCCTCATCCAGCCTTACGGCTGGCGCTCGGCTTCGACAAGCTCAGCCTCGCTTCGGGCTCGCTCTTTAAAAACCCTCGGTTTTTAATATTTTCCTACACGGGGAAACCGAAGGGTTTCCCCGACCCCCTTCCGATGTGGGTTCTTTATTAGAATAACAAAAATAAAAAAGAAAATCAACCCTTACTAACATTTTTAACTAATTGGATAAATTCTTGCTTATTTAAAGAGGCTCCTCCCACTAAAAGCCCTTGCATTCTTGCTTCTTTAATATAACTCAGCGCATTTTTAGAGTTTATGCTTCCTCCATATAGTATTTGAACCTTTTTAGAAATAAAACCTCCATAAAGCTGGGCTATAATTTTTCGAATGAATAAACCCATAGTTTGAGCTTCGTTAGTTTCACAAGCTTTTCCTGTCCCAATTGCCCAAATTGGTTCATAGGCAATTGAGAATTTTGAGCTTTGAATTATAGATTTAGAAATGTTCAAAAGGGCAGATATTAATTGATTTTTTAAAACCTCCTGGGTTCTTCCTTGATTTCTCTCCTCTTTAGTTTCTCCAACACATAAAATAGGATTTAATTTTGCTTTCAAAACTGCTTTTATTTTTTTATTTATCATTTGGTCGGTTTCACTAAGGTAAATCCGACGTTCAGAATGACCTAAAATAACATACTTCACCCCTATATCTTTAAGCATTCGGGGAGAAATTTCTCCGGTAAAAGCTCCTTTCTCTTCCCAAAAACAATTTTGCGAGCCAAAGGCGAGTCTACTGAAGTTCTCCTTGCGGCGAGCGGAGGCGGAAGCACCTATTAATACCGGCAGATAAACAAAGGGCGGACAAATTACTACTTCCACATTTTTGATATTTTTTATTCCTTTCCCAACTGAATTAAAGAGGGCTTTTGCCTCTTTTAATGTCGTGGGGTTACATTTCCAATTTGCTACGATTAAGGGCTTCATTATAATCAAGCGAGGCAATAAGTTTTAAAGTAACTTTCGCAGTCCCGTCGGCACGGTCTCCGACGAAGTCGGAGCGACGGGACGAGAATGTAGATAGTCAAATCTCGCTCCCGAGCGATAGCGAAGGGGGAAGAAGAGAATTTATCCTCTTCGCGCTGGGATTTGAACTATCGGTACTTTAACACTTCATTGCCGAGCAATATTTATTGCTTTCTTAAATATTCAGCAGCTTTTTTAGGTTCAATGGTAGAAATTTCCATTCTGGTGCCGATTTCAAAACCAGCCCAGGTAGCGGTTTTTGGTAATATTGTCCAGTGCCAGTGGTAAAAGGGATATTTTTTCCCATCGCAAGGGGAAGTATGCAAATAGAAATTATAAGCCGGATCATTCAGGGCTTTGTAAAGTTTGTTTAAGGCTATCTGGAAAGCTTCAGATAAAAGCTCTTTTTCTTTTTCGGTTATTTTCTCAAAATAAGCTAAATGTTTTTGGGGAGAAATAATAACTTCAAAGGCAGCTTTTGAAGCAAAGGGACAAATTACTAAAAAATCTTTATTTTCAAAAACTACTCTTTTTTTATTTTTCTTTTCCCAATTATTCATCTGACAATAAATACATTTTCGATGGGCTCTATAATATTTTCTTGAATTAAAGAGAGCTTTTTTAAGGTCAACATCAATTAAAGGGGTAGTTATAATTTGGGAGTGAGGATGCGACATCGAAGCTCCAGCTTCAACTCCATGGTTATGAAAAATAGAAACGTAATTAACAAATTTTTCTTTCATTAATTCTAAATATCTTTCCTGGTAAACATCAAGTACTTCTTTAACCTGACTAATTGAAAATTGACCCATTGATTTTTTATGGTCTCTGGTAATTACTACTTCATGGAAACCTACCGCATTTATTGTTTTATAAAATTTTCCTTCAACTCTTGGATTTAATTTTTTAGAAGGGAGAAAGGCTGGAAATTTATTAGGAATAGAAATAGTAGTCCAATCTTTAGGAATTCCCCTTTCTAAAGGTATTTTTTTTCCATGAGAAAAAATTAAAACAGGAGCTTCTTGAGTGGAAATTTGACAAAAAGGACATAGAGCTTTGGGGGATTCCTCTTTTTTCCGCTTTTCTCTCTTGAAAGTTTCCGGCCTTTTTGCTCTACCTGTAGCAATGACAACCCAATCTTTTGAAGTCAAATCAAACCGTAATTCAGAAGGAAATTTCTTCTGATTAATTTTCTTATTCATATAGCGAGTTTTAATTTATTAAAACGAAGCTGTTGATGAAACTTTAGTTTCATCATACTTTTCAGTTATTAAATTCCACCTTATTTTTAACAAATCAATTCCCATTTTTACCATGCTTTTGAACTTTACTTTACTTTCTGGGTCATTTTTCCAATAAATTGGAATTTCTTTGATTTTATATCTTAATTTTTTAGCTACAATTAAAAATTCTGGGTCAAAAGCAAAACGATTAATTTTACACTTGGGAAAAATGCTTTCAGCTGCTTTTTTAGTAAAGCATTTAAAACCACATTGAGTATCTTCAAGTTCCCAAAGGCCAGCAATTATTTTTCGTAATAACTTAAAAATGTCAGCCAAAAATCCATGAAGCCAGGATTGGGGCGGATCTAAAACCGCTCCCTTCACATCTCTTGACCCAATAACAATATCATAGCCCTTCTTAAATTCTGGCCACATTTTTTCAACTTGGTCGACCGAAGTGGAATTGTCGGCATCGGTAAAAAGCCGAAAATCCCCTTTTGCCTCCAGCATTCCCTGGCGGACACCAAAACCTTTACCCTGATTTTCTTTAAAATCAAGGATTTTCAGATTCTTAATTTCGGCCATTAAATTCCTAACAACTTCAACTGTTCTGTCTTTTGAACCATCGGAAACAACAATAATTTCGTAATCGTAAGTTTTTGCCCTTAAATATTTGTCGATTTCTCGCAAAGTTTTTGGCAACCTCCTTTCCTCATTATAGGCAGGAACGATGACGGATAAGTACATAAATTTTACTTTATTATAAGCAAAGCTTGAAATCTTTATAGATTATAACAAAATTAGCTTATTATAACAAAAATAGTTAGGAGTTCCTATTATTAACCTTCCTTCCTGGACTATATCTTTATTAAATTTCTGTCAAGATCTGACAACTATCTTTTGTTACAGCCATTGTATGTTCAAAATGGCAAGACAAGGAACCATCGGCTGTTTCAAATCCGTAACCATCCTTGCTTTTTTTTATTTTCCAATCCCCTATTGTTACCATCGGTTCAATACAAAAAATCATCCCCTCTTGAATTTTAGGACCTGTGTGTCTTTTTCCGTAATTAAGTATTTGGGGTTCCTCGTGAATCTCTTTTCCTATACCATGACCGCAAAGATCACGGACAACATTGAATCCCTGGCTCTCAACATATCTTTGAATAGTATTTCCAATATCACCAAAAGTATTTCCCGGGTGAACTTTTTTAATTCCTCTTTTTAGAGATTTTTTTGTTACCCGAATTAATCTTAAAGCCTCTGGGTCAATTTTCCCTACATTGCCGGGTTTCGTAACCGGAAGGGTAACCGCCATATCGGTATGAAAACCTTTAAAACAAATCCCCAAATCAAGAGAAATTATATCGCCTTCCTTTAATTGCCGGTCTGAGGGAGCTGTGTGAACAATTTCTTCATTAATTGATGTACATAAACAAGCCGGAAATTTTTGATATCCTTTAAAAGAACATTTTCCTCCAGATTTTAAAATCAGGCTTTCAGCAAGCCTGTCTAATTCGCGAGTTTTAATTCCTGGCTGAATTTCTCTTTCTATCTCAGCCATAATTTTTGCCAGGATTTTACCACCTTCTGCAATTATAGCGATTTCCTCTTTTGATTTTATTGTAATCATTTATCGAGCTTCCACTTGTGGAAGCGAAGATGGAGATGAAGCTTTAGCTTCATCGACTAGCGCAGATGGGTTCGAAGAAGCAAGCTTCTTCTCTCGACTATAGCGCTTTTAAAATATCTTGAAAAATAGTCTCAATACTTCGCTCTCCATTTATTTCAATTAATTTTCTTTGTTTTTTGTAATAATTTATTACTGGTATCACCTCTTTTTTAAATTCCTCCAAGCGCTTTTTTATGGCTTTTGGTTCATCATCAGCTCTAACTATAAGTTTTGCTCCGCATTTGTCGCATTTTTTAAGTGACTTAAATTTCCCAATCCAAGGAATTTGTCTGCCACATTTTTTACATATCCTTCTTCTTATTAAACGATGGAGCGATTCTTTTCTTGAAATATTAATGAAGATAAATTTTACTTTTTTTTGCAATTCGTACCAAATCAAAGCTTCATCAAAAAATTTAGCCTCAATGATTTTTCTTGGAGTACCATCAAAAACAAAACCGTTGGTTTTTGTCCTCTGCCCAAATTTTTCTAATTTATCTATCCAGAGCTTAGAAATCACAAAAGAAGGAACTAACTCCCCGCAATTCATAACTTTTATAAGCTTCTTTCCAGTAAAATCAGCTGCTTTTTGTCTATTTCTGAGAGCATCACCTGACCCGAAATATTCGAACCCAAATTTTTTAACAAGCAGTTTGGCCTGGGTTCCTTTACCAGAACCCGGCGGCCCCAGAAGAATTATCACTAAAGGTTTTTTCATAAATTTTTATTCGTATATTCGTAATAACTCGCTGTCTGTAAACAGTGGGCAATTCGTAGGGTCAAAATGTTTCATATTCTCTCATCTGAAGCTGGGCATTAATTTGGCGAAGGGTCTCAAGAACTACGCTTACTACAATAAGCAGAGAGGTTCCTCCAATTAAAAATTGAAAAACCATCACTCCGGTTATTCCTCCAATAATTGATGGAAGGACAGCAATCGTCCCTAAAAATAAGGCTCCGATAAGTAAAATTCGGTTTAAAATATAATATAAAAAGTTGGCAGTTGAGTCTCCGGGCCTGATACCAGGAATAAATCCACCCATTTTTTTTAAATTAGAAGCAATAGCCTTGGGGTCAAAAGTTACGGCGGTATAAAAATAGGTAAAGAGACAAACTAAGAGAAAATACAAAATTCCATGAACCCAGACATTTTGCAAGAATTCCCCTATTCCCTGAGCTATCCTTCCAACTGCTCCTTCTGTTCCGGCCAAAAAATTAGCTATCATCCCAGGGAAGAGTAAAATCGATAAGGCAAAAATTATAGGGATTACTCCGGCTGGATTAACATTTAAAGGTAAATAAGTAGAGACACCGCCATACATTTTCATTCCCCTGACTCGCTTGGCATAAGAAACTGGAATATTTCGCCTACCCTCGTTAATTAAAACTACTCCGGCAATAATAATCAAAGCCATACTAAAAAAGAGCAAATAAGCCGGGATTTTAGCTGGATCCCAGGTTAAAGCTAGCTGCCGAATATTATTTGGAACGGCAGAAACAATTCCAGCAAAAATTAAGAGCGAAATTCCATTGCCAATCCCTTTTTCAGTAATTAGCTCCCCGAGCCACATTAAAAATACGGCTCCGGCTGTAACTGTTAAAATTGAAGTTAAAAGTAAAATAGGAGAAAGGCTACTTATGACATTTTGTCTCTGGAATAAAACTAACATCGCATAGCTCTGAAGCATGGCAAATGGAACAGTCAGCAATCTTCCATATTGATTAAATTTTTGGCGGCCTTGCTCTCCTTCTTCTTTGTACATTCGCTCAAGTTTGGGAAATATCATGGTTAGAAGCTGGATAACGATAACTGCCGTAATATAAGGACCCAAGCCAAGCATAATAATGGAAAGTCTGTCTAAAGCGCCGCCAGTAAAAATATTTAAAAGACCGAAAATCTGAAATCCCTCAAAAAATTCCCGCATTTTTTGAGCATCAATTCCAGGCATAGGAATGTTAGCCATTATTCGAAAAACCACAAAAATTCCTAAAACAAATAATATCTTGTTTCTTAAATCATGGATTTTAAATATTTGGGTAATTTTATTTAACCACTGCATATTATTTTATGGTGCCTCCGGCTTTCTCTATTTTCTCTTTTGCTCCTTTCGACACTTCGCATCCTTCAACAATCAAAGCTTTGGTTAGCTCTCCTTTCCCTAAAATCTTAACCTCTGGCGTCTTTCCTTTTATTCTATGAACTAGGCCTTGTTTAATCAAGACTTGAGGATTAATAATTTCACCCCCTTTAATTTTTTTTCCAAGGGCTTCTATATTAATTATGGCTGGCTTTAATTTTAAGGGTTTGAATTTGTATCCTCTTAACTTTGGGTATCTTTTTATCAATCCCCGAATAGCCGGCTTAAATCTTCTGCCTGCCCGAGATTTTTGGCCCTTTTGGCCTCTACCAGAATAGGTCCCCCTTTTACCTCCACGACCAACTCTTTTTCGTCGTTTTAATTTATATTTTGGACGTAATTCGTGTAACTGCATAGTGGTTTTACGTTTTTATTTTTAATTTTTGTAGAGCCTTGATGGTTGCTCTGGCATTGTTTAATTTGTTACTCGTTCTTCCTAGAATTTTTGAAGAAATGTTTTTTATTCCGGCTAAATTGCAAATAACCCTAACTGTTCCTCCAGCCACTAATCCTCTTCCTTTTCTTTGGGGTCTGAGTAAAACTTTAGCTGGTCCAAATTTTGCTTCCACCTGATGAGGAATAGAATCATTTATAATGGGAACCTCTATTAAATTTTTCTTAGCCATCCTTGTCGCTTTCTCAACTCCCTGAGCAACATCTGCTCCCTTTGCTACCCCCACTCCAACCTTCCCCTCTTTATTACCAATTACCATTACCGCGCGAAAGCGAAAACGCCGACCGCCGGCTGCCACCCGAACTACCCGAGCCAAATCAAGCAGTTTGGATTCAAACTCCTCCTTTTTTTCAATTCTTGCTTCTTTTTCTTTAATCATAAATTTGCAATTTGCAATTTAAAATTTTAAACCTCCTTTCTTTGCCCCTTCTGATAGGGCCTTAACTCTTCCATGAAAAGTATACCCTCCCCTGTCAAAGACCACTTTTTCAATTTTCTTTTTCAGGGCTTTTTTAGCAATTAACTTTCCGACCTCGGAAGCTAAAGCAATCTTTCCCTTAAAAATTTTTGTCTCTTTTTGGTTTTTTTTCCGCCTGATTCCGGCTCTTGCCTTGGCTTCTCTTTTAATCCTAGGTTGAGGGACTAATTCCAGGTCACAAGCTGACACCAAGGTTATTCCTTTTTCATCATCAATTAACTGAGCGTAAATATGTTTTGGAGACCTGAAAACGCAAAGTCGTGGTCGAGAAGCCCTACCAAAAATTTTGGCCCTTACTCTTTTATGACGTCTATAGCGTTTTTCTTGTTTTTTTAACATTTTAGTCAAAGAGGATAAATCCTCTTCTTCACCCTTCGCTACGCTCGGGTAAGTAAAAATAAGCTAAGCTGTTACTCTGTAGTAATTGCTACTTTCTTTCCTACCTTCTTCCTAATTACTTCTCCCAAATATCTAATTCCTTTTCCTTTGTAGGGTTCAGGAGGTTTTACTTTTCTTATTTTGGCAGCAACTTGGCCCACTAATTCTTTATTAATTCCAGAAACAGTAATAATATTTTTTTCGACTGAAAATTTTATACCTTCTGGAGTTTTTAATTTAACAGGGTGGGTAAACCCAACTTGCAATACTAAATTATCTCCCTCCAAACTTGCTCTAAAACCAAGCCCTTCTATCTGTAATTTCTTCTCATAACCAGCGGTTACTCCTTCTATTGCGTTGGCGAGGAGGGCCCGAGTTAAACCCCAAAAAGCCTTGGTTTTTTTAGTTTCGATCTTTGGTAAAACAAAAATTTTGCCTTCTTTTAACTCAACTCTAATCTCCGGGCGAATTTCTCTCTCGAGTTCCCCTTTGGGACCTTTAATTATCACTTTCTGGTTCTCTATTTTAATTTCTACACGTTCTGGTATTAAAATTGGTTTTTTACCTACTCTGGACATAATATTTACCAGACTTCACATAAAACTTCCCCTCCCAATTTCTGCCTCCTCGCTTTTTTATCAGTCATCAATCCTTTTGGTGTTGAGATTATTGCTATTCCATAACCCCCTCTCACTCTCCGCATTTTTTTAGCTGAAAGGTAAATCCTTTGGCCTGGTTTGGAAATTCTTTTTAAACCAGAAATTGCTGCCACCTTTATTTTATCTTGCAAAACTTGGAAGGGCGAAGAGGATTTATCCTTTTCTTCCCCTTTCGCTGTCGCTCGGGAGGGCGAAGAAAGCAAGCTTTCTTCTTTCCCCTTCGCTATCGCTCGGGAGGGCAAGTATTTTAAGCTAATTTTAATGAATTTTTTACTTTTCCTTCCTTTTTTTTCGACCTTCTCAATAAAATTTTCCTTTTCTAAAATTTTAGAAATTTCATATTTTAAATTAGAAAAAGGAATATCAACCGTTTCTTTTAAAACAGCTTGAGCATTTCTTATTCGATTGAGCATATCGGTGATAGGGTCAGTCATAGTTAGATTAAAGATTAAAGATTAAAGAATTTTCAACCTTAATCTTATAACTACCAACTTGATTTCTTTACTCCGGGAATTAATCCTTGGTTTGCCATCTCTCTAAAACATATCCGGCATAATCCAAATTTTCTCATATATCCTCTTTTTCTCCCACATCTAAAGCAACGCCGAACTATTCTCGAACTAAATTTAGGTTTCTTTTTAGATTTTACTATTTTAGCTTTCGTCGCCATACTTTTAAGCCTTAATTGGAAAGCCGAGTAACTTTAATAATTCTATCCCTTCTTCTCTTTTTTTCGCCGTAGTTACCACGGTAATTTCAAGGCCAAAAATATTTTTTGCCTTTTCTATTAAAATTTCGGGAAAGGTAATATGTTCTCGAATAGCAATAGTTAAATTTCCCTTTTTATCAAATGATTTTGAGTCAATCCCCTGAAAATCGCGAGATCTGGGAAGACCAATATTAATTAATCTTTCTAAAAAATCAAACATTCTTTTTCCCCTCAATGTAACCTGAGCCCCGATTGGAAGGCCTTGACGAATTTTAAAGCCGGAAATTGACTTTTTTGCTCTTGTTAAAACAGGTCTTTGGCCGGTGATTAAGCTAAAATCTTCTAAAATAGCTTCAAAAAAATTTTTCTGTTCTTCTGAAGCTTTATCAGCAATCAATCTACCAAAGCCAGTATTAACTACAACTTTTTCAATCTTTGGAACAGCCATCTTATTAGTATACCCGAATTTTTCTTTCATCTGAGGTATAACCTCTTTTTTATATTTTTCTGGTAATTTGGTAATCATATTTCTTGCCCACATTTTTTACAAACTCGATATTTTTTCTTTTCTACAATTTTATATTCCACCCTCGTTGCTTTTCCACATTTCAAGCAAATAAGCTTTAGATTAGAAATATGGACGGGACCGGGTGTTTCTATAATTTGACCCTTCTCCCCCGTCTTTCTCGGTCTGACATGTTTTTTTCTTATATTAACGCCTTCTATTACAACTCTCTGCTCTTTAGGAAGAACCTCTAAAACCTTACTTTTTCTACCTTTGTCTTTACCGGAAATTATAAGAATCTGGTCGCCTTTATGAATCTTCATATTTTTATTTTCATCTCTTTGTAAATTAAGAATTAATAAGAATATACGAATAAAAAAACTCTAAGCGAGGGAAGTAATTTTTGGGACAGGTGCCTCTTAGGAGGGTGGCGGGTGGGTGGAGTCCGCAGCGAATTGGCTTGGTCTCGCCGCTTCGCGGCGAGCAATTCGCGAGTAGGAGCAAATTTTCGCTGGAAAAATTTGCGTGTACCAAAAATTATCTTCCAAAAGCTGCTATACTAATTCTTCGGCCAAGGCGGCAATCTTTTCAAATCCCTTTTCTTTTAATTCCTTTGGTAGGGGTCCGGAAATTCTTCCTCCTTTTGGATCTTTTGTTTTCCCTTCAAGAATTACGGCTGCATTCTCCTCAAATCTAATATAAGAACCATCATTTCTCCTGTAGGCTTTTTTTTGCCGAATAATTACTGCTCTAACTACATCGTGTTTTTTAACAATCCTCCTTGGTTCAGCTTCTTTCACGGTGGCAACTATAATATCTCCAATTTGAGCATAACGCCGGCGGCTACCACCCAAAACTCGAAAACACTGGATGACTTTAGCTCCGGTATTGTCGACAACTTTTAACATTGTTCGGGGCTGAATCATACATTTTAAAACTTCTTAATTACTCTCCACCTTTTCTCTTTGCTCATTGGCCTACATTCTTCAATAATAACCTTATCTCCTACTTTGCACTCTCCGCTTTCATCATGGGCTTTATATTTTTTGTGAATTTTGTATCTCTTTTTGTACCTCGGGTGTTCTTTTATTCTCTCTGTTTTAACTACTACCGTCTTTTTCATTTTATTAGAAACAACTACCCCAGCTATTTGTTTTTTTGACATAGTGGTAAGCTAATTAAGTTGACTACGCGATTAAGCTAATTAAGTAAATAGAGAAAAATCTTAAACTTAATCTCTTAATCACTTGCTTCACTTAATCTCTTTTAATATTGTTAATATTCTCGCGATATCTTTCTTTACTATTCTAATTTCTCTGACATTTTTAACTTTACCTGAAGATATGCTAAATCTTAATTGTCGCAATCTCTCTCTTTTTTCAGATAGTAAAGCCTGCAATTCATTTTTTGGCTTTTGACTCAATTCTGCAGATTTCATAAAAATTAATGATTTACCCCGTTAGAGATTTGTTCTCTTTGTGCTTTCTCTATGTCTTTGTAATCTCTAACGGGGTTTATCTTTTAATAAATCTTGTTTTAACCGGTAATTTGCCAGCTGCTTTCTCTAAGGATTCCTGAGCTTCAGTTATTTTTATTCCTTCTAATTCAAAAATAATTCGGCCAGGCTTTATTGGAAAAACATAATGATCTACACTCCCTTTTCCTCCCCCCATGGGAATTTCTGTTCCTTTCCTAGTTATTGGTTTTTGAGGAAAAATTCTAATCCAGAGTTTTCCTCCTTTTTTTAGATATCTAATGATAGTTCTTCTAGCTGCTTCTATTTGGCGAGAACTAATCCACCCTTCTTGTAGACTTTTTAAACCATAACTGCCAAAAACCAGCTCAGTCCCCCGAGTCTCCCTCCCTTTACTTCTTCCTTTTTGCCATTTCCGGTGTTTAACTTTTCGTGGAATTAATAGAGCCATGTCTAAAAATTACAATTATAACATTAAAACATTTAGAACAACTATAACTTACTCAAAGCGTTCTCCTTTATATATCCAGACCTTAACCCCCACCACTCCATAAGAGCAATAAGCTCTTGCTTTCCCATAATCTATCACAGCTCTCAGAGTTTGGCGAGGAAGACGACCCTTCTTTAACCATTCAGTTCGAGCAATCATTACTCCGTTTAATCTACCGGCAACCTCTACCCTCGCTCCCTGGGCAGCCTTATGAGCTGTAATTTTATCTAAAGCCTGTTTTAATACTCTTCGGTAGCGAACTCTTTTCTCGATTTGTTGAGCAATCCACTCTGCAGCCAAGACAGCGGAAAGCCAAGGATTTTTAATTTCTCTAATCTCAATTCTTAATTCCGAAGAGGGCGTAGTCACAACTTTTTCTAATGCTTTTTTTAATACTTCAACTCCTCCTCCTCCTCGGCCAATGATAAGACCCGGGCGAACTGTCGAAATAATAATATTTAATTTCCTTGGAAACCTTTCAATTTCAATTTTTTCAACCCCCATATTCTTTAATTTTTTTCTTAAAAATTCTCTAATTTCAAAATCCTCTTTCAGGTATTCTGGAAAGTTTTTTTTATAAAATCCACGAGAATCCCAGTCAGTTGCTTCTTTTATTCTAAATGCTTTTGGGTGAACCTTATGAGTCATATAATTAAAAGGCTTTTCGCCTAAATATTCTTTTTACTCCCCTTTCAATTTTGGGTTTGGATATTTCCATCTCAGCTTTTAGTTTTGGTTTTTTCAGCCGGGGAATTCTTTTCACTTTTTTAGCTTTTTCAACCTTTCTAACCTTTTTTACTTTTTTGGGTTTTTTTGAAATTTCATCAAGAATTATTGTTATATGAGAAGTCTTTTTTTGAATTGAGGCAACTGTTCCCCGGGCCCGAGCCCTCCATCTTTTTAATTTTGGTCCCTCCTCAACTATAATTTTAGAGATATAAAGATTTGATTCATCTAATAACTGGAAATTATGTTTAGCGTTAGAAAGAGCAGATTTTAAGAGTTTTAAAAGGGGCTGGGTCGCTTTTTTTACAGTAAAATCTAAAATAGTTTGAGCTTCCTCAACTGATTTTCCTCGAATGAGATTAGCGACTAAGCGAACTTTTCGAGGAGCAATCCGTAAATATTTTAATTTAGCAAGTACTGACATATTATTAAAAAAATTACATTTAGCATTAATAATAAGAGTTATGATAGCTGTTTCCTTTACTCAGATTTTTTAAGTTTCTCTACTTCCTTTTCAGTTGTTTTTTGCTCTAACTCCCTCTGCATTCTTCCGCCATGCCTTGAAAATTTAGTCGTCAGAGCAAATTCCCCAAGTCGGTGACCAACCATATCTTCAGTTACATAAACAGGGATGTGTTCTTTTCCATTATGGACGCCAAAAGTAAAACCAATCATTTCTGGAGTAATGACACAAGCCCGGCACCAAGTTTTTATAACTTCCTTTGTGCCTGGTTTTAATTTCTTAATCTTTCCTAAAAGTTTTTCTGACACATATGGACCTTTTTTAAGTGACCTTGCCATAATTATTTCTTTTTCTTTTTTCTCCGAGTTCCGCCACACAGCGGAACGAAGGGAGAAAAGAGATTTATCTCTTTGATCTTCTTTTAATAATGTATTTATCCGTCCACTTTTTCTTTCTTGTTTTTTTCCCTAGAGCTGGTTTTCCCCAGGGAGTCTTTGGGTGTTTTAATCCAATTGGGGCTTTACCTTCACCTCCTCCATGAGGATGGTCAGCAGGAACCATAGCTGTTCCTCGAACAGTTGGCCTCCGTCTCATATGGCGAGCTCTGCCTGCCTTTGAAAGAGTAGTAAATTTATGCTCGGGTCGGGAAACCATCCCAATTGAGGCAAAACATTCTTGAGAAATCCGCCTAATTTCTGAAGAGGGCATCTCCAAATGGACGAACTTTCCTTCCTGAGCCAAGATTCTTGCAGTAGTTCCTGCTCCCCTGACCAACTTTCCTCCTTTGCCAGGCTCAATCTCAATATTATAGAGCTGAGTTCCTACTGGAATATTTTTTAGTTTCATTCGATTCCCCGGCCGGATTTCAGCTTTTTCTGAAATAATAATTTCATCCCCAATCTTTAAATTTTGGGGGGCTAAAATGTATCTTTTTTCTCCATCCTGGTATTCCAAAAGAGCAATAAAACTGGTTCTGTAAGGGTCGTATTCTAAAGCAACAATTTTAGCCTGGAGACCGAGTTTTTCCTGTCCGAAATCAATGATTCTATAAAGTCTTTTTGCTCCTTTCCCCCGATGACGAACAGTTATCCGGCCTGAACGAGCCCTTCCTGCTTTCTTTTTTATAAATTTTAGCAGCTTTTTTTCCGGTTCTTTTTTTGTGAGTAATTTTTTTTGTGTCATATCCTTAAGGGAAACAAACCTACCAAACTGCTATCTCGGTAACACCTCAATTTTTTGTCCCTCTTTTATCTTTACAATAGCCTTTTTATATCCTTCTCTCCAACCTCTTTGCCTTCCCAATCTTCTGGGTTTTCTCGAAATCTTAATAATTCTTACATCTAAAACATCTACTCCATAAATATCTTGAATCGCTTTTTTTATTTCAGTTTTATTTGCCCCTGGCCAAATTTTAAAAACGTATTGATTTTTTTTAGCCAAATCTCCCGCTTTTTCTGTAATGTGGGGTATCTTTAAAGTACGATAGGCAACATTAAAGCCTTTTTTTACTGGTAATTCAGAAATTTTTTTAGACGGCTTCCCTTTAACTTCGGGGATCTTTTTAACCTCCTTGCCCGTCAAAGCTTTAACGACGGCGGGTTTTTTGACTTCCTTTTTCTTCTCTGGTTTTTTTCTTTTGAAAATATCTAAAATTGCCATATTTTTTCACTTATTTTATAAATGTTTCTTTTATTACTTTTATTACTTCTTTTGGCATCACTAAGTATTTAAAACTAAGCAAATCTAAAACATTTAAATCTTTAGCTTGCATTGTCTCAGTTTTTGGAATATTTCTGGCTGCCTTAATTATATTCTCATCTTTCTGGGCCAAGGCAATTAAACCCGAACCTTTTTTCAAGAATAATTTATCTAATATCTCTCTCATCAATTTTGTTTTAGGTTTTTCAATCTTTAAATTATCTAAAACTAAAAGTAAATTCTCTTTTGCCTTAGCTGATAAAACCATAAATAAAGCTTTCCTTCTCATTTTTTTAGGAATTCTTTTCTTGAAAACCTTCTCAGTTGTAGGCCCAAAGGTTACTCCCCCGCCTCTCCAAATTGGGGAACGAATTGAACCTGCTCTTGCCCTTCCAGTTCCTTTTTGCCGCCAGGGTTTTCTGCCCCCGCCGCGAACCTCAGCCCGACCTTTAGTATGGGCAATAATTCGTCTTCGATTTGCTATCTGGGAGCGAACCACCTGATGAACCAAATCAGGATTTATTTTCACATCAAAAATTTCCGAGGGCAATCTCGCCTGTCCAATTTTTTTTCCGTTTTGGTCATAAGTCTCAATAAGCATAATTTTTTAATCCCCTTCCCTTAAGCGAGGCAGTGGTTTCAGGGACAGTTAAAGGCCTGAGCGGGCATGGTTTCGAGCTTTAGCTCGAAGAGCGAAGGTCTTTACCTGAGTGAGCGAGCCTCGCTGGGGCGAGCGAACGACCCTGAAACCAGCTTGCCGAGCGATTATCCTCTAATTTCTAATAATATACCCTTTCTACCCGGCACAGCTCCTTTTACTGCTAATAAATTATTTTCTTTATCAATTTTAACTACTTTTAAATTTTTGACCGTTACTCTTTCGTTTCCCATCCGACCGGGCATCTTCTTGCCCTTGATTACTCTTTCCGGAAAGCTGCTTCCGACCGAACCCAAGGTTCGGTGCTCATGCTTTACTCCATGGCTAGCCCCCATTCCTGAAAATCCCCATCTTTTAACTGCTCCCTGAAAACCTTTGCCTTTTGAGATTCCAGAAATTTTAACTTTATCCCCTTCTTTAAAAATTGAAACATCAATCTTATCCTTTATTTTTAGCTCTTTATCATCAATTTTAGGTGTTTCGTTTCGAAATTCTCTCAAAAACATCAATTTTCCAACTTTTGCTCCTTTAAGATGGCCAGCCAAAGCTTTGGTTATTTTTTTTGCTTCACCAAAACCAATCTGAACAGCTGAATATCCATCTTTTTCCTTTGTCTTTATTTGGGTAACATAACAGGGACCTGCTTCAATAACTGTTACCGGAATAACATTTCCTTTCTCATCAAAGATTTGACTCATTCCTAATTTTAATCCTAAAATAAACTTTGCCATTTTGGTAATTAAAAACCGGGCATAGCCCGGTTTTCTTCCGTGACTATTTATATAACTTAAATTCTAAAAACTTAATAATTTCAACATTTTAATTATACTACATTTTTATTTCAATATCAACTCCTGCTGGCAGAGTCAGGCTCATTAAGGCATCAATAACTTTGGGAGTAGGATTTAAAATATCAACCAATCTTTTGTGAACTCTCATTTCGAATTGTTCTCTCGAATCTTTATGAATAAAAGAGGACCTATTCACTGTATATTTATGAGTTTCGGTTGGAAGGGGAACCGGCCCTAAAATTTCAACCCCATAGCGCAAAGCTGCCTCAACAATCTGTCGAGTACTATTATCAATAACTTTGTGGTCATAGGCACGGAGTTTAATCCGAAGCCTGGATTTTACTTCTTCTTCGACTTCTTTTTTCTTCACTTCCGTTTTTACTGGCATCTTAAAAGAAGCTTTTTAATAATGAACACAAGATTTTGAGCACGATGAACGCACGATATCTCGCATTATTTATTTAACAATTTTAGTTACTACTCCTGCTCCCACTGTCTTTCCTCCTTCACGGATGGCGAATCTCTGTTTTTCCTCAAGAGCAACTGGGACAATTAATTTAGCTTTTAAATTAGCCGTATCACCAGGCATAACCATCTCTGTTCCTTCTGGCAAGGTTACATCTCCAGTCACATCGGTAGTTCGTATATAAAACTGAGGTTTATAACCAGAGAAGAAAGGGGTATGCCGACCACCTTCCTCTTTGGTCAAGATATAAACTTCGGCCTCAAATTCAGTATGAGGAGTAATAGTTCCTGGTTTTGCCAGAACCTGACCTCTTTCTACTTCTTCTTTTTTAAGACCTCTAAGCAAAACTCCAACATTATCTCCTGCCCTTCCCTCATCAAGCATTTTATTAAACATTTCAATACTCACTGCCACAGTTTTGACAGTAGGCCGGAGACCAACTAACTCAACCTCTTCTGCAGGGTGGACTACTCCTCTTTCAATTCTTCCAGTAGGCACCGTACCACGTCCGGCAATTGAGAAAACATCTTCAATAGACATTAAGAAAGGTTTATCAACCTCTCGAACTGGTTCAGGTATATGTTCGTCTATAGCTTTAACCAAATCCAGAATAGGTCGAGCTACCTCGTCATCTGGAGATTTTGCCTCCAAAGCTTTTAGAGCAGACCCCCGAATTATCGGAATTTTATCTCCTGAATAACCATATTTTTTCAAGAGCTCCCTTACTTCAGACTCAACTAAATCAATAATTTCTGGATCATCCACCATATCAACTTTATTCAAAAAGACAACAATTGAAGGTAGTCCTACCTGGCGAGCTAATAAAACGTGCTCTCTGGTCTGGGGCATGGGACCGTCAGGAGCAGAAACCACTAAGATTGCTCCATCCATTTGAGCAGCTCCGGTAATCATGTTTTTGATATAGTCGGCATGACCAGGGCAATCAATGTGAGCATAGTGTCTTTTTTCTGTTTCGTATTCAAGATGGGAAACAGAAATGGTCAAGCCCCGAGCCCTTTCTTCGGGAGCTGAATCAATTTCCTCAACCGTTTTTTTTGAGGCCCTAAGCCCTTTCATAGCCAAAATTTTAAGAATGGCTGCTGCTAAGGTGGTTTTACCATGGTCAACATGGCCGATGGTCCCCACATTAATATGAGGTTTTACCCTCTCAAATTTTTCTTTTTCTGCCATAATTTCCTTTTAACATTTAAGCATTTTAGCATCTAAACATATTTGTTTAAATGTTATTATGTTTAAATGTTTATTTATATGATTAACTATATTATTATTTTATTAAATTTTTAAAATAAAGTCAATGGTTCTCTAATTGTGGATAAAAATCATCTCCTCTTTCTCCCGAGCGATAGCGAAGGGAAAAAAAGAAGATTTATCTTCTTCGGCCACCCGAGCGTTAGCGAAGGGTCAAGAAGAAGATTTATCTTCTTCGCCCTTCGATAATTTCCTGAGCAATATTTGCCGGTACTTCCTCGTAGTAATTAAATTCCATTGTAAAGGTTCCTCTGCCTTCAGTCAAGGAACGTAGGGCAGTGGCATAACCAAACATTTCAGCTAAAGGAACAATAACATCAATAACTTTTAGATTTAATCTATCTTTAGTCTCTTCAATTTTTCCCCTTCTGGCTGATAAATCTCCGATAGTATCACCAAAAAATTCCTCAGGAACAATAACCTCAAGCCGCATAATTGGCTCGAGGATCACTGGTTTTGCTCTCTTGGAAGCTTCTTGAAGAGCTATAGAACCTGCAATTTTAAAAGCGACCTCTGAAGAATCTACATCATGGAAAGAACCATCATACAGCCTAACTTCCATATCAACCATCGGATATCCAGCCAGAATTCCTTTCTCTATAGCTTCCTTTACTCCCTTTCCTACTGCCGGAATAAATTCTTTGGGAATAATTCCGCCTTTGATTTCATCAATAAATTCGAATCCCTCTCCCCTATTTTTTGGTAAAACCTTTAGCCAAACATGACCATATTGACCTCGTCCTCCCGATTGTCTAATATATTTTCCTTCAGCCTCTGCAGTCTGTTTGATAGTCTCCTTATAAGCTACCTGAGGTTTTCCCACCAGGCCTTCCACTTTAAATTCTCTTTTCATACGATCAACAATAATCTCAAGGTGCAATTCTCCCATTCCAGAAATAATCGTCTCTCCAGTTTCTAAATCACTTTTGGTTTTAAAAGTGGGGTCTTCTTCTGACAATCTTCTTAGAGCCAAACTCATCTTTTCCTGGTCAGCCCGGGTTTTTGGCTCAATGCGTATAGAGATAACCGGTTCAGGAAAACTAATTTTTTCAAGAACAATTGGATTATTAATCTCACAGAGAGTATGTCCGGTGGACGTTTTTTTCAGCCCTATAGTGGCAGCAATATCCCCGGTGAAAATTTCTTTTACCTCTTCTCTTTCCGAAGCATGCATTCTTAAAATCCGGCCAATCCTTTCTTTCTCTCCTGTTGTTGAGTTTAATAAATAAGAGCCTCTTGTTAAGAAACCAGAATAAACTCGAAAATAGGTTAGGGTTCCAACATAAGGGTCATCCGCAACTTTAAAGACCAAGGCAGAAAATTTTTCTGAATCCTCCGGTTTTCTTTCAATTTCTTTTCCATCTTTAGGATCAATTCCCTTAACCGGTGGAAGATTTAAAGGACTGGGAAGATAATAACAAATTCCATCTAAGAGGGGTTGGATTCCTATATTTCTGAGAGCTGCTCCGCAAAAAACTGGAACGAGTTTGTAGTCTAAAACAGCTTTTCTTAAAACTTTTCTTAGCTCATCAATAGAAACTTCTTTTTTAGCTAAAAATTTCTCCAAGAGTCTTTCATCTTCAGCAACAATTTTCTCAACTAATTTTGCCCGCCATTCCTTTGCCTTTTCCAATAAATTAGCGGGAATATCTTCTTCTTTTACTATTTGACCGAAATCACCTTCAAATTTTAGAGCTTTCAGATTTAAAAGATCAATCACTCCTTCAAATTTATCTTCTTCGCCAATTGGTAGCTGAAGGGCTAGAGCATTCGGAGATAATTTTTCCAAAATAGATTCTAAACTTTTTTCAAAAGAGGCTCCTATTCTGTCCATTTTGTTTATAAAGCAGATTCTGGGAATTTTAAAGGTATCAGCCTGACGCCAAACAGTTTCTGACTGAGGCTCTACTCCCGCCACCCCATCAAAAACCACAACTGCTCCATCTAAGACCCTTAGAGACCTTTGAACTTCGGCAGTAAAATCAATATGGCCTGGAGTATCAATGATATTTATTCTATATTCATTAGGGACCCGTTCGCCGACAGGCGAATGGGAGGACGCGGTGGGTGGGTTGTAATCTTTTTTTCGGGGTGGCGGGAGGGTGGCGTCCAAATCTTGTGGAGTCCAAAAACAGGTGGTGGCAGCAGCGGTAATAGTAATCCCTCTTTCTCTTTCTTGCTCCATCCAATCCATAATAGCTTGGCCATCGTGAACTTCTCCAATTTTATGGGAAATTCCGGTATAAAAAAGCACCCGTTCTGTCACGGTTGTTTTTCCGGCATCAATATGAGCAATAATTCCTATATCTTTGACCTTTTCAATTGGATATAAACGAGGCATAATGAAAATTTTAAAGCAAAGGTGAATTACCAAGCGAAATGGGCAAAAGCCCTGTTAGCCTCGGCCATACGGTGGGTATTTTCTTTTTTCTTAACTGCCGCTCCAGTATTATTTGCGGCTGCAATTAATTCTTCAGCCAACTTTTCTCTCATTGGCTTTCCCTTTTTTGATTTTGCCGCCTGAATTATCCAGCGCATAGCCAAAGTTAACCTTCTCTCCCCCTTTACTTCTCTGGGAACCTGATAGGTTGCTCCGCCAACTCTTTTTGGTTTTACTTCGAGTAAAGGCGAGGCATTTTTAAAAGCCAAATCAAAAACTTCTAAAGGTTCCTTTTTGGTCTTAGTTTTAATAATGTCAAATGCTCTATAGACAATTTTTCTGGCTATAGTCTTTTTGCCCCGGCGCATCACCTGGTTTATAAATTTGGCAACAATAACGTTATTGTAAACGGGGTCAGGCGAAATTTCTTGTTTTATTTTCTTTTTTCCTCTCATATGAGCTCGACACTAATAATACACCAATGACACGAATAAATATTTGTGACATTGGTGCCTCATTCGTGTATTGGTTTCGTGTTGTTACTTTTTCTCTTTCTTGGTTCCGTACTTACTTCTCTCCTGTTTCCTTCCTTCCACTCCCCCTGTATCGAGAACGCCACGAACAATATGGTATCTTACCCCGGGCAAATCTCTTACTCTTCCTCCTTTAATTAAAACTATTGAGTGTTCCTGTAAATCATGACCTTCCCCAGGGATATAGGCAGTAACTTCCATCCCATTAGTAAGTTTGACCCTTGCTACTTTTCTTAAGGCCGAGTTTGGTTTTTTAGGAGTTACTGTAAAAACCTTAAGACAAACTCCTCTTTTAAATGGAGAGGGATGTTTTTTGGGTCGATTCTTTAAAACGTTAAAACTAAATGTCAAAGCCGGCATCTTGTGACCTTTAATGATTTTTTTTCTTCTTTTTTTAATTAATTGTCTAATGGTTGGCATATTCCTTCACCCTCGCTCGCTTTCGCTTCGCTTGGGCTTAGTCAAAATTAAAAATCAAATATCAAAATTAAAAAATATAAAGCGCTTTGCGCTTATGTTTTATATTATAAAATAAATCTAAAAATGTCAACTAAATAAAGGGCTGGCTGGTAATTAAATAATAAAGTATCATCACTCCTGAGAATATCCAACGCAGAGCAAAGAATATAAAAAAGAGTAAAATAAAAATTCCAAATTGATGTAAAAATAATTTAATGTTGGCAAATTTTTCGGGCAAAAAAGTAAAAAGGATATGAGAACCATCTAAAGGTGGAATGGGAACTAGATTGAAAATGGCTAGGATGAGATTTAAAATAACAATAATACTAAAAATGGTTAAAATTGAAGCAGGTAACGGGAAAAATCTAATAGCTAGTCCGAAAATTAAGGCTACCAGAATATTTGCTCCGGGGCCAGCTATGGCTACCTTGGCTCCATCCCATTTTGGGTTTCTAAAATTATAAGGATTAATTGGTACTGGTTTTGCCCAGCCAAATAAAATGGGGCTTCTTAGGATGAGCAAAAACAACGGCACAAAAATAGACCCAACTAGATCTAAATGTTTGATTGGATTTAAAGTAAGACGACCGGCGTATTTTGCTGTAGGATCGCCCAACAAATTAGCCATGGCTCCGTGAGAAACCTCATGAATAACAATCGAAAAAAGTAAAATGATTAAGAAAAAGATGATAGTTGGATCCATGTTTTTTTTATAACATATTAACAAATGCCTTGCAAAAATTAATAAAAAGTTTAAAATGAAAACGTATGGCAAAGCAATGTCTAATTTGCGGTAAAAAATCAGGGATGGTCTGGAAGTTAAAAAAACTTCGAGGGAAATATAATCCAACCATCAAAAAAAGAAAATACCCAAATTTACAACGAGTTAAAATTCCTGTTGGGATAAAAAAAGAATCTTATAAAAAATTTGCTGGAAAAAGAATTTTAGCCTGCACCAAATGTATAAAAGCAATGGGAAAAAGGAAGTAAATCGGGGCGTAGTACAACGGTTAGTATGCAAGGCTGGGGGTCTTGTGATCTGAGTTCGATTCTCAGCGCCCCGACTATTCGGTACGTGTCAAATCTGGGGAAAAACAAAAAAACTCGGATATTTCCGAGATTTTTTGGAGCCCTGCTTCCACCCCCAGAGAATCGTATCCGGAAAAAAATCCATGTGGGTGTCGAAGATACAGCCCGAAGGCTATAATCATATCAGACTCCCGAAAAAAATGTTTGTACCAGATATAACCAGAAGTTTTGGCAGGGCTATTTTTATTATACCTCCCTACCTGGAACTAAGTCAAGTCCAAAAATAAAATTCTTTGTTTTTAACTCTTGGCTTTCAGTTAAAGATTCAACACTTCAACTATCTGGGAAATTAAAGAGACTACCACTGGCGGAGCTAATAAACTGTAAGATGCATTACCCTCATCATCTTTCATAATCCAGGGTAACTCTTCTATTTTTACTTTTTCTTCCTTATCATCCCATTCATAATGATATTCGGGGGTAATCTCATAATCATCGACGAATTCTTTTGCTTTTGTTATTGGAATAGAATTGCGGAGAAAAACTTTAGGGATACCGTAAAGAGAAAGAGCCCGCTGAATTAACTCAGTGTCTTTTTTTAATCTTTCTCTTATTGGTGCTATGCCAAATTCATCTCCTTCTTTTGAAACCATCTTAACTCCTCGACAGTCGGAATTGTCACAAATTAAATAAAATTCTTTTTTTGCTTTATCATATCCAATCTTTGAGGTCGGGAGTAGTTTTAAATTCCTTGAGGTCTGGCAAACGGGACAAACTCTTCTCCACTTGATTCTTTCATCAATTACTGCTTCAGGAACATCAATCAAAACAAAAATATCAGGGTCGTCACGATAACCAATTAAATCTCTAAAAAATAAAGAATAAAAAATTTGTCCCAAATCTCTAGGAAAGCCGTCAATAAAAACGGCTTTTTTCTCTCTTTTGGCAATTTCTCGTTTTACAAGGGCCAAAATTAAATCGGTTGGCAAGAGAGTTTTGGTACTTCTCTCTTCTAAGGTCTGACTTATTTCTTTAAGAGAAAGCCAGCCCCGATAGTTTTTTTCTAAAAAAGTAATTAAATCTTTTTTCTTTTTTTTGTCTCTGATTTCCTTATCAATATCTCTAACCATATCGCCAATGGAAAAATGGTCAACTTTTTCTTTCCCGACAGCTTCTCCAAACATTTTTGAATAAGTACCTTTACCCGAATTCTTCTTGCCCAAGAGATAAGCAATAAAGGTATTATCTTTGAGATACTCCTTTAGCTTTTCAATCTCTAATCCTGCTTTCAGCTCAAAATATCTCTGCCGCTCCTGAGGATTGGATAGTTGAAACTTCTGATTTACGCCTTCGATTTTAGTTTTAAAAATTGGAAAATTCATAAACCCTACGAATTACGAATAAGTACGAATATACGAATAATAAGCGAGGTAACAAGTTTCAAAGTAGCTTTCGGAGGCTCGTCGGCATGGTTCCGCCGAAGGCGGACGACGAGCCGAGAACGCAGACCCCAAAATCTCGCTGGGATTTTGAGGGTCGGTACTTTGAAAACTTCGTTGCCGAGCGGTTTATCCCCGAATGTCCTGCCGAGCGAATTATTTTATTTTTATTTTTGTGCCGTCGGAAATTATTTTTATGTCGCCATCTAAATCAGTTCTTAAAATTTTTATATCATACTTGGCTAAAGTTTCAAGAGTTTCAGGGCGGGGATGACCATAAGGATTGTTTTTGCCACATTGAATTACAGCAATTGCCGGAGATACTTTTTCAATAAAATCTTTTGCACTTGAAGTTTTACTCCCATGATGACCGACTTTTAAAACATCAGAATCAATATTGGTCTTGCTTTCAATAAGTTTTTTCTCTACTGATTTGTAAGCATCGCCAGTGAATAAAAAAGAGTTATTACCAAAAATTAGATGGGAAATTATAGAGGTATTATTGCTATTTTTGACTTTTTTGTCCTCAAGATTTTCAAAAGGATGTAAAATATCAAGAACCATTCTCGATGCGATTATTCTCTGGCCAGCTTTAGCTATTTTTATTTGAGCATTCTCTCGGGCAATGGTCTTTAACCATTCTTCATATTCAGAGGTATTTCTAATAATGCCAGTCCACAAAATATAATCTACTTTGTATCTTTTTAGAACCTCAATTAAACCTGCAATGTGATCATGTTCAGGGTGAGTTAAAACAATTAAATCCAAAGAGCGATCATAAAAAGGCATCTCAGTTGCCAATTTTTCTAAAATAGCAGGCCCCGGTCCTCCATCAATCAGAATCTGATGCCTCTGAGGGCTTACTATAAAGATTGAGGAGTTTGTGCTGGAATACGCTTTTGAGAGGGAAATTCTAATTTCTCCCTTGAAATTTCTTCTAATTCCGGCAATTTTGCTTTGATAAAAACTCTTCCGTCATCAAGTATATTTATTTCTTTTATCCAACTTCTGACAATAAATTTCTTTAATTCTGGGCTTGGATTCTTTTTTATTTTAGTTTTATATCTAAAACAAAGTTTTTCAATTTCCTTTTCTATTAGTTTAAGATTTTCTATCTTTTGAAATTCTTTTTCTACTTCTCTTATTTGATTATTCAAATTTTCTTGTAAGCTGTTGACTTCTGAAACTTTATTATCTATCTCTTCTTGAGTGAAGTTTTCATCGCCATAGAGATCTATAAATCTCTGCTTCTTTTTTTCCAGTTTCCCTTTTTCAGCTATCAGAGAATTATAAACTTTCTGATTAAATGACCTATCTTTTTCTCTTTTCTCTGCTAATTTTTTTATTCCCTTTTTGACTTTATTCTCATCACTAACCAAAGATTTAACATAATCCCAAACAGCATTATCCAATCTGTCTCTTCCCATTGACCTTGAGGGACAGGCAACTTCATCAAGCTTATTTCTTCTTGGATATTTTTGCCCACAATAATAAGTGAAGAAAGGTTTTTTTCTTTTTCTGTTAGTTTGCTTATGACCACTATAAGTCCTTTTACAATGAATACACTTAATTAAACTTTGACAAAGATAAAAATGCTTTTTTGATGGTTTTAAATAATCACTTTTCTTTTTATTCATTTTTTCTTGAACTCTATCAAAAATTTCTTTATCAATAATTTCTGGTATTTTCACCAGTTTCCAATCTGACTTGGGTCTAATTTTTCTTCCGGTTATTTTATGCTTCCTTTCCTCTTTAATGTGATACTTTGCCTCGCAACAATAGGTTTTGCCATAATACCAATTACCAATGTATGATTCATTCTTCAGCATTTCTCGGATTGTTTTTGGGTGAAGAGATGTCGGCTTGTCCTTACCATTTTTGCCCTTGCCTCTGCCTCTGCCTTTAATTCCCATTTCCTTAAGTTGAATAGCTGTTTGATAAGTGCTATTTGTTTCAAGATAAATCTTAAATATCAACCTAACTATTGAAACTTCTTTTGGGTTTATTAGAAAATGAGCCGGCGTGTCATCTGTCTTTTTAACATTAGTATAGCCGAAAGGAGGATAACAACCAATTAGCTTTTTTTCCTTCACTTTGCTCCATTTTGCGTCCATTAGACGCTTGGCTATTTTATATCTTTCATATTCAGCGAAAGCTCCTCTCATATTTCGGTTTAACATTCCTTCAGGACTATCTTCAAATTTTTCTTCCAAACTTTCCACTTTAACTTTTGCTTCTTTTTCAAATTCATCAAGCAATGCTATTTGATGTCCTAATTTTCTGGATAATCTATCAAGAGCATAAACACAAATAACATCAAAGATTCCTTTCTTCACATCTTCTCTTAATTGGTTTAAGGCGGTTCTTGATAGATAAGCACCTGAACAAACATCAGAATATTCTTTGACTATCTGATAGTCATTTTTTTTACAATATTCTTTTAATTTAGATAGTTGAGTTTTTTCTGTTTCTTCTTTTTCTTGACGCTGGGTTGAGACCCGGATGTATATTGCTACTTTGGTCATAATTTTTTCTTATTAACTTTTTTATTTTTTTCTCTTTTTCTATTTTAACAGGGTTTCAGAATATCAACTAATTCTTATTGTTAAGTTTTAGCTATTGTCAGAACTTAACTTTAAGAGTTCTTTCCTTTTTTTTATTCCTTTATCAGTCAATTCAATCAATTTTGTATATTCAGGTAATCTTGAATTCCCAAAAGATTGTTTTATTTCTTCTCTTCCTTCTTTTTTATCCAAACAACCAGTTTCCTTTATTTGTTCTTCCATTATAGAGATACCATTTTCCTTTTTCATATAAAATCCTCTTTTGATAGCACGACTAAACTCTTCTATAAAACCCTTACACCTTAAGTTTTTTATACTCCTGCTTATGGTTGCCTCTGCTCTGTTTTTTCTTTCTTCATACTCTTCATTGGCTTCATAATCAAAGGCAAAAAACCCCAATATGTCTTTGCGACTCATAGCAGTTGCTTCCCCGCCAGAGAATTTACAGCGATTACAATTCCTTATTATCCACTTCTGAAGTTTGCTTAACCTTTCTTTTGCCATATTTACAATTCTATTTCAAATTTCTTATTGTTAAATTATGGAAGCTCACATCTTAACATTAAGACCCTTCTCTGTTAGTTTTATTGTTCTTATTTGAGCTACCTTATTCCTCCAATTTTTAATAAAATCACATTCTATAAACTTCTTTTCCCATAAGCTCTTTAAACTCCTGCTGAATGAAATATCAAAAGAGGAGGAACGATAGATATTATAGCCAAGTCGCTGACTAACTTTTCCTGTCGGCTTATGGTCAAAATAATTGTATTTGGGGTGCTTCATTCTTTCTTCCTCTTGAGCATTGACTTTGTCTAAATTGCTAAAATCTAATTCCGGAAGTTTGTAGTGTGCTTTCAAACATTTCTCTACATAGAATTTCAAACCCCTATCTGTAATCCAACCTGATCCCACCATACTTCCATCACCAGTTGTCTTTCTTAATTTGTGCCAGTATGGAGGTTGTTTGGCTTTCTTTTTGAATAGCTTTTTATTAGTTTTATATTCTACTTCATCTAAAGCTCTTAAGGTAGTGATAATGGCTTTTTGTAAAATGCTTAATCTTTCTTTTGCCATAGTTAGAATTTTAATTTTTCAAGTTTAGCTCTCCTTCTCTTTTCCTTCTCTTTCTCTTTCTTGCCCAGCGAATAATCTCAAAGATAATTGCCACCGGCAAGCTGAAAAAGAATATCATTCCAAAAAAGCTCACCAAAGCTTTGAATGTAGGATCAGCTTCTCCAGTAATTCCTTCTCCAAGACCACCTATAACACTAAAAGCAATCCAGCCAACCATTCCAATCAGGAAACAGATTAAGCCCCAAAAAATAGGTCTCATAATTTTATTTTATTTTAATTTAATTTACTAAACGACCTTTTTTTTTGCTTATCCGGTCTCTGGTTTTATTTGGGTTCGTAAATTTATTGAAGAAGTTTTAATTTCTCTGTGGCTTGTTCGTAAAATTTCACTCCTTCAATAAGAAGATCGGTTGATTGGTTGATTTTATCAGCATTGGAATAATCTATGCCATCTCTCAAAAGTGGCATAGCTTCGGCATATTTGGACAATCCGGATAGGAAAAGGGAATGGACGGCTTCAAACTTTTCGGGAGGTTCAAGCTCTTTCGCCTGTGTGTAGGATTCTTCAAGCATTACGGTTGAGAATGCCACCAGCATTATTTCTTCTTCTGTCCATAAGATAGGAGATTTAACTCCAACCAGATTACCTAAAGAATTTGATGCCTCAACGACATTTTTGTTGATCGCTGTGAAAGATTGGATATAAGCCGATTCCAGTTTTTGTTCAGGAGTAAGAGGTACTGGTTCTGATTTAGCAGGAGGTTCGGTTAAGGTAGGTTCTGCTTTTTTATCCTCTTTGCCACCGATAGAAATAATAACGACAAAAAGTATAATAAGCCCTAAAACAACCAAACAACCTATACCCTTTTTCTTTTGTTCTTTTTGCTTAAGCTCTTTTTCTGCCTTAACCCTTGCTTCTGCTCGTATTCTTTCTTCTTCCTCAATTTTTTTCTTTTCTTCTTCTGTTCCCATAATTTTATTTTATTTTAATTTATTAAACGACCTTTGAAATTTTATCTCTACCTCTATTTTAACTCCAATCCCTTTGCCAGAGCAACCAAGGTTTCTAAAAGCGGTGAGGGAGTATCCCGCCACCCCGTTGCTGATTCATCAAGAAAATTTATCAACACCTTCAATTCTCCTTTGTTATTCAAAAAATATTCATTTAAAGAATTCAAAAGTTCTAATCTTCGCTTGTCTAATTCTTTAACCATAATATAATTTTATTTTAATTTTTATTTTCTTGCGACCTTTTAAAATCAGCTCTTATCTGAACCCCCGATTTCCAGATCAGGAATTCAGTAAAAGTTAATTATCCTTTTCCCTTTCAGCTACTTTCAGTTGTTCCTTGAACCAATCATTAAAAAAATATGTTTCATCTGTTTCTCCTAAAACCCAGCGAAGGGCATCTTTCATACATTCAAGAGGTTCAATCTGGAACTTCATTGCTGACATTTCCTTGATTTTGTGGCTGACCTGTTTGTTTGTTTTCATTCCCTTATATGGGTCTATGGTAGGAAAACCTGTTCCCAATGCCCACCTTAAAGCATTTAATTTTCCTTTTAATATATTCAATTTTTCAACTCTTCCACTTTCCATTTTTTCATCAACTTCTTTTTCTTCCTTTTCTAATTTTAATATCTCTTGTAAAATCTCTTTTTCTTCTTTCATTTTATTAGTTAGTTAATTTTGATTAAACGACCTTTTAAGTGAACTTGGTTCAATCATCTCATATTCCACCCTCTAAAGCATTTATAGAATTCGGGAATTTTGGATTTGAATTTTCTTCTGTCAATATACGCCTGTAATTGAGCAGGATTTGAGTGTCGTGAGAACTGCGCCATATCAAGCGTAGTCAGGTTTTTGTTGAGAGCCAGCATACCGCAAAAGGAGTGCCTGAATGCGTGGATATTCCTGTCTATTCCCAAACTCTTCAAAAATTTCTTGATAATCTTCCTAATTCCAGAGGTGGTTATTTTCTGGTGGAGGTTGCGGTTGCTCTTACAAAAGAACAATGACCCGCTTTTAATTCCATTGGTTGAAACATACTTTTTCAGCTCGGCAATAGTTTTGGGGTGTAAATCTACCGGTTGTTTGTATTCCTTACCCTTTCCTTGAATTTGAATGATTTTATTTCCAAAATCAACATCAGCAGGGTAATCAATCCTTGTCAGCTCTATCAATCTCAAGCCCTGAAATATCAGCAAGCTCATCATCGCTTTCAGGCGACTATTCTCTTTTGTGTTCGGCAATTCCTTTAAGGCATTCAGGATTTTGGTCATCTCTTGCTCATTAAATTCCTCAACCTTCATTTTATTCTTTTCTTCTTTAAAAAGTTCTATGTTGGAAGTTATATCTCTTTTTAAAATTCCCTGCCTGTGATATTCGCGCAGGAGCTTCAAGCCCACAAGGAGGTAATGGTTTTTTGTAGCGGTGCTGTAATTTATCAAGTTCTTCAAATACCTTTTGTATTCCAACAGGCAATTCAAACTCAATGACTTATTTCTCATAAAGTTGAGAAACAAACCTAACCGGTATTTGTAGTCAGCCCGGCTTCCGGAGGAAATGTCCAAGTAATTGAAGGTCTTTTTTGGATCAATGACAATACTCAAGATTTCCTGATTTTTAAAAGCATCAGGATTTATCAGGTCATTATTGATTGAACTTGTAGGAATTATTAAAGATTTGTTTGACATAGTTTTTAAAATTTGTAAAATAAAAGTGTGAATTAAATTACTATTTTTTGACTTTATTTTTATTGACTTATTTTTCTTTGAGTTGGATTAGCTTAAATTAAACTATTTTCAATTAGCTCTCCTCTCTGCTGGGGGGCTTTTTTTTTGTCATAATATCTTCTTCCGTTTTAAGCGCCTCAAATCGTGCTGGTCTTTTTGAAACTGCCTAATAATCTGGTGAACCCTCTGCTTTGAGATTCCAAGAGCTTCCCCGATCTCTTTCAACTGATAACCCTTCACCCTTAATTCCAAAATCTTCTTTTTTCGTTTTATATTTTCTTTCATTATTTCATTCTATCAAGTCAAGAGATAGTGTCAAGCCCCCAAAATCAAGGCAGGCAACCGGGTATCAAACCACCGCCCAGCCCTCAAATCCTCTTAAAACGCAATCTGGTGCGTTGTTTTTGGGCTAAATCCTTAAAAATGGGGTTTTGGTCGGTCAATAGTGATAATTGAACCTGGGTTCACAAGGACAGCAAAAGAGCAAAAACTAACAAAAACTCTTTTGCTCTCCCAACTCTTGAAATTGTAAAAGCATAGTTTGACCGACTACTCGGAATGGATCTTACCATTATTAGAGATACAGCTCTTTAAACTTCGGCAAATACTACTGGAAAGATTTGAAACAAAAATTATGTATCAATCGGATTAAGAGCTTTGGGATAGTTAGTTTTTTCTTGAAAGAATATCCCTCTGTTCCTATGGTTCGGTAGGTCTAACTTTTGCTAAACCCCTTTTTCATTTTTGCCTCCGTCTAAATCCTCATACCTCATCGGTTCGCTTTGATTTTCTCCTCTGTTTTTTTAAAACAGATAAGCTCCTTCAAGAATTCAAAGCTCACCGACCCAAAAAGAATTGGCAAAATTATGCGCTCCTAAACTGGTGGATTGCCAGAAAGTTCTGCCCGCATTTCATAATCAGTTTTTCCGGTTTCTTATGTCCCAAGCTTACCATTTTTTCATCAAACTTTTTCATTCTTTTAAACTCCCGTGCTATGGCTTGTTTCATTCTCAAAAACCTTTTCTTTTTTTCGCTATCGGGATTTGAAACTTGGGTATAGAAAATTAGCATAGTTCTTTTGTTAGCTGATAATCAAGCAATTTCAGACCTCCAAATATCAGGATATTGAAGGGCTGAATTGATTGGTTATATTACAAACTCGTTGGCAAAATTGTGGCAGTTTATATGATTTTCAATCGTTTCAGATTTAATAGTTTGAGGATCTAAATCAGGTTGAAACTCAATCTCATTTTTAATATCTTCCTCTAATTCTTCTTTTACAGCTTGCCATACCTCCTGTTGGGCATTTTCATTTAAATCCTGAAAGTAAATGTTTATTTTAGCCATAGCTTTTTAAAGTGCTGACCCTGACATCAGCCATTAAGTTTTAATCCTCTCACCGATCAGCACCAAAGGTGCTGACGGAGTGAAGGGACTAAATAATTAAATCAGCCAACAGAAACAGGTAGATGAAGCCGTAGAAAAAGGGAAAGATAATCATTGCCAGTAAAATCAGACCGACCCAATAAAGGATTTTTTTACTCATAGTGTTTTTCAAATAACTTGATCGCCTCATCTCTTAAGACAAGTCCGATATTCTCGTCAAGCCAGCTTTCAAAAATCTCCAATGCCTCCTTTCTGTTTAGTCCTTCGTTTTTTAAATCTTTTACGAAATCTGAAATAGTCATAGTTTTATTTTAATTAAAAGCCCCCCGACAGCTTGCGAGCAGAACGAGGGACTTTAGCGATTCAATGAAGAACCACCAATTTTAATAATATACCAAAATAAAAATCTCGCAAGCTGTTGAAATAGACCTTTAAAATGAACTCTCTTTACACCTCTATTTTAGCAAAAGCCAAGCACTCTGTCAAGCACAAATGAGCTTAATTGTGGATAACTTTCAGGGCTAAAATACAGACCATTTTTGAAACATAGTTCCACCATTTGAATTTAATTCTTAAAAAACTTTTGAACCTTGTTTTCAAAAATCAGGATTTTTCAAAAAACATTTTATTGAGCAATTTCGCGCATTCATTCGTTAAGAACAAATTGAGTATGAGCTGTTAAGTGGGTTGAGCAGTTAAGCCCAATAATAAAATGGGCTCTTTTGTATCCGCCAAGCTTGTTTTTTTTTGGCGCTTAATAATACTAAAAGGCAAATAACAGGGATACCAAAGCACAGAGCACAGAGCTATTGATATTTAAAAACAAAGGATATTAAGTGAAAGCTCATAGCCACGACCCGAAGCCCAGAAACGCCAATCTCAAATGCCGAGAAACAAAGACCAGAAACAAGCCAAAAACATCTTTTGTTTTTGTGCTGTATTCAATAGTTCGTAGCTTACAAGGAATAGACATTTAAAACAAAAGCCATAAAAAAAACAGAGAATTAAATAATGAAACTCCCCGTCCTCCTCTATGTAATGTTAGTCAGCCAATACCAAATATAAGCACACTTTTACATTGGTTTGTCAACCTCTGTCTGATACAGGTCTTTTAAATTATGTTTCTATATATAAAAAGCCCTTTTAAAGGGGCTTCTCGGGGATTGTATCCTTTCTTCCTTAAAATAAGCCCAGAAGTGCCTTAAAATGGCTTGAGAAGTGTTTTTGAAGCCACCCGGGTGTCCCCTTTGAGGAAGAAAGCCCATTTCCCGTGATGGGGAATAAATCAATTATTTCCCGTCAGGGGAAATAGGAAGAAAGCCCCATTTTTTGAATGGGACTTTGTTTTGGTGAGTTGCGCGTGGCAGTTTAGAAAGCCAGAGTAAAAGGACAATTTTGAAGAGGTGGTCAAACCCAACCCCCTGTCAAAACATCTGGCTCTCAAAACTGCCTCCAACTCTCACCCAAACTTAAAGCTTGGGTGAAATTCTTTAGCTTTTAACTCGGGCGAGAGTTAGAAACAGCGATTGAACCGGGTATAATTTAATTCTTAAGGATTGATATATTATTTATAGGCGAATTTTAACTGCTTTTCAAACTCTCTCATTGAATTCTTATCCCTCTTCAAATTCAACCTCCAAATCGCTTGGCGAACCCCATAACTTTTCGTCTTCTAATTCTTGAAAATCCTCCATCAAGTTTTGTTTTTGTTGCTCATCTTCTTCTAATTCTGCCAAATTGAAACCAGTTTGCCTTTCAAATTTTTGCTCATCAATTTTTTCTTCGGAATCAGATAATTCCACTTCATTGCTATCATCAAATTCGGAAAGTCCAAAATCCCTTTTCAGTTTTTGATCAACTTTCAGTTCTGACAAATTGTGATAAATTTTCTCATCTTGCCCAAATCTGACTCCCATTTGGGAATTTATTATCTGGTCAAAATTTTTTGCTTGTTCAACTTTTTTTTCCTCTCGGTGATTTTCCAATTTGTAAAGCTCCTCTGGAGGAGAAGTGCCTTGTCGCTTTTTTCCCATTTTTAAATGGTGTGCTAAAGATTTTTCTTCGGGGTCTTTTTCGGTTCTAAAATTTACGAATGTTCCCATTTTTTTAAAACTTAATTTTTAATTATTCAACCTTTTAGAATCTCTTTTTTATTTATTCTTCTGATTCCTCTTCTTCCTCTTCGTCATCTTTTTCAACCTCGTCTTTTGGTGGCTTATAGCCCTTCGGAGGTGTCGGGTATCCTTGTGGGGGGTATTTTCCCTCCAGTTTTTCTTCAACTTCGTCAGCTTTATCCTTGATTTGTTCTAATAATTCCTTAATTGTTGGCATAATTAGTTTGACGATTTTATTGTTTCCTGCGACCTTTTAAATAGTTTTCTTTTTTTCTTGTTCTTCTCTTTGTTCCAGCTCCTCCTCACTCGGAACTTGGAAAAATTTTCGTTCAGCTTCAGAATGAAAAACTTGTTTTTTTGTTTCTGGCTCTTTCTTCTTTTGTGCCATAAAGTAAAACCAGAGAAAAAGCAGAATCAAGATAAGAATTGTTATTAAAAATTTTGCCATAAAAACGCAAGATTAAAACTTACTATCTCCAAAAAACGCCTTCGCATCTATGTCCTTTTCCAACATTTCTTCAAACTCTTTCTGGCGATAATATCGGTCAACAAAGAAAAATGCGCTCTTGTGTTGGGGCTTTTTTATTTCCTCTTTTTCAACTTTTACCGGTGGCGTTTTGGTCTTAAAAATTCGCATAAGTTAAAAATCTTTAATTGCTTCCTCTAAAGCCAAAACTCCTTGTTTCAGCTCGGGATAATTCTCGGAATTCAAGCTAATTCCCTTCTTGGTAGGAAGCCATTCGCCTTTGTCATTCTGATAATAAGTGCGAATGTCTACCAACTGCCTTTCCCGATACTCACGAAGCGAAATAATCACTTTCTCAAGGGAATTTTTGGCTATCTCTCCAACGACTTTTTCCTTGTTATTTTCAGGCATTGATTTTAATTCTATACTCTTGACAAGAAGGGTCAAGAGTTGTGAACCTGGGTTCACTTGACCTTTTTTAAAATCGTGTTAAAAAGAAATTAAGCATTAAAACTAAAAAAAGTGTTTTTTTGTGCTGTTTGTAAGAACAGCTTTTTTTTTGTTTGTATTTTCCGACATCGGAAGAAAACTCTTTATGATTCATATAGGGTTTTCGGAATTTTTAGCTAACTATCTTTGTTGCCTCGTTCGTTTCTTATAAGCCCGTTCGTTCGCTTTTAAAAAAATAAAACAAAAACTTTAATAAACTTTGTAAAGTTTTTTATACTTTACTTTATACTTTCCTTTGGTCTGCTGTTTTTTCTCTGACCAAATCATCAGTAATTTTGGCATATTTCCACTATTTTTAAGAACAAAATCTGGAAAATATCCTTATTTTTTCCAAAAATCAGGAGGCAAAAATCCTGACCAAATCATCAATAATTTTGACCAAATCATCAATAATTTTGACCAGATCATCAACAATTCCTGACCAAATCATCAATAATCCAATCCTTTTATCTGTAATTCAGCAGACAGCTCTTGTGTTAAAAATTGTAGAGCGTTGGGGTAAAGCGATTGCCTCTCTATGTCAAACAGCTCTTCCACCCTTTCTATGCCTAATCTTTTTACGCAATCGCCCAAGAACTTCCTTCTTTCTTTTTCAGAAAAAGTTATTTCATATCCCTCAATCTTTTCCCACTGCTTAACCCACCTTAAGATTTCCTCTATAAGCTCATTCGCTTCTTTGTTTAGCTCGGATTGTGGCAGTTGCTTTCTCTTTCGCGGTGGCAAGCTCAATACAACCCTCCATTCTTCAAAACCCTGATCCTCCTTTTCAACCTTCCAACCCTGTATGAGTTCCTTTGCCTTTGCCTTCTCTAAAAGACGATTAAGCATTTCCCTGCGGTCTTTTTTTCTTGCTTCTGTTTTTGTTGAACAGCCGGCTTCTTTTAGAATGCTTGTCGCTTTTATGGAATAGAATTTGTCAAACCCCTGTATCCCGCACAGATAAATCAAAAACTTGAACTCGTCATCTCTCAAACTTCTGTCCTGATAGATTTTGGCGGGATAAGAAACATAGGGACTTTTTGCCAAGAGCTTCGGGTCTAAAGTCCCAGCTATCACCAGTTGAGGGACGATTAAATCATTCACCCCTAACTTTATCAAGTCCCCTTTCTTGCCTTTTCCTTTTGGTCTTTTTATAGCTTTCAGAATTCTTAATTGTAGAATCATTCCTTTTTCATCTTCAAAAACATATTCGTTGTCCCACAAGTTTTGAAGAATGTCAGACGCTTTGTCAGAATAATAACCGCCCTGCCTTATCTGTTTTTTAGAGAAACCAAGCCCCCTCAAAAATTCTTCTTTTGTAAAAACTGGTGCTATGGTTTTTTGCCTTTTCATTTGTCCGGTTATCCAAAATATAGCTCGCTGTCCATCAACATCTAAATTAGGATTTTTTAATTTCAGTTTTTCTAAATTAAAAACAGGAAAGCTCAAAGTCAAACTCTTCTCTCTGCTTATTGAGAATTTTCTCTCTTTGTAGAGCTTGCCCTCCTTCGTTTTCTCTTTTTCCCGATAGGTCATCTTTCCTGTTTTAGCTATCTGTCTTATAGGTTTGTGGAATTTTTTAGAAAGCACTCCTCCAACCTCTTTGCCTTTTTTTTCAATTTTGATTCTTTCTAATTCTTCTTTGGTTCTCTTTAATTCTTCTTTTAATTCTTGAATTGAACCACTGGAACTTGAGCTTGATGAGGAACTTGATGAACTTCTATTTTCTTTTTTTTCTATCATTTTCTTTATTTGGTTTCCAATTTAAAATTTTATCAATAAAATCTACCCACTCTCTTTGGGAGGATTTTATTGTTTGAATAATGAGTTTTGGTTTTTTCATTTTCTTCATTTCTTTCAAAACAAAAACCTCAAGTCCAGCAATTTTTTTATTCTTATTCTTATTTTGGACTTGAGGTCTCTCTATCCAAACCTCAATAATCGCTATATTTATTTTTATTTTCTTCTTCTATTTTAACATTTACAAAATTCAAGTCAAGTCCTCTTTTCTATTCTTAACTTTCTCCTTGTATTTTTTACTACATACCAAACCCTCGCAGGGCTTATTTTATATTCTTTTCCAATTTCAGCGAGGGTGATTTTCTTCCTTCGCATTTTAATTATTTCTAAATTTCTGGCTCTTTTTTCTTCCATTATTTTAGCTTAATAATTTAATGGCAAAGGGTCAAGCGTTTCAAACTCTGATTATTTCTTCAAATTCCGCATTCCAGCATAGAGCATTCAATAAAGATAGCATCACCTTGCCCAACATCAAAAAAGTTAACCACGAGAAGTTGGGGCTTACTCAAATTATAAACTGCAATCCAGGCTAAAATATTTAGAGAAAACAAAACTCCTAAAATAAAAAAGCTGAAATTTTTAGTTCTGACTTTCATTTCTCACTTCTCTCATTTTAAATAAACAACCAAAACCACCACTGGTGGTTTTGGGTCAACTGGTTTGTATTGCAGGTTTACTTTCCTATGCCTTTCCTAAAATCCTGAACATCTTTGTCCCGCATTTTGGACACTTTCCAGTCATAGCTCTTCTTTTTGTTCCTCCTTTTCCTTTCATTGTTATTTCTTTCTCATTCTCTATCTCCCTTTTCGCCTTACATTTTACACAATAAGCTTCCATATTTTTAGATTGTGGTTTATAAGGTTATAGATATTAGATACCTTCATCATCCACCGAGCTTTCATTTATGAAAGCGAAGGTAAAGAAGAAAACTCTGTTTTCTTCGCCTGCGGCTCGGGTATCTAATTATTTAATTCTCGACCTTTTTCTATAGAACTTCAATTTTATTATAGCTTAATTTAAGTAAGAAGGGTAGTCAAGCCCCCCTTTTATCCAAACATCAACCACTCCGGTTTAAATATTAACAATAATCCTAAAACAAGCATCAGTAATCCCCCAATTAAAGTAGCCCAGTAATTGTATTTTTCAGTAAAGCCGATTTTGCTTAGAGTAATTACTGCAAGAGTAAAAATAATTAAATCATCGAGCATAAAAATAAAAGTATAAAGCAAAAGATAAAGATAATAGCTTAAAGCCGAGAGTTCGTTTAGGGCTAAAATTCGGGTGAAAATCGCTGGCAGACCGGCTGAACAGAAAACTTCAATTAAATTTACTCCCAGAGCTAAAATAATCAAACCCCCTATTGTTGCCAAAGTAAATGGAGAAGCAATTATTTTTTCAGCCCTCTCTTTTAATTTTAATCCCCGCTCAATTTTTGAACTTATACCAAGAATTTTACAAACTCCGGGATGATAAGTAATAAAATTTTTAATCTGCCAAGCTCCAACCCCTAAGGCAAAAACTCCAATTAAAACTCTAGTTAAATTTACATAAGAAATTGCCAAAAATAAATTTAGCCAAGCAGTCAAAATTAAATAATAGACAATACCCGAAGCTAAAATAAAAGTTCCACCAATTAACCACATTCTTTTTCTTGAACGAGTATTTATCAAAAGAACAATCAAAAACAACAGAATCCACATTGCACAGGGATTCAATCCATCTAAAGCTCCCAGAGTAATGGTCAGAGCTGGCAAGGACATTTTTGAAAAATCAATGCTGCCGAAAAATGGAATCTTAATTTTTTGAGGAGTGGCTTTTTCTTCCACCAGACAGTTTTTTAAACAATTTTCAATATCTTTACCGATTTGTTGATTAAAGCCAACAAAATATCTATTGGCAGTAAAAGTAACCGGAACCCATCCTTGTTCTCCTTTTGGTACCTGATGTTTTTCATAGAAGTCATTTAAAATTTTTTGATTTTCTGAGTTATAAACAATTTCGTATTTTTTTATTTCAATTTCTGGATATTTTTTTTCCAAATCTTTCAAAAATTCTTTTTCCTCCTCACAATGGGGACAAAAGGCACTATAAAAAAAATAAACCCCAATCGAATTTTGCTGAGCAAAAACGAAATCAGCCTTCACTACTAAACCTAAAAAGATAATTATAAAAAATAAAGCTAAGGCTTTTTTCGAATTCATATTTGCTTTTTTCTTATTTTAATTGCTTTTCCTTCAACTAAAGCTTCGGTCACTTTTTTCCGGGCTGAGGCCAAAATGCGTTGAAGGGTGCTTTGGGAAATTTTCATTTTCTTGGCTGCTGTAATTTGATCTAAATTTTTAAAATCGCAAAGCCGCAAAGCTTCTAATTCGTCAACTCCCAAATCCATCTCTTCTAACATCGAAAGAGGCACTGCCCTTGGTTTGAAATAAGTGACATTTGGATCAAAAAGAACCCTCCTTGGTTTTATTGGTCGAGCCATAGTTTGTTTACTTTTTTAAAAATATTATTAATTTCCTTTTTTGCTTTTAGATTTGTTTCTAAAATTGGGGTTAGATTAGCAATGGCTTTAAATATCTTTTTATCATAAGATATTCTACCTAAGAATTTCTTTTTGGCAAAATTTTTAATTTTATTGCTCAGTTGGAAGTTAATATCCCACTTATTAACTACTATACCATAGGGAATTTTAAAATGATTAACTACCTCTAAAACTCTTTTTAAATCCGAAAATCCTGAAGGAGTTGGTTCGGTAATTAAAATAGCAAAATTTGAATCTTGTAAAGAAGCAATCACTGGACAACCAGTTCCCGGAGCAGAATCAATTAACATTACTTTATAATTGAATTTTTCTGCCTCTTTTTTAATCTCGGCGACTACTTTACCAGAACCTGATTCTCCTGGAAAAAGTTGGCCAGAAACTAAGGGAAAACCATATTTTGTTTTTTTGATTTGAATCTCTCCATTTTGAACTGGCTTCATTTTAATTGCTTTTTGAGGACAAACAACTTCACAAGCCCCACAACCTTCACATAAGAAAGGGTTCAGCTGAGGTTTACTATTTACCATCTCGATGGCTGAAAATCGGCAATTTTTAGCACAAAGGCCGCAGCCATTACATTTTCTATAATCAAACTCCGGTTTAGCTGAAGTAATAACCGGAATGGTTTTGTCCCATTTTTTAACCCCACCCAACCAAATAGCTAAATTAGGCGCGTCGGCATCACAATCTACCGCCACCACTTTTTTAATTTGTGAAAGGAGCATTGCCAAAACCGAAGTCAACATAGATTTTCCAACTCCGCCTTTCCCTGAAGTAATTACTAATTTTAATTTTGAATTTTTCATTTCCTCTCATGTTTAACTTATGATGTTAAACACTTAATTTATTTTTTCTTAAAAATTAAAGAAATTAAGAAAAAGAAGGTAGCAGTTAAAATGACTAAAGGACCGGCCGGAAATCCGGTTAGTTTAAAAAGTAAAATACCCAAAAGACAACTTAAACTCCCAATTATCATTCCTCCAAAAGTATACTGAGAAAGATTTTTGCTTAAATTTCTGGCCGTAGCGGCAGGAATGGCTACTAAAGCTGCGGTTAAAAGACCGCCAACTATTTTTACTCCCAAAGCCACAATTATAGCAATTGCTGCTAAATAAATAAAATTATATTTTTTAATATTTATTCCTTCAACTTTGGCTAAATCTTCAGAAATGCTTATTAGAGTCATTTTCGGATAAATTTTTCTTATTACTAAAAAGAGAGAAAGGCACAAAAAGATGGAAATCACTCCATCCCAAAAACTTACCTGAGAAATGTCGCCAACTAAGGCAGTTTCGGCTTGGGCAATTGGTAAAAACAAAAAAGCGACAGCTACGCCGGAAGCAAAAATAATGGCTGTTAAGGCCTCCATTGGCAATTTTGTTCTCATCTCAAACAGCCAAATCACAATTATTCCCAAGATAACAAAAGGGAAAGCGCCTAAAGAAACATCAAAGCCGTAAATAAGAGCCAAGGCAATTCCCGGTAAAGTTAAATGGCCGAGAGGACCAGCTACCAAAGCCATTCTTTTTGACAACATTAAAGAACCCAGGTAGCCGGATGCAGCTCCGATAAAAATTCCAACTATTAAACTAAGAAGATAATGAATTTCCATATCGGTGATAGTGTTGATAAAATTTTATTTCGCCTCCATAAAGCCGGGTTAAATTTTCCGGGGTCAAAATCTCTTGCGGCGGGCCATAGCATAAAACTTTTTTATTAAGACATAGAACATTTGAAGAAAATTTATAAACAACGCTTAAATCATGAGAAACTAATAAAATAGTAAAACCCTTTTCTTTTTGTAAATTTTTTAAAAGGTCATAAATAGATTCCTGACCTGAAATATCAATTCCAGCCATTGGTTCATCAAATAACAAAACTTGGGGACTACCTAATAATCCCCAACCAACCAGTATTCTTTGAAACTGGCCTGAAGAGAGCTCGTCTATTCTCTTCTCTAAAATTTCATTTTTAATGCCGACCAGTTTCAAAACTTCTTTTATTGCATCTTCTGAATTAATTTTTAACTTTAAAAATTCTCTAACACTTAGCGGGATATCTTTTATAAACGGCAGTCGTTGAGGAACGTAGCCCAGCTTAATTCCTGCTTTCCACTCAATCGTTCCTTGATAAGGAAGAATTCCTAACAGGGCTTTTAGCAATACGGTTTTTCCTGCTCCGTTTGGTCCTAAAATTGTCAAAATTTCTCCTTTTTTTACCTGAAAAGATAAATTACCAATAACCTTTTCGTTATCCAATTCCACATTTAGATTTTTCACTTTTAAGATAAAATTATTGTTCATCTTTTTTAAATTTCTCTAAAATCTTAAAATCATTTTTGAGGATTTCTTTCATATTTATGTTGTAGGTGGCTACGGCCGGATGATAAAGAGGAACAATTTTTATGCTTCCAAATAAAGTTTTTGATTCAAAAAGTTTTCCGTGGATTTTGCTTATCCCCTGGATCTGATTTTTTAATCCGTATTTTTCAAAGATAAAGGCTGTTGAATAATTTCCCAAAGTGCAAATTACTTTTGGTTTTATAATTTCAATTTGTTTCTCTAAATAGGGTATGCAAGCTTCTATTTCATTTAAATTTGGAGCTCTATTTTTAAAATCAGGAGTTATAGGTCGGCATTTGAGTAAATTACAAATATAAACCTCCTCTCTCTTTAGACCCACGGATTCTAAAAGTTCATTTAAAATTTTTCCAGCTGCTCCAACAAATGGGTTGCCTTTTACATCTTCCCAATATCCTGGCGCTTCAGCACAAAACATTATTTTGGCATCTAAGTTTCCGGAACCGAGCACAGGATTCTTTCTGGTTTTATAAAGTGGACACTTTTTACAATTTAAAACCTCATTTTTTATTTTTTCTAAATCCTGCATTATTTAAATAATTTATTTTACAAATAATCCACAAAAGCAATGGCCGTCTCTTTCAAGTTCTTCCTGATGCCAATAGCAAGGGCAGATTTTTCCTTTATCATCTTCCGGATTTCCCGTTATCCTTCGGCAAGGACAATATCGAGCCCCGTATTTTTTTTCATTCTCTAATAACCCTTTAACTAATCTCTCCACTATTCCCTTATCTGGATTTAGCTTAAACCCATTTTTCTGGGCATATTCCTGGTAATTTTTAATTATATTTTCTATCTCTCCTATTTTTTTTTCGCTATCTTCTAACATTTGGCTGATTATATCTTTTACTACTGGCTCAGGCTTCACTCCAATAAAACCACTAACCGGCTTTCCATTTTTGAAAAGAACAACAGCCGGTATCCTATCAATCCTATATTTTTGAGCAGCAATCGGGGCATAATCTAAATTAACTTTAGCTAAAATAAATTTATCTTTATATTCCTCAGCCAATTTTTCTAAAATTGGAGTAAGAACAAAACAAGGCGAACACCAGAGCGCCCAAAAATCAACTAAAACTGGCTTATCGCTTTTCGTGATTTCCTTTTCAAAATTTTCATCGGTTAAAGTAATCATTTTAAAAAATCAAAACTTAATAGTTTGCCTTTTGAATAGGCCTCAACTAATTTTTTTGAATAAGGAATTTCTTCTTTTATTTCTATTTTAAATTTTTTAGCAATTTTTTCAATTCCTTTTTTGTTCCCTAAATCTGCCTGATTTAAAATTATTTTAGCTGATACTTTAAGTTTTCGGCATAAATCCAAAATTAAATTTAAATCATACTTTCCCATTGGAGTAGGTTCGGTAACACAATAAGCTAAATCGCAATCTAATAAAGCCGAAATTACCGGGCAATGAGTGCCAGCCGCTGTATCAAATAAAACAAAATCTGCCTTTTCTTTTTCGGCAAATTTTAGAGCAAATTTCTTAACCTCAGTAACAACTGGCCCTGTTTCTTCTAAACCCGCCTTAGCCACTCCGGTAACCAACCAGAAATTCTTTAAAATCTTATTAACAAAAATTTGTCCGACTTCCTCTTTTTGGGGCTCAATTGCTCTAAAAGGACAAACAATCCAGCAAGCTCCACAAGCTGAACATAAATCTTTGATAAATATTGGATATTTCCCTGGAGCTTGGAAAATAGCATTGCTTCGACAAGTTTTTGTACACAAGCCGCATTTTTGACATTTTCTTTTATTTAGCTTTGGGAATTCAGCATAAACTCTCTTTTGAGGTTTTCTTAATTTCTGACCCAATAGTAAATAATCATTTGGACATTCAACATCGCAATCGCAAAGAATAACTTTTTTCCCTTCCTTAATTAATTTATTGGCCATCAAAACAGCAACCGTACTCTTCCCTACCCCTCCTTTTCCTCCGCTTATGGCCAGCTTTTTAACTTTCTCTTTCATCTTCTTGTTTAACTTCTTCTAAAATATCTTCAAGGTTTTTCTCTGAAGGAATTATTTTAACTTCGATGCCAAAATTTTCTAAATTTTGCTTGGCATTATCACCAATCTGCTGTGTTAAAACTTTATTCGTTCTTACTGCCTTGGCAAATCTTGCTCCATGGGGAGAATTTTCTTCAAAGTAGGGATTCTTAATCACTTCTTTTGTTAAAATATTTTCATCTTTTTTATCTATAACCAAATATTTATCTGCTCCAAAAAGAGAACTGATTCTTTCTCCTTTAAGAGGGATAATAATCCTTTCTCCCAACTTCTTAGGTCCAATTTGTTCAAAACCCTCAAGTTCCCCTATTCTTCTGCCGAGCTTTGGTAAAACAACGGTTCTGGCCATTTGATAAGCTTCAATAGAAATAACTATCTGCTTTAATTCTGGAATATTTTTGAGCAATCTTTCTTCTAAGGTATCGGTTATTTTTTGAACATCTTCAACTTTTAATTTTGGAGGAAGCTTAATTTTGATTTCAGAAAAATTGACTGCTCCAATTCTTCTGGTTCTTAATTGAGAGATTTCTATTTTATGGGAAGAACAAATCTTTTTAATTCTCTCTTCCACGTCTTTATTAGCTACGTCCAGCAAAGAATCAGTAATCTCTCTTCCTACTTGAAATGCCTCATAGAGAATATAACCGCCAATAAATAGAGCAATTATGGCATCAGCTGAACTGAAATATTTAACCAAGCTAAGTCCCACTAAAACACCAATTGAAGAAAGGGCATCAGCTCTTGAATGTTCAGCATCAGCCACCAGAGCTAAGCTTTGGTGCTTTCTTCCATAATGAAATTTTAATCTGGCTAAGACTTCGGTAATTAAAATGGAAATAACTACCACCGCTATTGCCCCAACACTAAGTTTGACTATTTTTTCTCCAAAAAACCCAATAATTGCTTCATACAAAATCCAAATACCAGATCCTGCCAGCAATAAAGCTACTAAAAAACCAGCTAAGCTTTCTGCTTTCCAATGACCATAGGGATGTTTTTCATCAACTGGTTTTCTGGCTGTCTTCAATCCTAAAAAAGTAATAAAAGAAGAAAAAACATCCAAGCCAGAATGCACTCCGTCTGCAATTAAAGCTACACTGCCAATTAAGGAACCAAAAATTAGCTTAGAAATTCCTAAGCCAAGATTCACAAAAGTACTAACTATTGAAACAGACTGAGGGTTCATAGACAGCTAAAAGGGGCTTTATCTTCTTCCCCGACCCCTACCTCCAAGACCTTTCCCTCTTTGACCGAATCCTGGCCCAAAACCAGGCCCACAGGGTACAGATTCTGTCGCCTCCCGAAGCTTTCCCTTTTGATATTCTTGGAAAACATCTCGCACGTTCATTCCTGGGCTACCAAGAAAAATCTTTATTCCAGAACTGCCTAAAACCATAGAGGCGTTAGGTCCAATATTTCCAGTAATCACTACGTTAACTTTCTCTGCAGCTACGATTTGGGCAGCCGTAATGCCAGCGCCCCTCATCGCCTGCACCCCAGTATTCTTAATTGCCTTAATTAGTTTTCCTTTATCATCAACAATCAAAAAATACATCGCTCTTCCAAATCGAGGATCTAAAGGTGCATCTAAATTATTGCCAGTAGCACTAATACAAATTTTCATAAAAAATTTTAGCGGACTCTAGTCATTGGAGTCCCACATTTTAGACAGACTTCCTCATAACAAGGAACCCCTCTCTTATGAGGAATTCTTGTTTTACATCGCGGGCATACACAGAAATTTCCGGGTCCTAAACCAAAGCCACCGGGTTGGCGACCGCGGCCGCCACGACCAGAGACTCTAAATCTTCCTCCGGGAGGAATTGGTGGAATTTGTTCATTTGGCATATTAATTTCGAAGAAAACAAGGTTCTCGCGAAGTGAGGTTCTTAGATTATGGATTTTCGAGCCGAGCGAGGAAAACATTCAAGGTTCTCTCCGAAGGCAAGGTTCTTACTTCTTCTTTTTCTTAGTCTCTAATTCCTTCATTCTTTCTTCAATAGCTTTCATTTCTTCTCGCAATGCTTTCAGTTCTTCTGTTAGCATTCCTTTTTCTTCTTTTGGTGTTGGTGGTTGAAAAGGATACTGAGGTGAATAAGGATAATCCAGGTCATAAGGTGGAACCGTCCACCAACCAGGCCCTCTCCAACCTCTGCCCCATCCTCTGCCCCATCCTCGACCAAAACCTCTTCCCCGACCAAATCCATAAGGGTGCAGATAACCAGGATAAGGATAGCCAGCGCAGTAACCTAATCCTCTTCCCGTCATTGGTCCAAGTCCCCTTGGACCTGTTCTATCTCCTAATGGCATAGTATTTTAAAAATTAAATTTAAACAAAGTCGACCTTTCTGTTATAAGTATATATTCATAACTATGGTCTGTCAAGGTTTTAATATCCACAGTCAAAAAATCTCTTATTTAAACCATTTTTATTCCCTCCAATAATATAAGTTGAGTCTTTCCCTTTTATAGAAATTGTTTTAATAGGACTCACTAATTACTCCTCCGCCCAAGACTTCCTGACCTTTGTAAAAAACTACTGACTGGCCAGGAGTAATTGCCCGCTGGGGCTGAGTAAACCTTAAACTAACTTTAGACTTTAAACTTCGGGTAATTACGGCTGAAGCAGGTTCGTGACGATAGCGAATTTTTGCCTTTATTTTTAATGGCAATTTGGGGCAGGGGCCCGCTCGCCTCTGGCGAGCGGGAGGGCGGAGGGTGGGTTGGAGTCCAGAAATCCAGTTAACCTTCTTGGCAATCAATTCCTTTTTATATAAGTCCTTTTCGTTCTTGGTAACAATTAAAGCATTCTTTTTCAAATCTTTATCCAAAACCCAATATGGTCCTCCGGGAAGTTTTATCCCCTTTCGCTGTCCAATAGTATAAAAGGCTAATCCTTGATGTCGCCCAATTACACGATACTTAACCTTGGGTGTTGAGTAAATAATTTGGCCGGGTTTTGGTTTGAGATATTTCTTTAAAAAATCATTTATAGTTGTCTTAATAAAACAAATTTCCTGAGATTCTGGAATTTTCAAAACAGGCAATTTAAATTTTTTTGATATAATTCTAACTTGAGTTTTAGTGTAATCTCCGATGGGAAATAAAATATGTTTTAATTGCTTTTGATTAAGTTGCCATAAAAAATAAGACTGGTCTTTCTCTTTGTCTTTAGCAGTCATCAACGAATAACGAATCCGTTTCGAATTTGCCCACTGTTCACACACAGCGAATTTTCGAATTCTTGCATAGTGACCAGTAGCTATACAGTCTGCATTCAAAGAAAGAGCTTTTTCTAATAATAATCCAAATTTTATTTCTTTGTTACAGACTATGCAAGGGTTAGGAGTTAGTCCTAATTTATATTCTTTTAAAAACAAATTAATAACTCTTTCTTTAAATTCCCTTCTTAAATCTAAAACTAAAAGCGGAATCCCCAGAATTTTAGCAACTTTTTTAGCTCTCATTTCATTTTCTTTAAACCTTGGCAGATCAGTAAGTTTCATAAAAACTCCCACCACATCAAAAACGCGAGCGTTAGCGAAGCGTGAAGATGAACGAAGTTCATCGACAAAAACGCGAGCGTTAGCGAAGCGTGAAGATGAACGAAGTTCATCGACAAAAACGCGAGCGTTAGCGAAGCCGAAAGAATTAAAATTCTTTCTTACTCGCTCTAACGAGCTCGTGCGTGAAGATGAACGAAGTTCATCGACTCCAACTCTTTTCAAAAGGGTTGCCGCCACGAAACTATCTATCCCACCAGACATTGCAACCACAATTTTCCTTTTACTTAAATTTTTCATGCTTTTAAAAATCCACTGACAATTAAATCTATCGCCTCCTTTTCAGTCAATCCCCTCATCCTCAAATAAGTTAATTCTTCTTCTGAAATTTTTCCAATTGAGGCTTCATGAGTAATTTGAGCTTTCTTGTTTTGGCAAACTAATTGAGGAATCAAAGAAATTTTGGCAGTTTTGTCGACCAACAATCCCTGACAATCCAAATGTCCTTTTCCTGGCGAGAAGGCAAAAATCTGACTAATTGCCTCAATCTGGCTCTTTTTTCTTCCAACTAATCTTAATCTAACAACTGTCTGAGAATTTTTGCCTTCTAAAAAAACAGTATCTTTTACCTTTGTTTTGGAATTTAAAGAATTAATAATAAAATTTAAATTTGAGGAGGTATTTTCCCCACTATGAATTGTGGTCTTGAACTCCAAATTTTCTGGAGGAAATAAATTTCGATAATTATAAATTAAACGAGCGCCTTTCTCCAAAGTAAATTCATAATCCGGCTGAACATTATCTTTCTCGCCCCATTTATGAATATGATTATATTCTAAAAAAACTCCCTCTTTGAGAATAAGTTTTCCTCTGGCTAAATGTTTACCACAAAGAAATCTCTCTTTAGCATTACAAATTACATTGGCTCTGGCTTTGATATTTTTTTCAATCACTAATAAATTTCTTAAATCCTGGGAAATTTTTGGTGAGGCAATAGTGATACAAGTAGCCAAGGGGAAATCTATTTTTCTTTTGACCCAAATAAAGTATCCTTCTTTTGGTTTTTCTCCGAAAAATTTTCTTGTCCAAGCAAATTTCTGCCAAGCTTCGGAACTTGGTAAAATGGTTACTCCTCCTATCTCAAAAATATTTTTGACCTCGTGGTCAATCTGCCAATAATTTACCTGACCAAATTTCTTTTCAGGAAACTTTGGTGGATAAACATTTTTTACATTTTTCATAGTCATATTTTTTAATAGTCCTCAAAATTTCTCGAAAATCTCTTCCCTTACAAATAATTTTCCCATCTAACATTACATTGGTTAAATTTGGTTTTAGAAACTGTAAAATTTGTCCCAAGTGAGTGATTAATAAAACAGAAACCCCTTTATCAACTAATTCCTTTTTTATCATTTTTGCCACTTTTTCCAATCTTTTTATATCTAAACCGGAATCAATTTCATCAAAAATCACCAATTTGGGGTTCAAAGATATGACTTGCAAAAGTTCTGAGATTTTTTTCTCACCGCCTGAAAAATCTAGATTTACTTCCTTTTCCAAAAGAGATTCAGCTTCCTCAATTTCTATTTCCCGCTGAGAAATTCTCTCCAATATTTGAGAAAGCTTTACCCCTTTTATTTTGGGAGGAGATTGCCAAGCCAAAGCCATCCCCAATTTTACTCTCCTTTCAGGAGAAAATTTTGTAATTTCTTTTCCCTCAAAAAAAATTCCTCCTCCAGTTATTTTATATTTTGGATTTCCTATTATTACCTGGGCAAAAGTGCTTTTGCCTGAAGCATTTGGACCCAAAAGGGCCTGAATTTCTCCCCTTTTTATTTGAAAACTCACTCCCTTTAATATCTCTTTCTCATTAGCCTTTGCCTTTATTTTTTTAATTTTAAGTAAAATTTTTTTCATGAGTTTATCTTACAAATAAATCACAAAGTACTAGTCATTTTTTTTAATTTCTTCTCACATAAGTTCGTCTAATCATTATTACAAATTTTTACTTATTTTAAAAGCCCGCGAGCGAAGCTCGCGAGCCGGGACTCCAGTATGACTGGACAATTTCAAAACCTATATTGGAAAGGCGAAGAGGACTTCGTCCTTTTCTTCACCCTTCGCCCTTCGCCTGCGGCTCGGGTAAGTGAAAAAATATTCTGTATTAAACCCCGCCTTTCTCTTGAGCGTAGTTTCTCCAGGTCTCTGAAATAGAAGGTTCAATAGCATCTAACTCACTAAGAATTTTTTCTTTAAGCTCTGAAGTTGCTATCTCCTCTTTCTCTCTCGCTAATTGTAGTGCTGTATTTAAAACCTGTTCTACTACCTCTTTTTTTCGCTCTTCTGGAAGATTAGTTCTTTGGGCAGCACCTGTAATTGCTCTTCTAATCTTTTCAGCATCAAAGGGTTCCTTTGTCCCATCTTTTTTTATAACAAAGTTGGCCATAATCACTAAGTCTTTTTAATTAATTCTCACCGACCTTTGTTTGTTATTATTCTCCTTCTTTTATTCTAACGCAATAAAAAAGTAAATCAAATTTAGTCTTGCTTTTTTTCCCGGTTTGCTAAATGGAGTGCCTGATCTCTTGCCCACTCTTCTGCTTTTCTTCCAACCTCTTTATATTTTGGAAATATCCATTTTAAAGTTGGTAAAATAATTTCTGTTAAGCCGAGACCAAGACACATAATTCCTATATTTATATTGCCTTTCCTTTTCCATAAGTAAAAACCCAAAAGCATAATTAACACTCCTACTATCAAAAGAAGAATAAATATTAATATGTACTTAATTCTTTCCTGTTGCCTCTTTTTGCTTGCTAATTTTTTGACTAAAGCTGCAAAAAAAGCATTTTTCTTTTTGTGCTCCTGAGTAAGCTCTTCTTCCAAATTCACTGTTCTCTGTTCCATCTGCTGAATCTGCTCCTCTTTTATAATCTTTTTCCGTTGTAAGACTCTTTTAATATCCAAAGCTAATTCTCTGTCATATCTTGATTTACCAAGCATGCGTGCCCTAGCAATCTTATTGGCCAAGGCCTTAATCTCTTCCTTTGACAATTCTTTAGACCTTTCCTCAATATCAATAAGCTCAATAACATCTTCAACCATATACAAGTCTTCTGTAACTTGAATTTCCGCCTCAATCAATTTACTGAGCAGAGGAGCAAAATTATATGGATCATACTTGGGACCAGTATCATAAATTGCCAATAATTGGATCATTGTGCCCAATGAAAGCCATGCTGGAAAATAAGTGATAGACCACTTCCGCGAAAGACTCTGCATAGATCGATCGGCTGTTAGAATCCAGGTTTTTGGATTACTTTTCCGTAGAAAATCAACAACGGCATCTAAAGCCACATCGTGGTTAATAGAACTTTTTCGTTTTGGCCAGGAATAATACTTTAACCATTCTTTTTCTATCTCCCTCTGCCTTTCTGTATAATTTTCACTTTCCTTGACTACTTTATCAATTTCTGGATTATCCTCCATCTTGATTTTAAGATTTCCCATTCTGGTAGGAGGATTTTTAATTTCTTCAAAAAAGGCTTTGTAATCTCTTACGGTATCATAATTTCTTGCAATTGCTACTAAAGCAAATTGGTCTCTCGAATCCTTCATTACTTCTCTGAAAGTTTTCTTGGGCAAAATTTTCAGGAGCTTTATTAATTTTTCTCTCTCCCTCTTTACTACAGTATCGTATTCTTCCTTTGTTCTCTTAGTAATACGTAAAGAAACTCCTATGTCTTTTAAGGATTCAGCTATGCCGACAAACCTTTTGTCGTTAGGATCCTCCCTCAATACTATCCCAAACAACATATTTGTATCAAAAAATAGTTGTCCGCCTCTAAATTTATTAATTGCCATTGGATCTGGTCCTACACCGGCAACTACTAATTTTGCAGAAAGCATAGCTTGGGCATATGACCAAATCTGGGCTGTATTTATCTGCTCATTAGAACTTAGCAAAAACTGACGGAAAGCAGTTAGAAGCTCCTTTGAATAAGATTCCAAACCGCATTTCTTAATTGAATGAGAAAGTATTTTTTCTAAAAAGCTTCTTGCTGGTAATTCAACTATTTTCTTACAATAAATGGTCTTCACCCATATTTCACCGTAAGCACCAAAAAAATCTGCACAGGCGGACCTAAACCATTCAACCAGTCTTTTGTAATCAATTTTTCTGCTAAAATAATTCTCTAAAATCTTTTTAGTCCTCAATTGGCTGTTTCTTAAATCATTGTCTATTTGCTCTATTGCTTTATTTGTTAAAAGCCACCGGTCTGTTGATTCCTGCCAAATTACAGCTTCCTTATCTCTTAAAAATTCGAGCCCCTCTAAAATATCATCTTTTGGCATTTTTTTAACCTCAACCAGATGAGCTACCTCTTCAGCGATTTCTTCAAACATAAGTCCCCGTCCATTTTTGACAAAAAGTACCTTTGCAATAATTTCACCTACGGCTCGCGCCCGTAGAGAAGCTGAGCCTAAATCATAATACAAATGAATAGAAGTTAATAGTTGTTTAAGTAGGTTGGCGGCCATAATACCTTATATTATATTATATCTGTAAAAAAAGTCAAAAAATTATACTGGCCCAGGTTTATACTATATGAACCTAAACAGCTTTAAAAAACCACCCTTTTGCCCACCTAAATTTTTTTCCAAAAACTTGGGCGGGCTTGGCGATAAATTGAGGCGGCTCGGTCACAAGAACCGAGCATAATTCTGTTCGTTTAGGATTATTAGACGATTTTAGAAAAATGAACTGGTTAGAAATAATCCAATATCCCAAGTTAATTTTACAATAATCAACAGAATTATTACAAAGCAACTCTAGTCAATAAAAAAGAAATGGCGCTAACATTGAATTGTTAGCGCCTTTCACATCATCGTTTAATGAGATTCACATATAAGAAAGAACTATTTCTCCCATCTCCGAAGTTCCTAGAAGTTTTTTAGGGTCGTCGGTAGCGCAGAAAAGATCACTCGTGCGATAGCCGTCCTGCAAGACCTTATTAACTGCTGTTTCAATCGCACTTGCGCCATTCACTGCACCGATGTGCCTGAGCATCATGGCGGCAGTGAGAATACGACCTAAAGGATTCGCTTTATCCTGTCCGGCTAGTGTAGGAGCTGTTCCGGCACCGCTTTCGAACATGGCCGCGCCAGTATCAGGATTGATGGCCGATGAACACATCATTCCCATACTTCCGAGAGCAACAGCCGCGCCATCAGAAAGAATATCGCCATGTTCGTTCCCGCATGCAATCACGCCGTGAAGTTTCGCGGGGGTAAAGAGAAGAGCGTTAGCTGAATCAACATACTGATGAATAAGTGGAACATCAGGAAATTCGTCTCTTCCAATTTTTGTCGCAACCTTCCTCCAGAAATCATACCGCGCCATGACGTTAGCTTTGTCGATCGAAATGAGAGGCAGTTTTATATCCCGGGCATAAGAGAAGGCCGATCTCAGATATTTTTCGACCGTACTCTTGCGAAAGTAAGCGATATCGGTCACGATTTCCTCATTGCCGGTTATCTCTTTCTTCAGCTTTATTCCAAGCTTCTTATTCACTTCAGCTGGGATATCGTCGATGAAATCCTGATTACCAAAGTAACTATCTTCGAGAAGAAAGCGTATCCAGATCTGCTGGATTCCTTCGTCCGGTATCGTTTCGGGTTTCACGTTCGCGAGATGAGCGAGCGCTTTGTAGTAGATCATGGGACGGAAGTTTAGAAGAAGTCCCATATTACTCCTCAAAGAGAGCAATGCTCTTGCTTCGGGTTTCATCTCTGGTTTTTTCGCGCCGATGGTATTGTCGAATTTCGGGTCGCCAACGCCACCGAAAAATATGATGCCGATATCAACCGCTCTCTTAAATGATTCCTGCGGAAGGGTATCGCCATACTTTTCGTAGGCATTCCATCCCATCGGTGTTTCTTCAAAAACAATCTCTATCCCGTCTTTCTTGGCCGCTTCGATGGCAATTGCACATGCAAATTTCATCATTTCTGGCCCCGAACCGTCTCCCAGTACTAATGCAATTCTTTTTTCTATCATATCTTTCTCCTTTCTATATTTTACCTTCTGCCTGCAGATCTGCGGCGAGTTTAAGCATAATGCCGACGCTTCCACCTTTCTTGATTAGCTCTTTTTGGTAGTCTGAAATCTCGAAGCTGGCGTCACCATTGGTATCCCACTTCACAATGCCTTTTTCCCAGTCGACCGAGAGTTCTTCAGGCTTTTCATCAAAAAGAAATTCTATCGTTTCCTTCGGAAAGGTGATACAAAGAAGCCCATTCGCGAACATATTGTTCTCAAAGATGCGCGCAAAGCTCGGAGCAATGACACACCTGATGCCGACTCCTTCTAATGCCCATGGTGCGTGCTCCCTTGAAGAGCCACAACCGAAATTATCGCCAGCTACGATTATCTGTGACTGGAAAAGCTTTGGTCTGTCCTCGGAAGATATCGAAGCATCCTCAAGGCAGTGTTTGCCAAACTCTTCTTTTTTTGTCTCAGTCAAATACTTGGCTGGAATAATCTGGTCGGTATCAACATTGTCAACGGGTAAATAGAACACCTTTCCTGAAAAATCCTTATGCTGTCCTCCGCCGATAAGGCTTAAAAGGTTGCTGTATTCGGGTCGTTTTGATTCCGTTTTTCCCCATCCCGACAACTGAATAGCCTCCCTTTTAGGTGGAACAATGACGGAACAATCATTGAGTGTACGCTCGCACATCTTAATTGTCGGTTCAGCGATCTCACCCTTAAGAGCAGTAAGGGCTGCTGTTGCCGGAGATGTTAAATGCACCATTCCGCCTTTGCCCATACGTCCGGGAAAATTGCGGTTCGTAGTGGAAACGCATACCTCTCCGGGAGCAATAACACCGCAGCTCATACCAAGGCATGCACCACAGGTTGGTCCGCTTACGAAACATCCAGCTTTTACGAAAGTCTCGATTATTCCTTCCTGAAGCGCCCTCTCGTAGATGTACTGGGTGGCGGGAACAACTATACAACGTAAATTGTCCGCTACCCTGGCGCCTACCTGACGGAAAATGCTGGCCACTATCCTCAGATCTTCGATTCTGCCATTCGTGCATGAACCGATATAAACCTGATTGACCCGTTTGCCGACAAGTTCGGAAACCTTCACAACATCGCCAGGTGAATATTTATCCGTAATGACTGGAACCATATTAGAAACATCAATCTCGATAACCCGATCATACTCCGCATCCGAATCACTGTCCCATTCTTCAAGATTTATATCTCCCAGGGAACCATCATGGAACATTTTATCTAAAATCGGATACAGATAATCTATGGTCTTTTTATCAACCATCATCATGCCTGATGTGGCTCCAGCTTCTACTGACATGTTGGCGATTGTCATTCTGCCTTCCATGGTCATGTCTGTAATTACAGGGCCATCGAATTCGAGCACTGCGTTAGTCGCACCCTTGACGCCGATCTTCGCAATGAGCGCCAGAATAAGATCCTTTGCAAAAACATTTGCCGGCAATTTGCCAGTGAAATTAACGCGGATGACTTTCTGTGACGGACAGATCCAAAGACCAGTAATAATACCGTTTTCGAGTTCTGTCGTACCAACTCCTGCCGTGAAAGCGCAGAAAGCGCTATGTGTGCAGGTGTGACTGTCGCCCATAATACCAATCTGACCAGGGAGTATCCATCCCTTTTCCGGAATAATAGCGTGGCATACACCGTTACGTCCGACATCGAGAAACTCGATACCGTGGGCTTCGCTCCATTTACGGACGATTTCGGCTTGAATAGCCGAAGCTGTGTCTTTGGGCGGGTTAACATGATCAATCATCATCTTAATCTTGTTAGGATCGAAAACGGCTTCACATCCTCGTACTTTCATGTCTATTATGGCGTTCGGTGTGGTAATCTCATGTCCCCAAACCCAGTCTAGCTTCAAAACCATCCCTCCGTCAGGAAGGATCTTTACCAGATGACTGTCAATGATCTTTTGAAAAGCTGTCTTCCTTTTCATTTGTTACCTCCTTTTTTTTAATTCTGTCTTTTTGTTTTAATCCATATTCACTTTTTAAGGCACTTCCCATACCGTCCTCCTTCGTCTCTCGTGATTTTATATCTTAATAACAATTCAGGAAAAAGTCAAGGCCGAAAAAAAATCACCCAGCGATGGGCTTCTTGCTTAACTACTCGTATTCTGGACATAGCCCCACCCTGTTATTCGCTATATCTTTATTTTTTAAGCTCATTTAAAATTGCTTCAAATGATTTCTCTGGAACCGAAAGTAATAATCCATCCTCTAAATCATTCATTATTCTGACATAACCATTTAAAGCATGACATACCGAATCAGTTCTTACATATTTATTTTGTTCATTCCAAAAAACACCTCCCATTGCTCTTTTTGGATTTTTAAGAAAAAAGGTGTTTTCTTCTGAATAGGTATTCTGAATAAGTAATCTCATTGCCTTTATCGCAGAATCTTTATACTTATTACAATCTTCTTTGCTTGCCCCCACACCAAAATTTGGTGTAGGGGTGAATTCTTTGCAGAATATATATGTTTCCACCATCACTTCACTTATCCAACCAATTCCACTTGTTGAATACACTTCACCCCAGCCACCATAATGTAAAAGGTTATTCATGTCATTTTTTTGATTTTCTAAAATTTTTTCACTTAGTTCAAAAATTATGTTTTTGTAATAATCAGCTTGATTTACTCTATAAAAATCCATTAATGACATTACTACCCAAGAATTTGATATCGGATTTTTCTCTCGATATTCACCTTTAATATAACCTTTTTCTTTTTCATATTTCTCTACGAACAGTTTTGCAATTCCTTCAGCAGTATCGTAATACTTTTTATCTCCGGTAGCTTGAAAAAGCTTAGAAAGAGCAGAAAGCACCTGGCCGTTGTAAAGAAGGGATTCTTTATCACCGTACACCCATTGCCCATCTGAATATCTTACATAGGACCTTATGCTTCCATCTGGTTTCTGCATTGTAGTTAACCAATCACCAGCCAATTTCGCAGATTCCAAGTATTTTGAGTCGTTAGTTAAATCATATAATCTTAATAATGTAAATATAGTTAATGCACTTGTCCCAACTACAAATTTCTTTTCTCGTTCCTTGCTATCTAAATAGTAAGAATAATGAAAGGCGCCGTACCTTTCATCTTCCTCATCTTTGTTTTGCATGAAAAAAAGAAAGTTGCCCCAATCGGGTATGTATTCTAAAATTTTCTCGTCCTTTTCCAAATCATAAATGTATAAAAAAGTATATATAATTGAAGCAGAATATACAGTATGCAGTCTATCTTCAAAATCATCATTTAGAGCATCATATTTTTTATAGAAACCGTACTCATTTTTATTCATTACCCTGTATAAAAATTCTTTTCCTTGTTCAATTTTCTGACGAATTAACTCTTTGTCTAAATTTCGGATTACTACTAAATCTCCAACAAGTTCTTTCCCTTTCCCGTCATATTCTACAAAAGAAAACTGATTTGGAGGAATTAAAAATTTGACCAAAAATATTACATCCTTAAGATCTTTTTTAGTTAAGTTTTCGCACCTCTCATCACTAAAAGCAACTTTTGTTGCTTCAGCTAAAGCAAAAGATAATATTTCATTTTCTCCTTTCCCATGCCCTTTTATTTCTCCCTGATGATATATGGTTATATAAGGAACCCAATTACCTCTAATTCCTAATTCCTCCGGGTATTTTATCAGTTGTTCATCAAAGTAATTCTCAGCTATCTCTCTCACAAATTTTATAGTCAGATTTCTAAATTGCTCGCTATCACTCGGATATTCATGGATATTAATCTCATTATTAACATCCATTCCATTTTCTTCTGGTTTATTTATCTCAGAAAATTCAGTAAAACGAACGTCTCGTTTCGCTAATAACCAAACTCCTCCGCCAACAATGGCAGTTAAAACAACAACGATTAAAATATATTTACCGTTAGCTCTACCTTCTGTGATAAGCATATTATTTCATTTTATCAAAAAACCGCCTGATTGGCGATAAAAGTTCTAACGTCCACGCCTAGTTAGTGAAATTTGAGTCCAAAAATGAAGTGCTGCCGGGCTTGGACTCGAACCAAGATTACGAGAGCCAGAATCTCGTGTGCTACCATTACACCACCCGGCAATATTTTCACTTGTTATACCTTTAAATATTTTCTGATAGCGATAATGCTTGAAACCACTCCCAGGCCTACTCCAGTAAAAATCTGAATTAAAAATAATATCCCGAGATTGCCGGTAAAAGAATTAAAAATATTAAGTCCTGGGAACAAAATTTCTAGTTTTGGACTTAAAAAGAAAAGAGCTCCAGTAAAAATTAAAAGGGTAATTAGGACTGCAGCAAAACCAGAAATTGCCCCTTGAACCAAGAAAGGTCCCCGAATAAACCAGTCAGAAGCTCCAACCAATCTCATAACTGAAATTTCTTCTTTTGAATTATAAATTGCTAATCTTATAGTATTGAAGGCAACTAAAATCGCCAATATAGCCAATATTAGGGAAAATCCAATTCCAGTTTTATTAATAGTAGAGGTTATGGAAAAAATTCTTTCAATCACCGGTTTTCTTTGATAATAGTCAACTTTATCAATTAGATTTTTATAGGAAGAGGTTTCCAAAAAATTTGTTACCGTTATATATTGACTGGCCTCCCAGGCTTTAATATTTAAAGAAGCCAAAAGAGGATTCCCTACTTCAGCCAAAGACTCCATTATAATCTGGTTATCTTTATATCTCTGGATAAAACGCTCCAAAGCGGTTTCGCGAGAAACATATTCAACATTTTTCACTTCTGGAATTTTGTTAATTTCTTCTCTAAAGCGCAAAATATCTTCTTCCTGAACAGCTTCTTTAAAATAGACACTAATATCAACTTTTTCCTGAAGGCTCGAGATTAAAAATTGGCTTATATCTCTAAAAAGGAAAAGCGAGGTCACCAAAGAAATAGTCATCACCATAATAAAAATAGTAGCCAAAGAAAGCCCCTTATTACGGGAGAAATTTAACCAGCCAGAACGAATTATTCTTTTAAGCGAAATAAGCATAGTGGTAATACATTGTGAGGTCGCTCGCCCTCTCTGGCACAAAGTGCCAGCGCTCGGCTCCGCCTCGCTTCGGGCTCGCTCCTTAAAAACCCTCGGTTTTTAATATTTTCCTACACGGGAGAACCGAAGGGTTCTCCCGACCCCTTTCCGATTTGGGATGTATTTTAAAATTTAAAAAATGAATCTTCCCTTCTCCTCATCCCTGATAATCCTGCCTTGTTCTAAGGTTATCACCCTCTTTCCCAGAACATTGATAGTTTGTTTATCATGGGTGGCTAAAATAACAGTGGCACCAAATTCATGAATTTTTAATAAAAGCCGAATGATATCCAAGGTATTATAGGGATCGAGGTTGCCAGTTGGCTCATCAGCTAAAATCACTTCCGGCCGGTGGATTAAAGCTCTGGCAATGGCTACTCTTTGGCGCTCACCTCCAGAAAGCTCCTCAGGAAAATTATAAGCTCTACTAGTTAAACCAACGATTTTCAGGACTTCTTGCACATTCCTTGATATTTCTTCTTCACTGGCCCCCATTACTTCCATCACATAGGCAATATTTTCATAGGTTGTTTTTGAGGGAAATAATTTATAATCTTGGAAAACCGTTCCAATTCTTCGCCGGAGCTTAAAAAAATCTGCTGGTTTTATTTTATGAACATCTTGACCGTCAAAAAAAACCCGGCCTTTAGTTGGTTTTTCTTCGCCAAGAAGTAGTTTTAATAAGGTTGTTTTACCAGCTCCTGACCTACCGACAACTGAAACAAACTCTTTTTTATTTACTTTAAAAGAGACGTCCTCTATGGCAACAGTCGCTTCCCCAAATGAATGAGGAGGATAAATTTTGGTAATATTTTGAAATTTTATCACGAATTATATTTTATTTCAGCTTCAATAAATTTATCTAAATTTCCATCTAATACTCCCTCAATATCTGAGGTTTGAACTTTTGTTCTCAAATCTTTTACCAGTTTGTAAGGATGCAAAATATAAGACCTAATCTGATTTCCCCAACTGGCCGAGATTTGTTTTCCTTTAATTTCCTTTAATTTTTTTTGGCGCTCTGCCTCTTTTAACTGATAGAGTTTGGCAGTTAAAACTTTCATCGCCTTTTCTCGATTTACCCCCTGCAGTCTTTCTGCTTGGGAAGCTGCCTGAATCCCGGTTGGAAGATGGGTAATTCTCACTGCTGATTCCCGTCGATTAACATATTGGCCACCAGGACCCGAAGCTCTAAAGGTTTCTAATTTTAGGTCTTCTGGTCTAATTTTTATTTCAGGTTCCTCTTTCTCAGAAATCTCAGGTAAAACTTCAACTAAAGCAAAAGAGGTATGGCGAAGATTTTTAGCTGAGAAGGGAGAAATTCGCACGAGTCTGTGAACCCCGGTTTCTCTTTTCAAAAAACCATAAGCTGAAGCTCCTTTAATTTCCAAGGAAACTTGTTTTGTCCCGATTCTTCCTTCAGGGCCTCCTCCTTCTCCAAAGGATTGACTCAAAATTTTTGTTTTATATCCTTTCAAAGCACAATATCTTTCATAAACCCTGAGCAGCATTGTTGCCCAATCTTGAGAGTCCTGTCCTCCTGCTCCAGCTGAAATTTCTAAAATAGCATTCCCTTTGTCATATTTTCCAGAAAGAAAAACTCGGAGCTCCTTTTGTTTTAATTCTCTCTTGAAATCTTCGATTTTCTTTTCATCCTTTTCTTCTTTTAGTAATTCCAGTTTAATCTCTAATTCGTCAAACTCTTCTAATTCTTCCCTTATTTTTGCTATCTCCTGACTGGTTTTTCTTGCCCTTTCTTTGTCTTGCCAAAAATCTGATTTTTCTGTCTTTTTTTCTAATTCTTTAATTTTTTCTCTCTTTTTGGCAATGTCAAAGACAGTCCATCAAATGATGGAGTTTAGATTGAAGTTCCTTTAATTGTAAAACTATATCAGTCATCGTCCTTTTCTTTTTTAATTTAACATAATTTTTAAAAAAGTAAACCCCTATAAAATTCTTAGCCGGGAGAGAGATTCGAACTCTCGACCCATGGTTTACGGAACCATTGCTCTTCCACTGAGCTATCCCGGCCTAAGCGGGATACGGGAATCGAACCCGTGTTTTCACCTTGGGAAGGTGACGTTGAACCTCTCAACTAATCCCGCAGCTTACCAAAATTTCAGCTTTTCTAAGAACCTTTCCCAAATTCCTTTTTCTTCTTCTTTAACTTCTTTTTCTTCTTCTGGAGGTGGTAAAACTACTGTTACCTCTTCGCCTGGTTTTTTAAGGCCAAGGCTTTCTCGAGCCACTTTTTCTAAATAACTTTGGCTTGAAATCTGAGAAATTCCGGCCTTCAATTCTTGATTTTTTTCCTCTAAAACTTGAATCTCTTCTTGTAAATTCCTAATTTGGGAAATGAGCCCTGACCTCCTCTGATTTATTCTCCAATTAGAAATGATTAGAAAACCTATCGCTAAAAAAAATAATAATATGAGCAGTGCAGAAAAAAGTATTGTCTGGCGAGCCCGCACCAAGTTTCTTCGAAATTTGGGCGGGCGAGCCCGCCCCTTTTTAAATTTCCTTATTCTTTGTATCATAAGATAATGACCAAGATTAAAGCGAAAACAATTTTTAAAATAGTTTGGATTATTTTAATCTCTCTGGTTGTTTTGAGTATGGTTGCCTTTCTATTGGTCCCTTTATTGTAGCATTATTTAAGTTTTGGTAAACTGTCTTAAAATTGAAGATTTAATAGTTTTGAGCTCTGGTGATTTTAAAAGTTTGGTGCTTACTGTATAAATAAAAACTCCTACCAGGCCGGCAAAGATTGTCTGGCAGAAAACTCCAAAAAAAGTCTGCATATTGACAAAAATAGCTACAATTTTAAGGGTTAAATAGACAAAAGGTATCATTAAAATGCCAGAAAGAAGAATTTTTTTAAGAGAGTGGTAAATCTCTTTTTGTTTAAAATCTCCAATTTTTCTGTATAAAAAAGTTAAAAGCAGAGATACTTGAAATATCCCTGATATGGACAGAGCTAATGGAAGACCAATGACGCTTATATTTTTAATTCCCTGAAGTTTAAAAAAATTTACCATGAAGTTCTGAAAAAGATTTGGAAACTTTAAAAGCCAGACAAACAGAAAACATAAAATAATATTTAAAACCATTGAGAAAATAGCAATTATTACCGGGGTTTTGGTGTCCTGAAAAGAAAAAAAGGCTCGAGCAGTGAGAGGAATAAGACTGGAAGCAAAAAGAGCGAAGGAAAAAAGACCAAGAGAAGCTGCTGTCAGTCTTGTTTCCAGCCAACCGAATTGACCCGTTCCCAAAATAAGTCGAACTAATTGGGCTCTTAAAATAAACATCAAGATACTGACTGGAATTATTAAAAAGAGAATCTGCCGAAAAACCGAGGAGAAAGTTTCAAGAAATTTTTCTTTTTGCCGGCGTATCCAGGCCCGAGATAGAGTTGGAAAAGCAGCTATGGCAAAGGAAACTCCAATTATTCCAACCGGAAACCATTGAAGATTGTTAGAAAAGTTAAAAATGGCAATACTTCCAGAAGCCAAGGTTGAGGCAATAGCGGTAATGACAATTAAATTTAGATGATAAGAGGCCTGACCAATAGTTCTTGGAATCATTAACCTAAAAATTTTTCTTAGACCAGGGTATTTAAAATTAAAAAAGGGCCGATAGCAATATCCTGAGCCCTTAACCGAGAAAATCTGGATAAAAAGGTGCAAAAAAGCTCCTAAAATTACACCGTAAGCTAAGCCAAAAAGACCAAAAATAGGAACAAAAAATAAAATACCTGAGATGATGCCTAAATTATATAAAATTGGAGCTAGAGAATAAACTAAAAATCTATTGAAATATTGTAAAATTCCAGAAAAAATGCTGGAAATACCAAATAAAATCGGGCTAAAAAACATTATTCTGGTCAGGGCGATTGTCAGGACTTTTTGTTCAGGCCCAAAACCCGGAGCGACAAAATTAATAATAAAAGGGGTAAAAATAGCCAATATTAGACAAATAAAAATAAGTAAAATTAAAAAGCAATTTAAGACATTATTTGTGAGCTCCCAGCCTTCTTTGGAGTTTTTCTGAAAATATTCAGAAAATACTGGTAAAAAGGCGGCGGTAATTCCTCCGACAATCAAAATTCCATAGACAAAATCGGGAATTCGGAAAGCGGCAAAATAAATATCTAGCTCAATTCCTGCTCCAAACCTCCCGGCTAAAAGCCTGTCTCTTATCAATCCTAAAATGGCGCTAATTCCGGCCGATAACCCAAGCAAAACAGCAGCGAAAGTAACGGTCTTTGTCTGAGAATTTAAAAATTTATTAAAATTCATAATTTAAAGCAATATATCATTATAATCCTTGACAGAAAAAATTTAAAGGGGTAAAATGAATATGTCCTTGTAAGTTGAGTGATTGCTCTCTTTTTCTAATCAGAAAAAGGGGGAGGAAAGTCCGAACTCTTACCAGTTTTAAAACTGGTTAAAATGGTAACGGGCAATACCCGTACGTCGCGAGACGAGGGATGCGAACAGTGACGCCTCAAATCGTAAGACAAGAGGCATCCAATAATTGGATGAATCCTGGAGGTAACTCCGGGAGTGAAACGGTTAAATTCCTGCCCAAGAGCAAGAACAAAGCCCCGCAACTTTTTACGCAAAGTTGAAAGGGTTCAAAGTAGTTCGCTTGAGCCTGGGAGCAATCTCAGGCCTAGATAGATAATCACTTCACCCTCCTAACTTTTGCCAAAGAATTTGCTGATTTTTTTGAAATCCCGTGGCAAAAGTTGGGAGGGCAAGACAGAATTCGGCTTACAGACTTACTGGGACATCAAAAAAACAGAGACCGGTTCTCTGTTTTTTTGATTTAAAATGTTTCTTTTTAAAATAGTTTCTGAGCTTTGGTTTGACAGGGACCCATCTATAATGGGAGGGTGGCGGGTGGGTTGTAGTCTAAAGCTTCATTGACCAATTTGTCAGCTTCTTTATTTTTGTTGCGAGAAATAAGTTTAAATTTAACTTTTTTGAAATCAATCTTTAGATTCCAGACGGTAATGAATAAAAGCTGAATTTTTGAATCAAGAACTTTATATTCTCCCTTTAATTGTTTTATTAAAAGTTCGGAGTCTAATCTTAATTCAATTTCTGAGGATTTGGCTAATTTTTTTCCAAAGAGAGCTTTAAATTTTTTTAAGGCAAAAATCACTGCCTGATATTCAGCCTCATTATTAGTAGCTGTACCAAGATACTCAGAATATTTTTTAATAATTTGGTCTTTTTCATTACAAAACAGAAATCCAATTGCTGCCGGCCCGGGATTGCCTCGAGATCCTCCATCGGTATAAATTATTATTTTTTTCATATTTTTTTAAAATATTTATTTAGACATTCTCTAAATTTTTCTAAATTCTCATTTTCTAATGAAAAACCTGCAGCTGCAGGATGACCTCCATAAGTTTCCAGAAGTTGACGGCAACTCATCATAGCCTTCACTCCATCTAATCCCTTGGGTATTCTTACCGTTCCCTGGCTCTTTGTTTCTCCCTCTTTGAAAAGAAAAGTAGGTTTTTTATATTTATTACAAATTATTGAAGCTACCTGACTGAGTAAAATTAATTCCCAATTAGATTTTCCTTTAAAAATAATTTCTTCATTTACCCGAGCGTTAGCGAAGGGTGAAGATGAAGCTTTAGCTTCATCGCCCGTTTCCCGAGCGCCAGCGAAGGGGGAAGAAGAAAATAAATCTTCTTCGACCTCCTGAATCATTTCCTTTATTTTTTCTTTTTTTAGTTCATTTTTCTTTAAAAGTTTTTCGATAATCTTTTTTGCATCTTTCAAAGAGGAACTTGCCAAAACTCTAAATGAAGCTGGCATTTTATTCTCAATATCCCTGACATTTAAAATAGAAATTATTTTAGAGATTTTCTGACGGAAATTCGGATATTTTTTCTCTTGGAAAGTAAAAGGGATGCTATTTAAAAATACTTTAATTCCTGGTCGCCAGGAATTTTCTAATGACTCTAAGCCCTCCGTTATAAAAAGCTGATTTTCATTTTCTTCTGGCATCATATCGGCGATAGTGCCCAAAGCCACTAATTCCAAGAAATTTTTTCTCATTACTTCTGACATTTTTTCTTTTAAAAGAAGTCGGGAAAGCCTAAAAATTATTCCTACGGTAGCTAGCCCTTTAAATGGATATTTATCTCCTTTTTGTTTAGGATCAACAATAATTTGGGCTTTAGGTAACTTATCTAAGATTTGATGATGGTCAATAATTATTACTTCAAAACCTAAAGTTTTAGCTATTTTCACTTCCTCAAAATTCCCAATTCCACAATCTAAGGCAACCAACAAAGCAGGACTAATGGTTTTTAAAAAATCAAGGGCTGTTTTATTTATCCCATATCCTTCTTTTTCTCGATCGGGAAAATAAATTGCCGAAACCTCTCCGCCTAAATTTTGAATACTTTCTTTTAAAATAATTACCGAGGTTGCTCCATCTAAATCAGCATCACCATAAATAATAATTTTTTCCTTCTTTTTTATCGCTTTTAAAATTCGCTCAGCTGCTTTTTTAAGATTTTTTATTTCCATAGGAATTATTTTGATAGTGCTTCGATTCCCGGTAGTTTTTCACCGCTCAAAAATTCAAGCATTGCCCCGCCGCCGGTGGAAACATGGTCAAATTTATCTAAGAGATTAAATTTATTTAAGGCCGAGATGAGATCTCCTCCGCCAACAATTTTAAAAGCCGAATAATTTCTGGCAATGGTTTTGGCTATTTCTTTTGTTCCTTTTTCAAATTGCTCTTTCTCATACATTCCCAGAGGGCCCGACCAGATAATCATTTTAGCTTCTTTAATTATTTCAGAAAAAATTTTGATTGTTTCTGGACCAATATCATAAAACCCTTCTTCTCTTTTTACTATTCCCGGAGCTGACTGTCTGATATAACCCTCCTCTAATCCTCTTTCAACATCAGCTAATGAAATAACTCCATCAATTGGCAGATGAAGTCTGGGATTAGTTAAATTAATTTTTTCAATTTTCCTCATTACTTCAGAACTCTCTGGCAAGCCCTTACCAATCAAAATCCCTTTTAGCTCTAAAACAGCATTAGCAATTTCTCCTCCTAAAAGTAGATGGTCAGCTGTTTTTAAAAAATTTTCAATTACTTTAATTTTAGTAGAAATTTTTACCCCGCCAATCACCATTATTAAAGGCCGCCAAGGATTTTCCAAAACTTTAGAAAGAATTTTAACTTCTTTTTCAAGCAAAAACCCGGCTCCAGAAGGCAGATATTTTGGTATTCCTGCGACTGAAGCATGCGCTCTGTGACAAGCGCCAAATCCATCATTAATATAGATATCGGCTAATTCTGAAAGGGCTTTGGCAAAATTTTCCTTATTTTGCTCTTCTTCTTCATAAAATCTGAGGTTTTCCAAAAGAAATACTTCTCCAGCTTTCATATTTTCTATTTCCTTTTTTACTTTCTCTCCCAGGCAGTCATCTAAAAATTTTACCAAAGCAGATAATCCGTTATGTGCTCGGTGAACCTTTTGCTCTAATAATTGCTCTAATCTCAGAGAAACTGGTTTTAAACTATATTTTTTCTCTTTGCCTTTTGGCCTTCCCAAATGACTGATTAAAATTATTTTAGCCCCCTTCTTTTTTAAATATTCAATAGTAGGCAGGGACTGTTTAATTCGGAAATCATCACCTATCCCTCCCTTTTCATCAAATGGAACATTAAAATCACATCTAACCAATACTCGTTTATTTTTAAAATTAAAATCTTTTAATGTTTTCATAATTATTGCTTTTTTCTTTTTTTCAGGGATTCTTCCAGGGTTTTTTTTAATTCTTCTAAGTTAACGGTTTTTCTTTTTTTCTCTTTTTCAGTTTTTTCTCGCCCGAAAGTTTTTTTTGAGGGCAAAAAAGAAACAGGCTCTTTTTTAGTTGCCTCTTTCAGGGAAATAACTCCATTTTCTCTTTGTTCCTTCTCTCTTTCCATTTTTTTTCGGCAGGGTTTACAATAAACCGGCCGGACCCCATCAGGAGGAAAAACAACCTTGGTCCATTTTCCGCAGAGAGAACATTTGGCATCATAAAGAACCGGGGAGACGGACTGGGGACTAACCGGAAATTCTAAAGTTCCTATCCAGCGCTTAATTTTTTCCTCAACAACTTGCCGAGGAGTCCCATATCTTTCGCGGGAAACTTTAATAATCTTCTCTCGATTCGATTTCTCCGGTTTTAACATTGGAGGCAAGGTTTCAGCCGAGAAAGGTCTGCCGGCTATTCCATCAATCATTAATTTCAAATAGATATTATATTTTCCAAGATTAACTAAGTCAGTAGCTGTAAATTCAGGAACAAATTCTTTTTCCAGATATTCAGCATCTTCAGCTCCAACTCTAAAAGAAACTATTGTTCCAATGTTGCCGAAAACAGCATCTCTTACCTTTTCTTCCATCTGAGCAATGTATTGATGCCCTAAAACTAAAGACAACCTATATTTCCTTGCCTCAGATAAGATATTGACAAAAGATTCAGTGGCAAAGTTCTGAAATTCATCAACATATAAAAAGAAATCTCGTCTCTGCTCTTCAGGCATATCTACTCTTGACATCGCAGCTAACTGCACTTTGGTAATCAAAAGAGCTCCCAAAAGCAAGGAATTATCCTCTCCCACCTTTCCTTTAGATATATTAGCAATTAAGATTTTGCCATCATCCATTACTTTCCTCATATCAATCGAAGATTGAACCTGACCAATAATATTCCTAATTAAAGGGGCGGAAATAAACTGACCAACTTTATTCTGGATGGCAGCTGTTGCCTCAACTTCGTATCTCTGGGTGTAACGAGCAAATTCAGTAATCCAAAAAGCTTTAACCACCGGGTCAGTGATCCTCTCCACCACTTTTTTTCGATAATCGGGATCAGCCAGCATTCGGTTTACTCCAAGCAGGGTTGAGCCCGGATATTCAAGTAAAGCTAAAATGGAATTATTCAAAATATATTCCATTCTGGCTGACCAGACATCGGGCCAGATTTTTTTAAAAACCCCCATTAGGCCCGAGGCCGCCAAATGTCTATGCTCTAAATCAACTTTTTCCATAACATTAAAAGCGATGGGATAATTTAAATCAGCCGGATTAAAATAGATAACATCATTAATTCGATCAGAAGGAATAAAATTTAAAAGGTTTTCAGCAGCCTCTCCGTGGGGATCAATAAAAGCAATTCCCTTGCCCTGCTTTATATCCTGGATTGCCATATTTTCCATCATCACTGTTTTACCCATACCGGTTTTCCCAACAACATAAATATGCCGACGTCTATCGTCGGTTTTTATGCCGAATTTTTTCCTGATATTACGAAAAGTGGTTTCAGCAAAAAAAATTATATCGTTATTCATCGAGTTTTTATTCATAAAAACGAAGATGAAAAAGAAGGTTTACCTTCTTTGACTATAACTCGAGTTTTTATTCATCGAGTTTTAATTTATTAAAACGAAGATGGAAAAGAGAACGGAGTTCTCTTTGACTATTCATTTTTTTATTACTCAGTTGGTAATCCCGGAGGTGCCTCTCCTTTTTTAGCTTCAACTCGAGGGATAGCGGGAGCGGGAGCAACAATTCTGCCAGGAAAATGATACAAGGTGGCTAATTCCTCAGTATTTAAAATAGATGTCCCTCCCGTTCTGGGAAACCAAGGAGTCCATCTCTTCTGATAATTTCTAAACAGTCTTCTTTTCCTTATATAAACTCTCCTTGCGTCCAAAAACCAGAAGGGAACTGATTTTACTTTAGTCTGTATCCTTTTGTCAGGCTTAAAACCACCTAAGTTCTCAGTAGAAATTTCCTTAAAAAAACCAAAAACACTTTTAACCATTGGTTTAAAAAAAACATCTTGCTTTCCAAGATAGATAAACCTAATATGGCAATCGTAGCCAAATTTACCAATTTTTTCTTCAATAGCCGCTACTATTTCTCTCTCCCCGGGAGTAAGTTTCATTTCCGGAGGGATAATTTCTTTTTCCTCTGGCGGAGCTACTCCAGGCGGCTTGCCAGTAATTAAAACTTCAGCAGCTTCTTGAATCATTGGCTTGGACTTTGGTTTCTCCGGCCTTCTGACTAACTTATCCTTTATCTTCAAGCCCTCTTTTATCCAGGGTTTCTCTTCTCTAATTGGGGTGGCTCTAATCTGAAGCCAGAGTTGTTCTCCTGGTTTAAGACTTGCCATTCCCTCAAGAAGCCCGGCTAAAGGATCAATCCTTTTTTCTTCTTTAATTTCTCTTTCTAATTCAAATTTGGGATAGGTTTTGATTGGATAGGGATCTGGCTTAGTATTAATAAAACTCGTACCCCAGAGGTCCCAATCTTTGTTGGGAATATCCTGAGGGACGAGTTTGGTATAATCTTCGACTTCAAAAATCTCTGCTTCTGGATATTGAGAGTAGATATTTGATTCAATGACATTCCGAAACATCTTGAACGCCCTGATATAAAAATGAACTTCGCCACCTATACTGACAATTTCCAAAGATATTGAAGGCAAAAATTGACCTTCAATCCATTTTTCTCTCCAGGTGAAGACATCGTGGATTGAGTGGAGACCGGCAAAGACCTGCTCCATGGCTTTGATGGGTTTTAATACCTCTTTTGGCATTCTAATCTCGAGTATAATCTTTGGTATGCTATCATCCCATCTTTCTTGAATAAGATAAAAATAAAGAATTCGAAATGGTCGCCAAAATAAAAAAGGCAATGCTATCCACCACCAGGTTTTGAAAATTAGCCAAACCTTTTCTAAAATCGGTCCAGAAACCATTATTAAATCTGAAATCTCTAAAGGCATCTTTTTTATTTTTTTTAATTGCGGAGCAATTACAAGGAGGGCGTTAGCCCAACTGGTTTGTATTGCCCACTGTTCGCACACAGCAGGGAACCGGTTATTTTAATTGCGAGCAAATTACAGGGAGCGATAAAGCGACCGGTTATCAAATCTCTCTGATAGTATATTTTCCCTTTGGGTCTCTTAAAAAATATTCTTTGTTGTTTAAATTCAATAAAATCGTATTTTCTTTAACAAAGCGCTGTTTTAAAACATTTTCAACAATTTCTTCTTTCGAAAGGGGTTCTTTTTTTTCTTTTAAAATTTTAGAAATAATATCTTTTACTACTCCCTGTTCATATCCCCACTCTCTCAAGGCATAAAGTCCTCGGCCAACTAAAACAAATCTGGGATCTCGGATTAATTCGTTATGAACGCTCTGGAGATTTGGATGAAAAAACTTCCATCCCAGATTCGCCTTGCCAATAAACTGAGTTATTTTAGTAAAATGGAGGGGCCTATCTTCCTTTTTTAGGATTAGATAAGCTTTGTCTTTAATTCCCCTGGGATTAATCTCTGGCCAATCTTTTAGGCCAAATAAACCTTGGGGATTTTGCTGTATTAATTTTGAAATTTCAAGGAAAGAAAGTAAGGCCTGGGAACTTAAGCAGTTGACGGTTTGTTTTTCTAAGTCTTTTCCAAAAATTTGATAAGGTTCAAGTTCTTCTATAATTAGAGAGGACTTTGTCTCCCCAAGAATATTATAAAAAGAACCTATTGCCTTTTTGGCAAGAGCTAAAACATTGGAATCTATTGCCCATAAAGAATAGAAGTCTTTAGTCTCTGAAAGCCTGTTAAAGGAAGGGCTTAAAGTCAATAAAAAGAAAACATGATTTTGAAACCTTTTACCTCCAAAAAGATTAAGCAAGATATCTTCTTTCTTTAAACCACCTGTAGCTTTAAGCTGATTAGCAAAATACTGGAAAATTTCTTGATATTTCCCTATTTTTGGCTTCAACTTCGCCATCCCATCATCTTCGATCTGGCGAACCCTCTCTCGAGTAATACCATAACTTTTCCCAATTTGCTCTAAGGTTTCCTTCTGGCCGGATTTTTTTAAACCGAAACGGCGCAAGATAATATCTTTTGTTCTCTGAGGTAAATCACTGACTAAGTCTTGACAAATTTTAAGATAATTAAAGTTCATATTATATTATTTAAGCACGCTTAGGACATTTGGTCAACCCTTCTTTCGCCATTTTGACCAACTAACCAATAGGGGGCTGGCAATAAAGATTGAAGAATAAACACCGCATAATACTCCAATAATCAAAACTAAAGAAAAATATCTTAAAGTCTCCCCTCCAAAGAAAAAGATAGCTGCCAAAACAAATAAGCTAGTTAAAGAGGTGTTAATTGATCGAACCAAAGTTTGGTTAAGGCTTTTATTTACTGTTTCTTCAAAGCTTAGACCTGTTATCTTCCAGAGATTTTCTCTTATTCTATCAAAAACTACTACTGTATCATTAATAGAATAACCCAAGACCGTAAGCAGAGCAACAACTACCGGAATAGTTATTTGGATGCCATAAATTTTTCCCAAAACTGAAAAAACCCCTAAAGGTATTAAAACATCATGGAAAAGGGCTAAAAGGGCAGCAATTCCATATTGCCAAGATTTAACTGGTCGAGAAATTTTTCTAAAGGCAAAGGCAATATAGAGAACTATTGCCAACAAAGAGAATATTATAACAATTTTAGTAGTTTTCTTTAATTCACTACCAATCGCTGGCCCAATTGCTTCAAAACGTTTTTCCTCAACTTCATTGTTTTCCTTTAACTTTTGCAAAACCTCCTGATGAGTATCTTCTGAAATATCTTTCATTCTTAAAATCACTCCCCTTTCTCCAGTAGGTTGAACGTAAATTTTCCCCAAATCAATGTCAACCAGTTTTTCCTTTATTATCTTATTTGAAGGCCTTTCCTGTTTGTATTCCACTTCCAAAATACTTCCGCCAGTAAAATCAATTCCCGGATTTAAACCAAAAATAATTAGACAAACCAAACTCCCCAAGATTAAAATCCCAGAAAAAACGAAATAAATTTTTTTAAATTTTAGAAAATTAATATTCATCTCCACAGCCAACCTATTTTCTCTAATTTTGTTCCTTCAAAAGATTTCAAGAAGTTCTTGGTAATGAAAATTGCTGAAAACATACTTAAGAAAATTCCTAAACCCAAAGTCAGAGCAAAACCCTTAATGAAACTGGTACCAAAGCTAAATAAAATTAGAACCACAATTAAGGTGGTTAGGTTTCCATCTCGAATGGAAGGCCAGGCCCTCTTGAATCCTTCTTCCAGAGAAGCTGAAAAGGTTTTTTTCTCAGCTAACTCTTCTTTCATTCGAGAAAAAATTAAAATATTAGCATCAACTGCCATACCGATAGATAAAATAAGACCACCGATTCCAGCCAAGGTAAGAGTAACTGGAATAATTTTAAAGAGAGATAAAACTAAAGCAATATAAATTCCTAAGGCAATTGAAGATAGGATCCCGGCTAACCTATAAAAAAGAATCATAAATAAAATTATGGCTAAAAAACCAAAAACTCCGGCTTTTAAAGATTGTTCCAAAGAAATTTTACCCAGACTCGGTCCTACTGCTTGTTGAGAAATTAATTCAATGGGTACAGGTAGAGCTCCAGCATTTAATTCTCTTACTCTTTTTTTAACTTCATCTAAAGTAAAGTTACCGGTAATTTGAGCCTTACCGCCAGAAATTTTTTCTTGAACTATTGGAGCTTGTTGAAGTTGATAATCCAAATATATTGCTAATGGTTTCCCAATATTTTTTGAAGTTAAATCTTCAAAAATTTTCGATCCCTCTTCATCAAATTGAAGCAAAATTAGGGGCTTTTGAGTAGTCTGGTCAAAGCCAATTTCAGATTTTTTTAAATATTTTCCAGTCAAAGGAGTGGATTTAAAATAAGGGTCTTCAAGAGCCAATTGCCAATCTTGAACTTCTTTCATTTGTTCTAAGGTCAAACCTTCCATTTCTTTTTGTTTGGCAAGTATTTTTTGGGTTTCTTGTTCTGACCTTTGTTCTTTGAATTCTAAATAGGGAGTTTGGCCAATCATTCGAATTCCTTCTGAAACATCTTTTATTCCAGCTAACTCAATGATTAATCTTTCTCCCTGAACTTGAACCACTGGTTCCTTTACTCCGAAAAGATTTACTCTTCTCTCAATGACATCTCTCAAACCTTCCATCGAACTTCCCCTATCTTCTGGCAAAATATTGGAGAGATCAGCCTGATAAAGAAGGTGGACGCCACCCTGAAGATCTAAACCTAATTTAAAAGGTATTTCCCAGAAATGAGCTAATTTCCAGGAAAATTTTTGATTCAAAAAATCAATCCCCTGATTAAAATATTTAGGGTAGCTTAAATTCCCAACAAAAAAGGCTAAGATAAAAATAACTAAAATTTTAAAATAGATTTTTCTTTTTTTCATCTTATTAATTTAGCCGTATTTAGGATAACAGCATTTCTTGTATTTAATTGGTTTTCCGGTCTGAGGGTTAATTTTCCCGCAGGGACAGGGATCGTTTCGGCCAGGCTTATTTTTGATCCCTTGATTAAATCGAGCTAAATCAGCTTTTTTATCTGCCTGAATCAACGGTCTTCCAATCTGGGGCTGGAGCTTTACTTTTAAAATAGTGTTGGCAATAGTTGATTCGATTGTTGAAAGTAATCTCTGAAACATTTTGTGTCCTTCTGATTTGTATTCAACCAAAGGGTCTCTTTGACCGTAAGCTCGCAGGCTGACCGAACCTCTTAAATCTTCCATATAATATAAATGGTCCATCCATAACATATCTAAGGTTCTTAAACTGACTAATTTCTCAATTTTTGGCATATTTTCTGGACCTATCTCTTTTTCTTTAGCTCTATAATCTTTTTCTGAGAAACCTGTTTTTTTTATCATTTGTAAAATTCTTTCCCTTAACTGTTCAGGGGATGCTTTGAGTATTTCTTTTCTTTTTTTATAGATTGTTTCCCGGTGTTTATTCATTACATCATCATACTCTAAAACATGTTTTCTTAAATCAAAGTTCATTCCCTCAATTTTTGTCTGGGACTGCTCAATCACCCCGGAAATAAGATTAGCCTCAATCGGCTGGTCCTCGGGAATTTTTAAATAACCCATCAAAGATTTTATTCTATCTCCGCCAAAAATTCTCAATAAATCATCTTCCAAAGAAACAAAAAATTGACTGGAACCCGAATCACCCTGCCTTCCTGATCTTCCCCGAAGCTGGTTATCAATTCTTCTAGCCTCATGGCGTTCGGTGCCAATAACATGGAGTCCGCCAAGCTCTTTGACTCCTTTAGCCTCTTCAGGATTTGGAGGGTTACCTCCTAAAATTATATCCACCCCCCTACCTGCCATATTAGTAGCTATAGTTACTGCTCCTTTCCTGCCTGCCTGAGCAATGATTTCCCCTTCTCTTTCATGATGTTTGGCATTTAAAATCTGATGAGGAATCCCTTCCCTATCCAGTAATTTCCCCAGATATTCATTTTTCACAATTGAGGTAGTGCCCACTAAAACTGGCTGACCTCTTAAATTTTTTTCCTTAATTCCTTGAATTACTGCCTTAAATTTTCCTCTCTCGGTTTTGTAAATGCTATCTGCCAAACTCTTTCTAATCAGCGGTTTGTTGGTTGGCACAACAATAACCTCCAACCTATAAACTTTATCAAATTCCTCAGCCGAGGTAACAGCTGTCCCGGTCATTCCGGCCAATTTTTTATAAAGACGGAAATAATTTTGAAAAGTAATGGTAGCTAATGTCAATGATTCAGGTTGCACCTCCGCTCCTTCTTTAGCCTCAATAGCTTGGTGCAGCCCGCCTGACCAACGACGACCCGGCATTAACCTGCCGGTAAATTCATCAACAATGACAACCTGCCCATCTTTAACTACGTAATCTCTGTCACGCTTGAACATCGCCTCAGCCTTTAAGGCCTGTTCTAAATGATGTAAATATTTTATTCCTTTATCCTTATAAATATTTTCTAACCCCAAAATTTTTTCTATTTTATTTATTCCCTCTTCAGTTAAGGTAACTGCCTTCTGCTTCTCATCAATTTCATAATCAGTCTTTGGATTCAATTTTGGAATAATTTTGGCAAACTCTTGATACCATTTTGAACTCTCGGTATCGGGAGCAGAGATAATTAAGGGAGTCCTGGCTTCATCAATTAAAATCGAGTCAACCTCATCAATAATGGCATAATGAAAACCACGTTGAACCTGGTCTTTCAAATCATAGACCATATTGTCTCTTAAATAATCAAAGCCAAACTCGTTATTGGTTCCGTAGGTAATATCAGCTAAATAAGCCTCTTTTCGAGAACAAGGTTTCAGAAAATCTTCAACCACTTTAAAACCTCCCATCTCATCTCTAATCTTATCCTCTTCTTCGGCCTTTTTGTATTCTGGGTCATATAAAAAGGTTTGGTCGTGGTTTAAACAACCAACCGAGAGTCCTAAGACATGGTAGATTTGTCCCATCCAGACCGTATCTCTCCTGGCTAAATAATCATTAACAGTAACAATATGAACTCCTTTTTCTTCTAAACCATTTAAATAAACCGGCAGGGTAGCAGCTAAAGTTTTCCCTTCACCGGTTTTCATTTCAGCGATTTTTCCTTGATGCAAAACTATTCCGCCAATTAACTGGACATCAAAATGCCGTTGTTTTAAAGTTCTTTTTGCTCCTTCTCGAACCAGGGCAAAGGCCTCAGGTAAAATATCATCTAAACATTTCTCTTTGGGAGCCGCTTTTAACCTCTCTCTAAATTCTAAAGTTTTCTCTTTCAGTTTCTCATTAGAAAAATTCTCGAATTCTGGTTCGAGTTTATTTATTTCCTCAATCAGGGGCTGAAGTTTTTTTAAATATTTTTCGTTAGCATCACCAAAAATTTTAGTAAGGAATGGCATAATACTTTTTAATTATATTAAAATTAAGGGATTTGTAAACCCCGTTAGAGATTACAAAGGCATAGAGAAAGTACAAAAAAAGCAAATCTCTAACGGGGTAAAGCCTTATATTTGGGAAAATCTTGGAAGTCTTTTCTACATTTTATATTTTTGATATATGATATAATAGAAATACAGTTTCAAAAGGAAAGTTAGAAAATATGAAAAAAATAGGTCTTCCCAAAGGATTACTTTGGTATAAATATCACAGTCTCTGGGAGGTATTCTTTAAAAAACTCGGAATGGAGGTTGTTAACTCATCTGATACAAACAAAAAGATAGTTGAACAGGGAACAAAAAAATCAGTTGATGAACTTTGTATTCCAGTAAAAAATTTTTATGGGCACTGTCTTGACCTTATTGATAAATGCGACTGGATTTTTATCCCAAGATACTGGATAATCGATAAAAAAAGTATAACCTGCCCAAAGCTTATAACCTTACCAGATACAGCTACCATGGTCATCAGGAGTAAATCCCCCCAAAAGATATTAACGACAACAATCAATATTAAAAGAAAACCAATATTTCTCTCTTTTTTCCTTTTGGGCTTGAAACTTAAAAAAAACCCTCTAAAAATTATAAAAGCTTGGAGAGCGGCTCTTAATGCCCAAGAAATGAATAAAATTTCTCTTGAAAAGGAGTTTCAAAAAAAATTAGCCTCGCCTCTCCTTACTGTCGCCGTGGTAGGTCACGAATATAACATTTATGATAATTATATCAATCAAGGATTAATCTCTGAAATAGAAAAGCAAAATGTCAATGTTATCACCTCTAATCTTGTGCCTCAATCTCTTTCTGATAGATATCTCAAAGAAAAGCCTTTTATTTATTGGTCATATGAAAGGGAAGTTATTGGAGCTGCTTATTGGGCCTTATCTGTTAAAAAAATATCAGGCCTCATTCTTATTTCTTCTTTCAATTGCGGTCCGGATTCTCTTCTCCATGAACAGTTATTGCTTGAAGACTCAAAAAAACCAATTCTTTCTATCCTTGTTGATGAAAACACTAGCAAAGAAACCGTCAAAACAAGAATTGAGGCCTTCCTCGAAATGTTAAAAAGAAAAGGTTAAATCCTTAAAAGGAACCGTCAGCTGCCCTCACTGCTGTGTGTGAATAGTGGGCAATTTGCTTCGCAAATTAAATATAAATTCAGAAATAATCAACACTATGAAAGAAATTATCACCTTTCCCAATTGCGGATATACCTGGATTGCTGGTAAAGCATTTCTTGAAAAGCTTGGTTTTAATGTTTTAATTCCGCCTCCAATCTCCAAACACACGGAAAAACTTGGGGTAAAATATTCTCCAACAGACGCCTGTTATCCATATAAGCTCACTCTTGGTAATATGATAGAGTGCCTTGAAAAAGGAGCAACGGTCATAATTATGGCTGGTGGGAAAGGAAGTCTCTGCAGGCTTCGCTATTATTCTAAACTCCAAAGAATAACATTAAAAAAGATTGGATATAAATTTAGAATAATTACTGCAAGTAACCCTCAAGATGCAATAAAAACTCTAAAAAAAGCAAATCCCAAAATATCACTAAAAAAAAGCTTAAAACCCATTCCTTTTTTTTGGAGAAAATTAAAAGTTATAGAAAAAATAGAAATTTTAGCCAGAAAGACAAGACCCTATGAGTTAAGAAAGGGTGAAAGTTCAAAAGTAATGGAAGAAGCTCTCAAAGAAGTAGATAAAGCTCAAACATTAAAAGAAATGAGTTTGCTAAATTTAAAAATAAATGAAATGTTTAAAATTATAAAAAGAGATAAGAAAGACCCTCATGATATTTTAAAGGTAGGGATACTTGGGGAAGCTTTTTGCGTCCTTGAACCTTTTGTCAATAAAAATATAGAATCTAAACTTGGGGAAAGAGGTGTACTTGTAAGCCAAAAAACATCTGAAGCAGGATGGTTGCTCGCTTCAGTTAAACTAAATTTTCCCCGTTGGTGGATAAAGCATATGATTGCTCCTCAATATTTAAAGGTCCCGGGTGGAGGCGAGGACCAACAATCAATTGGAAAAGCTATCCTTTACGGAAAAGAAGGCTATGATGGCCTTATTCTTATCCAACCCCGAGGCTGTATGCCAGAAAACATTGCCCAGATGTTTTTGCCGACAATTTCCCAAAAATATAATATCCCCTTTCTTGCTCTTTCCTTTGATGAGAATACATCTGAAACAGCTATAGATAACAGAATCGAGGCTTTTGTTGAAATGATTAAAAGAAAAAAGGAGAGGGAAAAATAAATAACCTATCCAAATTAGGACATTATTATGGAAACGAAAAAAATCAGCAAAATAAAAGCAGCTTTGGGCCTTGACATCGGAAATGGAACAATAAAATTTGCCTTAATAACAAAAGAAGGTAAATTAATTGATTGGGTTTATATAAAAAACCTTGGAGTGATTGAAACCATCAAAAAGGGATTAAAAAAACTCAGGAAAGATGTTGAAATCACAGCTGTTGGAACTACCGGGGCAGGTAGAAAATTAGGAGGGGCTTTTATTGGCGCTGATATAACAAAAACTGAAATCCTTGCCCATGCTGTTGGCACCTTGCATTTTATACCCAATGCTCAAACTATTTTTGACCTTGGACAAGAAGACAGTAAAATTCTTATTTTGAGAAACGAGGTTTTAATAGACTTTGGTATGAATCAAATTTGTGTGCCTGACGATACAAAAATTACTGCTGAGAGTTACATACCAAAACCCATAAAAGATGTTAAACCTAATGAAAAAGTATTAACACATCGCGGCCAATTCAAAAAAGTGAAAAATAAGTTTATTCGAAATTATAGTGGAAAAATATTAAAAATCAAGATAGGAAAGAAAGAATTAAAAATAACACCAGAACATCCTGTTTTGGCTTTGAAAAGAGATACTATTAAATGTTATCAGGATTTTCGGGAAGGAAAAATAGAAAAGATTAGAGTATGTAAACCACTTGGAGAAAGAAATGTAGATTGGTGCAAAAGGCATAGATGTAAGAAAGGTTCTAAAATGTTTTATGAACCAGAATTTATTCAAGCCAAAGAGTTAAAAATGGGAGATTTTATTGTTACTCCCTTACCACAAGAAATAAACAACAAAGAATATCTAGATTGGAAAGGTAAAACTATATATCTTAAACATCATAAATTGAGAGAAGTTAGTAAATTCTCCTTCACCCCAAAACTATTGCGTGTTTTAGGCTATTATTTAGCTGAAGGCAATCTTTCTTGGAATAAAAAAAGAACTAACAAAAAAATTAAGCATATTGCCGGTATCATATTTGTTTTTAATATAAAAGAAAAAAATTACGTGGATGAAATAATTCAGACTTTAACAAAAAATTTTGATGTATCCACAAAAGTTTCTTTTTTACCACAACACAAAACTTTAAAGTTAGAAGTCTATAATAAAAGTCTCGCTTCTATATTTAACTATCTCTGTGGTGAATATTGCAATAAAAAAGAAATAGCAGCAGAACTTATGACTCTGGCTCCAAAGCTACAACTGGAATTGGTGAAGGGTTTTTTTATAGGAGATGGTTGTCTTAGAATTAAAAAAGACAAAAGACACGGAAAAAGCGCTAATAGCTATACAGCAACAACGACGTCTGAAAAATTAGCACATCAGTTATATTGGATATTGTTAGGAAATCAGATTAAATGTAAACTTTTCAATTCTAACCAAAAGACCACGAGTGGAAATATCAGTTATCATATTGCAGTTTATGGCACTGATATTAATAGACTTATCGATAAAAAAGTATCTAAGAGAAGTCCTTTTAAGTCATTTATTCATTCTAATTGGCTGTTCGAGCCGATAGAACAAATTGAAAAAAAAGACTTTAAAGGAAAGGTGTATAATCTAAAAACAGAAGATGATAATTCATATATAGCTAATCTTTTGACAGTTCATAATTGTTCTGGCGGCTGTGGCGCCTACCTTGAGAATGTGTCCTTCAGATTAGGAATTCCAATAGAAAAATTTGGTAATCTTGCCCTTAAAGCAAAATCAACTGCCACAATTAGCGCTAAATGTGCTGTCTTTGGAACAACCTCCTGTGTCCATAAATTGAATGCCGGAGTGGCAAAAGAAAATATTTTATCAGGAGTAGCTAAAAGTCTTGTCAGAAATTATCTTGCCCTGGTTGCTAAGGGAAAAGATATAAAACCACCTTATATTTTCCAGGGAGGTGTTGCTCTTAACAAAGCAGTGGTAAAAGCATTGGAGGAAGAACTTTCCCATAAAGTAATTGTCCCCAAACATGCCCCAATAATTGGTGCAATTGGGGCGGCTATTCTTGCCCAAGAAGCCAACCCAACTAAATCTCTTTTTAAAGGATTTAATTTAGCTAACTTCCAATACACTACCGCTTCTTTTACTTGTCATAAGTGTTCAAATCGTTGTGAGGTAATAAATATAATAAGAGATGGAAAAAAAATTGCCTCTCTGGGCTCAAGATGTGGTAGATATAATATCGATTTTAGTAAACCCCGTTAGTCTCTAACGGGGTTTATTTAGTCTTTAAACTTTTAGCTTCTATATTCCCTCTTCCCTTATTCTTCCCTTTCTATAAAACCTCGCCTGAGGAGATAGACGGAGGTCTTTTTTTAGAGCCCTGGTTTTTCTTTTGCCCAAAGAAGTTATTTTTTCTTTATATTGTTTAAATTCTCTCTGTAATTCATCCTTTACTTCGGTTATAGCTGTTCTTAAATTTTTTGAAACAGCTTCTGCTCTCAAACTCATTCCCGGAAATCTCATTTGAACTTCGGCCCGAAAAACAGGCCCCTTTCGATGATGTAAACTTTCCTTCCCAATTTCTACCCAGGCCTCAATTCTTGGCTTTCCTTTGCCAAAAAAATGATTATAATATATTTTCTTTTGAAAAGTTTTTAAAAATTTTTCAAGAGAGTTTAGTTTTTCCTCAATATAATCCTTGAGGGGCCGGTTTAGTTTTATATTTTTCGTTTTTATAATAATCTTCATACACCGAGCTTCCGAAGGAAGCGAAGGTAAAGAAGAGAATGAAATTCTCTTCGTCATTCAATATTAACAAATCTATACAAAAAAACAACCGAGCACATAAGATTTATGTGCTCGGCTGAGAAGATTTTATTTCTTCTTCTTTTTCTTCTTCTTTTTCTTTTTTTTCTTTGCCATGAAATTAGATTTTTTTTAAAAAATGCCGCAAATAGTCGACCACTATTTGGAAAAAAGTTTTTTTTAATTTGCAGAGCAAATTACAGTGAGCGAAGCAAACGGTTCCTATTACTTTATTTTTTCATTTCAAGAAAGTTTGTCAATAGTGGAAAAGTTAAAAATTAAAAAATTTTCATTTTTAAAAACCTAAATATTGAATCTCCTCTTCCAAATTTGCTCCAAATTTACTTTTCACTTTTCTTTTTATTAAATTTATCAATTTTTTAACATCTCTTGCCTTTCCATCTCCTAAATTAATAATAAAATTTGCATGTTTTTTAGAAACCTGAACCTCTCCAATTTTTTTTCCTTTCAATCCGCATTCTTCAATTAGCCGAGCGGCAGCGAAGGCTGAAGAAGAAGGTTTATCTTCTTCGCCAATTAGCCGAGCGGCAGCGAAGGCTGAAGAAGAAGGTTTATCTTCTTCGCCCAATAATTCTCCTGCCACTAAGTTCTTCGGATTCTTAAAAATACTTCCTGCTGAAGGAAACTCTAATGGTTGAGTTTTTTTTCTATAGTCTGAATATTGCTTTATTTTTTTGGTATTACTTTTTTTCGATTTGATTTTTACCGAAAGAATAATTAAATTTTTTTCCTTTCTGAAAATGCTATTTCTGTAGGAAAACCGGCAGTCTTTATTTTTAAAAATTTTAACTTTTCCTGTTTTAGTATCAAAAACCTCAACTTCTTTAACAACATCTTTCATTGACTTTTTGAAAGCGCCAGCATTACTCCAAACTGCTCCCTGAATAGTTCCGGGAATACCAACTGCCCATTCTAGGCCTTTTGAAACATATAAAGAAAGCGGTTGACCGAATTTTATAACTAGTCCTTTAAACCCTTTGTCAGAAATCAATAAATTTGAGCCTCCTCCCAAAACAAAAAATGGCAATTTCATTTTCTTTACCACCCTTACTGCTTTCACCAAATTCTCTTTTGTTTTTGCTACATAAAAGTATTTAGCCCGACCCCCAATCTTAAAAGTAGTGTAGTTTTTTAAAGAAGTATTCGTTTTAACTCTTGGTAAAAGTTTTTTAATACTCATTAATTTAGCAAGTAAATTTCGTTAGAAATTTACGAAGCTTCTTAGATGAAATTTCGCAGAAATCTCATCGTCTTTATTCTACCACAAAAATAAAAAGGGCCGGGAGAGTTAACTCCTATTCTAAGTCTTTAGTGAGTGCTATCCTCCCGACCCAATTATATTTTATCAAAGATTAATAAAAAACAACAGGCTTCGCTCGAGGGAAGCCTGTCGTCGACTTAGATGGAGTGCCGTTTGGCGCACTCACTGTTTCTATATTAGCAAAACAAACAATTTTTGTCAATAGTTACGTTCTATTCTTCTCCCACCATTCTTTTCCAAAAGCAAAAAATAGTCCCACGAAAATTCCCAATACCCCGGCTATAATGATATTTAAGGCCAGTTTTGGTTTTATCGGTTTTTTAGAAACCGTAGCTTTTAAAATTACCTGGGTAGGTTGAAAATTCTCTTTTTGTTTTTGTAAGTCATGCAGCTTTAATTGAAGAAGGACTATTTCCTGGTTTTTGGAAATTAAATAATTAATACTTTCCTGCAATCCTTGAATCTCTTTTTCTAAAAGTTCTTTTCGGAGGTTAATTTCTCTTTGGTGGTCTTCTATGATTAAATTATTAATTTCATTTAAAACGTTTTTAGTCAACTCCGGATTAATAGATTCTGTTTCAGTTATTACCAAATTGGTCCCTTTTGGATTCTCAGCTTTTACTTCTGGGTACTCTAATATCCCTAATTTTTCTCTCACTAAAATCCCATAGGCATCACCGTTAATTTTTCCTATTACCTGGTTAGGTTCTTCTATTATTTTATCTCCTATTATCCCTATCTCAAAAGAAGCACTAATTTTATAAATTTTGGGGGCGAAATAACTAAAAACTCCAGCTGCAATTACAGCCACTAAAAATATAACTAAAATCAACCACTTCCTTTTAAATATCACTTTAATATAATCCATTAAATCAATTTCCTCCTCATATTCTGTTTGAATGTTTTCTTGTTGGTTCATGTATTTTCTAATTATAGCAAATAATTTACCTTCGGGGAATGTCTATTTAAAAATGATTCTAATCGTTTTTAAAATAATTCCCAAATCCAAAAAGAAGGAGCGATTTTTAATATAGTAAAGGTCATATTTAAATTTCTCTTTTGCTTCTTCAATTGAGGTAGAAGGGGGGAAATTAATTTGGGCCCAACCAGTAAAGCCAGGTCTTATTAGACAACGTTGAGAATAAAAAGGAATTTCTTTTTCAAAAACCCTAGCCAATTTTTCCCATTCTGCCCTTGGTCCAATAAAGCTCAAATCTCCTTTTAAAATACTCCAAAATTGAGGAAATTCATCTAAATTAGTTTTTCGTAATACCTTACCGACTCTGGTAATCTGGCTGGGATCCCTCTCCCTCCAGGGTTCTTTGTATTGATTTGGGCTTTCTTTCATAGTTCGAAATTTATATAAAGTAAAAATTTTTCTATCTTTACCAACTCTTTTTTGAATATAAAAAATAGAACCAGGAGAATCTAATTTTATCGCTAAAGCAATGAAGGGAAACAAAATAGCAGTAATTAAAAGTCCAATTAAGGAAAATATAATATCGAAACTCCGTTTTAGGACTTCATCAATTTTTCTTTCCGCCCGGGAGAGATTCTCTAAAAACCAGATTTCGCTGATACCTTCAATAGGTACTTTTTTAGTTAATGACTCATAAAAATCGACGAAGCTAATATAGTTCAATTTAAGAGGTAAATTTTGAAAAATCTGCTGTACTAATTCTTCATTTTTGTGAAAATCTAAAGCAAAAACTATTGAATTAATATTTTCTTTCTCTATTATTTCTTTGAGTTTAGAAATCTCAAAAGAATCGGGGTCAAAAGACGCTACAATTTCATACCCATTTTGGTAAAGTAGGTTTGATGATATATCTTTAAGTTCTGGCTGAAAGCCAATTATTACCATTTTTTCTCTAAAATTCTGAAGTTTTAAAATCCAACTAAAAACATATCGCCAACCGCAAAGAAAAAGCCCAAATATTAAAACATCTAAAACTAAAATGGTCTTTGGAGTAATAATCATCTGAGGCCGGAGATAAAAATAAATTATTCCAAAGGTGCCAGCCAAAAAAAGGAAAATTATTAAATTAGAGAAAAAATCGAAAACTTTTTTGAAGGGCGGAATTTCATAAAAATCTAGGAGAAAGAGAAAAAAAAGCCAAAATAGATAAATAAAAGAAAAATGAAAAAGAAAAATTTTAGTTTGGGAACCTGGCAGGAAAGAAAAATCTCTGTATCTTAAGGCTAGAGTCAAAAGCAAAGCCCCATACATTAAAAAAACATCTCCAATTATAAGAACGAATTTTAAAAAAATCTTTTTTTGCATTTTAAATTCTTCCCTGCTTTCTTAGTTCTTTTTCAATCCATTGGTAGGTTCTTTTTAAACCCTCTTCAAGGGGAATCTTAGATTTCCAATTAAGAATCTTTTTACAAAGAGTATTATCAGAATTTCTACCCCTCACTCCTTGGGGTTTAGTTAAATTGTGTCTCTTTTTGATTTTCTTGCCCGCAATATTAGCAATTAAATCTATAAAATCATTAATAGTTATTAATCTGTCAGAACCAACATTTAGAGGTTCTTTATAATTTGACCTCATTAATTTATAAGTTCCTTCTAAGCAATCATCTATATAATAGAATGATCGCGTCTGATTTCCATCTCCCCACACCTCAATCTCTCCTCCGTCTTTGACTAAAGCTATTTTCCGACAGAGTGCAGCCGGCGCTTTTTCTCTTCCTCCTTCGAAAGTTCCTTCTGGCCCATAGATATTATGGTATCTAGTTATTCTCACCCCATAAAAATCAGAGTAACTTTTATATAATCTTTCTGAAAATAATTTCTCCCATCCATATTCATTATCAGGAAAAGCCGGATAAGCATCGCTTTCTTTCAACGCTGTTACGTCTGGATTTTCTTGTTTGAATGTTGGATAAATACAAGCTGATGAAGAAAAGAGTAATCTTTTAACTCCATTTCTCTTGGAAGCCTCGGCTGTGTTAGCATTAATGCAAACATTATCATAAAGAACGTCTGAGGTGTGAAAGGTAATAAATCCAATTCCGCCCATATTGGCAGCTAAGGCATAAACTTCATCTATTCCTTTAGTCGCTTTAAGGCAATTATCTAAGAATCTTAAATCTAATAATAAAAATTCATCAGCTTCATCTTTTGAAGAGAATTCTGGATATTTAATATCAACTCCTCTTACCCAATATCCTTTTTTCTTTAAAAATCTAACTAAATAATGGCCAATAAAACCACCTGCACCCGTAACTAAAATTTTTTCTGTTTTTTCCATATTATTTTATTTTATCATTTTTTAGTTTTAAATCCAATCAATTCAAGTAAAACTAAAAAAATAAAAGCAGGTATGTCTAAAAAAACTCGACGCCAAAGTTTCCGGGGTTCGTGAAAAAATCTCCACAACCATTCTAATCCCAAATCTCCTAACCAGGCCGGAGCTCTTTTTACTTTACCACTTAAAAACTTAAAAGCTGCCCCAACGCCTATTACTACAGGGATTTCCAATTTGTCTCGGTGTTCAAATATCCAACGTTCCTGCTCCGGTAAACCAAGAGCCACCCAAAGAATATCTGGTTTTTTTTCGTTGATTTTCCTGACAATCTCTGCATCTTCTTCTGGAGTTAAAGCCCGAAATGGAGGAGAATAAAGACCTACTATTTTAAGCTCGGGGAAATCTATTAACAGCTTTTTAGCTAACTCCTGAAGCGTCTCTTTGGTATCGCCATAGAAAAAATTCCGATAACCTTTTTTGTTGGCAAGTTTAAAATATTCCCACATTAAGTCAGCTCCAGATACTCTTTTTTTAAGGGGAAAACCTCGATAACGAGCTATCCAAATTAGAGAAATCCCGTCTGGAACAAAAAGATCAGCTGAGTTAAGAATGGCTTTGAATTTTACATCTCTGTAAGCTTCCATCACCCCATGCATACCAGTAACAACAATCCAATGGTATTTTTGAGACTCCTTTTCAATCCAATGAGCTATGAGCTCCACTACTTCTGGAATTTGAACCATATGGACCCTGCTGCCTAAAATCTGAATAGATGGAATTTGTTTGAAGTTATTTTTCACCATAGATTAAGCAACTTCTTTTTTCTTAATATATTGTCCTTTCACTGACTTAAAATAAAAATTTCTCTGATTTAGAATTGTAATATAGGCCAAAAGAGGAGCCAGCAAAATCCAGTCCGCCCCAAAAAATGCTCCGGTTGATTCGGTAATACTTCTGACTGTAAAAAAAGCCAGCACCCCGGCTATCTCAATTAAACGAGGCTTTTCCGTTTTTTGAAATCGTGGCTGTTTAAGAAGCCGAAATAAAATGATCCAGGCCCAAATAAAGGCGGAGACAAAAAAAATAGTGCCAATTAATCCTGTTTGAACTAGTGCATGAAGAACGGCGTTGTGGATATGCTGGCCTTCTAAAAAAATTCTATCGGCATGAAATCCCCAACCTAAAAATGGCGAACTCAAAAAAAACTGCCAAGCCTCGGGCCAGACGCCAATAGTTCGACCGCTTAAAGTAAAAACAAAAGGCATCTTTTCTATTAAATAGGTATAAAAAGCCTGGTAAAATCCGGTCAGACCAAGGAGAAAGAGACCAAAGATTATTCCGAAGGTTAAGAGGAGTTTTGACCGAGTCTTCAACCAAAGAATCAAAAGCCCTCCAGCAAGAAAAGCTAAAATGGCTGTCCGGGCCTGGGAAAAAATAAGTAAAAATAGAAAAAAGAGGAATAAGAAAAACCAAAGAGACTTTGACCTCTTTTTAGGAAATAAAAGTCTGGCCAAGAAAACAATTGCTACTACCCCAGCATATCTTCCAAGACCGGTGGGACGGGTTCCTGGCATTCCCATTATTTCCTTTTCCTCTCCTGCTAATTCCCCATAAGGTCTTCCAACCGGAAAATTACCAGCGATTAGCGATGAAATTACGCCTGGCTGAAATAGAAAAAACACAAGTAAGGAAACTCCCACGACAGCAACGATAGCCCAGTTAAGATTAATGACGGAGGAAAGACGAGACAACGAATTTGAACCAACCGAAATTGCCCAGACCACTATCAAAACAGCACCATACAAAATAGCCCAGGATAAAGCCGTAAACGGTTCCCTTGAAAGTATTGACGAAGTAATACCAAAAATAGTGTAGAGTGCCAGCAGGCCCAAAGGACCTCTAAAGAGCCTTATGGAAAGAGGATGCCGTCCCAATAGTAAGATAATGGCTAAATAAGCAGACGAAAGGGGCAGAAAGGCGCGAACCCTATGAATTAAATCGAGTGTGCTATGTGGAAAACCAGGAGAAATTGCTCGTTCGATTCCAATATTATATCCCACCCAAAGCATAAGCCAAAGTATTAGGCTTAGCAATAAACCAGGCGCCAACTTTTGATCTGTGTCTAAAATCTTATTTTTTATTGTGGGTTGGTCTTTAATTGAAGTAGTTAAAGTAACAGATTTCATGCTTTATTTTTTCTTAGAACTTCTTGATAGATTTTTAGTAGGCGTTCGCCTAAACGATCCCAGCGATACTCTCTCTCTACCCGGATTCTGGCTGCATTTCCTAATCGAAGCCTTAATTCTTTGTCTCGATATAAACGTTCTAAAGCTTCTGCCATTTTTTTGATTACCTGGTCAGGAGAATAAGGTTTGATTTTTATACCACAGTCATTTGTAACATTTATCCCAGGACTCGCGATATCAAGGCAGATCACTGGTTTACCAGCGGCCATTGCTTCCATTACTACCGTTCCACCCAAGCCGGGAAAAAGAAATACATCGAATGAAGGCATTTTAAATAATAATTCCTCCCGAGGTAACCAACCTAGAAAATGAACTTTTTTCTCAAGGTCCAATTTGGAAGATAAATTTTTCAATCGTGTAAGTTCTGGCCCATCACCAATAATAGTTAATTCAGCTTCTGGAACTTTATCGGCAAAGATTTTAAAAGCTTTTATTGCTAAGTTAAAGGCTTTAATTCGGATTAATTTGCCAACAGAAAAAACGCGGAATTTATTACTGTTTATTTTTCTTGGAGCAAGGAGGGTCAAATCTCTTCTCGTTATTCCGTTTACTGGGAAAAGATGGGTTTTTTGCCGCCACTTTTCAGGTATTGCCCCCAGTGATTCACGGCTACAAACCATAATCGCCCGGGCACGCCGCTGACCCAATATGAAAAATATATCATGCCGAAAGAGCCATTGTCCAATTGCACGAAGCAGATCCCAGAAATGCTCTCGAAAGGAGAATTCTTGAAAAAAACCTTTTGGAACACAATGAGCCCCTCCCCCTGGTCCTCTAATGTAGGGAATGGGCAATAAAGCACCAATGAAAGAAGCCATCCAGTCATTGGCATAAGTAACATGGTGAAAAACATCAAAATGAAGCTTTTGATGTAATTTACGGGATACAAAATATGCTTTTATTTGCCACAAATAAGCATAGAGGTGAATACCTCCTTCAAAATTTAATAAAGGTCTGAATAAAGCGGGTAAATCAATATAATAAAAATGGACATTAGAGAGAATTTTTTTTTGAAGTGCAGCTTCTATACCAGCACGATTCTGAGAATGGGTCAAAACCCAAATTCGATGAAACCGACCAAGTTGGTTAACAATGTTCCAACCCAAAATCAACTCTCCAAGCCCCACCCATTTTAAAGAACCTCCTGGTTGGCAGGCATAGGCGCACACTAAAACTTTTAATTTTTCTCTCTCATCGCTCATATTTTTTATCTTTCTGGTAGGCCATTAAGTGCTGATTGGCAATTTCTTTCCAACTATACAATTTAGTATACAAGTTAATATTCTTTTTTATTTGATTAATTTCTTCTTTTTTAAAATTAAGAAATTTATCTATCCCCTCCTTAAATGACAAGGAAGAATCTGGTTTAAATATAATCCCAAGATTGTTTTGAGAAACCACCTCCCCTATTCTACCGGTATTAGCAGCAATTAAGGGAATTTGGTGAGAAAGGGCCAAAGCCATAATGCCACTTTCTCCTTGAAAGGTTTTTTGATAAGGCAAGAGAATACCATCGCAGGCCCGAATATGGAGGGCTAACTCCTTTTCTGAAGCATAACCAAATTTAATAAGAGTGCGATTATTAATACCTGCTTCCTGGACTCGATTTCTAATCTTGCTTTCCCCACCAGGTCTATCCGAATGAACAAAAGCTAAAAGAAGGCATTTTTGGTTTAAAGAGGGCCAGGTTTTAAGGACCAGATCAAATCCTTTTTGGGGAAGGAGGTAACCAAAAAAACCTAAAATGGGAGAATCTTCTTTGATTCCTAATTTTTGTCGAGCTTCTAAACGGTTGCAAGTTAAGGAGGGAGTATCGATTCCCCAAGGAATAACCGGCACTTCCACCTTAGATACAATTTTAAGATTAAAAAGAGATTTTTTAACATGTTGGCTATGAGTAATGGGCTTGATATATTTAAATAGCCAACGAGCCATGGCTCTTCTAAGGGGGTCATAAGTATATCGATAAATAGATTTTCCACGAGCAGGAATGGTATAAGGTGCTGGAATGGTCAAAAAAACATTTTGGGGCTTACCAAATAACAAAAAAAGTATCGATAGGGTTATTGGTTCAGCGTCAATAAAATGTAAAATGTCGTAGTCATCTTTAACAAAATGAGTAAAAGCTACTCTTTCAACAACCCAACTTGTCCAGAGAAAGCGTATTCGTCCCATTACTCTATCGATTACCTGTAATTTTTTACCAGCATCTAAAGTGAAAAGAAAAGATGAATTAGCTTTCATTGCTTGGAGGGACCGAAGTGGCAATTCATTTTCCCAACCTCCTCTTGTTCCAGCAGCAGTTATTAAAGTGGTATCCACACTTAATTTGCAAAAGCCCGCACACAATCTCTGGGTGTAAGCTTCATAATGACCAGGTCCAAGTGCATATGGTTGTACAAGTAAAATCTTCATAAATTCGCTTAATTTAAGTGAGAGATATTAATCTTGAATTTTATTGCTAAAGAGATGCACAAACACTCAACCAAACTCTCATAGCTGATGAAATCTCTTTAAAGTAGGACTGGACTTCTTTATCCAAATTCTTGTTATTTGAAGCAAACTTCTCGAGTTGATCAGCTAACTCATGATAACAGTCGTTATAAGTGGAGCTTTTAAGGTTTATAGATTCTAAGAATTCAACCAAGGTATCAGTTAAGATTATTGCCCAAAGTTCTTGCTGGAGATCTTTAAAAAGATTATGTTGATTACGCCGGTGAATTGAAAAGGGTTTTCCAAAACTTACGTAGTCATTCAAATGGTCAATAATTTTTTTAGCGAACAATCCAAACCAAATATCGCCGTAGCGGTCAATCTTCAGGCCTCGTATGTTTTTACCCATAAGTAAAAAATAGGCACATGGTAAGATATCCCGGTGGAATGCAGTATTTTGGGTATTAATTGGAGCAAAAGTACCTTGATCCAGCACCAACCGATCTTTAATAATCCCTGTTACCTTTACATCTTCTGTCAACCTTGTAATTGAATCAATGTCCGGGTCATTGAACCAAAGTCCTTCATTAATAACTACGCGTCCGCGGGTTCTCCGCTGTCTAATATCTCCACCTTTCCATCGCTTAGAATAAGGAAAACCACGAGGAAAAATAACCCGATCTGGCTTTACTTTTAACATTGAGCAAACATTAAACCAGCCACTTTCGGAACTAACTGCATCAAATTCGACAACTTGACCAACTATCGAATGATCCTTAAAGAAATCTTGCTTTGGATCCACGAAGTTATCATCATCAATGATAACGATAATGCCAGCTCCTCGCTCAACTGCCATCAAGTAGCCAATATTGCGCCGATTATCTGAGTTATAAGGAATAATATTATCTAAGGTAGGAAATTTACTCAACCAATTCTTTTGAGTGGAAATATTAATATAGTGTGCCGATACTCCCAAACTCCTGACCTCATCTATTAAAGAATTAACTTTAGCCGGTGTCTTAATATCTCCAATAACCAATATTTCAACGTCTTTTTGGTGTTTATATTTTACAAAATTTTTCGCATAATCGCGGAGTAAATAAGGTATATTAATGGTTGTGAGCACTAAACATTGTTTCATAGATTATTTTTTGGTTTCATTTTAATCCTCTCTCTTTGTTAATTCGATGAATTTCTTAATTCTTTAGTTAGAGCTGTTTTATAAGCAACTATATGGTGCTCGCTCTCACGAGGATAAATTTCGACCCGTTTAAAGCCGAATGATTTTAACAAACCGGGAATCGCATCAGAAGCAATTCCGGCTGGTAACAGGGGGGGGGTGAACCTCACAGCATACTATTTCACAAGCGGGATGCGCTAGGGTACGACGCAACCCCTTAATCATATTATATTCGTATCCCCCGACATCAATCTTCACCGCCTTTGGTATAGACAAATTCTCAGCCTTTACGAATTGGTCCCCTTTCACAAGCTCTACCAATGTGTAATCTGTCTCTGTTTTGAATGGTCGAACTAAACTAGCAGTCCAAGTACCCTCACCTAAGTAAAGCTTTCTTTTTTCTTCTCGATCGCCTAAGGCTTTTTGAAAAACCCGAACGTTTGTTAAACGGTTCAACTTTAAGTTATCTAAAAGATGCTCAAAATTTTGACTCTGGGGTTCAAAAGCAATCACCTGACCTTTTTGCCCTACTACTTTTGCTAGAAGAATAGTATAGAGACCAACATATCCTCCAATATCGTAGACGACATCTCCTGGGCGGAGTCTAGGAATTAATAGCTTTAAAATATGCTGTTCTCCTCCCATTGATTCTAGCACCCTTAATTCCCCAGGTGTCCGAATATAGAATTGAGCAGTTATCCCACTGACTTCTAATGTAAGTATCCCATCTGGTGGATGCAAGAAATAGTAATATAATTTCCTGAGAATATTGCTAAGATGAAGGAATCGAGCTAATCTTCTAAATTTTCGGCTATATGTAAGACGTTTTATGATCTTCATAATATTTTACTTAAGGCACATTCGCCCACATAAATTTCTCTAAATAATAATCAAGAAAATCGCCTTTACTAATAGTTGTTGTTACCAGACAAATTTTATTTGATTTACTTATCATAATAAGTTTTTAAAAATACTTTTTGATAATTGATTTTACTTTACGGACAAATTTGACAGTAGTGTGGAGAAAATTTGTATTGTTCCCAAAAAACCATAACCAATAAATTATTTTGTCAAATACAGAAGAAGTGCCGATAGTAATGGTAGGTTTTTTATACAATATACCCATACCGTTATAAAGCGAGAAATCAAAAAATTCATATCCTTTCCGTTTCGCAAATAATCGAGCTATTCTACCAATATGAGGTAACCAAACAGTATCATCTACGAGTATTAAGCCCGCTCCAATACTATAGAAATCGTAAAGGTCTCGAATGCACCCATATGCTGAATGGTCGCCATCGATAATACCCAATACTCTTTTTCCTTTGAAGTCGACAGATAGTTGATTTCTATATTTGTCAAAAAATTCTGAACTTTTCATCTTCTTAAATTCGAAGTTATCATAATGAGAAATAAGATATCTAATACTTTCTTCAATATGTGGGACCCCAGAGGGATCCGGATCGATACTCATCACCTTACATTTTTTTTGGGGGGGGCGGGTTTATTTTTTTTAAGAAACTCTAAGAATTTAAGATCGCCGTTTTGTTCTCGGTCTTCAATCGAATAATCACCCATTAGAAATCCATTTGTTAAAGCATCTAACACAATACAAATAGATTTACCCCATAAATGCCCTGTTTGGATTACCAGCTCTGGTTTATATACTTTTACTAAACTATATAATAAAAATACAATTTCATCACACATCCAACCGCAATTAAGAGAACCTCCTGATATTTTGCGCAACTCGCGGATACGTTTAATAAATGTGAAAGGTTGTTGATCCATAGAACTTGTTTATTTAATTTAAATTTTTATCATCGTTCCAAGATTTTTTCTTATATAGAAATAAAGTATTAAAATATAAATTATTCCACCACATAGAATTAATAAAATTGGATTCATAATTCCTATTTCTTTTACTCCGATTAAAACTAAGGCCATAGAAATGGAAGAAACACCAGTAGGTAAAAGAATATTTTTCAAATTTATTTTGATTGTTTTATTAAATTCAATAGATACTTTTATAAATATTACAATTTCTGTTAAAAGGGCAGCAATTGCCGCTCCAATTATGCCATATTTTGGTATTAAAACTAAATTTGCAGCAATGTTGAATGTTGCTCCGATTAAAACTGCTTTTAAAAAATCTTTTTGTTTATCAAGGGCCCATAAAGAATTTCCATAGAGAGTGATCATAAAAATTATTGTCAAATTCCAAACTAATATCTGGAAAGGCAATGTGGTTTCAAGATATGGCTGTCCATATAAAAATTTTATTAACTCTGGAGCGACTATAAAGCCGCCAATTCCCAGAGGTAATCCTACTCCGAACATTAAAAGAGCATATTTTTCAACGACATTCTTTAAATTATCGTAGCTTTCTTTGAAAGCTCGACTCATTTGAGGAAAAAAGCTAAAAAAGAAGATACTCGAGAAGGGAATAATGGCGAATATTATTCGAGAAGCAGCATTATACCAACCCACTTCTATATCTGATCTCATAAGGCCAAGTAATACCGAACCTAAAGAATAACAAATAGTAGTGGCTAAAGCAACTAAACCGATTGGCCAGGCTTCTTTAAAAATTTCCTGACATATTTCAAAATTAATTTTTAAAAAGAACTTTGAAAAATAGCACCTGATAAAAATTAAAGTAAAAATTATTCCAATTAAAACAGCGCTGAGATAGGCATAACTTATAGTTAAAATAGAGCCTTTATTAAGAATAAAAAAGGCTACCAATCCCAATAAACTTACACTCTGAATAACTCGAGAGGCCGCCTCATATTCCATTTTTTCATTTGCTCTAAAAATTGAGTGAAAAAAGGTAGCAAAAGTATTTAAAACTACATAAATTCCTAAAAAATAGACTAATTTTACGATTTCCGGTTCTTTTCCTAAAAATTGGATAACAAAAGCAATCAAGCCAAGAGTAACCAGTCCCAAAATTAATTTCATTCCTATTATATTGTCAATATACTTTGCACTTTTAAATTTATCTCTGGCAATTTCTCTTACAGTTAAAGTTGAAAATCCAAAATCAGCCAATACAGCGAAAATAGCCACAAAACTCAAAGCAAATGCCCATTGACCATAAATTGTTGGACCAAAATGACGAGCCAACCAAACAACTACTAAAAATCCAATTCCTTTTGAAATTACTTCAGCTACTATTAGCCAACTAATATTTTTAAAAATCGTTTGTTTAAGGGTTTTATTATCAAAAAATAATGACTTAACATCAGTGAAATTTCTAATTTTCATAATTACTTTTTATTAAAAAATCACCATTTTTCAATGGTTTTTTTGGTTTTTTCTCTAAGGCGTTTATAAACCTTATAAACCCCTGACTCAACTTCTGGGGAAACCAATTTTAAGATTTCGCTTCCCCAAATTCGGTATCTGCCTCCCACTTTATAGGCTTTAATTATTCCTTTCTTTAATAATCTCTTGGTAGTGCTGGTGCTTATTTTTAGAAAATCCTGCGCTTCTTTAGTTGTATAAACCTGATTTGGTTTAATTTCTTTTGGCATATATCTATTATTAATAATAACCCCTCTTAGAAAATGGTGTCAAGAGGGGTCAATTAGTATCAAAATTAGGTTAAAAATTTAGCCCTATAGTAATTTATGACTCCCGGGAAATATTTTTTGCCTTTAAGAATTTTTTTAATAACCAGGAACTTGATTGAATTTTTCCGCCCTTCCCCACATTAAAAACCATCTTACAGTTAATTGTTTTACATATTGCTACTTCGGGAATATTTTTTTTGGTTCTATCCCCGCCGTTGGCAAAAATGTTCGGCCTCAATTTTTTAAGCTCAGCCCCCACGCTCAGATCTTTTGGGTCGGGACCGTGCCCAGCGATAATAACTCTATCAACCCATTTTAATGATTTAATAATCTCCTTTCTTTCATTTTGAGGGATAAATACAAAACCCTTCTTTTTCTTTAACCAATTATCATTATTTAAAATTACTATCAACTTATCCCCGAGTTTTTTAGCTGCTTTAAATAATTTGATATGGCCGGCATGGAGTGGATCAAATCCCCCACTTACTGCTACAATAATTTTTTTCTTTTTATTTCCCATTTTCATTTGTGGTTTTTATATTTTCTTTGTATCATAAAATAATATGAAAGACAAGCAGATAATCTTACCTCAAAATAGATTCCGTTGGTTCTATTTAATTGGCTTTTTTTTGATTTTGTCTTTGCCGCTTTTGAATTTGCCCCCTTGGTTTACGCCTATTGGCTGGGGCAAAACCATAGTTTTTCGCATTATCCTTTCTATTTTAGTTTTCTTGTTTTTGGGGCAGATTCTCTATAAAAAAGTTGATATCTTTAATATCAAAAACAAAATAAAATCAGTATCTCTGGCCTTCTGGCTTTTGGTTGCCTTATTCGGAATTTACCTTTTGGCAACAATTTTTTCTTTAGACCCTCACTTTAGCCTCTGGGGAAATCCTTATCGTTCCGGCGGCTTTGTAAATTTTTCTTTCTATATTATTTTTGCTGTCTTATCTTTTTTAGTTTTACGAAAATTAGATTGGCAGAAAATCTGGAATTTCGCCATTTTGATTGGAATTTTTGTTTCAATTTTCGCTGTTTTTCAATGGCAGGGTTTGTTTAAAGATATCCTTATTACTTATGAAGGCCGCCCCTTTTCCACCTTCGGCAATCCAATAATGTTGGCGATTTATCTTTTGCTTTTGAGTTTTTTAACTCTCTCTTTCGGAATTCAAAAGAAGAATTTTAAAAGAAAGATTTTTTATTTCTCTTCTTTTTTACTGTTTCTTTTTATTATTATTTTTTTAGCTAAAACCAGAGCTGTTTATATTGGATTAGTTGTTGGTTTTCTTTGGTTTTTATTTTTTTATCCAAAGAGATTGCTTTTGGTTAAAGTTTTTACCGGGATTCTTTTAATTTTAGGAATTTGCGGAATTTATTATATTAATACCCAGTCCCAACTTCCTCAAGTTATTCAGGAAAATAAACTTATCAGAGGGACTATAAGCCGGCTTTCAATTAAAACCGCTCTTGGAGACCCCCGAATTTCCAGCTGGAAAGTTTCATGGGAAGCTCTTAAAGCCAGACCAGTTTTAGGTTATGGACCAGAGAATTTTATGATTGCTTTTGACAAGTATTATGATACTTCCCTGCTTCTAAGAGGAGTAGAATGGTGGGATAGAGCTCATAATTTTATTTTTGATATCCCGATTGCAGCTGGTATCCCGGCTCTAATAATTTATCTTTCGCTTTTTGGAACTCTGTTTTGGCAGCTCCAGAAAGTAAAAAGAAAGCGACCAGAAACAGCTGTAATTTGTCATGGAATTCAGGCAACTTTCGTCGGTTATTTAATAGCCAATCTTTCTAGTTTTGATACTTTTTCTTCTTATCTCATCTCCTTTCTTCTAATCAGCTATTCTTTGCATCTGATATCTAATGCTAATTTGCGAATGGAAGTCGATTCTCTAAATAATAATAAAAAAATAGAGAAAGCTGTTATTAATAGATTATATAAATATAAAAAAACAATAATATTTGTCCTTTTGATTTGTTTAATCTGGTTTATTTGGTCTTTTAATCTAAAGCCTTTTCAAATTAACAAAGATTTAAATTTAGCTATTTATTTTTCGAAAAACGAAAAGTGTGAAAAATCTTTAAAAATAATAGAAAATATCTCTTCTTCCCATAGTATCATAGACAATTATTTACGACTAAAATGTGCAGGTATTATTCAAACTTGTACTGACGAAAAATCAAAATCAGCTGAGGAGTTTGCTAAAAAAGCAATTCAACTTCTTAAAAAAAATATAGAGATTCATCCTTATTATACTCGAAATTGGCTTTTGCTCGCTGAATACACTAATGTCTTAATGGAAAAAAAACTTGAACTTAATGATAACATTATCACAGAAGAAATAGAGAAGCTAAAAAATGAGGCAAATTATTACTTTGAGAAAGCTCACTTATTAAGTCCAAAACACCAGGAAATTTTTACTGAGTGGTCAAAAACTAATTTAATAACCGGCGAATACCAGAAAGCAAAAGAAAAAGCCCAACAATGTATTAATTTAAATCCAAATTCTGGAGAATGTTATTGGCTAATGGCATTAATCCAAGCTTATTTAGAAAATTCTGAAGAATTTAATTATTTTATAGCCCTTGCTCAAGAAAAAGATTACAACACGGAATCAAAAGAAGCTCTATCACAACTACTTAATATGTATATGAGAATTAAAAACTACCAAGGTTTAGCTGAAACTTATCCAAGATTAATTTCAATTACCTCTGATAAAACTAAAAAAGCCCAACTTTATGCTTCTTTGGCTGTTATTTATAAAGAATTGGGAGATAAAGGAAAAGCAAGAGAAGTAGCTTTAAAAGCGTTGGAGTTGGACCCTAAAGCTAAACCAGTGGTAGATGAATTTTTGAGAAGCTTGGAACAATAACTTAATTTTAAATTAAAAGCCGAGGAGGTGATTGATTTTTATTCTTGTTGCTGGGCCCACATAGCCTGTTCCCCTCTCTAAACCGAGGGGTTTTAATATTTCTGAATTATATTTTTCCTGAAAGCGAATTACAGCAGTCTTAGTCAAAATAAGAAAGTTTCCAGTGACCAATCCTTCAGGATAAATTTCCTGCCCCTGATTTTTTAAAAATTCCTGTAAACAACCTACCTCGGAATTATCTCTCATTCCATAATAAAGATTGCTTTCAAACCTCAAACAAGAGACCTGAGTTTGTTCCTTTCCTAAAATAGTATTAATTTGAGCTTGAAGCCTGGCAATTTCTGCTTTTAGGCTCGCAATTTGAGCTAAAAGTTTTTTAACTAATTCTGGGTCATCTCTTGATACCTCTTTTATCCTAACGTCCCAAGAAAAAAGATAAGTTGGCTCATTGTCGGTAAAACCAGATAATTTATTTTGAACAGAAGGAATTAAAGTTAAAGAAGAATATTTTGAAGTGAATTCCGGAATAATAACTTCTCCTTTTTGCTGTTCGTCTAAATTAAAAAACTTCACAGAGCAATTATTCGCATAATCGCACAACACATAAGGAACTTTGAATTTCACCCCTTCTCTGCCGCTGAATTTAAAAGTCAACCCTCCTTTTCCCCCAAAAAGCCTTTGCCATCTTGCCGACCAATCCTTTATTCGGCTGTAAACGGATAAACTGCTTTCTATTGCTGTTGAAAGAAAACTACTTTCAGGAACTATTTTGAGGTTTTTTAAATTTTCATTTTTATAGCAGTATTTTTCTCCTAAATTACAATCATTAACTAAAACAGAAATTGTCCAGTCAGTGAAGATCTGGGAAAAATCTTCTTTGAAACCATTTTTTGTCAGGGCCTCATTTATTGAAGGAATTCCTACTTTTGAAGATTGCAGAGAATCAACTAAAATCTTCTTTCCGTAATAGTCAACCAGATACTGAGTAAATAAATTTATTGCGCCATAGTCTTCTTTCTCGTTCCGCCACTCGGTTAAAGAATCATTTGGTTTTTCCAGAAAAGCTTTGACCCTTCTCTCAAGATTGCTTCCCTTGTAAATATCGTCATAACCCAGTAAAGTCGGAGCATATTCTGCCCGGGCTTCATTCAGCCAGACCTCCTCGGTCACATTTCTTAATAAATCTTTCTGGTTGACCGTGATTAAATGGGTAAATTCGTGAGCAAGCAAACTTTTTGCTTCAGGTTTATCAATATGCTGGCTATTTAAATAAACCATTTCTCTTTGATTTGACCTCGGATATTGAAGTTTGAAATAGACATCGCCGGAATTAAAATAACCGCCGGCTTCTTTTTTCATCGGATGAATCAAGATCGTTATTCTCTCGTCTTTGTCAATTCCGGGCTTCCATTCTGAACCAAAAGTAGAAGTTAAGATTGGATAAATTTTTCTTTCAAATTCATCGCTCAAATCATAAAGTTTTTTACCAATTTCCATTTTTTTTGAATAATCTAACTTATCCCACCAAGTTGTATCAACATAAAAATAAACTTGATTGGTGATTTTTTCTAAAGTAGCTGAAATTTCTTTTCTGCCATACAAATCATAAGAGGAATCTACAAAAAAATTGCTTTGCTGACTCAAGGAAACAGCGCTGACTGCCAATGGAACTGCCAAGAGTGTTATTCCAAGAAAGATTGTTGTAAGTTTGACTTTTTGAGACATATGACGCTGAAGTTACGCTGATGAATACGCTGAATTAACGCTGATAATTTCTTCTAGCAGTATCATATACGACCCTTTTTATTGTCAATTTATTTGAGCCAAAGTTTATTAAAAAACCAAGTTTATATTCTGAACCTCTTAGATATTTCCAAAACTGGTCTATATCTTGCTTAGTCAAAAAAGATTTTACTTTAATTTCTGAAAGAATACATTCATTAATAATTTTATCTGGGACATAAGTACCTACCTTCTCGTTTTCAAAATAAATATCAATACGCTTCTGCTCTTCCACTTTTAATCCCCGTTTTTCCAAAGCCTTTGTTAAGGCTCGATCTATTGCTTTTTCCTTAAATGCTCCGCCAAATGTTTTATAAACACCAAAGCATGCTCCTCAGATTTCGTATGACTCCTTTTCGTACAAGAAATCAGAAACTTTTTTCTTAACCATATTATACTATTATAAATGTCTTTTGGAAATTTCACAAATATTCAGCGTAATTTCAGCGTCTAGATCGGCGTCTATATCAGCGTAACTGAAAACCGCTCCGTCGAGGAGCGGCTTTTCAGGCCTCACAAGGAAAGACAAAAAGATCACGAATTATCCGGAAACTTCAGATCAGGTTAGGGGGTGACACTCAAGTAACACTCATCTGTTGATGTTTTTTCTTCGCCAAGTCCTGCTGTGTAGAACAAGGTTGCGGTCTGATCTGTATCATAATCCCAGTTGATTGATTCAAGGTAAACCTTCGCGAAGTGATTAGCATTCGGTGTAACTGCCACACTAAGGGTGAACTCTTCAGGCACACCTTCTTCAAGAAGCCATGCCGCACCACTAACATCTGGGTTATCACCTGCAGTTGAAGTCAATGAGCTGGTTGCTGAGCTTGAAGTAGTATTGGTAACAACATACTCAACACCTTGGCCAGCCGCATCAGTGTCATCTTCTTGACTGCTTCTGTCAATACTTATATCACCATCAAAAGCAGTTAATTCAAACTTAATGGCATAGGTAGCAGTATCAGCTGAACAACTGGTGCCTGGGTCGCGCGCTGTAGTGATTGAGGATGATATGCTCTCCAACTCGAAGGTGAAGCTGATGTCATAAATCGCGTGGGCTCCACCGGTTACTGTACCGCTCATGTCGCCCGTCCCAAGATCCTCTCCGGACTCGTCTTCCGCATCAATGTTGCCTCGTTCTGTTGAGCCAATATTTGCTGCGAACGTGTCACCGGCAACAAGGTCGCTTCCGTCAAGCGCGTTGAAGTTAGCGGTTACGAGGAAATCGTATGTCTCGCCAGCCTCAAGCACGACGTCAAGATCCTCGAAGGTAACGGTTTGGTTGTCATCATCGTCAGCAGCGAGGTTTTCGCTACCGATCTCGTCACCATCCATCAAAAGCTGGACGCTGGATACCATGTCATCGATGTATGTAGTTGCGGTAGTATTAACACTATCAAACTCTACTGGAAGCTTCTTAAGCTCTACATCGGAATCTCCCTCAATCTCAATGGTGAATGAGAGAACCTCAACATCATCAGTGTCATTGTCGTCATCAACGTTGATCACGTGAGCGTCGTTGACTTCATCATCGTCAGCGCGAATCTTCAAATCAATGTCTGCTGCAGTAGCAAAAACTTCAAAGGAGAACTCGCGCGTAGCCTCATCAATGTCGCCCGTGTTAGCATCCGTGATGACTGCATCTTGCGCGTCACGGAAGCGGATGCTATTAAACTCAACGGTCCACTCTTCCCCTGCATCATTAGAGTCAAGGTTACCGATTCCCGAAACAGCTACCACAAGCTCTTCGGTCTCGTCCGCTCTAATAACCGCACCGGAGGCAAGAGTGATCGTTCGCGAGTAGTCATTGTCGTCGTCGAATTTATCTCCGTCAACGCGAGCAACTTCCTCTCCGTCAAACCAGAGAGAGACATCCTCGGCGTAGTCCTCGAAGTCATCGGATGAATCCTCACCCGTGCTTTCCTTTACAAAGACAAGACGCACTGCCGTAAGTTCGATGTCCGAACCTTCATCTGCTTCGATCTCAAGACCGGCGACTTCTATATCCTCTGCGCCCTCGCCAACCTCCTCGTTGTTGAGAGAAGAGATAAAGTCGGCGTCGGTAATTGAACCTGCGCCACCTTCAAGGACGGCTTCCTCTTCTTCCTCTTCCTCTTCAGCAGGAGCTGCGGCAGCTAACGCGTCGTATTTAGTCTGGGAAAGAGGACCAAAATAACCTTTATATGCTCCATAGACAACGCCGTTAGCGTCTTGCCATGCTCCAACTGCAGCCTGGGTAAGAGGACCAAAATATTCGGTCTCATTACCAGGAGAGCCAGCACCTGAAGCAGCTACAGCGTAGCCAGCGTCATTTAAGTATTCCTGCAAGCATTTGACATCGGCGCCACTCATTCCTGGGTAAAGATTACGAGTAAAAGTGCAAGAAACGCCCACACCTTCTCCCGTAAGCCCAGCTACTTGAGCTTGCAAGTCTTCTATTTCAGCTAACAGGTCAGCAATTTGATCTTCAAGCTCTTCAACTGTTGCGCCTTGAGCAATTCCCCCCATCATCAGTACCATTGATAAACCCACTATACTTACTACAATCTTTTTCATTAATTTTTTCATTTATTTTCTGAATTATTAATTAATAATTTATTTCTGTCGCGCCGACCATTTATCCGAGCACATAATCTTTGTTATGTGCTTGGTGTCTCGCGACCTTACGTAATAGTCACGAGTTTCGCGACGTTCCAATTTTCAATCTATTGATTTTGAGCAAAATTAATCCTCCCTTTCCTGACCAAAATTCAGAAGTTCTATAAGCGCCTGGTTATAATCACCGGCTTCAAAATATTCTTTGGCTTTAGCAAAATCCTCTTGCTGGTCTTCTGTTAAAGACCTCCCTTCTAAATCCTTAATAAGGATCTCCAAGGTTTCTACCATTTTTTGAGCAACGGCTTTGTCTAACTCCTCATTTTCTCCTATTACTGCTCCCAGCGTTCTCACTTGCTGCTCTTTCTCTTCTAATTTTTTCACTCCACTAACTATCTCTTTTACAACCTCTTTATTATTTTCTACTGCCAAACTCTTTGCCACATCAGACACGCTTTCTTTATATTCGTTAATTGCCGGCGCTAAATTCTTCACTGAGTTCTTCTCGGCAACCTTAGCAAGGTCGTCTAATCGTTTCTCTGCAATATCCAACTCAAATTTTATTACGTTGTCCTCAGAGACAAAAACTGACTGGCTCCTTTCAGTAATTTTCTTTACTGGAAAAAGTAAATCGCCGGGTAGAGAATTTTGGGCAAAAATAAAAGCCCCGGATATTAAAATAAATAGAGAAGCTAAGGTAACTAAAACTGGTTTTAAATTTTTAAAATTAAGGAAACGAAATGGTGAGAAAATTTGCGCCATCGGGAAAATTTTGCCAACCAACGAAAATAGGGACACGTCCATTTTTGGTTCTTCTCCTAAAATCTGGCTTTTAGTAAACAAAACCCAGTCTTTTCTGGGTTGAATCTGCTTGAGTTCTTGAATTTTTTTAATGAGTTCAGCTTCAGTCATTTTAAAATACCTTTAGTTGTCCTTTATATTATGACGCAGGATTTGACTTCCTATTACACTATTATCCTGGAATTCTGCAATATTTTATTACTTTTTCTTAAGTTCGCAGTTTTTTCTAATGGCTGCAAATTTTCTAAAGCCCAGCATTTTTTAAATTCTGAGTCTTCTGGGCAAGTATATTTAAATAAACTTCTTGGCCTAATATGATCAACATGCCAATAACTTCCATAGTTGTCCCAATTCATTTTTTCATCAAACTGATTTTCCAAGTGTTCCATTAGCTCCTTAAGATTATAACTAACCAACTTTTCCCATCTCCTGCCCGCTTTTTTACCTTTTAAAGATTGGCAAATAAGTTTTCTCATATTTTGGTCTAGACGAAATTTAGGATCCTTCTCTCTTTGTTGTTTCGCATAGGCATTCATATACTTTCTTATTTGTTTTATATGTTCTTTCCTATATTCTTTTTTATATTCTGGGTTTTTCTGTCCCCATTTTTTTCGGCTTTTCTTACGATTTTCTGGGTGCTCTTCCCCCCATTTTTTTATTGCACATAGTCGACAAATTGTTTTATATTTGCGATTACGCCGGTGTTTTATAGTAAATTTTTTTCCGCAAATTTCACAAATCTTACATTCTCTTTTTCTTACTTTGAATTTGGAAGCTATGGCCCGAATTGTTTTTTCTGTCCTATTAAGGAACTCTTTTAGGAGTTCTTCCGGAGAACTAATAGGATAAAGTTTTTTAAGCTTTTCTATTTCCTTTTTTGTCCAATACCTCCGGGATACGTTTACTCCTTTTCTTCTTAATTCTCTAAGTACGGTAGAGTAGTTACACCTTTCATCTTCTGCTATTTGATACAAACTTTCACCATTTTCGTATCTTTTTATTATATCTGTTTGAAATTGGATTTTAGCTCTCACGAATAAGTTTTTTTCTAAGTTCTTTCAAGGCACGATGGGTTTGGACTCTCACTGCATTCTCTGATTTGTTTAATATCCGACCCATTTCAGAAAAAGTTAACCCATCCAAGTAATGCCAAATAATCACGTCCTGATATTCTTCTCGGAGGCTAGCCAAAACTATTCTGATATTATCGATGTCGGACCCCAACAGAGATTTTTCTTCTAAATTCTGGTGAGGATCAGTGACTTCCCAATATTCAGCTGAAACAATTTTGGCTTTACCCTTTTCCCGATAATGGTCAATAACCAAATTGCGGGCAATTTGATATAAAAAGGCCGGCGGATTTTCAATGTCTCTCCTTTCTTTAAAAACCTGCCAACCCCGTAAAAAAGTCTCTGAACATAAATCCTCGGCTATTTCCTGAGAACTAACCTTAATAAAAATAAAACGGTAAATCTTATTTACATATTTGTCATAAATACTGCTGAAAATTTTCCGTTGATTAGCCATAAGATAGATAGAGACCCGGTCTCTAACAACTGTAAGGGTAGGACATATGTCCTACCTATAATATAATGTCCTACCTTTATTTAGTCAAAATTGGATTTAACTTGGTAAAAAGTGTCATTCTTTTCTCCTATTCTTTCAATAAATCCTTGTTTTAGCAATTGTTCAAAATCTCTTCGGAGAGTTCTTTTGGTCACTTCGGGAAAAATTTTCTTAATTTCCCAAACCTGGGCTTTTTCTCTTTCTTTTAAAATTCCCAAGATTTTTTTCTGGCGTTCATTTAGCCGAGCCGCAGCGAAGGGTGAAGAAGAGGATTTATCCTCTTTGACTACTCTCCTTTCAGCAAAAATAGCTTTGGGGCTCCTCTCGCAATCCCCTTCACTCCGAGGACTTAATTTAACGAGGCCTTGCTTCGTTACGTTTCTAACTTGGGTCGCTGGTACTAAACTTCTATTAAAATTAACCTGCGTTTTCAAATTCTCTTTTAGCTTACTATATTCTTGCTGTAATTTCAAGGTTTCAGCCGGACTTACCCAGTTTTGGGCTTTTGCCACCTCAAAGAAGCTATCAAGAATTTCCAATTCTTGTATAATATCAGCGCCAGTGTTAATGTGACGAGGCCTTGCTTCGTCACATTTATGTTGATGGGGAGATGAAATTAGGGCGGCTAAAATGTCATCGGCCAATTCTCTTATTTTATACCTCAAGGGCTCTTTTTTGGGAAAAAGCAAAGTCAGGTAATAAAGATTAGTAGTAAGTTGAATTAAAAAAAATTTGTCCATAATTAGTAATAAGAAAACTATACCAAAAATAAAAAAGAGAGTCAAAACAACCTCTGAGACTGGGCGTTGTTTAAATCTGTTTGGTTGGCATGGTTTAGAAAGACCATGTACAATGGTCTACTAATTATATGAGGTTTGAATTAGAGGTGAAGGTTTAAAGAGCTCATATCATTTTATGATTATGGACGCAATACAACATTTAAGTTTGAATTAGAAGTGAGGGTTTAATGGAAAAATCGCCAAAGTGGCGATTTTTTGATAGAATGAAATATAAAAATGAACCAACATTAAGGATCTGATTCTTTTTTCTACCCACGAATGGACTATAACCATAAAACATTTAGTGTTTTTATAACTACCCATCTTGGTCCTAAAAAGCCTTCTCACAAGTTATCTAGGGTTTGAGTTGAAAATGAAAGTTTATATGTTTAGATAGTCTTCCAGAATTCTGATTTTCTACCAGAAGATTGTTGTTCTATTTTTTGTTTGTGATAAGGTAAAATAATTGTGATGGAGTAAAATAAAAGGTTTATTTTAAAGTAAACCTTAAAAAATTACATAAGATTTGTTAGATATAATGACTAAACCAAAAATTAAAAAAAGATACAGTGAAAACAATAATGTTAAAGAGCTTCTTGTTGTTCCAAAAGGGTTTACTCCTGACGCCAAGGTAATTGGAAAAATTCAAAAGTTCTTCAAAGTTTTTCAAACTTTTGAGAAAAATAGTGGAACGAAAAGTTTACTTATGCTTGATAAAAGAAGTGGAGCCTATTACATAAGTTGTCACCTTGATTCAAGTGTTCTTGCATCGAGAACCGATTTAGACGCCGTACTTGACCCTACGGAAAGTGAGGACTACAAACTTAACCGTGGAATTTATACTGACAACTATGCGTATCGATTGATGGAAGACGATGCGCTAAAGGGAAGGAGTTTCGAAGATTTAGTAATGGAATATGACCTTTCTTACAGGCCCCAAAAACCACTAAAAGTCTTTGGCGGGCAACATAGAATTATTGCCATTAGGAAGGCGATAAAAAAAGACGTTTCAGCTTTTCATGGGGCTAGAATCTATTTCGATTTGTCAATAGAACAAAAGGTTAATATTGCAATGGCAAATAATACCTCAATTGCTATATCTAATGATTTATTAGACAGAATGAACGAAGATCTCTTAGGTACTGATCTAAGAGATTGGTGCCAAGCTACAGGGATACTTGAAAAAGGTCAGAATTTCGCGGATAAAAGAAGTCCTAAAGGAATCCCTACTGTGCGCATAGCAAGAACTTTATTGATTAATTTTTTCTTAGGAAAAGGTGCAAAAAAAGATACTTTTCACCTTCCTATAGTTTGTTTTTCAGGTCCTGGGTTAGATGAGTATTATAAAAAATTACGCGAAAAAATTCAGTGGTCAGACAAAGCTTTAAAAATAATGGGGCAAGAATTTGCTCGACTTCATAAATTACAAAGGCAAAGAGTATTTGGAAGAACCACGGATAGATATATAGAATTTGCAAATAAAGCAACACATCCATGCGTAGCAGCAAGCTGGGCGTATGCTAGCGGGTTCCTTCAGAGAAATCCAAAAGCATTAGCTCACCACTACGCACTTGCAAAAGTGTCTCCTCCAGAAGATCCACTGAATGCAAAAGCTTTACTGAGTTCAAGATTAAAAGGTGTAGATCCCGACACTTATCGTGGTCTTGGGTCGCGTATTAATAATGTGGAGTTGGGAAGAATGATTGAGGTATTCTTCCTACAAGCAACCAAAGCAAAACAACATAAAATTACTCTCAAATTGACTAATGCTGCGATTAAATCCTACGAAGCCAAAAAGATTAAACTTGAAGCAGATAAAGCCCTAGAGAGAATATAACATGTTTGAAGATTATCTTGAGGATTCAAATTACTTTGCCAAAGAAGCATTTAAAGCGGGGAGAGAACGAGAAGCAAAACGATGCTATAGAGTATCAATATTTTGTGCAATGAGCGCGATTGAAGCGTTCATTAATTATGTTGGCGACACGCTTGCTCAAGGTAAAATCTTTCAGCTCTATGAAATAGCTTTTTTAACTGATAAGAAGTTGGATATTTTACAAGGGAGATTCCAAATTGTTGAGCAAATGGAGTATCATAAACTTGAAGATAAGTTAAGATTCTTAATCTGTAAATTTGTCCCCGATTTCGATTTTGAGCGTAATCCTTCTTGGCCCCATTTCCTAGAACTCAAGAGATTTCGGGATAAAATCACGCACCCACGGCAGGATGAAGATCAAACAGATATTACTGAATATGAAAAAGTAATAAAGAGAGGACTTTCCGCAATTATTGAAATTATAAATCATCTTTGTAAAGGCATATTCAAACGACCCCTTAGAAAGAAGATTCTTGATTTAGAGCTATAAATACAATTAAATTTCAGTAATTAGTAAAAACTAAGCGTTATTTTAACGCTCAATTATGACTCATAACAGGAAAATAAAGACAGCCCAGCGATGGGCTTTTTTTGCTTTAATTGTATGATACTTCAGGTGAACTCGCAGGTGAACTTGAATGCTATCTATTCTCAAATGACAAGCCTGTAGTTCTTCTTAATTTAAAATATGGCGCCTTCGCCACAATCAATAAAGGGCTTGAGGAATCCATTGGCTTCCTCAAACAATTCTATTTTAGCATTATATCCAACTTTTATTTTCTCCTCATAATAACCAGCTCTTGTGCCAAAGATAGTATAATATACCCAATTTACCAAAAAGCCACCTTTTGTTTCCTGAAGAGTAGTAATTCTTTTTTCAAAATCAGAAATAGATTTACCGCATTCATAATTTTCATAATCATTTTCATAATCTTTCTTATCCAAAATGGTAGTGCGTTCAACCGCGTATCCGCTTTGGCCAAGAGTTACTAATCGAAAAATAACATAATCTATTGCTTCTTTTTTTTGAATAGGAGCAAAAAGTGTCTCAATATTTTTATCTATTAATTCGCAATATAAGTTATCAGATTTAATTATTGGCTCTGTAAACCAATCACCGCCAGCCCTCTCAAGAGGGATATTATAGATCTCTATATCGGAGAAATTTATTTTTATTGGAATAGGCTCAGACTTTATCAATCCACTCATCCATTCGGGCTCAAAAGGAATTCCAGCTTTTTCATAATAATCCACAAAAGAAGAGGCTTCAATGCATTTCTCAAGAGGAACCTCTACTTTCTTTTTAATCTCGGTTTTAGTTTCAAGTTTTTCCCGAATCCACCACCCAACAATTGAAATAATTCCCACAATCAGAATCCCAATAAGGATTTTTAATTTTAAATTTAATTTAATCTTTTTCATAAGTGCCTGATAATTTTTTATTTGATTCATTTTTGTTTTTCACATCTGCGTCCATGATGATAAAGTAATGTAGCTTCGTTAAGTTCTTTTATGGCTCTTATTATGGCTTCTGGATCATTTTTTGGAGCTTCCTCGAGTCTCTTTCCTGCTTCCTCTAGACGTCTTGTTGCCTCCGCATAGGTTGGGCCCGGAATATCACGCTCACCCGGATATTCAACCAACTCATATCCTGGAGGACAAGTACCATGGATACTATAATACTTGTTTGCATCTAATTCGTTAAAAATTTCTGGTTCCTGAATATCTTCTTCTCTCTTTGGCTGCTTTTCTGTAGTCCTAAATTTTTCAGGATGTTTGTCTCTATATTTTTTATATGTTTCATCATCGTTACTATCATTATAAAAAAGTTCTTTTCCGTTTTTATCTACAAGGTTATACCAATGTTTATCCCAAACCCCGTCCTTCTGTGTAATATCCTGCATAACATCTATACCGCCCTCAAATGCATCATACTTATTATCTTCGTTGCAGTGTGCAATCCATTCATCAATGGCTATGACTAGTGACCTATTCTTTAAGATTACCTCTTCCATCTCCTTGTTCTTTTGAATTAACTCGTGTAGGTTCTCACCCTTTTCGATGAACTCGTATAGTCTCTCACCTTTCTTAATTAGCTCTTCTATTTTTTTATTTCTTTGACCTTCGTCTAACTTTTTCCATTCTTTTAGATCTATTTCCCTCCCAAAAGAGTAGTCTCTCTTAATTAGGGCCATTATTATCTTCTTTTTGTTTTCATTTTCTAATCTTCTCCATTTTCCTATAACTTCCTGCTGGTAAAGCGGGTCGGTCGCAAATCTGTGATGTGTCAGTTCGTGCTTAAAGGTAATAAAAGTATGGGCAAAAATAAATGCTTTTGTTCTTCCTTCTTCTGTTACGAAAAGATCTGGGTAGAAAAAACCCACATCAACTTTGTCAAGATACCCTTCCTCAAATAATAATTTGAGATATTTTAGTCCTCTAAATTTAAATATATATCTCTCATTAGCTTTCTCAACATCTCCTTGTAATCCTCCTATGCGGACATAAAAACCAAGTATCTTTTTATCATATAATTTAATTAATTCTTTTTCGGTAACAATTACTTCAAGGCTCGAATCTGTGTCATCCGGGTTCTCGGTAGCAGCAAAAACAGCATCAAAGTTGTATATTCCAGTTGGTCCTAATTCGGCCGGTCCTTTTGGGTTTTCTGTAACAACCAAAACAAGATCAGGAGTAAGCGATATTACTTTTAGTATTTTAGTATAAACAAATTCGGATGATCTATCATAAATCGCGGTATCATTTTTTTGAGATATATAAAAATATAACCAGGTACCAATTAATAAAAATATTATTAAAAGGATAAACAAGAAAATAGTTATCCTATTTAACTTTAACCCCTTTTTGCACCTTTTGAAAAGGAAGTATATCACTACTCCTATTGCTGCAATTATACCGATAATAGCCAAAATTAATGTCCAATTTGGACCCTTCGTGGGTACAACTTGGGCTGCAACAATTTCCTCTGTGAAGGGTAACCCTTCTTCTATTTCGAGCGGCATCTCTTTTTCTACTTGTTTATTCTCACTCAATTGCTCAAATGGTGTTTCTTTTGGTGGGACTTCTTCTGACGATGTTCCGTCCGGCGCTATTTCTTCCTCAACCGGTGTTTCGACTTCTGGTGGTGGCTGTATTCCGATATTTAAAGCATATTTAACTAAATTTTTACTGCACCAGCTATCACAGGAAACTTTAACGAACAGATCTTCACTTTTTTTTGTAGTCAAAGAAGCTTGAATAATTGCTCCGGGATTTGGCGCATATTCTTCTTTAATTACCACTCTATCGCTATTATATATTTTCAAACTGGGCTTTGCCTCAGTTGGCGGAGTTATTTTAATAGTCAACTTCTCTTCTTTTTTAATTCCTACTTTATAAAAGTCTTTGGTGTCTGTGCCCTCTTTTCCAGAAAGGTAAGCCGTGTAGTTTCCTGCAGTAATACTCATTGCTTTTTCAAATGTGTTTCCGGCATCTGTTTGACTTCCGGTATCGTAGCGGTCCGTCAATGATATATCAAATGAGACTGAACTCACATCATAACCATAGTCATATCCTGCCTTGATGTAGTATTTATAAGAATCTTTCTCTGAATTTGACAGCCAAGAAATTGTAATCGATTTCAAATCATTCTCGCTAACCGCATCCCACTTATCAACTAAATTTGTCCTATCTTCATCATATAAAAACAGGATGCCCCATCCGTCCCTGCCAGTCCCAACACCGAAGGTATACTTGATATTGATTTCCTGACCCGCCTTTACATCTACATAAAAGTATTCTTTCTCTTCCATTGCCTCTCTTTGATAATTTCCTAGCTCCAGCTTAACCGCAGTCTCATAACTATCTCCACCTTTTGGTAATGTTTGTTGGGCGTTTGCACCAGTTATTACTCCAAACAAAAACATTCCTAAAAACACAGTTCTTGTTAAGTTTTTAATATTAAGTTTAATCATAGATTTATTGGTTATTTTTTATATTGTAACCTTTTATTTTACTATAATCCAATCTATTGATTTCGTAAATCAATATATTAAAAAACCAAGAAAACTGATTGTTGAAATTTTAGCCTTTTGTTTAATGCCAAATCACTTTCATTTACTTTTAAGACAAAGAGAAGAAGGTGGTTTAACAAAATTTATGAGAAAAATAGGAGTGGGTTATGCTAATTATTTTAATCAAAAATATAAAAGATCAGGAACTTTATTCCAAGGACGATATAAATTGGTTTTAGTAAATTCAGAACTTCATTTTGTACACTTACCTTATTACATCCATTTCAATCCTCTTGATTTAACGATGCCAGAATGGAGAAAAGGGGAAATCCAAAACTACCAAAAAGCCGTAGAAATTTTAAATTCTTTTCGTTGGTCTAGCCATTTAGATTATATCGGCAAAAAGAATTTTCCATCAGTTACCCAAAGAGAATTTCTTTTGAAAATTTTTGGTGGAGCAGAAAATTATAAAGATAACGTTAAAAATTGGTTAAAAGAAATGGAGCTAGAGAAAATAAAAAAAATAATCTTAGAGTAATACAATCTATTGATTTCGTAAATCGATAGAGATAAATTGAATCCACACCTATAAAATTGACTTTTTTATTTATTGTGGTATCTTTAAATCAAGAGCGATGTAACTTTTTCAAATAAATCCGTAAATTAAAAATTTAATATTGGGAGTGATTATAAATAAATTTTAATTTGTCAAAAATTAAGGAAGGAGGAAGAAAATGGAAAAATATGCCTTAGAAGTTAATGACCCGCTCTTAAGAATTGAAAATCTGTTCTTATATATTGAAAAAGAGAGTTTACATAAAGGAGAGGAAATTATCCTTAAAAGAAGGCAGGTGAAGAGCTGGAGAAAGGATATCAAAGCAATAAACAAGCTCTTTTTAAAGAAAGGCAAAAGCGAAAAAATAAGAGATAGGATAGACAATTATGAGATAAAGTTTAGGATCGGAAATGAAATGGCGCATAAGGCCCTTGAAGGCGTTCCAGGTTCATACCAGGGATTTAGTGCCTCCATTGTCTAAAATTATCTAAAAAAAAGGTCGAGTTTAGAGTTCTCGACCTTTTTTACATTAGAAGTTTGTTATATTAAAGTGTTTGAGATTAGAATCCGATGAAGTCTTTGATTTTAGAAATGGGAATGGCTGTGACTTTTCCTTCTTTATCAACTATATTTAACCCCAAGGCATTGCCTTCGATATTAAATAAGGGGCTTCCCGAAAAAGTACTTTTTTCAAAGATGTTGGTTTGAATAGAATTTTCATCAAAAGTTTTGACAATTCCCTCATTTACTTCTTTTTTAGGAACTTTTCCTTTTTCAAAAATTACACCCATTAGAAAAACTCTCTCCCCTAACTTTATTCTTTCTAAATCAACAAATCCAGTAGTAGGCAAATTAGTTTCCTCGATTTTTATCAAAGCTAAATTTTCTTTCAAATCTCTCTTCAAAATTTGAAATGAGAGCGTTTTCCCCTCCCAAAAAAAAGTGATATCGGAACCTGAAGGAACTAAATTAGCCAGGGTCACTACCAGACCATCTGAAGAAACAATTAACCCTGAACCTTCCAAAATTTTCCCTGTTTTTGTTTTTGTCTTTACTCCGACCACCGCCTTCTCTACTTTTTCAATAGCGTTTCTTAGAGCAACATTTTCTTCAACTATAATTTCTTTTCTTTCGGTAACATAAATTGGGGCCTGCTCAAGCCGGTATTGATAAAAAAGAGGCCTTTCCACGAAATAAGGCCAGAAAATTTGATCGGCGAAAATCCCCCCGACCATTCCAATAATAAAGATGGTAATAATTTTAAAAATATTTTTAAACATTTCAAATCTTAGACAGTAATTTTTTCTCTTTGGGATTTAGTTTTAATTAAGTCTTTTGGAGTCAGAAATTTAATTTTATCCTCCTCAATATCAATCACCACTCTTTCTCCTTCTTTGACTTGGCCAGAAACTATTTTTAAGGATAAAGGGTCGAGAATTAATCTCTGGATTACTCTTTTTAAAGGCCTTGCTCCCAAACTTTGGTCAAAACCTTTCTCTGCTAAAAGTTCTTTGGCAGAATCTGTAATCTTAATTTCAAGTTTTTTATTTTTCAGACGTTCCTCAACCTTTGAAAGTTCAAGTTCAACAATTTTTTTAATTTCCGGTTTTCCAAGATAGTTAAAAATAATAATCTCATCAATTCTATTTAAAAATTCCGGCCGAAAATTTTCTTTTAGAGCCTCCTGGATTTTTTCTTTCAGGGATTCTTTTTGGGAGGAATCCTCTTTTTTCCCCAAAAATCCCAGAGTTCCCATCTTGGCAATATATTCTGAACCGACATTTGAGGTCATAATTAAAATTGCATTTTTAAAGGAAGCCACCCTGCCTTTGGCATCGGTCAATCTCCCATCTTCAAAAATCTGAAGTAAAATATTGAAAACTTCAGGATGAGCTTTTTCAATTTCATCAAGCAAAATTACGCTATAAGGCCTTCTTCGAATTTTTTCAGTCAGCTGGCCTCCTTCCTCATACCCAACATAGCCGGGAGGAGAACCTATCATTCTTGAAACAGTGTGTTTCTCCATATATTCTGACATATCCAATCTGACTAGGGCATTTTCATCATTAAATAAGAATTCAGCCAAAGCCCGGGCGGTCTCGGTCTTCCCTACTCCGGTTGGTCCCAAAAACATAAATGAACCTAAAGGTCGCTTTTCCTCAGAAATTCCCGCTCGGGAGCGCCGAATAGCATTAGAAATTGCCACAATTGCCTCTTTTTGACCAACCACCCGCCGAGAAATAATTTTTTCCATCCTTTCCAGTTTTTTGGCTTCTGCTTCCAAAAGTCTAGTTACTGGTATTCCTGTCCAGCGAGAAACAGCCTGAGCAACATTCTCTTTTGATACCTCTTCTTTCAAAAGTGGCCGATTTTTTTGAAGACGAGCTAATTTTCTTTCAGCTGCCTTCAACTCTTTTATTAAATCTGGGATTTTCCCATATTTTATTTCAGCCATTTTTTGAAGATTAGTTGCTGCCTGTTCTCTTTCAAGCTCGAAGCGAGCCTCTTCTATCTCTTTTTTCAGATTTTTAATTTTGGTAATGGTTTCTCTCTCTGATTTCCACTTTGCCTCAATTTCTTTTGCCTTTTCTTTTAAATCGGCTAACTGGCGAGGAATCACCTTTTTTCTTCGAGTTTCTTTCTCATTTTTTATTGCTTCCCTTTCAATTTCCAATTTTTGAATTTCCTTCTTTAAATTATCTAATTCAGCTGGCTCTGACTCAATTTCTAACCTTAAAGAGCTCATTGCCTCATCCATTAAATCTACGGCTTTATCTGGCAGAAATCTGTCAGTAATATATCTGGCAGCTAATTGGGCGCAGTCCTCCAAGGCTGAATCTGTTATCTTTACTCCGTGATGTAATTCATATTTTTCTTTAATTCCTCTTAAAATCAAAATTGTATCCTCAATTGAAGGTTCAGTAACATAAATTGGCTGAAACCTTCTTTCTAAGGCTGGATCTCTTTCAATATATTTTTGATATTCTTTCAAGGTAGTAGCTCCAATAGCTCTTAGTTCGCCTCGGGATAGAGCTGGTTTTAAAAGATTTGAGGCGTCAATTGCTCCTTCAGCCGCCCCAGCCCCTACTAATGTATGAAGTTCATCAATAAATAAAATATATCTACCCGAGGCCCGATTGATTTCTCTAAGTAGAGCTTTTACTCTATTCTCAAATTCTCCACGATATTTTGTTCCAGCTACTATTGCCCCTAAATCCAGAGCAATAATCTCTTTTTCCTTGATGCTTTCCGGGACATCCCCTTTGACAATTCCCTGAGCCAGTCCTTCAACAATAGCTGTTTTCCCAACTCCGGCTTCTCCAATCAAAACTGGATTATTTTTTGTTCTCCGGGAAAGAACCTGCATAAGTCTACGAATTTCTGTGGCCCTACCAATCACCGGGTCAAGTTTCCCCTGACGGGCAAGGGAAGTTAAATCTCGGGCATATTTTTCAACAACCTGATATTTTGATTCCGGCTCAGGGTCAGTAATTCTTTGACCCCCTCGAATCTCAGCTAAAATTTTCAAAACAGTTTCATAATCTAATTTACCAAGCTCTAAGGTTGCAGCTCCCCCTGACTGCAAAAAGCTGGCTTTTTGCAAAATCTCTTTGGCTTTTGTCTCGGTAATAAGTAAGGCTAAAAATAGATGCTCAACTGAAATAAATTCATCGCCCATTTTCATTGATTCTTGTCTGGCTCGGTCAAGGACTTTAGCCATATCCTGAGTTAAATAAAATTGTCCAAAGGTTTTGGGGGTAACAACTACCGAAATTTTATCCAAGGCTGATTTTGTTTTTCTTTTTAACCCCTCAATATCAACCCCTAATCTCTGAAGCAAATTTAAAACCACACTTCCTTCCTGGGAAAGCAAGGCATATAAAAGATGTAAGGCATCTATCTGCTGCTGACCTTTTTCCTGGGCAATATTTTGAGAAGAAAGTATAGTTTCTTGGGCTTTGTGAGTAAAGTTAATACCGTTCATACCTATTTATTTTATCAAGAAAAGTGAAAAAGTCAATCACTTCTCTCACCAAGAGTTACCTCAATAGTTTTTTCCTTATTGGCTCTTAAAATCTTCAAAGTAACGATATTGCCTGGATTATAAAGCATTATGATTTTTGCCAAAGAATTCTCGGGAGTTATTTTTTCGCCATTAAATTCAAGCAAAATATCATTTTCTTTTAATCCAGCTTTTTCAGCCGCTGACCCTGAATAAATTGCTGGCTCATCAGGTCTATCGCCTCGAATAATCCAGGCTCCATAATTTACTGGTAAATTATTTTCAAGCTGAATTTTCTCAGTAATTAAAACATATCTGATTCCTAAAAATGGATAGACAATTTTCCCAAAAGCCTTGACCTGCTCAATTGCCCTTTTGGCTTTATTAATTGGAATAGCAAAACCAATATTTTCAGCCTCTAAAGCCATAGCTGTATTAATTCCAATTATCTCCCCTCTTAAATTTAAAAGGGGTCCCCCGGAATTTCCTTTGTTAATTGCGGCATCAGTCTGAATAACATCTTCGATTGTCTCCACTATTCCGCCGCCTACAGCTGTGACTGTCCGGCCAAGCCCGGAAATTACTCCTACTGAAACAGTATTTCGAAACTCTCCCAAGGCATTACCAATGGTAATAACTGTCTGGCCAATTTGCAATTTTGAAGAATCACCGAGTTTTACTACTTTAAAGGACTCGTCAGTTTTTTCAATTTTAATTATCGCCAAATCCTGAACCGGGTCCCTTGCCAAAACTTTAGCTGGAAATTTTCTGCCATCATTAGTTAAGACGGTATAATCAGCTTCTTTATCTAAAACAAGATGGCGATTGGTCAAAATCATTCCCTCAGAAGAAATAATAAAGCCAGTCCCTCCTCCAATCTCTCTTTTTTCAACTCCTTTTTGGCGATATTGAGGAATTTTAAATTCAAAAGGGCCTGGCCCAAAAAACTCTTCAAAGTATTCTTCAATTACGGGAAGATCTTTACTAATAATGATTGAGACTACGGACGGAGAAACTTCATTAACCACTGAAATTACGGCCTCCTCTTGAGAGGTTTGCGGTAAATATTCTCCAATTAATTCCTGACCAGAATTATTTTGCTTTTCAACCTCTGGTAATCCAAGTTGGGGAAACTCAATTTTTAGTTTTTTAAGATAATCTCTTATTTCAGAATAAAAATAACTGCTAGAAAGACTACCAGCTAAGAATCCAAAAGAAGAGGAGAAAAAAATAGTTAAAATTATAATCCAGAAAATTCGGTTTTTCAGGAATTTTGGCCAGGAAATTTTTCTCTGCCCATAAACTTTTAAATTAGAGAGAACTTTTAGCATCTTAGGTTTTGGTAATTTTTGCATTGATATATAAATTATTTTAGACAGTCGAAGAGAACTTTGTTCTCTTCTTCACCTTCGCTTCCTTCGGAAGCTCGGTTTTTGATTTTTTGAATGGTACCCGAACCTATATCTAAAAATATCTGATTTAATTGGTCCCAAAAAAAACAAATGAAGCCCGACTAAAAGATATTTCAGATAAGTTTTGAATCTTCCGTCTCTCTCAAATCTCCGAGAAGAAATTAAAACTGGAAGATTAATAAAGCGAAATTTAGCAAATTTTGCAGCTTTCCTGGCATAAAAATGATCCTCGGCAATTTTTATTTCTTCATCAAATCCTCCTACAACTTGATGAACCTTTTTTTTAATCAAAATAGCTTGAGCAGCATGGGGCAAAAAACCCTGGGTAAATCTTGCCCAAAAATTATAAAGACCATAAGCAAATTTATCAAATTTATTTTCCTTGGGGGAAAGTGAAAAAGAAACTATACCTAAATCTCTTGCTCTAAATTTCTCTAAAATCGTATCTAAGAATTTAGGCGGCAGAGAAATTGTATCAGCATCTAAGAATAAAAGTAAATCACCTTTAGCTATTTTTGCTCCTTCATTTTTTCCTTTAGCTGGAAGTCCACCTTTTGTTATTTTACAGCCGTATTTTTTGGCAATTTCTATTGTTCTATCTTTTGAGTTGGCATCAGCTACAATTATTTCATAATCTCCGTTAAAATTTTGCTTCTTAATTGATTCCAATAATAAAGGTAAATAATCTTCTTCGTTTAAGGTTGGAATAATGATGCTTAAATTCATTTAAAATAATTTTCTTGCTTCTTCCCAAATTCGGGAGTCATTTTGTTTTACCTTTAGCCAATACCACCATTCAGCTCCCCATAGATAGAATTCTTTTAGTCCGGTTCTTTTAGCCCATTCGACATTTTTTTTAAATTGTTCTAAATCCATTGTCTTTTTCTGCTCTTCAATCGGTGAATCATAAAGCAGGTTTGGTCCCCAAGGTTCAGCCTGAAGTTCAATGCAAATCACTTCTTTATTAAATAGTTTTTTTATAATTTGGCTTTTTCTCCAATAGAAAACTGAAGGAAGAGGATAGGTAAGATAAAAACCTCCTTGCCGAAACCAGACTTTTTTATAGAGAGTAGTTCCTACTATATCCCCTATTTTAGCTGTCCTGATCCAAAAAGACAGCTCTCCCGGAGCAGAAACAATAACTGGTCTTTTTTGGTTATCTAATGTTTTTACTAAATTTACTTCCTTTTCTAAAAATTCTCTATCTCTCCAGGGACAATCTCCAAAAGCAAGAAGAGGCTCATTTTCAACTTGCCAATATTTTATTGCCGCTAAATCTTTATATCTTAAAACGATTTCTTCAAGCATCTCTAAAATTCTTTCCTGCTGTTGAGATTTTTCCAAATTTTTCGCCCATTCCGGAACGTGACACTCTGGCCAACGGGGGGTTTTCATCCCAATTACTAAAAGGAGACTTGCCCCTTTTTCTTCAGCTTTTTTGATTTGCCAATCCAAAGACTCAAAATTATATTTTTTTGGTTCTGGTTCAAATATATCCCAAGGAACAGCTATTTTCAAGTTTTTTACCCCTAAATCATCAAGCAAAGAGGAATAAGTTTCTTTCCAGTCAAGTCCTAAATTTTCGGCATGTTTTTGGGAAAAATCGACTCCCCAAATAATTTCTTCTGCCTCGGGCGACGAACCTACAAAAAAGAAAAGAAAAAGAATAAAAATAGTGATTAAAATAAAAAATATAATATAAAACATAATCTTTTTAATCATATTGTTAATAATACCAACCCCCCTCCAATTAGTAAAATTGCGATAATTTTTTGGAGAAGGAGTTTTCTTGAAATTTCCTCTTTTAAGATTTTAGGGAATTTTAAAGAAAGGAAAATGATAAAAACCAGTAAAAAAGCGTATTGTATTCCTTGAAGAGCATTAATTATTGCCACATAAACCAAGGGGGCTAAAAAGATTGCCCAGTTTTGCAAGATACCGGCTCCAGCTCCCATAGCTTGGTTTGAAAGGAAAATTCCAATGGTTCTCTTTTTAAAACTAACTTTTTTCTTGAAAATTTCTTCCCTAATTTCTTTGAATAAAAGAAAGGAAAAAATGGCCATCAGGAATCCGCCAATTCTTATCCAAATAAAACCTGACCAAAATGGCTGGGCTAAATAAACGTATTTGGTTAAAACAAAAGATAGAGCCAGAAAAAAAGCAGCAATAGCAGAAATTCGGAGGCTTTGAAAAGAAATTTTTTTGCTTCTTTCATAGGTAATTAAAATACTTCCCAGAATAAGTAAAATAAAAGCAAAAAATTCAAAATAGCCAAGAGTTTCTTTTCCGGCTGAGAAAATATAAACTAATCCCAAAGTAAAGAGAGGTAAAATTCCGCCAATTGCCGGCACCACTCGAGAAGCCTCAAAATCTCGCAAGGCTTTATAAAACCAAAAAAGGCCATAGATAAAAATAGCTCCAGCCGAAAGGCTTAAAATAATTTGGGGAAGCTCCGGAATATAAAAACCGACAAAAGGAACTAAAATTAGAACAAAAATTCCCAGAGTACCTATATAAAAAGTATAAACTTTAGGGTTAGGAATAGGGCCAACCAAAAGATATTTGTCCACCAAAAAAACAATTGCCAAAATGAAATAAGCTGAAATTGCAATTAAAATCCAGGACATTTTTTAATTATATTTTTTATATTAAAAGTTGCTAATTTTTCGCCTTCGATAAATCCTTGCATGGCGGCTTCGGCCAAATAGCCTTTTTCCAGCCAATCAAAAAGCCATTCTCTTATATAATTTGGATTTTCTTGTAAGATTCCAAAACCGGATTTTAAAAGCCACCTCATATTAAATTCCTCTTGCGAGCCAACGGGCGGTGCAATAATGATAGGTAGACCTAAAGCAGAGTAAAAAGAGAGTTCCGATGGTTTTGTCCATAAAATATCAGTTTTTCTTAAGGCCAGATTAAATTTTTGAAAATAGCTTTCAATATCTCTTTCAAAGATTATCTCAATGTTTTGTCCTAAATAACCTTCTAAGCCTAATTTTTCAATACTCTTTTTAAAATATTCTTTAACTTTTTCTCTAATACCAGCTGTTAAAATTATTTTCAATTCGTCATCTTCGATTTTTTTAGCTAAACCATTCACAATTTTAATTCCGATTTCTTTTTGAACACCGGCTCCACCAACAGAAAACATTAATGTTAAGGGATGGTCAGATTTTTCGGGTAGTTTTCTCAAATTTTCTTCAATTAAGACCTGATACTTTTTAAAATATTTTCTCTGAGGATCTAAATTTAAAAGCCGATTTCTCAAATCCTCTTTTAAAATTTCCGTATTTTCTCCCCCAATATTTTCCAGGGGTAAGGGATATCCTGTCAAAAAAATATTCTCTTTTTTTACACCATAGAGTTTTAATCTTTCAACTACTCTTTCAGTCGGAGCAAAATATTTAATCTTGCTTTTCTTTGGTCTTAAAGGGACCCAGCTCCGGGAAATATCAGCATCACAGACAACGCAAAAAATCTCGTCTGGATAATTAAAAAATTCGGCCATAAAAGCTGGAGTAAAAAAAGTAGAAATGAGGGGTAAATTCCTTTTTAATTTTTTATTTTTAATTTTTAATTTCTCAACAAAATCCCTTCCCCATCCTTTTTTTATTAAAGAATAGTTTTGTTTTAACTGAAAATTAGGTTTTGATAAGTCTCTTTTTGGATAGAAACTTAAAATTTTTTGAAAAGTATCGAAAATAGCAAAAACCAGATTTCCAAGGAGGGGAGTTCTTTTAAAATTAGAGATAAATTCATAAAATTTTCTGGTAGTTTCCCAAATTACCCTGTCTTTTTTGGGAATTCTCTGATAGTCATTAGCATTAATAATTTTCTCCTCATAAGCCAAATTTTTAAGAGGATAAGCCGTCCTCTGGTGCCCATAACCCATATTAACTGAAATTAACCAAACCTTTTTAGTCATATCTTTTATTTTATCTTATTTTTTAATAGTTTAAAAATTTTAATTTTTGTTTCTCTTGTAATCGCCAAACAAAGTAGCCCAAGATTAAATAAAAAATTATCAGCCAAATCCAAGAAATTTCTAAAGTTAAAGAAGCAAAAGGAATGCTCGAGAACCAATCTACTATTTTTGCCAGATAAGTTAATAATAACCAGGTCGGCCAAGAAAGAACAAAACCCAAAGGTTGAAAAATTATTCCAGATAGGCCAAAAATAAATCCTGAAACCATAATAGCCGGCAGTAAAGGAACAATTAAAATATTAGTAATTGGAGCTATTAAAGAAATTCTCCCGAAATTATATATCAGAATTGGCAAAGTAAAAACTTGAGCGGATAAAGTCATGGCTGCTATGTTTTGGAACGCAGGATTTTTTAATAAAATAATTGAGAAAAAATAATAACGAAAATTATAAAGATGATAGACAAATTTTTTAACATTTTTTGGCGGTGGAGATGAAATCCAATTTCTGAAAATAGGCATCAAATAAATTATTCCCATTACGGCCAAAAATGAGAGTTGAAATCCAACATCTGATTTTAAAAGCAAAGGATTTGCAGCTAACATTACTGTTGCTGCCATAACTATGGCTCGAGAACTTGAGGACAACCTTCCCAATTTTTGGCCCAAAAGAAAAAGCCCACCCATTATTCCGGCTCTAATTGCTGAAGCTGGCGCCCCAACCATAATAATAAAAAGCGAAAGCAAAGTTATAGCAAAATAAAAAGCCTGGCCTCTATATAATCCCAAAAAAATGCCTAAATACATTAAAACCCCAGAAAGAATCATAATATGCATACCGGAAATCGCCGTAATGTGCCTCACTCCAGCAATATTTAATTTTTGTTTTAAATTCTCGGAAATCTTTCTTTTATCGCCCAAAATCATCGCCCCTAAAATCGAACTCTGGGGCGGAGAAAGATTTTGATAAATACTTTTTCTTAATTTATTTTTGAAATTAAGAATCTTAGTATAGATAAAGTTTCCCTGATTTTTCTCAATTAATTCAATTTTGGGAAAATTTATTACTGAATAAATTCCTTCTTTAAATAGGTAATCTTTGTAGTTAAAATCTTCAAAAATCTTTGGAGCTTCTAACTTTCCAGTAATTTTTAATTTATCGCCATACTGATATTCCGGATATCTCCAAGTGGTAACCAAAATCTTCTCTCTAATTAACAGAGAACCGTTCTCTGTTAAAATTTTATTTGTTTTAACTATAAGTTTAGTATTTGTTTCTCGAATATCTGGCTCAGCAGAAACTGTCCCAATTAAAGTAGTAATCTCTTCCCCATTATTGTAAATTTGCAATTTGCTATTTGCAATCTGCAATTCTTTAATTTGGTAGCGCCAAATTCCAAAAACCAAAAACAAAAGACAAAAACCAATAATAACCGCTTTTTTATATTGCCAAAAAATTGATATTAAAATTAGTCCTGAAGTTAACCCCAGCCATAGAAAAATTATGGACGGAGTGAAAAATGAATTTAAAAAAATTCCTCCAATGAAGGAAAGACAAAAATAAAGAAGGATTTTTGAGGCAGTCATTATTTAATGTTATTTTACCTGACAGACTTCAAAAAATGGGGCGATTGCTTTTTGGATTTCTAATAAATATTCTTCAGAATAGGGTTTTATTTTTTCAAATTTTGGGTCAATGGTTTTCTCTGGTCGGAAGTTTTGCAAATAATATTTTTTTGCAGGCCCAATCCATTGGACAATGTCCAAAATGTCTTTTTTATCTAAAATTGTGGGAATTACTGTTGTTCTAAATTCGCTGTCTATTTTTTCTTTTTTTAAAATTTTTATACTTTGTTCAATATCTTTAAGTCTTACTTTTTTACCAAAAATTTGAGGATATCTTTTTTTTGATAATTTTACATCCATTGCTACATAATCTATCAATTTTTTATCAATTAACCTTTTTAGCATTTTTGGATTTGAACCATTGGTATCAAGTTTTACCAAATATCCTAATTTTTTAATCTTTTTTATAAATTCTGGCAAATCTTTATTTATAGTCGGCTCACCTCCGCAAATTACAACTCCTTCTAACAATCCTTTTCTCTTTTTTAAAAAATCAAAAAAATCTTTTTTTGGAATTTTTGGCTGCTTTTTTATTTTTTCTGGCAAAACTAATTCTGAGCTATAACACCAGGGGCATTTAAAATTACAGCCAATTAAAAAAACGGTGCAAGCTATCTTGCCCGGATAATCTATTAAAGTTACTTTTTGCAAACCACCAATTTTCACCCCCTTAGAAATTTTCATAAGTATCTCATTAAAAAGTTTACCCCATCAGAAGTTCTATTTGGAATAAATTTCTAACGGGATAAATTATTTTAAAACTGCAACTTTAGGAATTTCAAATTCTTTTCTCTCTTTGAATTCCTGCTGCTTTCCGGTATTGAACTGTGACAGGGGCCTCAAATATCCCACTATTCTTGTGTAAACTTCACAGAGCTGTTTAATTGTGCATTTTGGACAATAAAAATGCTCTCCGGATAGATAGCCATGAACCGGGCAAATTGAAAAGGTAGGAGTTAAAGTAATATAAGGTAATCTGAAATTTTCAAAAACTTTCTTAATTAAATTTTTCACTGTTTGGATATCAGAAATTCTTTCGCCTAAAAAGAGATGGAGGACACTGCCTCCTGTGTATTTACATTGGATTTCATCCTGGAGTTTAAGGGCTTCAAAGATATCATCAGTATAGTTAACCGGCAACTGAGTACTATTTGTATAATAAGGAACTTTCTTTGTCCCAGCTGTGATTATCTCTGGATATTTTTCTTTATCTTTTAAAGCTAAACGATAAGCAGTACTCTCAGCTGGTGTTTGTTCTAAATTGTAAATATTTTCAGTCGCTTTTTGATATTTCACTAATTTTTTTCTCATAAAATCTAAAACTTCCAGGGCGAATTTTCTTCCTCTTTTTGAGCCAGTATTCTCTCCAATGAAATTTAAAAGAGCTTCATTCATTCCAACCAGGCCAATAGTTGAAAAGTGATTGCCCCAATAATTATCTCTCATTTTTTTAATTCCTGATAAATAGAATTTGGAATAGGGATACAAACCTTTTTCAATAAAATTCTCAACTGTCTTTCTTTTTATTTCCAAACTATCTTTGGCTATATCCATCATTTTTTCCAATCTCTCAAAAAAATCTTTTTTAGTTTTGGAAAGATAGCCAATTCGAGGCAAGTTAATGGTTACCACGCCGATACTGCCAGTTAACGAGCCACTCCCGAATAATCCTCCTCCGCCCCGATTGTAAAGGTCTTTCAAATTCAATCGCAAACGGCAACAATTGTGAGTGATTACTCCGTTAGCTAATTGAAAAAGGTGCTCTTTTGAATCTACTTCAAAATCATAAACCGGAGCGCGATAATTTTGAACTTTGACTGATTTAATTTTGATCCCATAAAACTCGCCAAAATCTTTAAAGATTGAAGATGCTGACGTTCTTATGTTTTCAAAATGAGGTATTAGTTCTTTTAAACTATCCCTGCAAAGTCGTAACACATAAGAAGTAAATTGTATTTCCCCTTTTCTATTATTAGGATTAATTCTTTTTGTATAGTTAATTCCCACACTTCTAGCTAAATCCGCAGTATCATTTCTTAATTTTTTATTAGTGGTGTGAAATTCTACATCTCTTTCATAACCATCTCCTTGATAAATTCCAATTAATGCTCCTAATCTAAAATCTCTTGACATTCCATATAAAGAAGAAAGAAGCCGTTTCTCTGGAGCGGTTTGGCCTGAACAAAATTTCTTTACCCATTCTACCGCTGCTCTACTTTTTACCCAAACCTGGATAGTCTTCCATCTTGGGTCTTTCGTAATATGAACCGGGAAGGCGAATCTTCTTTCTGCAATCTCTTTTACAAATTTTTGAAACTCTTTTTCTTTTTCATTAAAAGAGAAGTAAACTGTATTTTCTTTTGTTACCCCTCCCTCAGAAATATACAAACCTAAAAATCTGCCCAGCTCAAAATCTCCTAATTTACCTTCGTAGCCCTGCTTAGCTATCGGAATAATATTACCTTTTTTTAAATTTTTTGCTGAGACTTGTTTCAACTTTCCGCCTTCTATAATCATCGCTGGATGATCCAGAGTCATCTTCACAACTTCTCCATTTTTTAAAGTAACTTTAACAATTTTTCCTGAACTATTTTTGAGTTTAAAGGCATCAGTAATTTTTACCCATTTTCCATTTATTAAAAGCGAAAATTCTTTTTGGGGATTCCAATTGTTAACTAAATTTCTAATAGTTGTTCTTTGATAGCGACTGTGTTTTCCTTCTTTATAAATTATTTTGGTGGTAGCTGGAAAACACATACTTCTTACATCAGAGGGGTCCATTTCCGAATTTATATAATTGGCAAAATAATTTGTTCCGTATTTAGCTGAAGCTTCAAAAATTCCGTCAAAAGCTGGCTCATCCCAAGGAAAATCTTTAGTAATATTAATAGTGGGGATCGGAAAAGAAAAAGGCCTTCCTGATTTATCTCCTTCTAACATTGTTTCATAGAGAGCTTTATTAAACATTTTCATTTCTTCTTCAAATTCTCCATAGGTTTCTTTTTGGGGTTTACCACCAATAATTACTGGTTGTTTAGCGAAAGCCGGAGAGGGTTTAAGATCTATGGTAATATTAGTAAAAGGGCAATTTCCTGTAATAAACACCTTTCCTTTTCTTCTGGCAATTATTGTTCCATTTTCTGTATGAGGACACCATATTATTCCTTCGTAATTTACTTTCTTTATTTTTGTGATATAAGTTTCTGGATGGCGAATTATTCTTAAAATGTAAATATTCTTTTTACCGATATCAGTTGGTTTTCTTTTCAAAACTGTAAATCCATACCCAGAATTAACAATAATAGTTTGAAGGTCACTTAATAAATCTAAATCGCTAGCGGCTATTTTCCATTCTTTAGTTCCATCTCCTTTTAAATAAGTTTCTAAAAATAATCTCGATTGTCTTTCGCTTAAATTTAATAAATAATCAGGGATAAAATGAATATTTTCTCGAGTTCTAAACCACTGATGAATTTCTCTTGAACTTTCGGCATTTAATCTAATCTGTTGAACTTCTTCACCTAAAGAGGTAGCTGGATGGTTAGCATAATTTAATTTAAACTGCTTCAATAGGTTAATTATCTCATCGTAATTTTTTCTATTTTTAATTTTTGATTGATAAATGCTTACTCTATGGCAACATCTATATTTTCCCGGTCTTTCCACAGTCCCTTCGCTTATTATCCAAGCCATCAATTTTATCTGCTCATCAGAAATTTTTGCCTCAGGATCAGAGTTTTTACCAGCGATAGGAACAACAATTGGAGATTTCAATTTTAGAACTTCTTCAATTGGTTGTAAGGTATAATTTGGGGTGTTGAATTTTCTTCTCAAAACTCTATGATGCGGCGAGATTAACTGATCTTGAATTCTATTTCTTAATCGATACATTATTCCTTGATATCTTCTCTTGAAAATAAAATCTACTTTTTTGTCTTCTATTTCCCTTGTTTTTAAATTAAAGGTTTTAATAATATCTCCCCTTTCAACATCATCATATCCTTTCCACCCTTCTGGAGTTAATATTTCAGTATCCTCTGATACACACTGAAATCCGACCCGAGTGGGTATAGCCATATTGAACATGAATTCCTGAAGAGCTTGCTTTACCTGGGGATAACTCAAGTTATCATATTTTATAAAAGGGGCTAAGAGAGTATCAAAATTTGAAAAAGCGATTGCGCCAGCGGCCTCCCCTTGAAGTGTATACATAAAATTCACTACCTGGCCCAGAGCTGCTTGAAAATGTTTGGCTGGTTTTGATTCTATTTTTCCTGAAACCCCGCCAAATCCTTTAAGTAATAAATCATAAAGGTCCCAACCAACACAGTAAGGACCTAAAGTATCTAAATTATGAATATGCAAGTCTCCGCCTTCATTCGCTTCCCTGATTTCTTTTGGATAGATTTTATTTAGCCAATATTTTTTAACAATGTAAGAAACCCCATAATGATTCAGCCCTTGTAAAGAAAATGCCATATTAGCATTCTCCTGAACTTCCCAATCCAATTTTTCTAAGTATTGATCAATTCTATCTACTGCTTCTTCAGCCACCATTGTTGCTTCCCTTATTCTTCTTCTCTGTTCTCTATATAAAATATAAGCCTTGGCAGCTTCAACCAGGCCTTCTAAAATTAAAACTTCTTCTACAATATCCTGGATTTGCTCAACCTGAGGAATTTCTGTTTTCTTGAAACGGCGATTTAAAATTTGGACTACTCTTTTGGAAACTTTTTTCGCCCGCTTTCCATCACCTTGACCAGAGGATGTTAAGGCTTTAAAAATCGCTTCTTCAATTCTGGCTTGATCAAATTCAACAATCTCTCCGTCTCTTTTTTTCACCCGCTTAAGTTTTCTTTCGGAAAATTTTGGCGGGTAAACTTTTGTAATTTTATTTTTCATATAATTTACGGAGTAAATTATAGTGAGTTGAGCGAACGGTCCGCTAAATTATTTTATTCTAACCCAACAAAAAAACCCCGTCAATCCGGGATTAAAGCCAAAACCTGTGGAAAAGTCCTTTCAAAACCCAGTAGCAATTACAGTCACTTTTATTTCTCCTTTTCTTAAAATTTCTGACTGAACTGCTCCAAAAATTACTTTGGCATCCGGAGATACATTCTCAGTAATAACCTTGGCTGCCTCATTTATTTCGGAAAGACTGATATTTCGGTCTCCGCTAATATTAAATAAAACTCCCTTTGCTCCAATTATCGATGTATTAAGTAAGGGCGAACTAATAGCAGATAGAGCGGCAGCTGTCGCTCTCCTTTCCCCTTTGGCCTTGCCTATCCCAAACAAAGCTGACCCTGAATTTTCCATAATTGCTTTAATATCAGCAAAATCAACATTAATAATCCCCGGAAGAACAATTAAATCGGAAATTCCCTGGACAGCCTGCCTCAGTATTTCATCACAAACCCAAAAAGCATTCAAAACTGAAGTTTGGGGGTCTAAAATTTCCAGCAGTCTATCATTCTGAATAGAAATTAAGGTATCAACTTTTTCTTTTAACTTTTTTAAGCCATTTTCAGCAATCCTCTGGCGAAAAGCACCTTCAAAAGAAAAAGGTTTGGTTACAATAGCAATCGTCAAGGCTCCAGTTCCTTTTGCTATCTGGGCAACAATTGGCGCTGCCCCACTGCAAGTCCCTCCACCAAATCCTCCAGTAATAAAAATCATATCTGAACCTTTTAAAATTTCTGAAATTTCTTCTTTATTTTCTTCGGCAGCCTTTCTGCCGATTTCCGGATTCATTCCTGTCCCCAATCCTTTGGTTAAATTTCTACCAATCCGAAGTTTCAAATGGGCTCTGGTTTTTTTTAAATCCTGGGCATCAGTATTTATGGCAATCAAATCTACCCCCTTAATTTTACATTTCATCATTCTCGATACAGCATTTGAACCAGAACCGCCCACACCAACTACTTTAATTTTAGTAGCAGTTTTCATGGTATAAAAATTTTAAATATTTTTTTTAGTTTTGCTCCAATTCCTTCTCCGAAATTAAAACCAGATACACCTCTTTCGGTTTCGAGATCAACTCCCCTAAGAGCTAAACCACAAACTGCAGATAAAGAAGGATCTTCCTGGGGAGGAAAAAATCCCAGAGGGAGTCCAATCCGACAAGGAAGTTTTAATTCTTTTTTAGCAAGATCAGTAATTTTGGGCAATTTTGCCCCTCCCCCGGTTAAAACTATTCCGGCTGGGAGAAGACTTAAGCGAGAAATTTTCTTTAATTCTTTATTAACCTGGTCAAAAATTTCCGAAACCCTGGCCTCAATAATTTCTACCAGGTTTTTTTGAGAAAAAACCAATGGTTCTGGCAAAAACTCCCCTTTGATTTTTTCTTTTTTTCTGGTTTTCTGAAACAAGCAAGAGCCAAATTCTAATTTAATTCTTTCAGCCGTATCAATATCAGTTCTAAGACCAATGGCAATATCTGATGTAATATTAGCAGATCCAATTGGAAATATGGCCGTATGAATTAAATCTTCCTCTTCAAAAACAGCCAGAGAACTAGTCCCGGCCCCAATATCTAAAAGGGCCACTCCCAATTCTTTCTCTCTAGGGGTAAGAACCGCTCTTGAGCTGGCCAGAGAAGTCAATATTAAGTCATTAATCTGGAGGTCGGAATTTAAAATTGCCTGAGTCAAATTTTTTAAATAGGGAGAAAAACCACCAAGAACTAATACTTCAGCTTCCAACCTTACCCCTCGCATTCCTAAAGGTTCTTTTATTCCTTTTTCCCCATCGACAATAAATTCTTTAGGAAAAACCTCCAAAATTTCTTTATTTGCGGGTAAAGAAAAAGTCCTGGCAGCCTGAATTACTCTTTCAATATCTTCTGAAGAAATTTTTTGGTCAGCCCGAGAAACTGAGACTAATCCATGAGAAGAGGTACAAAATATGTGGCTTCCACCAATATTAGCGTAGACACTATTTATTCTCTTACCTGACCTCTCCTCAGCTTTCTTTATAGAAGAAGAGATAATCCCTGCCACCTCTTCAATATTAACAACCACTCCTCTTCTAATCCCTGAAGCTTTTTGTTGGTTCTTTTCCAAAACTTCTATTTCTGATTCCCCAGGTTTTTTTTGAATAACCAGGACTTTTATAGCGCTTGTTCCGATGTCTAAACCAGTTATAATATGGGACCTAGGCATATTCTTATAAATTAAATCGGGATAAATAGTAATTTTGTTTGTCTTCCATTTTTTTAGCTCTCATTTCGCTTCTTTCATGATTATATCCTGAAAGATGCAAAATTCCATGGATTAAAACCCGGGCCAGTTCTTTTTCAAAACTCGATTTAAACCCCTTAGCATTTTTCTTCACTTCCCGAAGACAAATAACAATTTCATTTAACCCATCGCCAAAAGTTAAAACATCTGTAACTTTATTTTTCTTCCGATATTTTTTATTTAATTCTCTCATTCTTCCCTGGCCAACTAAAACAATAGATAAATTATCTTTTTTCTTATTTTCCCCTTCCAAAACTTTTTTTGCAACCCTCTTTAAAAATTCCTCATCAATTGGATTGGTAGTTAAATTATTAATTTCAACCATAGTTTTAATTTGCGGAGCAAATTACAGTGAGCGAAGTGAACGGTTCTCTTTATGGTTCTCAATCCAGTTGTTCAGTAAGCTCTTTATCGTAAGAAAAAACTCCTCCATCCCACCTATATACTTTTTTCTGCCATTGCCAATTTTCTTCTTTTAACCAGTCTTTCTCTTCTACCAATGAGCTTCCTATAAATCCTCCGTTTTTCTCGATAATTTCCAATCTACCATCTCCATCAATATCATTTAATTGGAAGGTCTCCTGGTGCATAACTGATCCTCCTCTAAGGAGAAATGTTGGCTGGACAGCTCCCGACTCGTAACGCATATTTAACCAATTAATTTCTTGTTTAGACCAATCCAGACCAAAGATTCCATAGGCTTCATTGCTAGCACCTCCTGCTCCTAAATATAAAATTATTTCTTTTTGACCATCGCCATCAATATCTTGCAAGCTCTCTAAATCATCTAATTCAGCAACTTTCGGGATAGCCCTGAATATGGTAACAGGTTCCCCAAATTCAAGCTCTCCAATCTTTTGATAATCTCCTCTTTTGTTAAGAACTTTCAGGACACCAAGATAGGCTTTTTTATAATATTGAGCTTTTGTAGTAGGGAGGCAAGCTGTAACAATAATTTCTAACCATCCATCATTATTTAAATCATCAATAAGATATTCTGCATTTTTTCTATCAAAATTTAAAGGAAGCACTTTATTAATTATCTCTCCGACATTTTTCTCTATCATTTCAGGGGTAAGTTCTTGCGATAATTTTATTTCCTCTTCTTTTTCTTTAGATACCTTTGCCTCTTCCTGTTTAAAAAACCAATACTCCCAAACTAAGATTCCTCCCAGAATAAAGATAGTAAGAACAACTACAGTCCAAATTTTAGAAATGGAAGTCATTTTAAAATTAAATCTCCTCTTTTGGGGTCAATAATTCTTTTACAATTTTGCTTACCACAGCTCCTTCTGCTTTCCCTTTAACTTTTGGCATTAGCTCTGCCATTACTTTTCCCATATCTTTGGGTTCTGTAGCACCAGTTTTTGCAATCGCCTCTTTAACTAATCCTTTAAGCTTTTCTTCAGAAAGTTGCTCAGGTAGATATTTTTCGAGAATTTCCATCTCTTTTTTTTCTCTCTCTGCCAGGTCGATTCTTTTTCCTTTCTCAAATTCTGAAGAGGCTTCCTTTCTTTTTTTAACTTCTGAAGAGATAACTTCTATTATCTCTTGGTCAGTAAGTTGACTTTCTTTTGCCAATTCTGCTTCTTTCAGTTCTGGTTTTTCCTTGCTTAATTTATATCTTTTTTCTTTTTCTTTATTTAAAATAGCTGCTGAAAGCTGCCGTAAAACTAGAGATTCTAATTCTCCTTTTTTCTTCACTGCTTGGTTTAAATCGTTTTGGATTTTTTCTTTTATTTTTTCCATTTGCTGAAAAACGCTGGCTTATTTTAGTTTACCCAATTTTCTTAATTTTTCATATTCTCTTTTTATCTCTTCTCTTCTTAAAGCTGCTCTCTTTTTCATCTGTTCAGATTTTTTTCTCTTTCTAAACCTGTTTTTTCTTGCCCGATGCAAAATCCCGCTTTGTTGAACCCTGCGGTAGAAGCGGCGAGTTAAACTCTGGGGACTTTCCCTTTCTTGTTTTTTAACTTCTAAAATCATATTGGTTTTTCACTAGGCGAAGAGATAAATCTCTTCTTCATCTTTCGCCTGCGGCTCGGCTAAGTAAATGCAAGTGTAAGTGATCAACTATTTGGCCAGCTGAGCGGCCAACATTAATCTGTAATCTGTAACCTCTCAATTTTTTTTCTTTAGCGATTTTTTGGGCAGCTAAAATTAAATCTCCCATCAACTCTTTGTCTTGAAACTCAACATGGTCTACTGAAGGAATGTGCTTTTTAGGAACAATTAAAAAGTGTACGGGAGCCCGAGGGTTAATATCCTTAAAAGCCAAAACCTTATCGTCTTCGTAAACGATTTCAGATGGTAATTCCTTTTTAATGATTTTGCAAAAAAGACAATCCATAATTGGTTATTTCTTAAGTCTTTTTTTCATCTTCTCTACCACTTTATCCATCTTTACTATTTCTTGTTTTCCAGTAGCCATGTCTCTAATTATTATTGTTCCTTCCAGAGCCTCTTTTTGTCCTAAAATTAAAGTATATTTTATTCCAAGCCTATTAGCTCTGTTCAGCTGGGCTTTTAAAGAATCTCGGCCAAAAGATTCAGAAATTGGAATTTTTGCTTTTCTGAAATCTTCAAAAAGTTTTAAACTCTTTCTTTTTGCTAAATCCCCTAATTGAGCCAAAAAAACCTTAGTTTCGGGCGCTTTTGGAATTTTTATATCTCTGGATTTCATTACCTGAATAATCCTCTCTACCCCGGCTGCTGCTCCGACAGCAGGAGTATCTTTTCCTCTCAAAAGTTTAACTAAAGAATCATATCTCCCCCCTCCTACAAGGGCATCCTGCCCTCTACCTTCTTCAGCATCATAATATATCTCAAAGACAGTCTTAGTATAATAATCCAGCCCCCGAACCAAATAGGGATTAAGACGATAAGGTAATTCAATTTCATCCAAAAACTCTAAAACTTCCTTAAAATGATTGTGACACTCATCGCAAAGATGATCTATCATTTGGGGAGCCTGAGCTTTAATCCTCTGACATTTTTCTTCTTTGCAGTCTAAAATTCTCAAAGGATTTTCTCTAAGCCTCCTTTTACAGTTAGAACACAAAGACTGTGCTCTTGATTTAAAATAACTTCCCAAAAGTTTTTTATAATAAGGCCGGCATTGATTATCTCCGATACTATTTATCTCGACAATTAATTTTTTTAAACGAATTTTCTCTAAAATATTATAAAAAATTTGAATAATTTGAACATCCATTACCGGACTTCTTTCTCCTAAAATCTCGAATCCAAATTGCCAGAACTGACGGTATCTTCCAGCCTGAGGGCTCTCATATCGAAAACAGGGGCCCCAATGCCAAAGCTTTAAGGGCTGGGGCAAATTAAACATTCCATGTTCAATATAGGCTCTGACAACTGGAGCTGTGCATTCTGGCCTGAGAGCTAAAATATCATCTCCTTTAGTTTTAAAACTATACATTTGTTTCTGGACAATATCAGTCGAGAGCCCTATCCCTCTTGAAAAAAGATCAGCTTCCTCAAGAATGGGGGTATCTATTTTCCCAAACCCGTAAAATTTGGCTATATCCTCACAAACATTATAAATTATCTGGAAATATTTCTGCTCCTCGGGCAAAATATCGTGCATCCCTGTCGGGCTTTGAAATTTAGGTCTCTTCATATGTAATGATTTACACGAGATTAAAACAAGATTTACGTAAGATTATCTAGTGTCGATCTTCTTCTAAATCTTGCGTTAATCAATATGAGGGGGCTTCAATTTTTGCCAAGGCGGTGAATGGCCAAGCGCGGAAAAATACTCGGCCAATAATATTTCCCTGAGGAACTACTCCCCGCCAGGTACTTGCTCGATTATCTCCCAAAACAAAGTATTCATCTGGGCCTAAAGTAATCTCTGGGTAATTAATAAACATTAAATCTCCTGAAAGATAATCAGATTCATCTAATACCCGAGCCGCAGCGAGGGGTCTTTGATTATTTTCAAAAATTATAACTTTACCATCTTTTATTTCTATCGTTTCTCCGGGAAGACCGGCAATTCTTTTAATATAGCGCTGGGAAGGATTTTCCGGATATTTAAAAACTATCACTTCTCCTCTTTTGGGAGTTCGAAGGCGATAGGAAATCTCATCAATAATTAAATAATCACCATTTTCAAAATTCGGCTCCATTGACTGGCCTTTAACAAAAAATGGCTGAAATAAAAAATAACGAATAGGAATAACTATTACTAAGGCAACGATGACGATTTTTGTGATCTCCCAGATGAAAGATAAGAAATTTTTCATACACCGAGCTTTTATTTATAATGGCGAAGGTTAAGAAGAGGACGAAGTCCTCTCTGCCTTTTTTAAGTATAAGTTAAATTTTTTATTTTTGCAACAAGATGTATAATTGGGAGTGAGGGCCCGAACGACCAACTTCAAGCTTTGCTTATAATTAAATAACTATGAGAATTATCCTTGGTCTGGGTAATCCCGGAGAAAAATTTCAAAAAACTCGCCACAATCTTGGCTTTATGACAATTGACAATTTACAATTAACAATTGACAAATTTTCGGATTGGAAAAATATAAAAAAATTACAGGCTGAAATTAGTAAAGGTGAGATTAACAGCCAAAAAGTTTTACTCGCAAAACCGCTTACTTTTATGAATCTCTCTGGCCAAGCAGTAAAAAAAGTAGTGTTAAGTGTTAAGTGTCAAATGTCAAATGTTTTAGTAATTCACGACGACATTGATTTGCCCCTGGGTAAAATCCGAATTGTCAAAAATCGTGGTTCGGCTGGCCACAAAGGAGTGAAATCAATAATTAAAGAAATTGAAACTAAAAATTTTGTTAGGTTTAGAATTGGCATTCAACCTAAGTTTGGCAAACCTAAAAATCCCGAAAAATTTGTTCTTCAAAAATTTAACAAAGAAGAAGAAAAGATAGTTAAAGAAGTGATTAAAAAAACGGTTGAGGCGATTGAGCTTTCTTTAAAATCAGGTTTAGGAAAAGCCCAGAGCACATATAACATATGTGCTCGGCCGAGCACATAAATAATATTTATGTGCTCTGGAATGAATAAATTTAATAAATAGAAAAGCCGAGACAAGGAATAGAGGGAGCTTAAATCACCCCTCGCCTCGGCTTTGCGTCAGAAAACTGACACCCCTATTTCTTTGGATAGCTTGTCCAACTCATCGCCGTCAAACTCGTTTCCACACTTAGTACATTTTGCTGCTTCTATCGACTTAACTATATGTTCTGGAACGTCATCATCGACCTTAATCGGATTTTTCAAGTCGTTTGCTTTAAATGTCTTGAACGTAACTCTGCTTTCTTCAATCCTAACTTCGATCTCACTCAAATCGTCATTGCCACAAATTTCACATATTTTCATTTTGCCTCCTTTTTAATTTTCTTTTTACCCTCCAGTCTACCTCCGAGCGCTATAAATTAAGAACAAAAGTTCCAATCCATAACTTAAGGCTACTAAGCTTAAGGAGGGATTGCTTAGAATCCATCCCCGAGCACGTAAAAAATTTATGTACTCGGTTTAGCCACTCACAGGTAGACTGGAAGGAAAAATGTTTAATTCTTTAGTCCAAAACTTGTAAAAGAAGTATTATATTATATTATAATTTAATAAAATGGATTTGTCAAGATTAAGATTAGAAAAAGTCTTAATTGTTGGGCTTACCCCCTATTTTTTAGAAAAGCCTGTTTTTTGGTTTGAGGAAAATCTAAGAAAAATTTTAGAAGCCAAGAAAACTCAATCTTTTTTTGAAGACAATACTTTATATTTAGAAAGAAATCAAATTTACAATTTTTCTCAATTTTTAAGAAAATTGGACGAGATGGGATATGAAAAAGTTTTGAGAGTTTCAGAACCCGGAGAATTTTCCCAGAGAGGAGGAATTATTGATGTTTTTCCAGTAAATCTAAATTTAGCTGTTCGTTTTGAATTTTTTGGAAATCAAATTGAGAATATTGAATCTTTAGATATAAGGGTTGAAGATGAGAAGAAATCAAAAGAGATTTTAAAAAAGAAATTAAAATCCCAAAAACTATTTTCCGATTTAAAGGGATTAAAGCCCAAAGATTATTTAGTTCATTTAGACCACGGCATAGGAATATACAATCGACAATTAGCAATTAACAATCAACAATATTACCAACTCGAATATGCTCAGGGAGATAAATTGTATGTTCCAGTAGGATTAGAAAGAAAATTATCTCGCTACATTGGTTTTATTAAACCAAAAATTTCCCGGCTCGGCTCTCCTCTCTGGCAGAGAACAAAAAGAAAAATCAAGGAAGAAGTTGAAAAATTAGCCAGAGAACTTTTAGAGGTTGCGGCTATTAGAGAAATTGTCACTCGTCCTCCTTATTTATCAGAAGATGAGATAAATCTCCAAATAAATTCTTCTTTCCAATTTGAAGAGACTCCGGATCAATCCCAGGCAATTGAAGATATAAAAAAGGATTTAGAGAAGCCAGAACCAATGGATAGAATTGTTTGCGGCGATGTTGGATTTGGAAAGACGGAGGTAGCTTTGAGGGCAATGATAAAGGTAGTTAATTCTGGCTATCAGGCAGCCATGATTTGTCCAACTACTATTTTAGCTTCTCAACATTTTCAAAATTTTAAGGGACGATTAAAAAATTTACCAGTTAAAATAGCAATGCTATCCAGGTTACAATCCAAAAAAAAGCAGAGAGAAATAATTAATGATTTAAAAAATGGGAAAGTTGATATAGCGGTGGGCACTCACCGAATTTTGTCTTCTGATGTCGAATTTAAAAATTTGGGACTATTGGTTATTGATGACGAACAAAGATTTGGAGTTAGGCAAAAAGAAAAATTAAAGAAAATAAGGGCCTCTTTAGATATTTTAAGCCTTTCTGCAACCCCTATCCCCCGAACTTTATATATGGCCCTCTCTTCCTTAAAAGATATTAGCCTGATTCAAACTCCACCGGTTGGCAGATTGCCAGTTAAAACTTTTATTTTGTCTTTCAAGGATAAAATAATTAAAGAAGCAATTGAAACTGAAATTGAAAGAGGCGGCCAAATTTATTATTTGCATAATAGAATAGAAACAATTGAAATGGTAAAAAGGTTTTTAGAAAACTTATCTCCAAAAGCAAAATTTGGAATAGCTCATGGAAGATTAAAAGAAAAGGAATTAGTCAAAGTAATGGAAGATTTCCAGAATAAAAAAATTGATGTTTTAGTCGCGACTACTATTATTGAAAATGGCCTTGATTTGCCCAATGTGAATACTTTAATTGTTGCTGATTCAACAAGGTTGGGTCTGGCAGAAGCTTATCAAATCCGGGGAAGAATCGGCCGTTCCCATATTCAGGCCTTCTCTTACTTTTTATATCCTCAAAGACTTTCTCCCCTGGCAGAAGAAAGACTTCAGGCCTTAAAAGAAGCTGAGGAATTAGGTTCAGGTTATCGAATTGCTTTAAAAGATTTAGAAATGAGAGGAGGAGGTAATATTTTGGGCAAAGAGCAATCAGGAAACATAAACTCAATCGGTCTCAATCTTTATTGCCAGATACTATCGGAAAGTATAGAAAAATTAAAGGCGAAATGATAAACTCTAAAAATGGACGAGATTAAAACCATAACTATTAAAGATAAAAAATACTTTGAGCTTCTCAAAAAAATTATTAACCCTCCGGAGATTCTTTATGTTAGGGGAGAACTCAATCCCCATGAGCAATGTTTTGCCATAGTTGGAACCAGAATGTGCTCTCCTTACGGGAAACAGGTAGCTTTAGAAATTGCTGGAGATTTAGCTGAAGCAGGATTAATTATTGTTTCAGGATTAGCACCAGGAATTGATACTTTCGCTCATACAGCAACAGTTGAAAGAAACAAAAGAACGATTGCTGTTTTAGGTACCGGGCTTGATGAAAAAAGTATTTATCCCCAGTCGAATTTAAAATTAGCTCAAAGGATTTTAGAAACCGGAGGGTGTTTAATTTCCGAATATCCTTCGGGAACTCCTGGGTCAAAATTCACTTTTCCCCAGAGAAATCGGATAATTTCTGGTCTTTCTTTTGGAGTTTTAGTTGTGGAAGCTAAACAAAAATCAGGAGCTTTAATTACGGCAGACTGGGCTAAGAAACAAGGAAGAAAAATTTTTGCCGTTCCTGGTCTAATCCATTCTTTAAATTCAAAAGGCCCTCATTATTTAATCAAAAATGGTGCGAAATTAGTCGAAAATGCCAACGACATTCTAAAAGAGCTAAACCTTCTCGAAATTACGAAACCCGGCAACGTAGTAGGTGAAAATAAGGAAGAAAATTTAATTTTGGCTACTTTAAAGGAAGGGGCTTTAGACATTGATAAAATTATTGAAAAAACAAAACTTCCGGCTTCTATTGTAGCCAGCACCCTTGCTATTTTGGAAATAAAAGATAAAGTAAGGAATTTAGGAAGAAATATTTATGCAATTAATCGTAGTAGTTGAGTCACCAACGAAATCAAAAACACTTCAAGGATTTTTAGGCCCTAAATATCGGGTTCTTTCTTCCTATGGTCACATCAGAGATTTGCCTAAGGGTGAATTTGGGATTGATGTTGAACATAACTTTAAACCTAAATATGTTATTCCTCCCAAATCAAGAAAGATAATTCAGGTTTTAAAAAAAGAGGTGGAGAAAGCAGATTTAGTAATAGTAAGTACCGATCCGGACAGAGAGGGCGAAAGTATTGCCTGGCATTTGACCAAGATTTTAAATCTAAATGGCCAAAAACCTTATCAAAGAATTGTTTTTCATGAGATTACAAAATCTGCTATTGAGGAGGCATTAAAGAATCCAAGAAAAATTGATTTAAATTTGGTTGATGCTCAACAAACGAGAAGAATTTTAGATAGAATTGTTGGTTATAAATTATCCCCTTTTTTATGGAAAAAGGTGGCTCGACGCCTGTCAGCTGGAAGAGTTCAGTCAGTAGCAGTTCGTCTGGTTGTAGAAAGGGAAAGAGAAATTAAAAATTTTGTACCCCAAGAATACTGGACAATTGCCGCCCAACTTAAGAAAATTACAGAGAACGGTTCTCCGCAACTTGAAGCTATTTTAATTAAAAGAGATGGGGAAACTATTCCAAAACTTGGAATTAAAATTAAAAAAGAAGCAGATAAAATTGTTAAAGATTTAGAAAAAGCTGAAGTCGATGAAGCTAACGCTTCATCTTCACGCTGCGCTCGGCTTCGCCGAGCTTGTGTATACAAAGTAATCAATATTGAAAGAAAGGAAGTGAAAAGGAATCCCCTACCGCCATTTAGCACCAGCACCTTACAACAGGAAACCTGGAAAAGGTTTCACTGGCCGGCAAGGCTAACAATGCAAGTGGCACAACAACTTTATGAAAGGGGATACACGAGTTACCATCGAACCGATTCTCTGAATCTCTCTGATTTATCTTTATTTGCTGCCAGAAAATTTATCATTGAGAGTTATGGCAAAGAATATTGGGCTGGTTTTTTAAGAAGATATAAAACAAAAATTAAAAGGGCCCAGGAAGCTCATGAGGCAATAAGGCCGACCTATCCTGAGAAAACTCCTGAAAATTTAAAAATTAAAGCAAAATTAGACAAGAGGCAGTTTCGGCTTTACGATCTTATCTGGCGAAGATTTATTGCTTGTCAGATGAGTCAAGCTGTTCTTGACTCAACGACTATTGATATTGGCGCTAAAAATTACACTTTTAAAGCTACTGGCCAGGTCTTGAAGTTTGATGGATTTCTAAAAATATATCCAATAAGATATGAGGAGACTGAATTGCCACTTTTAGAGATAAATGAAATTTTAGAACTTATAAAATTAATTCCTTCCCAGCACTTTACTCAGCCTCCTCCTCGATACAGTGAAGCTACTCTAATTAAGGCTTTGGAAGAAAATGGTATTGGCAGACCCTCAACTTATGCCCCCATTTTATCTACAGTTCAAGAAAGAAATTATATTGAGAAAAATACAGAGAAGCGCTTTCAACCAACTGAAATTGGAACAGTAGTGAACGATATTTTGGTAGAACACTTCCCAAAAATTGTTGATATTAAATTTACCGCCCTAATGGAAGAGGATTTAGATAAAATTGCCCAAGGGAAAGAAAAATGGGTTCAGGTTATAAGAGATTTTTACAATCCTTTCGAAAAAAACCTAAAACAAAAATATCAGGAGGTTTCAAAAAAGGTTTTAACTGAAAAAACCGAAAAAATCTGTCCAGAATGCAAAGCCCAACTTTTAATTCGGCTGGGGAAATTCGGAAAATTCTATGGCTGCTCTCGCTTTCCTAAATGTAAATATACTGAACCTTTTGAAAAAAAGAAATTGGGAATTAAATGCCCAAAATGTAAAAAGGGTGAGATAGTTGAAAAAAGAACTAAAAAGAAAAAAATCTTTTATGGCTGCAATCAATGGCCAAAATGTGATTTTGCCTTATGGGATAAGCCAACAGGAAAAAAATGCCCAAAATGCGGCTCACTTTTGGTAGAAAAAGGGAGGAAAATTAAGTGTTCCGACAAAGATTGCAATTTCGAGAAAAATATGGCAAAATAAAAGAATAAAGTACTTGCCGGAGTGCTGAAATTGGAAAACAGGGTAGATTCAAAATCTACTGTCCGCAAGGGCTTGTGGGTTCAAGTCCCACCTCCGGCACAATTTTTAAAAAATCAATTTGCTAATATAATAAAAGACATTTAATAGCATAACGAAGGAGGGAAGTTATGAACCTTACCAATGAAATACTTACAGAATTTGTAGGTGATATAAAAATTCAGAATAAAGACCAGAATAAAGACAGAAGTTATTTATACCAAGGCAGAATTAAAAATGCCATCATTAGGAATAATACGCTTCTGATCCAGTGCGAATGGTTGGCAAAAAAAGAAGGAAATAAATGGGTAAAGGAGGATATATTTGCCTCTTGCGGATATGTAAGAAATTTGAAACTTTATCGTATATCAATAATCCGCGGCCAGCTTATCCTTACTCCTCACTTCACTAGTGAAAAAGTAACTCTGTTTCCGCTAAATAATGAGAACACTCTCGACCCTGCAAAAGTTGAGGGCCTTAAACTCTCATAGACAGAAGGCCACCATAAAAAATAACCCGCTCGGATAATACTTGGGCGGGCTTTACTTAAAAATAGCACCTCCGGGACGGCTTCCCGGAACCCTTGCTTAAAAATCGATCTTTTTATATAATAATATAATCGTGGAATTTTAACTACTATTTTAAATTATGAAATCTCCAATAAATAAAATCAAAAACATAAAACCATTGAAGGAGATTGGGGAAACAAAAAGAGAATTTAAAGAAAAAACAATTACTTTAATTTTGGGCGGGTTTGGATTAGTGGCAGCTTTGGCCTGGAACGAGGCAATAAAAAGTTTGTTTGAGACTTTTTTTGAGAAAAGTAATGAATTAATTGGAAAATTTCTTTATGCAATAATAGTTACAATTATTATAGTGATTGTTTCGATGAGGTTGAGAAAAATCGCTGAAAAAAAAGAATAATCAACCAAGCAGAAAAAATTCCAATCAAAGCTCCAACCAAAATATCAGATGGCCAGTGAATTCCACAAATCACTCGGGAAATAGAAATTAAAAAACTGGCAACAAAAAATCCGATGCCAGCTTTTTTATTGTAAAAATAAACAACCGTAGATATAGCAAAATAAAAGGCAGCATGACCAGAAGGAAAAGAAGCTGCCTTATGAGATAGGAGCAAATTAACAGTGTTTTCAATAAATGGTCTGGGTCTTGGCCAAAGCCAGCGAATAAAATTAACAACAACTAATCTTGCTAAAATTGCTGCCCCAAAAGCCTGAATTATCATCGGCCAGTATTTTTTCTTTAATCGCGGGATTACAGGGAGCTGAGCGAACGGTTTGTAATTTTTCAGTAAAAACAAAAAAAGAATGAACCATAAAACATGCTCGAAATGTTCAGCAAAATAAATACTCAAACTATCGAGCCATAACCATTTTCCAGCAAGACTATTAATTTGTTGAAATAAAAAGAAATCCAAATTCATAAATTAAGTTTCACCAAATTTTCAATTAGGCAGGCTACGGTCATTGGTCCTACACCGCCAGGGACCGGGGTAATATAGCTTGCTTTTTTGGAAACTGATTTAAAATTAACATCGCCCACTAACCTGCCTTTCTTAATAAAGGTTCCGGCATCAATTACCACCACTCCTTTTTTAACCATCTTCCCGGTAATTAAATCAGGTTTGCCTACTCCAGAAATTAAAATATCGGCTTTTTTTGTAAAAGAAGGAGTATCTTTTGTAAATTCATTAAGAACTGAAATGGTTGCTTCTTGCTGTAAAAGCCTGAGGACTAAAGGGTTACCAATTAATCTTCCAGCACCCACAATAACAACGTTTTTACCTTTTACTTTTATTTGATAACTTTTTAAAAGACGGAAAATCCCGCTGACAGTTGGCGGGAGAATTGGCAATGTCCCTTGATAAAATTTTCCTAAACTTTTTTCAGATAGAACATCAATATCTTTTTCTTCTGGAATTAAATTTAAAAATTCTTCTATCAAAAATTTTTTAGGTAAAGGTAATTGGATAACTACCCCTGAATTGCTTGAATTTTTAATAATTCCCCCAATTTCTTTTTTTAATTTTTGAGTTTTGGCTTTTGTTGAAAATTTAAATAGCTTAAAATCAATGCCAACTTTTTCACAGGCTTTTTCTTTCTGATTGATAAAAATTTTAGAAACTGGGTTTTCTCCAACTTGGACTACTGCCAATCTTAACTTCAATTTCCTCTTTTTAATAGGGGCCCTCCCGCCCTTCGGCGGGTGGGAGGACGCGGTGGACGGGTTGTAATCTTTTTTAAGATTCTCTAAAATTTCTTCAGATAATTTTTTACCATCGAGGATTTTCGCCATAATGTTAATTAAAAACTATGGAATTGGAAATTTTTGACAGAGCTTTTTAACTTCTTTCTTTATTTTTAGAGAAGATTTTGGGCTTGAAATCACCTTATTAATCCAAAAGGCAATCTTTTTCATCTCTTTTTCTTTCATCCCTCGAGTAGTTATTGCTGGAGTGCCTAACCTGATTCCCGAAGGATTATAGGGAGGGCGAGGATCATAAGGAATAGTGTTTCTATTGGTAACTATTCCGGCTTTTTCCAGTAACTCCTGGGCAGGTTTACCAGTAATATTTTTGTTTCTTAAATCAACTAAAACTAAATGGTTATCGGTGCCACCAGAAATTAAATTAAAATTGTATTTTTTAAGTCCTGCTGCTAGAGCTTTAGTATTTTTAACAATCTGTCTAGTATATTTTTTAAAACCAGGAGTCATTGCTTCTTTCAAAGCTACTCCAATGGCACAAATTGTATGTTGGTGAGGACCTCCTTGTAATCCCGGGAAAACTTTTGGAAAAATTTTGTTTTCTAATTTTCTTTTACAAATAATAATTGCTCCCCTTGGTCCCCTTAAAGTTTTATGGGTTGTAGTCATTACTACATCAGCAAAAGGAAATGGACTTGGATGAACTCCACCAATAATTAAACCAGTAATATGAGAGGTGTCGGCTAAAAGATAAGCCCCAACTTTTTTAGCAATTTTGGCAAATTTTTTAAAGTCGGCCTTCCTGGGATAAGCAGTAAAACCACAAATAATCAATTTTGGCTTTTCTTTTATAGCTAATTTTTCAATTTCTTTGTAATTTAAAAAACCATCTTTATCCAGGTAATAATAAATAGGTCTAAAATCTTGACCAGTTAAAGATGCTTTGCCTCCTTGACTTAAATGTCCACCGTGAGGTAAATATAGGCATAAAAATTTATCATTTAATTTTAAAAGGCCTCGTAAAATCTCGTAGTTCGCTGGTGCACCCGAAGAGGGCTGAACATTAACTGCCCAATTTTTAGAATCTAAACCAAAAACTTTTCTTACCCTTTCTTCAACTAAGGTTTCCAATTTATCAATGTTTTCCATTCCTCCGTAATATCTTTTATGGGACCTTCCTTCGGCGTATTTAGCAATGAAAATTGAAGTTAGAGCTTCTCTAACAGCTTTTGAGGGATAGTTTTCCGAGGCAATTAAATCTAAGGAGTCTTGTTGCCTTCTTGTCTCCTTTTTAATAAGTTCTTCAATTTCTCTATCTACTTTTTTGATTTCTTTGATGTTCATAATTTTTTAGAAAAAATAGTTTAGTAAAAATTCATTAAGGTATTATTTCCCCTTTTCTTAATATCTTCGGTTTCTTTTTTGTTAAATCAATAACTGTAGAAGGCGAACTTTTTCTTAAATTACCGCTATTTAAAACTAAATCTGGCAGAAATTTCTGATTTTTAAATTGAAAAGTAACTATTTTTATTTTGGTTGAAGCAGGTTTCCCTGAAATGTTAGCTGAGGTGCCAGTTAAAGGACAATTTAGTTTTTTAAGCAATTCATTAATTAATTTATATTTTGGAATTCGGAGAGCAATTGTATCTTTAGCAACTCCAAATAATTTTATTTTTTTCTTTCTCCTTTTTAAAACTACAGTTACTTTTCCCGGCCAAACTTTTTTTAAAAATTCTTCTTGTTTTTTGTTGATATGGGCAAACTTTTTTGCCATTTTCATATCTTTAACAAAAATAGGGATAGGTTTGAGGACTGATCTCTTTTTTATTTTAAAAAGTTTTTTAACTGCCTTCTCGTTTGTCGCATCAGATATCAATCCATAAACCGTATCAGTGGGGCAAATCACGACCTCTCCTTCCTTAATAGATTTTTCTGCCATTTTCATTATTGAATCTAAATTTTTCGAAATGACCCCCAATTCTCTCATCTTAGCTTTGGAAAGCTTTTTTTGGGCTAATTTCAGAGCACCAATTACTGGCTCTATTTTTGGTTGAATAAATTGAACTTTTGGAGCTACTTTTTTAATCTCTCTTTTAACAATATCTAAAATAAACTTTGATTTAAACATACCACCGACTAAAATAAAAGAAAACTTTTCCTTTTGAAAATTAAGTTTTTTAATTACTGTATTTGCCGCTAAGGCTAATTCATTTCCAGCTTTGATTAATATATTTTTTGCAACCTTGTCATTCCTTTTAGATGCTTTTGCAACTAAAATTGAAAATGAAAGAATGGTTTTAATTAAATCTGGGGTATAAACCTTTTTCTTTAAGTCTTCTATGTTCTTTATTTTCAGTTTCCGGAAAATTAATTTAGTAATCAGTGTTTTTGGGCCCCGTCTATCTAAGTCTTTATAAACTGCTCTAAAGCCCTCCTGGCCAATCCAAAAAGCCGAACCCTCATCGTTAAGATAGCCCCAGCCGCTGGTTTTAAATTCTTTATTCCTTCGCCATCCGTGGGCAGAACATCCAGCACCGGAAATTAAAACCACTCCTTCTTTTTTATCTGTGGCCGACCTAAATGCTGCAATCTGGTCACTTCCAACTACTACCTTGCCCTTAAAAATTTCAGAAAGTTTCGATTGCCGAGAAAGTATCCTTTTTATTTCCCTACCCATTTCTTTGTTTTCTTCTACGGCGGCTAAAGCAATAAAAGTTGAAAGGATTTTACCTTTTTTATTCTTTTTTAGAATTTTTTCAATGGCTTTAGTGATATTCAATATAGTTTCTTTAATCCCTACTTTAATAAAACTAGAGGGACCTGACTTTGCCTTAGCTAAAATTTTCCCCTTTAAATCAGATAGGACAGCCACTGTTTTTACCCCTCCACCGTCAACTCCAATTACATAATTTAATTGCTTCTCTTCTTTCATTTGAAAATCTCTTTATCTTTAATATTTCTCTTTACTAAAGAATTAGGATAAATTAAGCAATTAGAACCAATTAATAGTCCTGGCATTATAGAAACGTTTATTCCGGTTTTAACATTATCTCCTAAGACGCAGCCAAATTTCTCTCTCCCGGTATCAACCAATTTCCCATTAGTCATTAATCTAATTGTTTTTTTGTCAAATCGGAGATTGGCAATAATTGTTCCTGTCCCAAGGTTACAATCTTCTCCAATTATTGAATCGCCGATATAGCTTAAATGAGAAATTTCAACATTGGCTCCTATAATTGAATTTTTTATTTCTACCGCTCGGCCAATTCGGCAATTTGAACCAATACTAACAGGTCCTCTTATATAACAATTTGGCCCGATCTGAGAGTTTTTCCCAATATAAATCGGGCCTTCAAGGTAGCTCCCGCTCTTAATTAGAGTTCCTTTTTTAATTATTACTTTTCCTTTTAGTTGGGTTTCTTTCTCAATTTTACCTTCCCTAATTCCTTTTTCTCTCTTTATTAAAAGCTCATTAACTTCAAATAAATCCCAGGGATAAGAAAGAGAGTGCCATTTTTTTGCCTTAACAAAAAATAATTTTTCTTTTTTTATAAATTCCCTTAAATAATCAGTGAATTCATACTCACCTCTCAACGATTTTTTAATTTTGAAATTAAAAATTAGTTTTGGTAAAAAATAAAGCCCGGTATTTACTAAGTTATCTGCTGGCTCTTTTGGTTTTTCAACTATACCTTTAACAAATCTTCCCTTACAAGAAACAATCCCGAAATTAGAAGGATTTTTTACCCGAGCTAACAAAATACAAGGATATTTTTTAAAGCATTTTTTAATATCCTCTCTATCGTATAAATCATCGCCGTTTAAAAGTAAAAATTTATCTTTAATTAAAGAAAGAGTCTTTTTTGCCGCATTACCCGTTCCTAATTGCTCTTTTTGAAAAACATATTTTATTTTTAGGTTTTTGTAATGCTCTCCAATAAGGTTTCTTATTTTCTCGCCTTGATAACCAATGACTAAAACTACCTCTCCTACTAAATTATTTAATTGGTCCAAATTATATTCTAAAATAGTTTTATTTAAAACTTTTAAAAGAGGTTTTGGTCGGGTTTCGGTAAGAGGTTGAAATCTCTTGCCTTTTCCGGCGGCTAAAATTATTGCCTGTAAGTTTTTTATCACAGTAAAGAAGGGTTAGTTAATAAGTTTTAGCGAGCTTAAAAGCTTTTTTATTTAATTCCAGATATTTTTTCGGAATAATTTTATTAATTGCTTTTAAAATTGAATTTGGTTTAATCGGAATTAAATTTTTAAAGGAGGCTAAACTAATTAGATAAATTCCAGCGACTACTTTAGCTCCCAGTTTTTCCTGGCAGATTTCCTCTGCCGGAACTAAAATAATATTTTTGCTAATCTTTTTTAGGCACTTTAAAATCTCTTTTTCAGATAAAGATTTTGCTAAAGAAATAGAAATAATCTTTTTGTTAAGTAAAAAAGTGGTTCCCGAATTGGCAAAGGAGTAAGCCTTTAAAGCTTCTTGCATTTCTAATCCTAAAATTAAATCTGCTTCTCCTAGAAGAATTAAAGGAGAATGGATTTTTTTGCCAAACCTAATATGAACTTCAACCGAACCCCCTCTTTGAGACAAACCATGAAGCTCTGAAGTCCTAATCTCTTTACCTTCGAATAAAGCAGCTTGGGCTAAAATCTGCAAAAGAGTAATTTGCCCTTGACCGCCAGTGCCAACAATTAACATATTAAATTTTTCTATTTTATCCTTACGCATGGATGGCGAGCTATAATTACTGATACATCTTTTTTGTTCAAAAATTCTTTAATGGTAGCGATAAAGTCTTTTTGATTGACAGGGTCAATTACTTTTAAATTCTTTACACCGCAAGCTTTAACAATTTCTTCTATTTTAATTCCATCTGGTTTGGCTGGCGCCCCCGGATGGGGCTGGTGACCGGTCATTGCAGTGGTTTGGTTCTCCATTACGATAATTAAAGGATTGGATTTATTGAAAACTGTATTAATCAAAGCTGGGATACCGGCGTGAAAAAAAGTTGAGTCACCAATAAAAGTAATTAATTTTTGACCAGTCACTTTTTTTATCCCGTGAGCAATTCCTATTGAAGAACCCATACAAGAAAGATAATCTTGAAGGAAATGAGGAGGCAGGCCAGCCAACATATAGCAGCCAATGTCTCCACCAAAAATTACCTTCTTTGAGTCAACCGCTTTTTTAACTGCTCCAAAAACTAACCAATAAGGACAACCTGGACAAAGCTGAGGAGAACGCTTAGTCTTTAGTTGATAGTTTTTAGTTCTTAGTTGGTAGTTTTTTCCAGTAATTTTAGCGATGGCTAAGATTACATTTTCGGGTTTTAATTCACCAACTTCAGATAGTATTTTTTTGCCAATTACCTCTAATTCGGAGTTTACATCTTTTGCTAATCTTTCTATTTCTTTTTCTAAATATGGCTCTAATTCTTCAACAATCAAAACTTTTTTAAATTTTTTAATGAAATTTTGAATTTTCTTTTCCGGCAGGGGATAAAAAAATCCCAGCTTCAAAACTGGCAATTTTAAATTAAGCTCATTTAATGCCTCCATTACATATAAATAAGCAATCCCTGAAGTAATCACCCCCACTCCATCTATTGATTTCGTAAATCGATAGGGCGAAGAAGATAAATCTTCTTCTTTTCCTTTCGCTACCGCTCGGGAGATTGAATTTATAGGGTTTTTTTCGGAAAATTTTCTGATTTGTTCGATTTTTTTAAGCAGCTCTTTTTTCATTTCTAAAACTCTCGGAGGCATGGTCACGAATCTTTTAGGGTCTTTAACAAATCCACCCTTTACCAACCTTGGGTGTTGAATATTTGAGAGCTCTACTATTGCTCGCTGGTGAGCAACTCTGGTTGTAGTTCTTATCATTACTGGAATTTTGAATTTTTCAGAAATTTTAAAAGCTAATTTTGTAAAATCCTTGCATTCTTGAGGGTCAGAAGGTTCCAAAGTTGGAATATGAGCTAAATAAGAAATCCCTCTGGTATTCTCTTCCGATTGAGCTGAACTGTGGCAGGAAGGATCATCGGCAGATATTATTACTGTAGGGCCTTTGGTTCCCGTATAAACAAAGGGAATTAAAGCATCTAAAGCAACATTTGTCCCAAAATTTTTCATTGCCACCAAAGTTTTCAAACCAGAAAAAGAAGCTCCAATTCCTGCTTCCAAAGCTACTTTTTCATTGGTAGAAAACTCAAAATAACCTTTATATTTTCCTGCTTGAGAAAGTTTAAAAAAGGTATTTCCAATTTCTGAAGCCGGGGTTCCAGGATAAGTAGAAACAAATTGAACCCCTGATTCCAAAGCTCCCCGACAAATGGCTTCGTTACCTAATAAAATATTTTTTTTACCAGATTTATTTAAGAGAACTTCTCCCATATATTTAAACTACAATATTAATTAATTACCGAGCTTCCGCAGAAGCGAAGGTGAAGATGAGGACGAAGTCCTCATCGCCTATCAATTTTTAATTATATTACTATATTTATAAGTTTTCCGGGGACAAAAATTACTTTTTTTATCCCTTTTCCTTCTATCCATTTTTTGATTTTTTCTTGAGACAAAGCAAGTTCTTTTGCTTCTTCTTCTTTTATATCTGCTTCAACTTCTATTTTATCACGAATTTTACCATTGACCTGAATAACTAAAGTTATTTTTTTCTCTTTAATCAATTTTGGGTCATATTTTGGCCAGGGCTGAAAGAAAATTGAATCTCTTTTCTTATAATCTTTAAGGTCTCCTTTAACTTTTAATTTTCGCCAAAGTTCTTCTGCCATATGAGGAGCAAAAGGAGAAAAAATCTTTAGGAAATTTTTAAAATCTCCTTTTTCTAATCCTCCCTTCTCTTTTTGCCAATTATTAGAAAACTCCATCAGCGAGCTAATAGCTGTATTGAACTTTAAAGATTCAATGTCTTCTGAAACTTTTTTAATAGTCTGATGAAGTAATTTTCTTAAAACAGAAGAGCTTTTAGATTTCTGAGAATAGGAAAATTGATTAGCTAATTTCCAGACTTTATCTAAAAACCTCTTTGCTCCTTTTACTCCTTTGGTATCCCAAGCGATAGTTTCAGCAAAGGGCCCTATAAACATCTCGTAAATTCTCAAAGTATCAGCGCCGTATTGCTTTATAATTTGTTCAGGGTTAATTACGTTGCCCCGAGATTTGGACATTTTAATTCCTCCTTCGCCAAGAATCATTCCATGAGAAGTTCGTTTCTTATATGGCTCAGGGCCAATAGACTTTGGAAAGGCATCTATGTCCCATAAAAATTTATAAATAAAACGAGAATACAAAAGATGCAAAGTAGTATGTTCCATGCCTCCATTATACCAGTCTACTAGCATCCAATATTTAAGTAATTTTGGATTGGCTAATTTTTTATCGTTTTTGGGATCACAATAGCGAAGATAATACCAATTAGAACCAGCCCAGTTTGGCATAACATCGGTTTCTCTTTTGGCAGGACCTTCACATTTAGGGCATTTGACATTTACCCAATTTTCAACTGCTGCTAATGGGGATTCGCCAGTCTCAGTCGGCTGATATTTTTTAACTCGAGGAAGTTTAACCGGTAAATCTTTTTCTGCTACCGGCAACCAACCACATCTCTCACACTTTATCATTGGAATTGGCTCTCCCCAATAACGCTGCCGAGAAAAAATCCAATCTCTTAATTTATAATGGACAGTTTTTTTTGCTAAACCTTTTCTTTCTAACCACTCACCAATTCTTTCTTTGGCAATTTCTGAACCTATTCCATTAAATCTTCCAGAATTAATTAAATATCCTTCTTCTTCATAAGCTTTTTTAAATCTACCGTTGGAAACCACTATTCCAGCTTCTTTTGGTAATTCTTTTTTTTCTTTAAAAGGTTTAATCACCTCAATCATTGGCAAATTATATTGTCTGGCAAAATCAAAATCTCTTTGGTCGTGAGCTGGAACAGCCATAATTGCCCCAGTGCCATAGTGCATCAAAACATAATCTGCTAAAAAAATGGGAATTTGTCTCAAATTGACCGGGTTGACTGCTTTTATTCCTTTAACTTCTATTCCAGTTTTCTCTTTAATTTCACTAATTCTTTCTCTCTCAATCTTTTTCTTGGATTCTTCAATATATTTCTCTACAGATTTAAGATTTAGGATTTTAGATTTCAGATTTTGAATTATTGGATGCTCAGGAGCTACCACCAAATAAGTAGCTCCAAAAAGGGTATCTGCCCGAGTAGTGAATACTTGAATCTTTGAACTTGAATCTTTGAACTTGAAAGTTATTTCCCAGCCTTCTGATTTCCCTATCCAATCTTTCTGGAGAATCTTAACTTTCTCCGGGTAATCAACTTTGTCTAAATCCTGAATTAGTCTTTCGGCATACCTGGTTATTTTCAGCATCCACTGTTCTTTTTCTTTTTTCACAACTTTTGTCTCACACCTTTCGCATTTTCCATCAACCACTTCCTCATTAGCCAAACCAATTTTACAAGCCGGGCACCAGTTAATTGGCATTTTGCTTTTATAAGCTAAGCCTTTTTTAAAAAGCTGTGTAAATATCCATTGAGTCCATTTATAGTAGTCCGGATCAGTAGTGTTAATTTCGCGGCTCCAATCAAAAGACAGACCTATACTTTTTTGCTGGCCCTTAAAAAAAGAGATGTTTTTCCTGGTAGCTTCTCGGGGATGAATCCCGGTTTTAATAGCATAGTTTTCGGTTGGCAATCCAAAAGCATCCCAGCCCATAGGAAACAAAACATTAAAACCCTCCATTCTTCTTTTGCGGCTGACTATATCCAAAGCAATATAAGGTCGGCAATGCCCAACATGAAGCCCTTCGCCAGATGGATAAGGAAACTCAACCAAAATATAGCTCTTTGCCTTTTTGGAAAAGTCTTTCGCTTCAAAAATTCCTATTTTCTCCCAAACTCTCTGCCATTTTTTTTCTATTTTCTGAGGATTATAATTGACCATATTTAAATTTTAAATAATTTTTTAGCATTTTTAGTAGTAATTTTAGATATTTCTTCAAAACTAAGATTTTTAATTTCAGCGACTCTCTGAGCGATATATTTTACATAAAGAGGTTCGTTTCTTTGGTTTTCAAAAGGTGGTGGAGCAAGATAAGGACAATCAGTCTCAATTAAAATTCTTTCCAAGGGAGTTTTTTTTATTATCTCGTCTAAATTTAATTTGAAAATTATTCCGTTAAATCCAAGGTAAAATCCCATTTCTAAATATTGTTTAGCCTGCATCCAGTTTCCGGTAAAACAGTGGATGACGCCCCGAAACTTGAAACTTGAAACTTTAAACTTTAATGTTTCTAATAACTCGCCGTGAGCCACTCGACAGTGAAAAATAACTGGCAAGTTCAATTCCTGAGCCAAATCTAGTTGTTTCAGAAATACTTCTTTTTGTTTATTTTTGAATTGTCCAAGTTTGGTTTTGGTTTTCGGCCGGTAATAATAATCAAGACCGATTTCACCAATGGCCACCACTTTCGAGGAACTGCCCAAACTTCTATAGTTTGAAGTATCGAAGTTCTCTTCATTTGTCTCAAATGCAATTTCTTCTTTGTCTATTTTTGTCTTGAAAATTCCTTTAGCCAAATGAATCGGATGAAGTCCAATAGCAGCGTATACGCCTTTTTCGTATTTTTCTGCTATTTCCACTGCCCTTTTACTTGTCTCATATTGAGAACCAATATTTATCATCCAGATATTATTATCTAAAGAACGTTTAATAATCTCCTTCACATTCTTTTTATAGGCATTAAAATTTAAATGAGCGTGAGTGTCGATTAACATATGAAGATTATTTCAACCGCCCAAAAACTTCTTTTATTTTTTTTGAATTTCTTTTGCATGTTTAATTAAAATTTTTATTATTTTTTCAATGGCATCGATATTAACTCCAGTCTTTTTTGCAATGGTTTTGGCTTTTTTAATAACTTCTTTATCTCTTTTTAAATCAGTTACCGGTAAGCCGAATTGTTTTTTAATTTTACCTATTTTTAAAACAATTCTATTTCTTTTCGCAATTAACTTAGTTATATCTCTAGTTATTTCATCTAATTTTTTCCTATTTTTTTGAATTATTTTTTCTGACTTCATTTTATTTAAATCCTGGGGAATAATGGTTTGCTTTTTTTTGTTGCTAATTGTTTGAGTATTTTTTCCGATGTTTCTGGCAAAAATGGCCTTAACATCTCAGCGATGTTACTAATAGTAAATAACAAATTACCAATAACTATTTTTTGATTTTCTTTTTCTTCCCAAGGTCTTTCTTTTTCAATATATCTATCGCAAAAACTAATTAATTCCCAAATGGAAATTAAGGCTTCATTAAATTTAAATTCATCAAGGGCTTTTTTATATTTCTTGCGAGTATTATTGATAACTTTCTCTATTTCTTTCCCCTTTGATGGTTGGTAGTTAATACTTGATACTTTTTCTGCCATTGTCAAAACTCTAGCTACCAAATTCCCCAACCCTTTAGATAGGTCAGCATTATATCTCTCTTCAAATTTCTCATAAGTAAAATCACCGTCTTCAGTTGGAGGAATTTCCCGCAAGAGAAAATAGCGAACGGCATCAGTGCTATATTTTTCAACCAATTCAAAGGGGTCAATAACATTGCCTAAACTCTTTGACATTTTTTGGCCATTAACTGTAATAAATCCGTGAACAAATATAGTTTTTGGAAATTTAAGACCAGCCGAAAAAAGCAAACATGGAAAAATTACTGCATGATGCCAGATGATATCCTTTCCTATAATATGAATTGCCGGCCAGAATTTTTTAAATTTGCTACTTGGATAATTTACAGTGGTTAAATAATTAATTAAAGCTTCGGGCCAAACCGCAATGGTGAATTTTTTATTCATAGGAAATGGAATCCCCCACTTAACTGTTGTCCTTGAAATGCTCAAATCCTGCAAAGTCATCTTTAATCTACTTAAAATCTCATTTCTTCTGCTTTCAGGAATAATGAAATTTTTATTTTCTTTAATATGCTCCAAAATCTGTTTTTGATATTTACTCATTCTAAAAAAATATGTTTCTTCTTCGATCGTCTCCACTGGTTTATGATGAACAGGGCATTTCTCATCTTTTAAATCTTTTGGCAAATAGAAACTCTCACATTCTACACAATATAAACCTTTATATTTTCCTTTATAAATGTCTCCTTTTTTGTTTATTTTTTTAAGAATCTCTTGGACAATTTTTAGATGTCTATTCTCTGTCGTCCGAATAAAATCATCATTTGAAATATTGAGTGCTTTCCACAAATCTTTAAAATGTCCACTCATTTCATCTACAAATTCCTGAGGGTCTTTTCCTGTTTTCTGGGCCCGTCTTTGAATTTTAAGACCGTGTTCATCTGCCCCGGTGCTAAAATGCACATCAAAACTCTGAAGCCGTTTATATCGAGCCAATACATCTGCTTGAACTTTCTCCAAGCAGTGGCCCAAATGTGGTTTCTCCGATGGGTAATCTATGGCAGTAGAAATCAGGAAGGATTTTTTGTTTTTTGTTGACATTAGAATATAATTAATACAATCAAATATAAATTAACTTAATAATTTATTTTATCATATTTTTATTAAAATTGCATGATTGCAACTCCTCATCTTCTTATAGGTGCTGTCATAGTTTCGAAAATTAAATTTTTACCTTTGGCATTTCTCCTCGCTTTTTTAAGTCATTATTTTTTGGATTTTATACCCCATATTGACTATACAAGTAAAGATATTTACGAAAACATTTACGAAAAAAAGTGGAAAAAATTCTTTCCAGATTTTTTAAAAGTAATTTTAGACATTTCTTTAGCTCTTTTTCTTATTTTAATTTTTTCAAAAAATCAACCAATCATTTTTATTGGGGCTTTTTTAGCTATCTTGACCGATGGTCTTAATTTTTTAAATTTCGTTTTCCCTAACAAAATTTTAAAAATGCATTATAAGCTTCATCAAAAAATTCACTTCTTTGAAAACAAAAAAATCTCCATTTTTTGGAGAATTTTTAGCCAAATTTTGATAGTTTTAATAGCTATTTTCCTTCTACAATAATTACAAATTCTCCTTTTATTTCGTCTTTTTCAATTTGTTTTATTACCTCTTCAATTTTCCCCCGATAAATTGTTTCAAATTTTTTAGTTAATTCGCGACAAACAACTATTTTTCGCGAATTTTCACGAATTTGACCACAAATTTGCAGGAAGAAGGAGCTTAGCTCCTTTAAGGTTCTTATTATTCGGTAGGGGGACTCATAAAAAATCACGGGATATTTTGAATTTACCACCTCCTCAAAAAATTTCTTCCTTTTTCTTTTTGTTGGCGGGAAACCCATAAAAATAAATTTATCCATTGGAAAGCCAGAAATAGAAGCTGCCGCCGTTACTGCCGAAGGCCCGGGAATCGGTACTATTTTTACTCTATCTGTTAATCTATTAATCACTTCATTAACTAATAAATTCCCGGGGTCGGAAATTCCCGGGGTGCCGGCATCAGAAACCAAAGCCAGATTTTTACCTTCTTTTAAAAGTTGAATAATGTATTCAACTTTTTTTAGTTTGGAATGTTGATGATAACTTAGGGTTGGAGTTTTTATTTGATAATGACTCAATAATTTTTTGGTCACTCTTGTGTCTTCACACAAAATTAAATCAACCCCCCTTAAAATTTGGAGGGCTCTAAATGATAAATCTTCGAGGTTCCCAATTGGAGTACTTATAATATAGAAAGCGCTCATAAAACTACTGCTTCTTCCTCTTTCTTTTTCTTCAAAAAGTCTTTTAAGAATTCAAATAGAATTCCAGCTAAAGGAACAGCTAAAATTGCTCCTAAAAATCCCCAGAGAGTTCCCCCAATTGCCAAAGACATTAAAACTAAAACCGGAGAAAGGCCAATAAATTTTTTTGTCAAAACTGGCGTTAAAATATTATTTTCAATTTGCTGAATTAAGATAAAAACAATAAAAACAAAAATTGCTTTATATACATTTTCTAAAGAGATAATTACAAAAAGGAGAACTGCTGTAATAATTGGTCCCAGATAAGGAATAAAATTAAGGGCTCCAGCAAGCAATCCCAAGGAGGCAGGATAACCTACATTAAAAAGCAATAAAGCAACATAAGTCGCTGCTCCAACAAATAGACAGGTTAATATTCTTGTCAGAAACCAACCGCTAACTTTTTTTTGACATCTTCTCCAGAGAGATAAAACATAATCCTCATATTTTTTAGGGAAAAGAAGGTTTAAACTCTTTTCAATCAGTTTTTCGTCTAAAGAGAGGAAAATAGCAATAGATAAGATAAAAATTGTTTTGAAAATTCCTCCAAAGATTATTAATAAGACATTAAAAATATTGGCAGCTATTCTATCTAATGCCCCTCCCAGAGTATTAACAAAAGTTTCAATATTTTCAAATGCCTGAATGCCCATTCCTTTTAAAGGAGGGGAAATCTTTTCAAAATATTGGGGGAGAATTTTTGAAAATTGTTGAATTTCAGAAACAAATATGGGAACAATCAAATAAATCAAAAGGGTCAAGAATCCAAAAACTCCAACATAGACAAAAATAACTGCCAAGACCCGGGGGATTTTTAATTTCCTTAAAAAATTAATGACTGGATTAAATAAAAGGGAAATTATTAAGGCGAAAATAAACCAGACCAAAATATCTCTAATCTGGTAGAGAATGTAAAAAGAAAGAATAGCAACAGAAATTTTCAAAATTGTCCCCCAGGAAATATCTAATATCCGTTGTCCATTATTCATAAACCGAGCTTTCGCGCAGCGAAAGCGAAGGTGAAGAAGAGAACGAAGTTCTCTTCGCCTACGATTCTACAGCTTTAATAATTTTTGGAACTGATTTTTATCCTTAAATGGGCCGATGAGAGCTAAATTTAATTTTTTGGGTTGAAAAATATCTCTGGCTACTTTTAGAATATCATCTTGGCTGACTTTATCAATCATTTTGCATTCTTGAGCGGGAGTAGAAATTTTCCTTTTTAAAATTTCCTGAACGCCAAGATAACTAGCCCAGGCATCAGAGGTTTCCAAACCTAAATAAAGATGGCCCTTAATATTGTCTTTGACTTTCTGAAGTTCTTCTTTCGGAACTTTTTTCTCTTTTAAATTTTTATATTCTTTCAAAATGATTTTTATTGCCTCCTCCGTTCTTTTATTGTCAATTCCAGCATGAGTTACCAAATATCCTGTATCACTATAATTTTCAGGAATAGTCTTAATATAATAAGCCATTCCTCTCTTTTCCCTAATTTCAATAAAAAGACGGGAACTCATAATTCCTCCCAAGAGGTTTGCTAAAACAGCGAGGGGGTATCTTTCGGGTTTAAAAATGTTATAAGCTCGGACCCCTAAGGTTAAATGGGTCTGATCGGTTTCTTTTGTCTGAAGTAAAATCTGAGGAGATTTTTGTCTTTCAATTACCGGTTTTTTGGATAAAGTTTTGGTCTTTTTGAATTTCTCAAAAAAAATTTTTATTTTAGAAACGGCTTCTTTAGTTTTAAAATTTCCAGCTAAGGAAACGACTACATTTTCTGCACTAAATTGTTTTCTAAAATAATCCAAAATATTTTTTCTGGAAATTCTTTTTACCGTTTCCTTTTGACCGGCAATCATCCAGCCAGCTGGTTGGTTTCCGTATAAAAGTTTTTCCCAAAGTTCCAAAACATAACTCTGGGGAGTATCTAAATACATATTAATTTCTTCTATAATCGTCTTTTTTTCCTTTCCAATTTCTTTTTCTTTAAAGAGAGAATTAAAAATCATATCAGATAAAACATCGGTTGCTAAGTCAAAATGCTTTGAATCAACTTTTACCCAAAATCCCATAAATTCTTTACCGGTAAAGGCATTATAAAGGCCGCCTACCCTATCTAATTCTTTGGCAATGTCTAAGGTCTGGGGACGTTTTTTTGTTCCCCGAAAAGCCATATGTTCTAAGAAATGAGAAATACCATTTATCTCTTTTTTTTCATACTTCGAACCAGTAGCTACTAATATCAAAACAGTTATTGCCTGGGTGTTTCGCAAGGGAACAGTAATAATTCTCAAACCGTTTTTAAGAGTGGTTTTTTTATACATCGAGATAAATTTTTAATTTATAGAAGATCGAAATGAATCGAAGATTCATTGAGTATTTAATTTCTCTTTTAAAACATTTATTAAATCTGAAATCTTTACTCTTTCCTGCTTCATTGTATCGCGATCACGGATGGTAACATCTTTTTGCTTTAAAGTTTCGAAATCAATCGTAATTGCAAGAGGACATCCAATCTCATCCGTTCGTCGATAGCGACGACCAATTGAGCCGAGTTCATCATATTGACAAGTAAAATGAGGCTTTAAAAGTTGATAAACTTCTTTGCTTTTTTTCACCAATTCTGGTTTATTCCTCACCAAAGGTAAAACAGCAACTTTTATTGGAGCTAAAGCTTTGTGAAGCTTCAATAAAATTTCAGTTTCTTTAGCGGCTTTAGTAGTTTTTGTTCGACCGCCTTTTATTTCTTGATAAGCATCAATTAATAAAGCGAGTAAAAGTCTTTCAACGCCTAAAGTTGGTTCAATTACATAAGGAATATATCTTTTACCAGAATCCTCATCGAAATAGCTTAAATCTCGGCCCGAATATTTTGAATGTTGTTTCAAATCAAAATCAGTTCGATTGGCAATGCCGGCAAGTTCTGACCAGCCAAAAGGAAATTTGTATTCAATATCTATCGTCTTTTTTGAATAATGAGAAAGGGCTGTTTTTGGATGCTCATATCGGCGAAGATTTTTCTTTTTTAACCCTAAATCTAAAAAGAATTTTTCCCATTCATTGACCCAAAAATCAAACCATTTTTCATCAGCGCCTGGTTTAACAAAATATTCAATCTCGGCAATATCAAATTCTCGGGAACGGAAAGTAAAATTGCCGGTAGTTATTTCGTTTCGGAAAGACCTTCCTATCTGGGCAATCCCAAAGGGAATTTTAAGGCGCATTGACTCTTGAATTTGCTTAAAATTAGTAAACATTGATTGAGCGGTCTCTGGTCTTAAGTAAGTTTGGTGGGCTTTATCTTTTACCGGCCCCAAAAATGTTTTGAACATCAGATTAAATTGACGAGGCGGAGTGAAATCTTTGTCGCCGCATTGAGGACACTGATTTTTAGTTTTTGCTTTACCCTGTTTTACAAAACGACCATCTGTCATATAATCAGCCCGATAACGGGAATGACAATTTTTACACTCAACAAGAGGATCAGTAAAATGTTCCAGATGCCCAGAAGCTTTCCAGACATTAGGGTGCATTAAAACTGAACCGTCAATCAAAACTATATTATCTCTTTTTTGGACAAATCTTTTTAACCACTCCTCTTTAATATTATTTTTCAAAAGCGAACCTAACGGCCCATAATCCCAAAGAGCCTCTACCCCACCGTAAATCTCTGAGGATTGAAAAATAAATCCTCTTCTTTTACACAAAGATATAATTTTTGACATCAAATCAGTCATATTTTCTTATTGGACCTGACCCATCTCCTCAGTAATAGTCGGGTCATCTGGCAAAGAAGTATTAACTGCTCCAGCTATAGCCTCTACCTCTTCTCTTGTCCAGATATCGTCTCCGATTATTCTAACTCGAGAAATAAGTTCAGGAATCTCTCCTCTTTGAGTTAAATCAGGAGTTAAAGCAACTTGAAAGGAAATCTCAGGCCCAGGGCCTAAAATTCCTTTCCCTGCTGCTAACTCCCCAATTTCCCAGACAATTTCCCGGCTTGTAGGATCAAAAGAAAACTTAGCTTCTTTTGAAGAAATCTCGCCAGTTAATCTCACCTGAAGAGGTAAATTAGCTTTAACTTTTAGATTTTTAACATCGTTGTAAAAATTTTTAGCCTGCCAAAAGATGGTATAAGCTGTTGCAGAACCAACCCGGGGAGGAAGAAGTCCATAATTTTTAAAAGCTCCCTTGTTAAAATAACCTTCCTGAGAAATAGCCAGCTTTGTGTTGATTTTAGTAATAAATTCTTCTTTAACCTGACTCAGACTAACTTTAGTCCTGATTAGAGGATTCTTGATTGGTAAATCATCTTTTACTTTTACCCAAAATCCAACTTTTCCCTCTTCCATACTATCGAGAAGGCGTAATTGAGGGAACACGATATGGTCCCAGATAATTGAGTTTGAATCTTTTTGAAATTGGCCGACTCCAGCTTGAAGGGTATTAAAATCTAAAACTCCTCCTTCTAATTGAACTACCAAAAATAAATTTTCCAAAACTTCTTCTCCGGTATTTTTAAAGAAGATTTCGTAATACAGGTAATCCCCAGGGTTAGCAACATATTGAGGAGAATTATTAATTTGATAGGAGACAAAAATCGAAGGTCTGGTAATTTCTATTCCCTTAATCGTCTCTTTTAACAAAACAAATTCTCCTTCCTGCCAGATGCCCAAATTTGCCCGAAAGATTTTTGACTCTTGAACCTCGCCTCTCAGAATACCAGAAACTTCAATTCTTCCTCCCCCAGCCTTATTTAAAAGTGGAATCTCCCACTCTGTTTTCCCCAGGGCTTTTGGTTGGCTCTCAAAAAACTCAAAGCCAGAAGGATATTCAATCTTTATTCTTAAATTAGAAATAGGATAATCTATATTTGAAAAATAATTTAACCTAAAGAGAGTTTTTTTGCCAGGCTCAACTTTTGAAGGAAAATCAAACTCAAAAGTAAGAGGAACACTTTTAATTAAAGTAGTGAAAGTGGTGGCTGACTCATAGCGAGTTTTTAGATTTTTTGGTTTATAACTTAACCAAACCTTGGCAATCTTAGCTTCATTTTCTCTACCTAACAATCTGGCTTTAAAATGGAAGGTTCGCTCTTGGCCAGGGTAGATATCCTCGAGTTCTTTTTCTTGTCTTAGAGATACTTCTTCTTGAGGCAGGGCTTCCTGATTTTCAGACCGGATTTCTTCTCCTATAACTATTGAATTTTTAGGATATTCAAAAATAAGTTTTGGTTCTTCCAACCTGATGTTGCCGTTATTTTTATATTTCACTATATATTCAATTTCTTGAGCCATTTCTGCTTCTTCTGTCCCCAAAATTTCCACTCTCAAACTTTCTTTGGAGTAAATATTCCTTTGATAATACCAAAAACTGGCTATCCCTAAGATAATTGTTAAAATGATAACGACTTTTATTAATTTCCCTTTCATTTTAATCTATTTTAGCATACTTTAAGCTTCTTTTAAAAAAGTAAGATAAAGTTCTGATATCTCTTTTAGATTTTTTCTCTCTTCTTTTATTATTTTAAGTCTGGGTAATATTTTCCAATTCTTTGAAAGAAAAATTCTTAAAATTTTAACCGTACCTACGCTTATTTCTTTTATTCTTTCTTTTTCTTCTGGGCTGAGTTTTTTCAAACACCTCCAGCATACTACCCCTCCTTCTTTTGGTACAAAATGAAATGTTTCGGGTAAAAGTTTCTCTCTGCAAATTGGGCAAGTAGAAAGCTCAGGTTTAAACCCTAAAAGAGAAAAAAGGTTCCAGAGGAAATAGTAATATGACAATTGACAATTGATAATTGAGAATTGACGGTTATTTAATTTATTAAAAACCTCGTTTAGGAGCTGCCAGATTTTTTCATCTCTTTCTTGGCCTTTGACTAAATTATCCAAAACTTCTGAAATCTGATAACAAATCCCCAATCTCTCTAAATCTTTTCTGATATTTTCAAATTTCTCAATTAAAATGGCATCGGTTAGGGTTTTGTAGGCTTTCCCCTGAATAAATTCAATCTCTGAAAAATAAAAAAGTTCGGCTCCTGCTCTTAATTTTGATTTGATTTTCCTGATAGCTCTTCCCAAAATCTCTAATTTTCCAAAATCTTTAGTATAAATTGTAAAAAGCTGATCGGCCTCTCCCCGATTTTCTTTTTTCAAAAAAATCCCTTGAGTTCTGTAATGGGTGAACATCTTAAATTATTTCCCCAGAATTCCCTTTGTCAACCTTTCTGCCTTCTCTTTATCTTCATAGGATAAATCTTTAAATTTCCCCCATTTCCCCAAATTTAATTGTTTTTCTGCCTTCTCCACGTCTTTTTTCATTACAGGGCTGCCGTGGCCGAAAAGCTTTTTCCCTAGTCTAGTCCTGTCTCCTCCTCCCAAACTGCCGGTCTTTCTATAAAGCTCGGAACTTCCTAATTGATGCATAAAATTCCCCCGATCCATAGAAGACTTTCCTCTGAATATTGAAGGATCTTTCTCTTCTTTTTTTGGCGATGGAGTTGGGGCTTTTTTTGGTCTTTTTTTCATCTCTCCACCAAAAATTTTTTTAATATCAAAAGTTGCCATAAATAATTAATTTATAATTTAACAATTAAAATTCGACCTTTAAAATATGCCGCAGAGCTTGATGATAAATAAAATATAAATTAAGAGATACATTGCTCCTTCCCAAATATGAATTCTTCGAGAAATTCCGGAAATAATAAAAAGCAAAGTGGCAACAACTAAAAACGGAAGGCCAATTGAAAAAGTAAGGTCAGCAATTGCTAATGGTTTAATTAAAGCTGGGATTCCAACCACCACTAAAAGATTAAAAACATTTGAACCAAAAATATTTCCCAAAGCGATTTCATATTTTTTCTTTAAAGCCGCCCTGACCGAAACCAATAGTTCAGGTAAAGTAGTACCCAAAGACATGGCGGTAATAGCTATCAAGGCAGTGGAAATCTTTAAAAGCTTGGAGATATTTACAATCGACTCAATAGCGTAATTGGCTCCAACAACTAAACCAGCCATTCCTAAAATTAAGAAAAGGAAAACTTTAAAATTCAATTTCGATGGTCTTTCTTTTATTTCCTTTCTTCGTCTTTCAGCTCGAGAGGGTAAAATTTGAATTTTCGCTCCCCGGGGTAAAACTCCCACTAATTCAGAAGTAATAATTTCTTCTCTTCTTTGAAAAATTGTGTAAAGAAGATAAATCGCAAAAGCCAACAGAAGTAAAATTCCTTCTCCAAAAACGATTTTCCTGTCCCACATAATGAAAATGAATAAAACAGTAGTAGTAGCTAAAAGAGGAGCATCTAAATCAATCAAACTTCTTTTAACAATAAGGGTTCGAGCAAAAACTGCTGATAAACCAACGACTAGAAGGATATTAGTAATATTGGCACCAATTACATTTGCAGTAACGATCTCACCAGCTCCTTTCAAAACAGCGATGATAGACGAAGCCAGTTCGGGAAAAGAAGTACCAACGGCAACAATGGTCACCCCAATAATAAAAGGCGAAATTTTCAAAGATATCGCAATTTTCTCTGAACTCTCAACAAGCCAATCAGCCGACTTTACCAACAAAGCTAAACTTAAAATAAAAATTAAAATCCAAAATATCAACATACTATTTGATTTTTTTTAATCCCTAACCATAATTTTTGTTGACCGATTTGCATTTCCTTTTCCGCATTAAATGCCTTTTTAATTTTTCCTCCTAAGATAAAATCTTTGGCCTTGGTTTCTGTTAAAATGTCTTTTTTATTTTTTTGTAAAACTTTTTTCAGTTTCTCCTGGCATTCGCAATAAATAATAATTTTATCTTTTGGGGTGAGTTTGGCGTTTTTTCGTAATTGCTGAACTTGTCGGATAAATTCTCGAACCTGACCCTCCTCTTTTAACTCTTTGCTAATCTTTGTATCCAATTTTAATGTTTTGCCAAAAGTAATTTCTTTTACATTTACCTCGTCCTTAATCAACTCCAGTAATTCTTTCTCCCTTCGTAATTTATAATTCGTAATTCTTAATCCCTGTAGGGGCTGCCTCACTTTAATTCCAAGTTCAGTTCTTTTAGCTAAAACCTTAGTTATAATCTCCCGAACTTTTCTCATTTTCTCCTCTAAATTATCGTCAATTGCTTTTTCATAATATTTTGGCCAGTCGCAAAGATGGATAGACTGGGGTTCGTTTTTTGTTTTCAAGCCCAAATAAATTTCTTCAGCCAGAAATGGCATCATCGGAGCAATCAGTTTTGCCAGAGTCAAAAGAATAAAATAAAGAGTACCGGCTGCTTCATCTTTTTCTTCTTCCTTTCTTGGTCTTTGAAATCTCTTTCTTGATCTCCTTATATACCAAAGAGATAAATCATTAATGAAGAAATCTTCAATGGCTGAACTTGCTCTGGCAGCATCAAAATTATCTAAGCTTTGGGTAACTTGAGTAATCAACCTATTCAATCTTGAATTAATCCACTTATCTAAGATATTTTTAGATTTTGGGATTTGGGATTTGGGATTTGGGATTTCCTTTTTTGAGACATACGTCTCAAAAAAGGTGTAGCTATTCCACAGTGTCAAAAGTTTCCTTTGGGTTTCTTTGGCAATCTTGTAGCCAAACCTTAGATTATAGACTGGATTTTGTCTAACATACATCCAACGCATCAGATCAGCCCCTATTTTTTCAACTGCCTCATCAAACCAAATAACATTTCCTTTGGATTTGTGCATTTCTTCTCCCTTTTCATCGACTACTGTGGCGTAGCCAAAGATTGTCTTCACTGGAGTAACTTCCTCTAATACAGTACTCATTACAATAAGGGAATAAAACCAATTTTTGAATTGACCCGGGAAAGATTCGCAAATAAATTCAGGCGGAAACCATTTTTGCCACAATTCCCGGTCAGAAAAATACTTTAGAGTAGAGAAGGGCACAATCCCGGCATCTAACCAAGGATTACCAACATCAGGAATTCGAGAAACTATTTTGCCACATTTGGAACATTTAATCTTTACTTTATCTATCCAGGGTCGGTGAGGAGAATGACCTTCAAACTCTTGCCAATCCTTAACCGCTTTTTCTTTTAATTCTTTTTTGGAACCGATTACCTCAAAGTTTCCGCAGTCTGGGCATTCATAAATCGGTAAAGCTAATCCCCAATAACGTTTTTTAGAAATCAACCAATCTTGCATATTTTTTAACCAATCCAATTCCCTGTCCAGACCAAAGGGAGGAATCCATTTTATTTTTTTGGCAATTTTCATCAGTTTTTCTCTTAACTTTGCCATTGAAATATACCATTCATCAACCAAGCGGAAAATCAATTCTGACTGGCAGCGCCAGCAAATTGGATAGCGGTGTTTATAGCCTTCAATTTTAAAAACTCTATCTTTTTGGTTTAAATCTTCAAAAATCAATTCTCTTACTTCTTCTCCGCCAACAAACTTGTCACTCAACTCTCCAAAACCCTTTAGGTAGCTGCTTTCATCATTAGTTAAGTCAATAACAGGCAGTTTAAATTCTTTAGCTAATTGAAAATCCTCCTGGCCACAGCCGGGCGCCACATGAACAATACCAGTTCCTTCTTCTTTGGTTACTTCTTTCCATAGAATTACAGAATGCTTGTAGCTGCCTAAGGTTTCTTTTACAGATGGCAATTCGTCAAACAACCCCTCGTATTCAAATCCCTCTAATTTCTTGCCCTTGAATGTTTCTATTATTTCTCCAGCTTCAATTAAATCAGATTTTTCTTTAAGTAAGATAAAAATGTCGCCTTTTTTATCTTTTACTTTTACATAATCAAAATCAGGATGAATAGCTATTGCAACATTGCCTGATAATGTCCAGGGAGTAGTTGTCCAGACAAGAAAATAAGTTTTCTTTAGGTTTTGGACTGGCAACTTGAAAAATATTGATTTGTGAGTCAATTCTTTATACTCTTCTGTTAAAATTTCGTGTTGGGAAATGGCTGTCCCACATCTCGGGCACCAGGGAACAACATCTCTGCCTTTATATAAAAATCCCTCTTTGTGGCATTTTTTTAGGAAATACCAAATAGCATAGTTATTCTCATCAGACATTGTGTAATAAGAATTCCCCCAATCCATCCATTGACCCAGCCGGATTGATTGTTCTGTTTGAATTTTCGAATATTTCTCAACTCTCTCTTTGCATTTTTTGACAAATTTTTCTATGCCGTATTTCTCTATATCTTTTTTATTCTTGAATCCAAGCTCCTTCTCAACTTCTACCTCTACCCACAAACCCTGACAATCAAAACCGTTTTGAAATCTCTGGTCAAAACCCTGCATTGCCTTGTATCTCTGAAAAAGGTCTTTATAGGTTCTTCCCCAGGCATGATGAACTCCCATAGGATTGTTAGCAGTAATCGGTCCGTCCAAAAACGACCAGCGCTTTTTCCCTTGGTTTTTCTTTTTAAGTTTTTCGAAAATCTTGTTTTCTTGCCAGAATTTTAGGATTTTTTTCTCAATTTTAGGAAAATCTATGGACATAGTTTCCTTAGTTCGCCAACTTCTATATACTCTTGCTCCAAAAGTTGTTCATTGTCTAAGCCCTTTACCGCTCCCTCCAAAAGCCACAAAGGATCGCCATGGCTGACAATTAAGATTTTTTTGTTTTTGTATTTTTTGTCAATTTCTTTTAAAAAATTTACCATCCTTTTTTGGCAGTCTTGCCAGCTTTCTCCACCTGGAGGTCTTTTTATAAATCTTAATGGAAAAACTCTCGGAAAATCTTGATAAAATTCCTCTTTTTTGCCGTCATGGTAAATCCCCAAATTTATGTCTCGTAACCTTGAATCAAAAATTATTTTTAACCCTAATTCCTTATTTATAATTTTGACTGTCTGACGAGCTCGAAAAATATCGGAAGAATAAATTAAATCAATCTTCTTTTTTTTAAGCAATTTGGCTACTTTTTTAATCTCTACCTTTCCTTTTTGAGTTAATTTAACAGGGGAAATTTCTGGCCAAGGATAAATAAAATCTTTCTTTTTTGTCTGATAAATTGTTTGGCCATGTCTCAAAATGAAATAAGTATTTTGCATATTAATCGCGAAGCTTTAACCGTGAAGCGATTACAGTGAGCGAAGCGAACGGTTCCTTATTACATCTTTTCTGGAACGGAAATGCCCATCAAATCTAAAACATTTTTTACGACAGTTTTAGTGGCTGAGATTAAAGCCAATCTTGCCTCAGTTAATTCTTTGTTATCTGATAAAACTTGACAATCTCTATAAAATTGGTGAAATTGATGGGCAAGTTCAAATGCATACTGAGGCAATCTCTGAACCTGATAATCCTTTGTCGTATCCTCAACAATCTCAGGAAACCTAACCAGTTGTTTAATAAGCTCTAGTTCACTTGGATGATTTAATAGTTTGAAGACTTGCCGGGAAGAACCTTGTTGACGTTCAACATTAACAGCTTTATGCAAAATACTACATATTCTGGCGTGAGCATACTGAATATAATAAACCGGATTTTTCTCTGACTGTTTTTTGGCTAAAGTGAGGTCGAAATTTAAATGGGTATTAGCTGATTTTTGGAGAAAAAAGAATCTAGCAACATCAACTCCTACCTCTCGGAGTAATTCATCCATAGTAACGAAAGTTCCTCTCCTTTTTGAAATTTTCAGCTTTTCCCCTTTTTCAAGTATAGTTACAAACTGGAGCAATAAAATATCAAGTTTACCTTTATAACCTAAAGCCTCTACCCCGGCTTGAAGTCCAGCAACATCACCAGCATGGTCTGCTCCCCAAATGTCTATTACCTTATCAAATTTCTTCTTTTCAAATTTATATCGGTGATAAGCAATATCTCCGGCTAAATAGGTTTTTGGTCCATCGGACTTTACCATCACTCTGTCTCTTTTGTCACCAAATTTCGAGCTTTGGAACCAAATTGCTCCTTCTTTTTCATAAAGCAATTCTTTCTTCTTTAAAAATTTTAAGGTTTTATCAACTTCAGAATCTCTGTGTAATTTATTTTCTGAATACCATTCATCAAACTTAATTTTCAATTTATCTATAGTTTTTTTTATAAAATTCTCAATAATAATTTTGGCTGCACTCTCACCTGCCTTATAGGGCTCTTTTTCTTTGATTCTTTTGGTAAGTTCATCAATATATTTACCTTTGTATTTCGCTTCGCTATCTTTCAAAATAGAATGACCAAGAGCTAAAATTTGCATTCCATAATCGTTAATATAATAAGCTTTCTCTATCCTAAATCCTGCTTTTTTCAGAACATTTCCCAAAACATCACCGAAAGGACCACCTCGAGCATTACCGACAGTTAGAGGACCTGTTGGATTTGCCGAAATAAATTCTACCTGAACCTTCTTTCCTTTACCAATATTTAATTCACCAAATTTCTCTCTCTTCTTTAAAATTTCTCCAATTCTCTGTTGTAAATATTCTTTTGAAAGAAAAAAATTAATAAATCCTGGTTTGACTACCTCAACTTTGTCGAGGTACCTTAAACCTTTAACCTTAAACTTTAAACTTAACAAGTTGGCTGTTTCCATCGGATTCTTCCTCACCTTCTTTGCAATTACCATCGCAATGTTTGTGGCATGATCGCCGTGAATTTTTTCCTCCGGATGTTCAATCTCAATCTCGGGAATTTCAAATTGAGGCAAATCCTTCTCTTTTTGGAGGACTTTTATTGATTTTTCTATTAATTTTGCTATCTCTTGACGAATCATTACTTCTAATTTAACACATTTTTGCTAAAATGAAAGAGATGAAGGTATTGGCCAAAAACAGAAAAGCTTATTTTAATTACGAAATCCTGGAAAAATTTGAGGCAGGAATTTCTTTGATTGGGCAGGAAGTGAAATCAATAAAAACAAGGGGAGTAAGTTTGGCTGGTTCATATGTGGTCTTAAAGGATGAGGAAGTTTTTTGGATTGGGCTTAATATTCCTCCTTATCAACCCAAAAATGCGCCAAAAGACTATAATCCAGAAAGAACACGAAAACTTCTTCTTAAAAAATCAGAAATTAAATATTTAATTGGTAAATCAAAACAAAAAGGCTTGACTTTGATACCCCTTAGGTTATATACTAAAAATGGGAAAATAAAGTTAGAGTTCGGAATAGCAAAAGGAAAGAAAAAAGCTGATAAAAGAGAATTAATTAAAAAAAGAGAAATCCAAAGAGAAATAGCAAAAGCTCTTAAAAAATTTTAATGGGAGTGTAAAAAGATTCGATAGAAATCTAATTAAAATATGCCAACCAAGGTATTAGCTCCTTGGAAAACTGCTAATAACAGAAATAAGTGCCAACTTACTTTCTAAGGTAAAGAGTGTTGTGGCTTCGGCTTTCAGCGCTCCTGTCCTTGCCTACGCCTAAAGAAATTCAGGCGTACATCTAATCGGTTGATTCTCGATAAACCTATTTAGGTGTTATATTCATCGAGATAGGTATTATTTTTGCATCAAGGAAATAATGCTAAAATAAAAACTTGGTGGTCTTTAGCTAAATTTTTGCCCGATTCTTATTTAGCTTAAGAAATTCTAATTGGGCTATGTTGGTAGAAATATTTTAAGATGATTTTTAGATGCGAGACCACAACTCGCCACTTCCACCCGCAAAAACTTAAAAACTATCTTTAAAAGACCATTAGTCAACTATCGAATAAGGGCTTCTCAGGTTAGGTTAATTGATGAAACCGGAAAACAGCTGGGAATTTTGCCAATTGAAAAAGCGCTCCAGATAGCCAGGGAGCGTAATTTAGATTTAATTCAAGTCACCGAGAAGGTAATACCGCCAGTCTGTAAAATAATGGATTACGGGAAGTATCTTTATCAGGAAAAAAAGAAAGAAAAGTTAGCTCCAAAAAGTTCGGGTGAGTTAAAAGGAATAAGATTAGGGTTTGGAATTTCCCAACATGATTTAGAAGTTAGGGCAAAGTTGGCAGAAAAATTTTTAAAAAAAGGGCACAAAGTCAGAGTGGAACTAATCTTAAGGGGCCGGCAAAAAGCCCTTCCTGACTTTGCCAGAGAGAAAATGAACCAATTTCTTAGAATTTTAGAAGGGATTTTACCAATAAAAATTGAGCGGGAATTAAAAAGAGAGTCAAGAGGTTTTACAACAATAATTTCAAAAAGCAAAGAGGATAAATCCTCTTCTTAAACTTCGCTTCCTACGGAAGCTTGTAAAATGAAGACAAGAAAATCTATTTTAAAACGTTTTAAATTTACTAAAACCGGCAAGGTCTTAAGAAGACCAACTGGCCTTAGTCATTATCGAGCAAAAAAATCAGGGAAAAGAATTAGAAAAAGCCGAAAATTGGTTCTGGTTTCAAAAGCTGAAGCTAAAAAAATAAAGAAACTATTAACAGGCTAAAACATCCCAATATGGTTCGTGTTAAACGAGGAAAAATTGCTCACAAAAGAAGAAAGCATTTATTAAAATATGCCAAAGGTTTTCGCTGGGGAAGAAAGGCAAAATATCGAGCAGCTAAAGAAGCTCTAATGCATGCCTGGAAATATGCCTATCGAGACAGAAAAGCTAAAAAAAGAGATTTTCGAAAACTCTGGCAAACTCAAATTAATGCTGCCTGCCGCCAGGCAGGAATTTCCTATAGCCGATTCATTGTTGGCTTAAAGAAAAATAAAATTGAGTTAGATAGAAAAATCTTAGCTACTTTAGCTCAAAGTCATCCCAAAATTTTTGAAAAAATAGTTGAGAAAGCAAAAGATTAATTTATTTTTGGGGATAAATAACAAAAAAAGCGCGATTTCTTGCGCCTTTTTATTTCTATGCCTTCCTTTCTTAATAAAATTAACTTTTTCTCTTTGCCCAAATTATAACCGCCAATTTCTCCATCAAATCTTATTACTCTATGGCAGGGAATTTTTGAATCTTTGTTTTTATTCAAGATATTCCCTACTGCCCGCCAAGCTTTAGGATAACCACTTTTCCTAGCTATCTCGCTGTAAGTCATCACTTTTCCTCTTGGAATCTTTTTAACAATTTTGAAAACTTGTTTTTGAAATTTTGTTTTATGTTTCATGTTCTATGATAAAATCATTGGCTTTTTTAAGGATTTCTTTGGCATTTTTAAATGTCAATTGTTTTAACGCCTCTTTATAGGGAAACCATTTATATCCAATATGTTCAAAAGAAATTTTAATGTCTTCTTCTTTCGTTTCAGCTAGATAAAAAGTAACAAATTTCAGGATGTTTTTTTCTTTAAATTTAAAAAAATATTTTATCCACTCTTTAAAGCCTTCTAAGAATTCAATGTCTTTCAATCCGGTTTCTTCTTCCACTTCTCTTCTCACGGTTTCAATCTCCTTTTCCCCTTTTTTGATATGACCCTTGGGCAAATCCCAATATTCTCCTGCCACCTTAGTTGAAGAAGGATAGTGTAATAATAAATATTTTATTTTTTTGTTCCCTCGTCGGAAAATTATAGCTCCGGCTGATTTTTCTACTGGCATAGTTATTTGAAAAATTTCAACAATTTCTCAAGTGGTTGGGTATTAATTATATCTTTTTTTTCTGCCCATCCTCTCCTAGCTTGATATACTCCAAACTCCATATACCTTAATTGGCTTCTGCGATGAGAATCTGTATTTATGACTATTTTAACTCCCATCTCTTTGGCCGCTCTAACGTTTTTATCATTTAAATCTAACCTTTCTGGAAAAGAATTAACTTCCAAAATTACTCCAAATTCTTTAGCTGCTCTTAAAATCTTGCCAAAGTCAATTTGATACTCATCTCTTCTCTTCAATATTCTCCCAGTTGGATGGGAAATAATTTTAATATAGGGATTTTTCATTGCCTGAATAATTCTTTCGGTCATTTTAGATTTTTCCATTTTAAAACTAGAATGAACCCCGGCTATGGCATAATCTAATTTTTTTAATGCCTCATCTTTTATATCAATTGAGCCATCATTTAAAATGTTTGTTTCTGCTCCCTGAAAAATTTTGAAATTCTTTAATCGGCTATTCAATTTATCAATTTCTTTTCTTTGTAAAGCTAATTTCTTTTCATCCAAGCCATGCTCAATTCGTAGAAATTTAGTATGATCAGTAATTCCTAAATATTCATATCCCATTTTTCTGGCAGCTTCGGCCATCTCAAAAATTGTATTTGTTCCTCCATCCCATTTGGAATGGCAATGTAAATCACCTTTAATATCTTTTAGTTCGACTAACTTTGGTAACCCATTTGATTTACCCTGAGCCTGTCGGAGGGCTGCTCCAATTTCGCCCTGGTTTTCTCTCAACTCAGGAGGTATCCAAGTCATCCCTAAGATTTTATAAACTTCTTCTTCATTTCTCCCAGCAATCTGTTTCTCCCCCCGGAAAACTCCATATTCATTCAGTTTTAAACCCTTCTGTATGGCAATTTTTCTGGTGGCGATATTATGTTCTTTTGAACCAGTAAAGTATTGGAGAGCCGAACCATAACTTTTCCTTGGCACCACTCTAATATCCATATCGAAACCTTCTCTCATTTTAACCGATGATTTAGTTTTGCCCTTGCCCCAAATTTTAATAACCCCAGGTAGCTGAACAAAAAAATCCATAACTTTCTCTGGATTTTTGGAAATTACCAAAAAATCGACATCGCCGATTGTTTCTTTCATTCTTCTGATAGAACCTGCCGAATCAACTTTTTCAACTTCTTTTAAACTTTTTAATTTTTCATAAACTTCTTTAACGACTGGCAAAATCTCTCCTAAAAGAAATCTTCCTTTACTTCTTTTCAAAAAAGCTATCCCCTCCAAGATATTTTTTTCAGTTTTTTCCCCAAAACCGAAGAGAGGAGCAATTTTGTGAGCTCTGGCTGCTTTCTCTAAATCTTTTAAATTTCTAATCCCCAATTTTTGGTATAATACTTTTACCTTTTTTGGGCCCATTCCCTCCACAGCTACTAATTCTCCGAGATTCAGCGGAGTTTTTCTCTTAAGTTCTTGGTAATACCTTATCTTTCCGGTTTTTAAATATTCTTCAATTTTCTCGGCAATGCTTTCTCCTATCCCGGGAATATCTTTTAGGGCTTTAATCCCCCCTTTTTTATAAATTTCTTCAATATCTTCCTCCAAGGTTTCCAAAGTCAGGGCTGCCTTCTCATAGGCATAGGGCTTGAAAGCCACTCCTTCCATCTCGAGATATTGGGCTATTCCATATAATATTTTAGCTATTTCTTGATTTTTCATTTTTCTTCGCGCTGGAAGACGTCTTTAAAAGAAAAATGGAAGCCGTGATCGAAAACCCCTTTTATTTGATTTCTTAAACCAAAAAGTAAGACCACTCCAATTAAACCAAGAATTCCCACTACAAGAAGGACTGGAGTAAAACCAAACCGGGTTACTGCCCAACCACCGATTGCTCCAGCAGCCCCTGTCCCCAAGCCAATTGAGGTAGCATTTAAACTCCATTCAGTAGCTTCTTTACCTTTGTCAATATGGCGAGTAAAAATGGCTGTCCAGCCAGCAAGGCTCAGTGCTAAACCTAATCCATGAAATCCTTGCATAATATAGAGAGACAGGGGAGTTGTAACAAAAATAAGTCCAAAAGGAACTAAAGCTGCAATAAAAAGTCCGGCTACCAAACTAAAATAATCATCTCTTTCTGAAGGACAAGCATCTAAAAACACTCCGATGGGAACTCTTAATAAGGACTTTGTAATCCAGTAAGTAGCAGAGGCAATTCCGACAATAAAGGCATTCCCTCCTTCAATTCTTTCAACAATAAAAATGGCAAAAATCGGGGTAATTAATCCCCAGCCGGTCCAAAAGGCCAAATCGCTTAATATTAAATATTTTATAACCCGATTGGGTAATAAAGAAATTCTCATTTTAAAGAAGGCCACCAGTCAAAATTAATAGCAATTTGATAATTTAACCGACAGACTTAAGCATGAATTATTTTCACCATTATTTCTCTTTCTCTCGGCCGATTGTCAAAATCCAAGAATACGATTTGCTGCCAAGTTCCTAAAACCAATTTCCCATTTTCAATTGATACTGCTAAAAAAGGTTTAATCAAGGCTGAGCGAATATGAGCAGGCGCGTTTGCCTCTCCCCAAGTCTGGTCGTGGCGGTAAGTTCTATTTGAGGGGGCTAATTTTTCTAAAAATTCTTTAAAGTCTGCCACTAAATTCGGCTCATATTCAATAGTAGTTATCCCGCAAGTTGAACCAGGAGAAGATATTAAACAGACTCCATCTTTTACTTTGGAATTTTTAACTATCTGAGAAACCCGGGAGGTAATATCAATAATATCATTAAAACCTTTTGTACTAATGCAAAATCTCATATTAATTAATTATACTAAACACTTGCTTTTAGCTCAAACTTAACCCCCACCATTTTTGGTGGGGGTAATTTTTTGGTCTGAATGGAAAATTTCATTTTTTAATTGCTTTATTTAAATCTTTCAAAAACTTTTTTAGGTCAATCTGATGAAGTTTAGTTGCCTCTTCAATTGTCTCTGGTATTGCCATCGGACAACCAACGCAATGGAGTCCATAATCAATAAAAACAAAAACTGCCTTTGGGTATTTTTTGATAACCTCACCAATAGTCATTTCCTTTGTAATGGCTGATTTTTTCTTCATATAGCGAAGCTGGAGAAGAACGAATGTTCTTCGACCAAAAGTTATTATAGGCCTATCTACTCTTTCAATTTTATCTTAAATTTGTTCGCTCTTGGCGAAGAAATCTTCAGCTGAGCTGAACATTTTGATTTAAGGCAACGACAGTAAATAATTTCTTTTCTCAAAGAAGTAGTGAGCCTGTTTTTGGATTATTTTTTCTGATTCTTCCTGGGTCTTGCCAGATGTTTCCTTAATAAAAGAAACAATCCTTCCAAAATAAAGGGCTCTCAAAAATTTAATGATTGAAGTGTTGCTTGAATTAATATCATAGAGATAAAATAACTGGTAAACTATTTCAGGCCAAAGGTCAAGGGTTATTTTTAAAGATTTTTTCCGGAGAAACATTTCTTCAAGCTGAGAACGAAGTTCTTGGGAGATATATTTTTTTATATATTTATAATTCTCTTGAAATTCAGAAATTGCCTTTTCTTCAATCACCTCATTATCAATAGAGAGTTCTTGATATCCTGCTTTGTTTTTTGCATCGCAAATTAAGGGTAGAGTTTGCAAATTTATTTCTTTTTGCCATAAATTTTTGTTCTCAGACAAAAATTTAAAAAGAGTATCTATAACTTCTAAAAACATATTGCCCAATTTAGGAGCGCTTGGTTTGTGAATTTTCGACCCTAAATTTACCTGGCCCAATCTAAATCCTCCTTTGATAGCATTTGAAGTCATAAAAATGTCGATGCCGTAATTTCTTACTGGCTCTGTCCATTTTTGATTTAGCCAGTATTCAACCAATCTTTTTGAAAAACCCGCATCTCCTCCAATAGGCTGGCGAATATTATAGCCCAAAAGTCCATAAGCTAAAGGGTAGCAAATATGATTAGTTATGGTGCCATCATTTTTGTCCCGAAGATAAAGTGGAGATACGTAGTCATAATCTGCAGTAATTGGCTCTAAAAGACATTTCACCCATTCAGCTGTGACGCTTTTTATATCAGCATCAATACTAGCTGCAGCCTCTGCCCCTAAATTTTTTATTTTTAAAAAAAGATTGTGGAAATTATTTCCCTTCCCCCGAATACCGGGTGAGGTTGAAATATAAATCTTTGGAGTTTTTGTTTTTGTTCCTAAAAAAACTTTGCCTGTCTTATCGGGAGAGTTATTGTCAGTATTAATTATCACCTTTTTTCTGTTCCTAAAATACTTTTCAAGTCCTGCGTCTACTTGTCGGACAACATTGGAAATAGTGTCTGCTTCGTTATAAGAAGGAATACCCACAATAATCTCTGCTCTTTTAATTTTATTTGGATTAACTTCTCTCATTTTAGACCAACCAATTTCAAAAAATTCTTGCTAACCTTTGATATTTTATAGACCTTTCTGGCTGCCTTTAGGTTAGCAACAATAATTTGTTTTTGTTTCTTTCTATTTTGAAGAAGTTCAATCTGTTTAATTAAAGCAGGAATAGAAAATTGACGGTAAAGCCACCAAAACCTGAGCCCGCTTTTTTCAAAATCCCTTATAACCTCTTCAATCCGCCGGCCAATAACAATTTTTCGGGCAAACCAGCATTCCAAAAAAGGATAGCCAAAACCTTCTTTTCTGCTGGTCATCAAGATAGCCTCAGAAATTTGATATAAATCACCTATATTGAATTTTTTTATTCTATTTTTAGTGAAAATTATCGGGAAGCTTGCTAATCTCTTGAGTTTCTTTAACCTAGTATAATAAGTTTTGCTCAAAGGGTCATTTTTGTCAACTTTACCAGAAATTATCAAAATATAGTTTTCCTTTGTTATCTTTCGAATAAGGGCAGTTAGCAAGATTGCCTCTTCAATGTTTTTTCTTGGTATTATTCGGACTGGATAAAGTAAAATTTTGCTTTTTTTTGTTTTTTGTGGAGGAATTTTTAAACTTTGGCAAATCAACCTCTCTTCTTTTTTAGTCAAAGGTTTGTTAAATATTTTTTCATTAATCCCGTTGGGTAGATAAAATATTTTTTCTTTGGACACTCCTTCTTTAATTAGCTTTTCTCGGAGCCTACGATTAATTATTAAAAAACCATCGACGCCTTTTCCATTGGTAATTTCTTTAATTTCTTGAGGAGAAAAAATTTTTTGAAGCTCTTTAGAATATCTTGGAAAATCTTTATAGAAATCATGAATTCTAAAAAATACTTTGGTCCCTTTTGGTTTTTGGCAACTGGCATAAAGAGAATATCCCAGCATAACCGGCAAATTATAACTACCTAAAAAAGGATTTTCAATAACTACCACTTCCATTGCTTCAGTGTTTTTGGCAAGTTTTTTAGCAATAATTTTGCTCTTTTTTTGAATATAGTCTTTAGTTAATTTGGTTCTTTTGGGAAGAAGTTCAGGTATTACTTTATAAAGAGCAGGCTTTAAAAACCGTTCTTTAATTACACCGCCCAAAAAGCAGAAATTCAAAGAAGGCTCCTTTTTTTTAATTTCCTGAGCCAAAGTTTTAAAGGCCATATTAACGCCATCTTTCCAACCGATTCCATAGTGGACAAAACAAATTGTCCTGGAGCATTTTTTGGACATAAATGATTTTATTTTTAATATCTTAACACAAAAAGTCCGAGAAAAAAACTCGGGAAATTACTCTTGAGTTCCAAATTTCTAATGGGCTCACTTACTCTTTCAATTTTTTCTTAAATTCTTCCACAATTTCTACTGGAGTTGGATCAATTTTATATTCTTTTGCCAAATAATAGCTTACCCAATCAGAGAGAATTAAATTGTTAAACACTTTTTCTAAAACATTTTTTTTCTCAAGTTCAACAAAATCAACTTCAATGCCTTTCTGCTTTAATAAATCAGCGGTTAAGTCCATTGCTTTTAAAATCTTTGGATGGTCATCTGAATCTCGAAGTATAATCACATGAAAATTTTTGAGATTGCTATATCCTACAATCTCGTCATGAATAAGTTCAGGAAAATAGTTCCAAAAAGCCATTATTTTTGAATTTTCATTGAAATTTATTTTCCAAATCCGAGCCAAAGATTTAAATTTATTTGAAGCATAGACAAGGGGAATTTTGCCAACTAATTTTTTAGCTAAACTTTTACCCTGAGTTTCTAATTCAAGGGGTTTTAGCTTTTCAGCTATTTTTAAAATCTCATCAGAATTATCTTCAATCACTCCAGAATTAGATAAGACTTTAATCAAAGCCCCAAAAAGATAGCCGAAGGCCCAGCGGGGTTGGATTTTGACAGAAGGCAGAAAAACAAGAGGCGTATTATATTTTTTGGCAGACTTTGCAAGTTCTCCTCCAGCAGTAATAGCTGCTGCTTTAAGTTTTCTTTCTTGAGCTTCTTTAAAGGTTGAAATTGTCTCTTTAGTATTCCCGGAAAAAGAAATACAAATTATTAAGCTTTCTTTAGTTGCTTGAGGAGGAAGGTTGTAGCTGCGATGAATATAGAGGGGTAATTTCAAATCATTAAAAAAAATAAGTAAAAGGTCAGCAGGTAAAGCTGAACCACCCATTCCACAAATTATAATATTTTCAAATCTTCCCTCAACCCTAACATCTTTTGCTTTTTCTATGCCTTCTTTAAATTGTTTTGGAAAATCTAAAATTGTTTCTCTCATAACTTTTATTTAAACTCTGCAATAAATTTCTTAAAGGAGCGGTCATAAGTTCTTTCTGCCTCTTTAGAAAAACAACAGGCTGGAAGTTCGTTATTTTCCAAATGATATTTTAGACACTGGCAACAAATTCCTTTTCTTGGACAGCCAGGATAAGTACAGGGGCAATCTCTTAAATTTTGAGGGGCCCGCTCGCATTTAAGCGAATGGGAGGACGCGGTGGGCGGGTTGTAGTCTTTTTTACACTCCATATGTTCTGTTCCTTATTTTCTCTTTAATTTCTCTATTTAATAAAATTTTTTTTCCATCTCTTTAATAAATTTAAGCAAAATTGGGTCATCTACTAATTCTTCTATTTGAATCCACCAAGGTTCAATTGCAAATTGCTTATCTTTTTCCCAATATTCCATAGCCTGTAATAAATTTTCTACCCGATCTAGTTGACGAACAAATTTTCCTTCTCTTGTTAAACCTTTCTCATAATCATTCCAAAGACTTCTTATTTCTTTCTTTAAATCTGGGGATAGGTTTAAAATGAGTTTCTCCAATGCTTTGTTTTCCTTTTTATATTTTTTTTGAGAAATTTTTTCTTTTTCTTCTTTCGAAAACCTAGGCCATTTTTTAGTTATTTCCTTCCACTTTTTCTTATCTTTAGAAAAAAGCTTATTATCATAGGGGGTAGTGTCTCCAGCATAGACTTCACAGAGGTCATGAATTAAAGATATTTTAATAACCTTATTTATATTAATTTTCTTTTCTCTACCCAAAAGCCAAGACATAATGGCTATTCTAAAAGTATGGGAAGCAATTGTCTCAGGATTTTTTATTCCTCTTAGTACCCAACCCTTCCTTGGTATTCCTTTTAACTTTCCAACTTCAATTAAAAAATTGAGGATATTTTTCATACTTCATTCTTCATTTAATTTTACCATAGACTCAATGAATTAAAAAGAGAGGAAAAATCCTCTCTAAATAATCTGAGGTAATTGAAATTATTCTAAGAAATATTGTATTTTATTTTCTTTATTTTATAAGTTGTCATAACTGGCGAAGATATAACAACCTCATCACCAACTTTATGACCCAAAAGAATTTTTCCAACCGGAGATTCATTAGAAATTTTACCAATAGCAGGATTGGCCTCTAATGTTCCAACGATTTCAAATTCATCGGTTTGACCATCGACCTCAATTATTACCTGAGCTCCTAAATTAATGATATTTTGTTTTTCTTTTGAGGGGACTTTAATTAATTCCGCACTTTTAAAAATGTATTCAAGTTCAGCTATCCTTGTCTCTAGAAAACTTAAATCTTCCTGGAAAGAGAGGTATTCAGGATTTAAATCCTCGGAATGCCAAATTTTGGGCATCTCTCCCTTGGTTTTAAAAAATTTGAGATCTTTGAGGTCTTTGTATTCTTTCTTTATTTTCTCTAATCCTTCTTTAGTTAAATAAAACTTCTTTTCTTTTGTCATATAAGGACAAACCCCCCTTTCGGGAGGTTTGGAAATTCTTTATTTATTGTCGAGCTTTATTTATCTATTTAATCTAATTCCCGAATCCTCCCGAAAAACTTCTTTGGCAAGTGGGGTGGAATAAACCATAACCCAAACAATGCCAGTTGGAAAACAGGTTTTTCTAATCCTAAGGTGTGAATTTTTTTGATTTCTCGACATAATTTTTTTTAATTGCGGAGTATTTACAATCTCTTCGATTTTATTTTACTCACTGGAGGACTCTTGTCAAGCCCCTTAAGTTTCTCTCCAATAACTTATTCTATTATACCAAGAAACTCTGTCAAGCCTCCTACATTAAAAATTAAAAAATCTAAATATCGTGCTAAAATTAATGAAGAAGAAAATTTTAGTTGATTATGCCAAATCAAAATCTTATTGAAATTGACGGTTCCTACGGCTCCGGCGGAGGTCAAACTTTACGAAGTGCCTGCGCTCTTTCGGCAGTAACTCAAAAACCCTGCCGAATTTTCAATATTCGCAAGTCGAGGCCCAAACCGGGCCTGTCCATTCAACATCTTTTAGGCATTCAAGCTTTGGCACAGTTCTGTAATGGACGGTTAGAAGGTGATAGATTAGAAAGTGAAGAAATTAAGTTTTACCCTGGAGATATTTACAGAGACCGGGTCTCTGTAAATATTCCTACTGCTGGAAGCATAACCTTAGTTTTACAAACTTTGATTCTGCCGGCTTTATTTGCTCCTTCACCCTCCCAAGTTTTGTCTAACAAAATTTGGGAGGGCAAGCCTCTAAAAATTATTTTTACTGGCGGAGCAACTGATACTTTTTTCTCGCCTACTATTGATTATTTTCGCTATGTCTTTTTACCAACTTTAGAAAAAATGAATTTGACGGAGAACCGTTCTCCGCTAGTTGAAATCAGTGTTTTAAAACGAGGATATTACCCAGAAGGTGGAGCAAAAGTGGAGATAAGAGTTTTTCCGTCTAAACTAAAAAATCTTAATCTTACTGAGCGAGGTTCACTTAAAAAAATTTTAGTAATCTCCGGAGCCTCAAATATCTTGAAAGATAAAAAAGTGGCTGAGCGCCAAATTGCTGGGGTAAGAGAGATTTTAGGAAAATTAAAATTACCCATTGAAGAAAAAATTGAGTATTATCAAACTCAATGCCCGGGCAGTCAAATTTGCCTAATTGTCGAATTTGAAAATACAGTAATTGGAACCGATAATTTGGGAAAATTAGGTAAGAGGGCAGAAGATGTAGGCAAAGAAGCAGCTTTGGAATTATTAAAAGAACAGAAATCTGGAGCCTGTTTGGATAAACATTTAGGAGATCAAATTTTAATTTTTATGGCCTTAGCCCCTGGCAAAAACCAAGTTACAGTTTCAGAAATTACCAATCATTGTAAAACTAACATCTGGGTAATTGAAAAATTCATTGAAGGAAAATTTAAGGTCAAAGGAAGCTCAATTTCCTTTTTAGGTAAAAATTTTTAACAATAGAGAGGCGACTGAGAAATAAATCCATTATAACAAAAAACCCGCCAAGAGCGGGTTTTTTGTTAGCTGAAGAATAAAACTAAAATCTTCTTGGTCTCTGCTCTCGGAATTTACGCATACAATCTTGACAGCGAATAGAATCTAATCTCTCAGGGTCTGGGTTAAAAGGTAGCTGAGTTATTTCTGTCCCACAATCACGACATTTAATATTCATTTTAGAAACATCGAACATCTGACGCTGGAAACCCCCTTCACGGGGCGTTTCATCGAATTTTTTGAAGGCCATAAATTCTAATAGATTAAATTTAGATTAATAAAAAACGACCTTTTAGACCCTCGGTCGCTATGCTTAATTTTGGCCTTCGCTAATGGTGGCCTCCAAAATTGGAAACTAATTTTGGAGTATTAACAAGACTTAACTTAAGATACTCGACTTATCGGTCTAACTCTATCATACACGATTCAATTAACAAGTCAAGTGAAACAACCCTATCACCTTTCTTTGTCTCCTTTCTTCTCTCTCCGATTCTCTTTTGATTATGTTGAAAGTTTTTACTGCCTCTCCGGTTTTATCAATAATCAGTTTGATATTTTCCTTGGTAATAAACCTCTGGGTATCTTCGGTGACTCTAGCTATTCCCGATTCTCCAGTCCCAATAATAATTGTGTCAGGGTTTTGTTCAACTGCTCTTTTTACGTCTTCAGCGTCAATCAGATGGGATTCTTTTCTCCACCATTTTAAAACTTCATCTGTCCAGCGAACTTCAACATCATGGTTATAGGTTTTTCCATCGATTGTAATTGAACCAAATTTATAATTTTCGATCATATTTTAAAACAAGGTTCCTTGGCGAGATAAGTCTTTTTTCTCACCTTTCGAAAAAATCCTGATTTTCCCATAAACTCCATCGTAGCCTGGCTCAACACTCACTTTTCCCTCGCGGACTCTTGAAATGGCTTCGGCAATTTCGGGCAAAGTTGCTGCTCTCAAATCAGAAACAGAAACGTTAAGCAAAACATTAAATTCTGAACCGAATTTTTCAATCAGGTCCTTGTATTGTTTTTCTACTTCTTTTGTGCCAACCCCAACACCTAAAACTTCAGCAATTATTTCTGCCAAAGGAATCAAACTTTTAAAAGGTATGGCACCTTGAGGCTTAAATCCCTCGGGCCGGTCGGCTAATTGTTCAACTCGATTTAGAACTCCAACAGTTAAGGGTCTTCCACAGCGAGGACAAATTCCATTGTATTTTTTGGTTTCAGCCGGACTTAAACTTATATTGCAATTCCTGTGGCCGTCAAAATGATATTTGCCCTCTTCGGGAAAAAATTCAATGGTGTATAAAAATTTTTGAGGGTCTTTTTGTTTAATGGCTTCTATTATCGCATTATAACTCAATTCCGTGTCAAAAACATTTGCTTCTCTGCCCAACTTGGCCGGACTGTGTGAATCACTGTTTGAGATTAAACTAAGTTTTCGACCATCAGGCATCCGCCAAAACATTTTCGGGTTCGCAGATAACCCAGTTTCGCCGGCAAAAATATATTTTGAATAATCTTCAAAACATTCTTCAATTGAATCAAACCCTGATTTTGAACCAAACAAAGCAAACCATGGAGTCCAACAATTATGAACTGTTGCAAATTCACTAACATAAGAATTATCTTTCTCTACTTCTAAATTATAAACCTTTCCTTTATAATTTGTGATTTCAATATCGCGAATCGGCATATAAACATAATCCTCATCAATCCATCCATGTCTTCGATGAAGTTTAGTATTAAATTTTTTAAATTCAGAAGTTTCCAATAACCCAAATAAATCTTGGAAAAATGAGAGTCCGTAGAAATGAAAATGATCGTGTTGTGCCCAAATAGTCCTATCTTCTATTTTATGCTTATGAGCATATTTCTCATTAAAATCTTCTTTAGATTGTTGATTAATAGAAGGAATTATTCCTAGTCTAAGACAAATTATTTTCATTTGATTCATCAACATCCTTGAAGAAGTACATCCCGTATCTCCCCACCACCAACTTTTTAAAATTTCTACCTGTTTGTCTAGCGGTAAATTCAACATCCAATGGGGTAAACACTTCGTATGGGCTCTTCTTAAAATAGAATCATCATAGAATAATCTACCAAAAATCTGAGCGAGAGGTTTTGAGAAAAATATTAATTCTGTACTTTTGCTACTTTTTCTTTTGTATTTCCGACAATAGGAAAGATGAAATATCTTCGCCATCAAATTTTTTACATCCTCAATATAATCTTTTTCTTTCTCATTAAAACAGAAAGAAACAGAATCTCTATAATCTGTATATCCTTCGGACAAATAATAACCAACTAATCTGCAAAACCCCTTAGTTATTTTTATTGTATTGGGTATAAAGTTCGCTCTGGTACCACTAGCAGCTTTTATAAAATTTCTTTCTAATTGATATTCGCTTCGCTTTAAATATCTATTAAGTTTTATCTCCTTTATATTCTTAATAATTTTATTAAAGCGAGGAAAAATCAGAACATCTCCTTTTCTAATATTTTTCGCTTGTATCCATTTAGGTTGATAATTTTCAAAATACTTATAAGAACAACTACTGTGATCAATAAAGGCACAACTCTTCTTGCAAATAGTATGCCCCATATTAGGGCACCAATGAGTCTTAATTATATAAAAAGGATGTTCAGAAGTAGTTTTCAACCCTATCCTAAAATAGTAAGGTTTTATGTTATAAATTTGCCCTTTATAAGCTCTTGTATAAACTTTTTCTACTTTCTTAAATCGCCCTTCATGCGTGTAAACACGATCACCTACAGATATATCTTTTATCATTTTGATCCCTAGATTACTATGAAGATAAGTATTAGGCAATAAACAGTGAGCAGGTACTACTAAACAACTATCGGAAACATTTAAAACAATTTTTGCTAATTCTTTGGCATCTAATCCTAAAATTGGCCGGCCATCTGATTTTAGATTCCCAATCCAGCCCAAATGGGTATTAATTTTTTCAACTGTTTTAAAATCAGGAGCAAAAACTATAATATGAATCTTTCGAACCCTTCCTTTTTTTGAATAAATGCAGCTAATTTCTGTAGTTAAAATAAAACGGGTTTCTGAATCTGAATTTTTTAATTTAAATAAACCTGGCTCAGCAGGTTCTAATTTCTCCTTTAACTCTTTAAACCAAATAGGATGGGTAAAATCAGTAGTCCCTAAAACTTTTATTCCTTTAATTTTTGCCCACTTATCAAGATTTTCCAAATCCATCTGAGGAGAGGTCGCTCTTGAATATTTTGAATGTAGATGAAAATCAGCGAAGAATTGCATATTCTCTTTTTTATATCACATTTATTTTGAAAACCAAAAAAGCGCAGCTAAAAACTGTGCCGGAAAAAATTGAAAGAGTAATTACCTTTTTATTAATTTAATGCCCAGACTTGATATCTGGGTGCCAGCGAAAATCATAATTCCCGCCATTATTGACCAAGCAAGCAGATTTAAAAGTTTTGGTATAAAATCAACCGGCAGCATTTCTTTCAATTGCCCCCCAATCATTTCTTGCATTTGAGCCTCTTGGGTCTGAACTTTACCTTTTTGAGGCAAAACTGCTTCTTTTTCTGACGTCTTAAAAACTGTTGGCTCCAGAGCTTTTCCAGTAAAAATATTATAAGAAGCAAAAATGCTGTAAAATATTATTATTAGGCCGGTGAATAATAAGAGCCAGCCGATAATTTTTTGAGGTTTCATTTTAATTTGCGAAGTAAATTACAGTGAGCTGAACGAACGGTTCCTTTTTTCTTTTAGTTATTTTATCATCTCTCCTTCAGTGGGCGAAGAGATAAATCTCTTCTTTTGCTCTGCGCTATCGCTTAAGCGGTCAAGACTTCTTAAAAATTTTCTCTTCCAATATTCCAAAGCCGGCCAATACCAGAAGAGCTAAAAAAGTAGCAAAAATAGCTAAAAAATAAAGCTTAACTCCTATAGCAATTCCAATAGCCGCAGTTGTCCATAAACCGGCAGCAGTAGTTAAACCTACAACCCCTGATGGCTGGCGGAAAATCACCCCGGCTCCAATAAAACCAATTCCAACAGCTATGGCCTGAATTATTCTGGAAGGGTCAAAACTAATACCTTCTTTGTTGATAAAAAAATTAAATAATTCAAAAGTAATCACAGTAAAAAGACAAGTCCCCAAAGCTACCAAACTATAAGTTTGAAGTCCGGCTTCTTTTCTCTTATATTCTCTTTCTAGGCCGATTAGTCCGCCCAAAAAAGCAGCCAGTAATAATTGTAAAATAATTCTAATTTGAGAGTTAACTAAAAACTCCATAAGATGCTGCACTAATCAAATACGAATTTCACAGGAATGTACTAATTATACGAATTGCTAAAATTCGTAAATTAGTGCCTAATTAGTATATTGGTGTTGCCTTTACACTTTGTATACCTTATATCCCTCTCTTACTTTTTGCTCAACTTTTAAACCAGCAGAATCTCCAGCCTTAGCTGTTTCAATTTTTTTGTGCTCGATTTCCATAGATTCTACAGCCTGAGTAAAATCAGTGTCCCCTCCAACAATTCTAATACTATCTCCTGCTTTTAAGGTATCAGAAAGCTTAATAACCGCCACCCCTATATTCCCGAAATAGTGAGTAATTTCCCCCACTAATTTTCCTTCCTCGGGAACTTGAGGTTCTTCATTTGGCATAATTTTTAAAAACTTATTTTCTATTTGAGTCGACCTTTTAGTTTAGAATTTTCTTTTTTCTCTTTTTTAATTAATTCAATTAATTTTTTTACCAATTCTTTGGGATTTTTTTCATAAATAATTTTTTTAACCCCTCGATAAGGACCAGTGGCAATCTTCTTAATTTTATCAGCCGTTCCCCCTGTTTCTTCTAAAACCGCAATTGGTTTTTGAATTTCAAAAGCAGTGGCGAATTCATGCAAGGTCCCCATTCTCCCGCAGATAATAATCACTCCATCTACTGCCTTTGTCATAATTACATTTCTCCCCACATAATCAGCGCCGGTATAAACCATTACATCAAAAGCATCCACTGGAAGTTTATATCTTTTTAAGTGGGCGGCTTCAGAGGTTGCTGGTGAAAAACCAATACTGAATCCTCCCACCTCCTTACATCCTAAGGCAGCAAAATAGGGGACACCGGTTGTAGCTCCAGTAACCAGGACACAATTTTGGCGAAAAATTTCTCGCCCAATTTTTTTAGACAACTCCTTAATCCCCTTACAGCAATGGCCAATCTGGGCTGCTCCAGAAACAGCAATTTTGTATCTCATATTTTTAGTTTAACACATCTTTAAAAACTAAAAAAGAGGTGAAGCACCTCTTCTTTAGTGAGGGGGAGCGGCCTTAATGATATCAGTTTATCAGAGACTCACTGGTGTCGGACGTAACCAGGCACGTACCTCAAACCTCCTCCATTAAAACCGTGTCCTTAGAGGAGATTCCCTCGCACCCCCTCACTTTTATTATTAACCTCCTAAAAATATCTGTCAACCTGTTTGAGTTTAAGGAAAGTGTTGGCAATATATTTCTTTCCCGTTGATTCTTTTCAGAAATTTTCTATTAATTTGGATTAGAATATTAACCGACTATTAAGTTTTTTATAACCCACAAGTTCTCCCCAGTTTATTAACATCTTTCTGAATTTGATGTTTATTTTACTATCCGATTGACTTTGTGGTATAATTTATTAAGAAAGAAAAACCAAAAAATTAAGGCGTAATTAAAAACGCAAAAATATTTTATCTTTTAATTTTAGGGGAACACTTATGACCAAGGAGGAATTGTGGCAGACGGTTTTGGCCCAAATCCAATTAAATATTTCCCAGGCTAATTTTAGTACATGGTTTAAAAATACCGGGATTCTTTCTCAGAAAGAAGGCCAGGTTATAGTTTCTGTTCCCAATTCTTTTGCCAAAGAGTGGCTTGAAAATAAATACAACAAAATTATTTTTAAACTCTTGCATAGTTTGGACGAAGAAATTAAAGAGATTAAATATACTGTTGTCCGACAGGGATTAAAAGTTTTTAAAAAACCCTCTTTCTCTTACCCAGAATCGGACCAGCTTGAGTTTCAAGAATTAAAAATTGACAAAGATACTAATCTTAACCCCCGCTATACTTTTGAAAATTTTGTAGTCGGCCCTTTTAATGAACTACCACAGGCCGCTGCCTGGGCATCCTCAAAAGATCCTGGCCTTATCTACAATCCTTTATTTGTTTATGGAGGGGTGGGTCTCGGCAAAACCCATTTACTGCAGGCAATCGGTAATGAGATAACTAAAAATTTTCCAGAAAAAAAATTAAAATATATTCCTTCTGAAAAATTCACCTCTGGGGTGGTAACGGCAATTAAAAATCATACTATGGAAAGTTTTAAAACGAAATACCGGGCGATAGATGTCCTTATTATTGATGATGTTCAATTTCTGGCTGGGAAAGAAAAAACCCAAGAAGAGTTTTTCCATACTTTTAATACCCTTTACGAAAGAAATAAACAAATAGTTCTTTCCTCTGACCGGCCCCCAAAGGCTATCCCTGCACTCACGGAGAGACTAAGGTCTAGGTTTGAGGGAGGAATGATAGCTGATATTGGTTATCCTGATTTCGAAACAAGAATGGCTATTCTTAAAACAAAGGCCCAAGAAAAAAAAATTAGCCCTCCCGAAGAAACTCTTGTCTATATCGCATCAAACATCCAAAGAAATATTAGGGAACTTGAAGGAGCTTTGAACAGATTAGTCGCTTATCAAAAGTTAAATAACCAATCCTTAGAGCCCGAAGAAGCTAAATCTTTGCTTAAAAAATTACTCTTTTCTCCAACTAAAATAGCCACACCGAAAAAAATAATCAGGGCGGTAGCTAAGTTTTACGACCTTAAAGAAAATAACCTTTTAGATTCCTCACGTAAAAGAGAAATCGTCAGACCTCGCCAGATTGCGATGTATTTATTAAGGGAAGACTTAAAAAGTTCCTACCCTTTTATAGGAAGGAAAATAGGGGGAAAAGACCATACCACAGCTATTCATTCCTACAAGAAAATTTTAAAAGAACTTGAAACAAACGAAAATTTAAAGGAAGAAATTGAGTTAATCAGGCAACTTGTTTTTAGCATCTGAGTTTTTACCCTTTTGCTAAAAATTTCCTTGGTCAATTTGTGAAAAAGGCATGGTATTAAAAGTGGAAAATCTCTTTAAAAATTTCTTTTTCTTTTCTTCTTTTTATTATCCCTAATTAATTAACTACTTCTTTGCTCGTTTTCCACTAGTTTTCTTTTGACTAATCTATTTAAAAAAATAGTTTTACCCATTACCTATAACTATAATGAAATTAATAATATTACAAAATAAATTAAAACAAGGACTTAACATCATTGAAAGAGTTTCCTCTAAATCTTTTACTTTACCTATTCTTAGAAATCTTCTTTTAAAAGCTGAAAAAAACTTTTTATTATTAGCAGCGACAGACTTAGAAATAGGAATTAAATGGTGGGTTCTTTCTAAAATAGAAAAAGAAGGTGAGGTTACTGTTCCAAGTTCTATTTTGTCAACTTTTATAAGTCTCTTACCTGAAAAACCGGTTGAATTAACAGCCCATAATCAAATTCTATCTGTTGAATGTGAGGGTTATAAAACCAAAATAAAAGGACAAAGCTCAGAAGATTTTCCGATTATTCCTGAAATATCAGAAGGCATCTCATTTTCTCTTGACAGTTATTCTTTTTGTCAGGCCTTAAATCAAATTGTAGACATTGCTCTTCCTTCTACAGTAAAGCCTGAAATTTCAGGCATCCATTTCCTTATCCAAAAAGACTTAATAAAAATGGCAGCTACTGATAGTTTTAGATTAGGTGAAAAAACTCTGTTTTTAAAAAAACCACTTACAATTGAAAAGGAAATCTCCCTGATTCTGCCCCAAAAAACAGCAAAAGAAATAATTAATATTTTTGGAGAAAAACAAGGAGAGATTAAAATCCTGGTTAACCCTAACCAAATTTTATTTGAGTCTACAATGTCCGAAACCCCCCATCCAGAAATTCATCTTACTTCAAAATTAATCGAAGGAGAATACCCAAACTATCAAGAAATTATTCCTAAAAAATATGAAACTCAGGTTATTTTAGATAAGCAGGAATTTTTAAATCAGATTAAAGCGGCCAGTCTTTTTAGCGGGAAAATAAATGAGGTCAAATTTAAAATTGACCCTAAAAAAGAAATAGTAGAGATTTCCAGCCAGAATCCCGAAACTGGAGAATACCATTCTTTACTCTCAGGGAAAACAAAAGGGAAAGAGGAAGAAATTTCTTTTAATTATAGATTTTTAAATAGCGGGCTCTTGAATATAAAAAGTTCAGAGGTGATTTTTGAGCTAAATGGCGAGGTAGGCCCTGGAGTTTTAAAACCAGTAGGGGATGAAAGTTATATCTATGTTGCAATGCCAATTAAAGGGACATAGCATTTTTTTAGGTATTACTTCAGAAGTTCTCAGTTCCTCTTAATAAAAGAACTTTCTCCATAAATCTTCTCCAGATAGGACCGGCTAAAACTATCCCTGGTTGTTTTGACATCGAAGAGTTATTGTTGTTTCCAACCCAAACCCCAGCCGCTATTGAAGGAGTATAACCAATTACCCAGCCATCTTTATAGTTTTGGGTCGTTCCAGTTTTTGCCGCCACCTGGTAGCTTTCAAAATAAAGCAAAGGACGGCTTCCAAACATAGGAGCTCTGGCTTCATTGTCTGATAAAATGTCATTAATAAGGGAAGCAACTTCCGGCTCCAAGACCATTTTTGGAGTTTTTTTATTTTCCTCAATAATATTTCCAGTAGAATCCTCGATTTTTAAAATAGAGACTGGGGGAACATGCCAGCCTTTGGCAGCAAAAGTTCCATAAGCTGAAACCATTTCTAATAAAGTTACCTCTCCGCCGCCCAGGACCAAAGGGAGACCGTAAAAAGAAGGAGGCTTAGTTAAGGTAGTAATACCTAAATCCTTAGCAGTCTGGATGCTATCTTGTAAACCGGCAAAATTGGCCAGGACTTTTATTGAAGGGACATTCAAAGATTGAGCCAAAGCCTGTCTCAAAGAGACCTGACCCCGGAAAAGTCCATCATAATTTCTGGGGATATAAGGGTAGGCCGGGGTGCCGAAATTAGTTTCTTCGTCGATCACGACAACTTTATCATCATAACCCTTTTTAAAAGCGGTAGCATAGACAAAAGGTTTAAAAGCAGAGCCTGGCTGGCGTCCTCGAATTGTAACATTAGGATAAGGTTCAAATAAACAATTTTCTCCTGCTAAACAATCCTCAGGGAAAAGGTCTCCGAAATAATCTATTGACCCCACCATAGCCAAAATTTGACCGGTTTTTGGGTCAATAGCCACTAAGCTGGCGTTATGAGCTCGGTAATTTTTATTAATCTCTCCCCCTTCTTTAATTACTTTTTCAGCCCATTCCTGGAGTTCCCAATCTAAAGAGGTATAAACTCTAAGCCCTTTTTCTTTTAAAAAATCTTCTCCGTACCTTTGTTTAAGGTATTCCATAACATACATTACAAAATGAGGAGCTCGGATTGGCTGTAAAATTTTGGCAAAGGTTATTTCAGATTCTTTGGTTTTATCTCTTTCTTCTTGAGTTAAATATCCTTCTTTTAACATTCTGTCTAAGATATAATCTTTTCTAGATAGGAGCTTATCTTTGTGTTCTCCGTAAGGAGAAAGATAACTCGGGGACCTGATTAAAGAAACTAAAATAGCAGCTTCTGGCAAAGAGATTTCAGAGATAGGTTTGTTAAAATAAGTCTGGCAAGCAGCTTCTACTCCATAGGTATTAGAACCAAAAGGGACCTGATTCAAATAAAATTCTAAAATTTCATCTTTAGAATATCTTCTTTCTAACTCAAGAGTTAAAATAATCTCTCTCACCTTTCTTTTTAAAGTTTTTTCTCTAGTTAAGAAAGAAGAACGGATGAGTTGCTGACTGATAGTTGATCCTCCATAAATTGCTTTACCCACTCTTAAATTAGATAGGACGGCTCGGATTATTCCCTTAATGTCTAATCCAAAATGGTGATAAAAATTAATATCTTCAGCCACAATCACAGCCTCCTTTAAATATTCTGGAACTTGGTCCAAAGAAATAACATCTCTTTTTTCTTCACCATAAATATCATAGAGAAGAATTTCCCCTGTCTTGTCGTAAATTTTAGTTGATTGGATAAATGGCTTTTCGGTAAATCTTTCTGGTCGGGGAAGGTCTTTGGCATAGTAAACAAATAAAAATAAAGAAATAAAAACAAAAAATAAAAGAAAATATCCAAAGAATTTTAAAATTAAAAGAGATCTACTTCTTCTTTTTCCTTTTTTGTCCTTCTGATAAATTTTTCGATAAAATCTTCTTTTTGGCATATTTATATGGTATCATAATTTTTGATTTTATTCATCTTTAAAAATATGTTAAACTAAAAAAATGACCAAAATTAATCCCAAAAAAATTGAAGAACTTTTAACCCGAGGAGTAGAAAATATTTATCCTAACAGCAAGGCATTAGAAAAAGTTTTAAAATCTGGCAAGAAACTTAGGGTTTATACCGGTATTGATCCTACAGGTAAGCTTCATTTAGGCCACTTTGTAGTTTTAAGAAAATTGCGTCAATTTCAAGACTTGGGGCATGAGACCATTGTTTTAATAGGCGACTTTACAGCCACCATTGGCGACCCAGCTGGTAAATATGCGACAAGAAAGACGTTAACACGTAAGCAAGTGTTAATTTTTGCTAAAAATTACAAAAAGCAGATTGGGAAAATTTTAGATTTCAACAAGTTAAATGTTAGGTTTTTGCATAACGAAGAATGGACTAATAAATTAAAACCAATAGATATGCTTGCTTTAGCTTCCAAGTTTACTGTTGCTAGATTATTAGAAAGAGATATGTTTCAAAGACGAATAAAAGCAGGTAGAGACATTCACGTGCATGAATTTTTGTATCCAATATTTCAAGCTTACGACAGCGTTACGATGGATGTTGATCTAGAAATAGGAGGAAACGATCAAACTTTTAATATGTTGGCAGGGAGAAGGTTAATGAAGAAGATGAAAAATAAGGAAAAGTTCGTGCTGACAACTAAACTTCTGGTTGACCCAGAGGGGAAGAAAATGGGGAAAACAGAGGGGAATATAGTTAGCCTAGACGAAAAACCGGAAAAGATGTATGGCAAGATAATGAGTTGGCCGGATAGCTTGATTATTCTTGCTTTTGAACTATGCACCGATTTGCCAACGAATGAGATAAAACAAATCTCAGCTCAAATAAAAAAAAAGAAACTAAACCCCAGAGATGCTAAAACAAAGCTAGCTAGAGAAATTGTTGCTTCTTATTATACTAAAAAGGCAGCTCTTGAAGCTGAGAAGGAATTTAATCGCATCTTCAAAGAAAAAAAAATACCGGCAAAAATTCCAGAAATTCGAATTCGAAAAAAGAAGATTGCTTTACTCGACCTTCTCTTAAAAACAAAATTAGCCCTTTCTAAATCTGAGGCTAAAAGATTAGTTTTACAAAAAGGAGTGAAAATAGATAGGCAGATTCAGGAAGACTGGCAAAAAGTTATAGAAATAAAAAAGGGACAGATTGTCCAAGTAGGGAAAAGAAAATTCGTCAAGATTATCTGATTAAAACCCCGTTTTTTAAAACCCCGCCTTTTAAAGCGGGGTTTTAATTTACTCCTAAACTTCCTCTTTCTTTTCTTCCTCTGCAGGAGTTTCTGCAGGAGTTTCCTCTGCAGGAGTTTCTTCCTCTGCAGGAGTTTCTGCAGGAGTTTCTTCAGGAGTCTCTCCGGGAGCCTTTTCTGGCTCCTGGCTAATAATAGGAGTTAGAATTTTGTCTTTGTAAATCATAATTAATTCTCTTTATTAAATTTTATTAATTTTTATTCAATTGTTTTCGACCTTTTCAATCTCTCTATTAACCATTTTCTAAGGGATACAAAGATTATAGTTTTCTGAGCAAGGCTTGTCAAGTTTCAAGCCCCTTTTATTTTTATATTAATCTTTTCTTTTCTGAATTTTCTCTTCCGTTTATCCCAGGCCCAAATCTCAATGAGAAGCTCTACTTTAAATGTTTTAAGGAAATTTGTTATTTTTTTTCTCTTGGCCGAAACGTTCGGGAGGGTGGTCAGTTGAATTTTCTTCAATTTCTTTTTTTTGACGGCTAATAAATCAATAATTCCGAAAATGTCATTTTGTTTATATTTCGCACGAGAAGGATACCAGGTGATCCAACCCTCTTTTCTTAAAAGTTCCACTGCTTTCTTTCTAATAAATTGTTCAGTTGGCATGACTAAATTTTAAGGGCAAAGAGAACTACGTTCTCTTCTTCATCTACCCGAGCCGCAGCGAAGGGTAGAGAAGAACGAATGTTCTTCGATTCGCCGAGCACATAAAAATTATGTGTTCGGCTTGATATTAGAATAAATATCTTGGACAGCTTCTGATTCGTCTAAGGCCTCAAAAAGTTTTTGACAGCCTTCTTTAGTTTTTTCATCTGATTTAATTTCTTCTTTTGCTACCCAATCCAAAGAAGCAGATTCAATTTTAATCCCTTTTTCTTCCAAATTTTTCTTTACTTTTTCTAATTCCTCAATTTTTGTATAAACATCCAAAAGATTATTATGCCAATATATATCTTCTGCCCCGGCCTCAATCGCTAAGATCTCTAAATCTTCTTTATTTTTAAAATCTTCAATCTGTAATTTTAAATCTACAATAATACAACCTTTTCTTTCAAATAGCCACTTCACTGAGCCAGCATCAGCTAGTTTTCCATTGTTTTGATTTAAAATCTGTTTAATCTCGCTCAGAGTTCGATTTTTATTATCAGTAATTCCTTCAATAATAATTGCAATTCCACCGGGACCATAAGCCTCGAAAATAAACTGTTCTAATTTTTTTTCACCAATCTCGCCGGTTCCTCGTTTTATCGCTCTTTCTATATTCTCCTTTGGTAAGGCAAAAGTCTTAGCCTCTTCTAACGCCCGTCGTAGCTGAAGATTGGTTTCCGGGTCACCACCTTCTCGAGCAGCAACTGAAATCATCCGAGCCAGTTTTGAAAATACCTTACCTCTTTGAGCGTCGGTAATTTGTTTCTTGTGTAAGATTTTTTTAGCGTGAGAATGCCCTGACATAATTTAATTTTATTTTAATTTTTCCTATAAATCAACCCTAGGCGAAGAATATTTATTCTTCTTCAGCCACCGAGTCCCGTTTGCGGGACGAAGGTGGAAAAGAGCGCGAAGCGCTCTTTGACTTCGCTACGCTCGGGTACTTGATAGTTTCTTTTTTAAGACTAAGATTATTATTCCTGAGGAAATGGCGAGAGCCAAAGCAATTAATAAAACAAATAAAGACTTTGAGGGTTTTGAGATTTGTAGACCTGCGGCTGCTAATTCTCTTTTTGTTTCGGGTTCAGTAGCAGATTTATCTTTCAGGAGTTCAGTTTCTGTTTTTTCTTCTGGTTGAGCAAAAGGAATAAAATTTGCTGCCCCAGGGGTTAAATTCGTGTTCCAGGCCCAATCAGAGTTAACAAGGTTAAAGGACTGGCCTCGAGGAGCTTTTTCATAAGTTACCTCATCCACTATTTTTCCATCAGGTTGAATAAGTTTTAGACCATCACCATCATTATTTAAAGTGATTTTAGTAGTTGGCCGAGAAAGAACTAAAAAGCCCTGAGGAGGAATTTTTGTTCCTTTTGGGAGAGAATAAGTAGTAATTTTTCCTACTGTGTCAGTTATTTTCCAGTCAGAAAGCAAAACTTCAAAATTATTCTGATTAAAAATTTCAATCCATTCTCCTTCAGCATCTGGTATTCCCTCAGGATTAGGAAGAAGTTCGTTTATAACAATAGCTAAAGGATAAGTTATTGGTTTTGGCTCGGGTTGGATTTCGGACTCCTCAATAGGCTGAAGCTCAGGATTGGGTTGAGGTTTTGCTTCAGGTTGAACTTCTGATTGATGAGGGGTGACCCACGCCAAACCCTGTTCTTTGATATCCCTAAGCCTCGCTTCGCCTATACCTTTTATTTTGGTGAGTTCATCTAAAGAAGAGAAGGGCCTTAGAGAAATCAATTCTCTTGCCCTACTTTCTCCTATATGAATAATTTTAACCAAATCTTCAATGGGAACGGTATTAATATCTATTTTTTCTGTAGCAAAAATAAAGTTAGTTGAAAATATTCCAGTCGTCCCTAACCAGAAAAAAATAAGAAGGAGAACCGTTACTCTTGACAAATTTCTCATAGCTTGTTATAATTAGTGTTATAATAGGTGTTATAAATTAACCCCGGAGCTGGGGGCCCCTGGAATTTTTCAGAGATGGATAATTTGGCTACGGCGAAATTACCCCTCGGAAAAATTCTGACTTCGTGTTCCTAAAACTCAAGCTGGCCCCCATCCTCGGGGTTAATTTATTCACGCGAGCCGAGCGAGCGCAGCAAGCGAGGCGAAGCGTTAAAATGAAAGCGGAGATTTCATTGCATTCCGGTTACTCTTTCTACCTCTTTGATAGTAGTAATTCCTTCTAAGACCTTTATTATTCCATCCTGGTACATAGTGAGCATTCCTTTTTTTATAGCTTTTTCTCTTAGGGCTGAAATTGAAGGCGAAGTTAGAATAAATTTTTCCATCTCATTATCAACTAAAAAAGCCTCAAAAATCCCGATTCGGCCCCTGAAACCTGTAAAATTACAATCTTTACACCCTTTAACTTGAGGGATTTTTAAGGCAGCAGAACTTTTGCCCTTCAATAGTGGAGAAACCCCATTAGGAGGATTAATTATTTTCTTTGGGATTTCCTTGAGGGCTTTTTTAATTTTTTTAAAATCAAGCGAAGAAATTTTTTCAAGCTTCAGGCATTTCTGGCAAACTTTTCTGACCAATCTTTGGGCGACAGCCATGTTTATTGCCGGAGCAATGTTTACTGGTTTTTCTCCCAAGGCTTCCAACCTGACCACTGTTCCAGCAGCATCATTAGTATGCAAGGTAGTTAAAACTAAATGGCCGGTTACGGCTGCCTGGAGACTAATCTTGGCGGTTTCCATATCTCTTATTTCTCCTACTAAAATTACATCAGGGTCTTGGCGCATAATGGATTTGAGACCTGAGGCAAAATCATAACCTTTTTCCGGAGAAATTTGAGTCTGGGAAATCTCTTTTAAATGATACTCAATAGGGTCTTCAATAGTTATAATTTTAATCTCTGGTTTTTGGATTGTTTTTAAAAAGGCATATAGAGTTGTACTTTTCCCGCAGCCGGTAGGCCCGGTAACAATAATCATTCCATTCGGCCTTTTTATTTCCTTTTTAAAAATTTCTAATAAATCTTTTCTCACCCCTAATTCCTCAATTTCAATTAAGCCTTTTGGGTTCAAAATTCTCAGGACAATTGATTCTCCATGCTCAGCTGGCAAGGTTGAGGCCCTAATTTCAATTGGCTCAGATGGCCCACCCAAATTTTGTTTTGCAAAACTTGGGCGGGCTGGTGGCATTACAATAGAGAATCTCCCATCCTGGGGTCGATCAGTAATATTTAATTTAATTCCAGAAACAAGCTTAATCCGAGAGAGAAGGGTTTGATATGTTTTTAAATCAAAAATTATTACATCTTGTAAGATTCCATCAATTCTGGCTCGGATTTTAGCTTGATTTTCTTCTGGCTCAATGTGAATGTCAGAGACATCGAGACTTATTCCCCCTCCCAAAATAACTTCTAAAATTTCCGAGACACTCTTTTTTAAAAACTCTTCAATCTTTTCCTTAAAATCAGAAATATTTTTTATTTTCTTTTGAGTTTCAGCAAGTATTTTGGGAGAAATTTCTATTAGACCTGTAATTTTTTTTGAAACTTCTGGCATAAATAGTTAGAATTAAAATAGTTAATTAAAATTAGCTTAAATTTCTTAAAAAGTCAATCCGTCGGCAAACTCAGGATTGATGCTGAGCGAAGCCGAAGCATCAATGAAAAAAACCTTTCTAACTAAAAATTCTACCCAAACTAAAAAGCTTGGAGAATCTTTTGCCAAGAGCATTTTAAAACGCAGCCCCGCAAAGAGAGCAATTGTTTTTGGTTTAATAGGTGATTTAGGTGGTGGCAAAACTACTTTTTTACAGGGCTTTGCCAAAGGGTTAGGAATAAAAGAGAGAATTTTAAGTCCTACCTTTGTAATAATTAAAAGATTTAAGATTAAAGATTTAAGGTTTACGAACTTTTATCATATTGATTGTTATCGCATCCAAAAACCAAAAGAAATTTTAGATTTGGGTTTTAAAGAAATTATTTCTAATCCCAAAAATATCGTTGCCATCGAATGGGCTGACCGCATCGGCAAAATACTGCCCCAAAACAGTATAATACTAAAATTTGAGTTTATTGGTCAGAATAAAAGAAAGATAAAAATTGGACAGAGCGGTCGGTTTTAGGATTTACCAAAGAATTGGCGCTTTGAGACTTCAACATTAACCTTCCTTCGAAGGTTTTTTTAATTTGTGTTAAAATAAAACAATGAACGGCAAGAAAAAACGCTTGATAATTATTGACAGTAATTCTTTAATTCATCGGGCTTATCATGCCTTGCCTCCTTTAACTACAAAAAAAGGAGAATTGGTTAACGCTGTCTACGGTTTTATATTGGTTTTCTTGAAAGCCCTAAAGGAATTTCAGCCAGATTTTATTGCAGCTTGTTTTGATTTACCGGGTCCGACTTTCCGTCATAAAAAATTTAAAGAATATAAAGCAAAAAGGCCCCCAACCCCAGAAGAACTGTATCAGCAAATTCCAAAAGTAAAAGAAATCTTAAGAGGATTTAACGTGCCCATTTTTGAAAAGGAAGGATTTGAAGCAGATGACATTATTGGGACTATTTCTAAACTTGCCCCCAAAAAACAAATAATACCTGAAATCGAAACCCTTATTTTAAGCGGCGATCTTGATATCCTACAGTTAGTTGATAAAAATACTAAAGTTTATACTTTTAAAAAGGGCTTGAAAGATACAATTATCTATGATGAAAAAGCAGTAAAAGAGAGATATAGCCTTAGCCCATCTCAACTGATTGATTTTAGGGCTCTAAAAGGTGATTCCTCTGATAACATTCCGGGAGTTATTGGCATAGGTGAGAAAACAGCTATTCAGCTAATAAAGCTTTTTGGTTCCTTAGAAAATCTTTATCGAGAAATAAAAGAGGAAACCGGCAGGGCAAAAGAAATTAAGCCAGCAATAAAAGAAAGATTAATAAAATACAAAGAACAAGCATTTTTTAGTAAGATGCTATCTGAGATTAGAAAAGACGCTCCAATTGATTTTAATTTAAAAAAATGTCAGTGGAAAGGATATATCAAAGAAAAACTTGTTCAAATTCTAAGAAATTTTGAATTCTATAGTTTGTTGGAAAAATTGCCAAAAGCTTAAAAATTTAAAGAGGCTTTAAATTTATGATAAAATGGAATTAGAAATTACTCGGCTTTTTCCTTCTTATCTAAATTATCCCATTTCAGAATATATGTTTCCTTCCCTACCTACTATTTTAACTATTTTAATTGCCCTGGGAGTTGGCGGGATTGTTTTCGCTATTATCGGAAATAAATTAAATTATTTTTGGACCATAAGTGAAGAACTGGAGAAAAAGGTTAAAGAGAAGACCAAAGAGTTAGAAGAAGCCAGAACAATTCTTGAAATTAAAATTAGAGCCAGAACATTAGCCTTACAAGAAGAAAAAGCCAGTCTTGAGGAAGGGGTTGAAGAGAGAACTAGAGAACTTCAAAAAAAAATTGAGGAATTAGAAAGGTTCCAAAAAGCAGCTGTTGGCCGGGAATTAAAAATGATAGAACTAAAAAAAGAGATTAAAGAATTAAAAAAAGTAAGAATAAAAAATGATGAATCAAAAAAACACCTCATTAAAAAAAGAGGCCGATAGACTGATACAGATTAAGGGAAATTCAAGGGGGGAGATATTGCGTACCCATGCTGTCTATATCTCCTACAGAAAAGGAGAAGAAGGGGTAAGGCTAGTTGAAAGAAAGATGGAAGAATTGGGTTATCCTTTAAAGTTCAAGGGAATTCGTCCACTGGCATGGTATCCGGAAGCTTTAAGTGTTTTAGTTATTCTTGTAGCTAAGGAGATTTTTAAATGGGAAGATTCTGATATTTTTGACATGGGAAATTCTGCTCCAAAATATTCTTTTATTGTTAAACTATTAATGAAATATTTTATTTCTCCTAAGAGATGTTTTGAAGAGAGCTCAAACTATTGGCGAAAACATTTTGACTTCGGGGAGGTGGAAGCCTCCGAGTTTTCAGAGAAAGAAAAATATCTAGTAGTTCGGGTGGAAGGATATAAGTTCCATCCTATAATATGTAATTTTCACGCTGGTTATTTTCTAAGAGTCGCTCAATTCGTCATTAAAAGCGAAAAAACAACCATCCAAGAAACTAAATGTGTCTACAAAGGATATCCTTATCATGAGTATGTGATAAGGTGGGAGTAGTTTATTCGTTGATTTTATGCCTGGAAAAAGATTATCCTTAGAATTAGAGTATCAAAAGACCAGAGAAGACTTAGAGAGCTTGGAAAGGTATATTGAGGAGTTCTCTGAGTTCCTGCCTCTGCCGGTTTTTATAGTTAATCCGGCAGATGTTATTATTGGCATTAATCGGGCCTTTCAAGATTTGACCCGTTATAATGAGATGGAAATAGTAGGAAAGGAAACAAGCTTTTTATTTTTAGAGAAAAGAAGAGTTAAGACTTTAGAAGAAGAAATTCTTAGCAAAAAGAAACGAATTATCAGAGAAATGACACTTTTGACAAAAGATGGAAAAAAAATCCCAGTTAATGTTTCTGGCCAATTCAGAAAAGACGAGAAGGGAAATTTGATAGGATATTTTTTTGCTCTTTTTAATATTAGCGTATTAAAAAAATTTCAGGAGGAACTTGAAAAAAAAGTAAGAGAAAAAACTAAAGAACTGGTAGGAAAGACTAAAGATTTAGAGGCTTCGGGCAGGGCTTTGTTGAATATTTTGGAAGATATAAAGGAAGCTCTAAAAGCGACAGAGGAAGAGAAGAATAAGACCCAGGCAATAATTACCAATTTTACTGATGGATTATTTCTTTTTGACGAGAAAAATAATTTAGCATTAATTAATCCCCAGGCAGAAGTTTTTTTTAATATTGGAGCCAAAGATTTAATAAATAGGCCAATTTTAGAATTAAGTAATATCCCTGCTCTTGCATCTTTGGCGAAGCTTTTAGGACCAGAAATTAAAGGAATTTTTAGAAAAGAATTTCAAACCAAAGAAGATTTAGTTTTAGAAGTTTCTACTATTCCTATAATGAGAGAAGAAGAGAAATTAGGAACTCTGGTTATTTTACACGATGTTACCAGGGAAAAGAGGATAGAGAGAATGAAAACTGAGTTTGTTTCGATAGCCGCTCATCAGCTAAGGACTCCCTTGTCTGCAATAAAATGGACTTTGAGAATGTTTCTCGACGGAGACCTTGGCGAGACAACCAAAGAACAGAGAAACTTTATTGAAAAAACTTACGGTTCTAATGAAAGGATGATTACTTTAATTAACGACCTTTTAAATGTAACCAGGATTGAGGAGGGAAGATATCTTTATAAACCAACCCGGGCTGATATTGAGGTAGTGGCCCAATTTGTGGTAAACTCTTATAAAGAAGAGAGTAAAAAAAGAGGAATTAAAGTCGAGTTTAAAAAACCAGAAAAGAAATTACCATTAGTTTTGATTGATGTCGAAAAAATGAGGCTGGCCATTCAAAACCTTTTTGACAATGCTATAAGGTATACCCTGGCTGGTGGGAAGGTGACAGTTTCTTTAAAACGTGTTAAAAAGGAAATAGAGGTTTCTATAAAAGATACTGGGGTGGGGATTCCAAAAAACCAAAAAGCGAGAGTATTTACCAAGTTTTTCCGAGCAGCCAATGTAATGAGAATGGAAACCGAAGGTTCTGGTCTTGGTCTTTTCATTACTAAAAACATTATTGAAGCCCATGGCGGAAAAATTTGGTTTGAATCTGAAGAAAATAAAGGTTCAACCTTTCATTTTACTTTACCCATTAAAGAGAAATTTGGAGAATTTTTAAAAACAGGGTAAAATAATAAGAATCTTGATTCGCTAAGGTATTCACCCTGTTAAATAATTTCGTCAAAGACGAAATTGCTGCAAAGCAGCATTTAACAGGGTAAATATATAATCTTGAATTATGAAGAAAATTTTAATTGTCGAAGACGAAGAGATTATGATTGACCTTCTCCAGAGGAAACTAACTGCTGAGGGATATGAAACTTCAGTGGCTAGAGACGGGCAAGAGGGGCTGGGAAAAATGAAAGAGGTAAAACCCGACCTTATTCTTCTTGATATTATTATGCCAAAGATGGGAGGCTTTGAAGTGATGGAAGAGATGAAAAAAGACAGGGAGTTGAAGAAAATTCCAGTGATCGTCATATCTAATTCTGGTCAGCCAGTGGAAATTGATAAAGCTCAGGAGTTGGGAGCGAAAGATTGGCTGATTAAAACCGAATTCGACCCCCAAGAGGTAATTAATAAAGTTAAAAAACAAATAGGTAATTAATATGGCAAAAACAATTTTAATCGTTGAGGACGATAAATTTTTAAGAGAATTAATTGTTCGGAAACTCAAGAAAGAGAATTTCAATATTACAGAAGCAATTGATGGTGAAGAGGGAATAAAAAAAATAAAAGAAGAGAAGCCGGATTTGGTTTTACTTGATTTAATTTTGCCGGGAATTGATGGATTTGAGGTTTTATCAAAAATGAAAGAAGATATGTCTTTAGCTCAGATTCCAGTAATTATTCTTTCCAATCTCGGCCAGAAAGATGATGTGGAAAGGGGACTTAAATTAGGAGCAGTTGATTATTTGATTAAAGCCCACTTCACTCCCGGAGAAATTATCGAGAAGGTAAAAGGAGCACTCAAATGAGTGGAGCGAAACCGAGCACATAAATAAATTATATGCTTGGTGCTCCCTTCGGTCGTATGCCGGAATTACCCGAAGTAGAAACAATAATCCGAGATTTAAATAAAAAGGTCCTTAACAGGACTTTTATTGATGTTTGGACCGATTTTCCCAAGGTAGTAAGAAAACCCGAAGATTTTGAGCAATTTAAAAAAGAAATCAAGGGTAAAAAAATTCAAAAAATCTGGCGAAGAGGGAAAAATATTATTTTTAATTTATCAGACTACATACCTCCCCACCGCCCTCCCACAGAAGTGGGCCCCTCGAACCGTTCTTTGTTAATTCATCAAAAATTAACTGGCCACTTACTCCTGGGTAAGTGGGAATTCAGCAGAGGGAAATGGATTCCTCCTGCCGGACCCTTGGCGGAGAAAATTAATACCTATATTCATTTATTATTTACTTTAGATAATGGTCAAATGTTAGCCCTGTCAGATTTAAGAAAATTTGCCAAGGTCGAACTTTGGAATAATGAAGGACTTAAAGAGGAATTATGTTCTTTTGGCCCGGAACCCTTAGAAAAAGATTTTACTTTTGAAAAATTTAAAGAATGTTTTAAAGGGAAAAGAGGTAAGATAAAGCAAGTTTTAATGGACCAAACTGTCATTGCTGGGATTGGCAATATTTACTCTGATGAAATTTTGTGGCAGGCGAAAATTTATCCTTTCAAAAATGTTTCAAAATTAACTGATGAGGAATTGAAAGAAATTTATCAGGCAATGAGAGAAATTTTAGCAAAGGCAATTAAACTTGGTGGAGAAAGTATTTCTGATTTTCGGAGGATTTCTGGAGAAAGAGGATATTTCGATAAAGAAAGAAAAGTTTATCGCCGAGAAGGAGAACCTTGTCCGCGTTGCGGCACAAAAATAAAAAGGGTAAAATTAGGGGGCAGAAGTGTCCATTACTGTCCTAGTTGCCAAAGGGCGAAGAGGACTTAGTCCTCTTCTTTACCTTCGCTTCCATAAATGGAAGCTCGGTCTATGATTATCTTTCTTTATGGACCTGATACTTACAGGTCGCGACAAAAGTTGAATGAGATAATTGAGCACTACAAAAAAACTTCCAAAAGTGGATTGAATTTGAAGTATTTTGATTTCAAAAAAGATAGCTACCAGGAATTTAAAGGCGAGTTTCAAATAATTTCAATGTTTCAGGAAAAAAAATTGATGGTATTAAAAAACGCTTTTTCCAATAGTGAGTTTAAAAGAAAATTTTTAGAAAATTCTAAGAAATTCAGAGATTCAAAACCCAGCACCAGAGCGGAGCTCGGTGCTGGACCAGTCCTGCACCGAAACGAAGTTTCTGGTGCGGGGGATATAATTTTATTCTATGAAGAAGGTGAGTTTTCTAAAAATGACGCCTTATTTAATTTTCTAAAAGGGCAGGCAAAATTCCAGGAATTTAAACTTTTGGGAAGTCAAAGATTAAAAAACTGGGTCAAGAAAGAATTTGAAAAATATCAGTGTCAGGTTTCAGATAGAGCTTTAGGAAAGTTAATTGAATTTATAGGGAATGACCTTTGGCAGATTAGCAATGAAATTAGAAAACTTGTTTGTTACCGAGCGCCGCGCGTAGCGAGGCGAAGAGATAAATCTCTTCTTAACCTTCGCTCGGCTTCGCCTCGCTCGGTGAGCGAAGGTGGAAAAGAGAACGAAGTTCTCTTTGACTACAAGAAGAAACAAGAAATTGGAGAAGAAGATGTTGAACTTTTAGTTAGACCAAAAATCGAAACCGATATTTTTAAAACTATCGATGCCATATCTTCAGGAAATAAAAAGCAGGCTCTTTTGTTAATTCATAAACATTTAGAAAAAGGGGATTCACCTTTGTATCTTCTTTCAATGATAAATTTTCAGTTCCGGAACTTACTTTTGGTAAAATCATGCGAATCAAAAACTGAATTATATGTAAACGATATGCGAATACTTAGCGAAAAACTAAAGTTACATCCTTATGTAATAAGAAAGTCAATTCAACAAGCTAAAAGGTTTACAATTGATGAACTAAAAAAAATCTACCAAAAAATTTTTCAGGCAGATTTAAATATAAAAACTGGGAAAATAGACCCTCAGACAGCCTTAGATTTACTAATCACCGAGATATAGTCATTCCCATTTTTTTAGGATTTATTTATTAATTTAGTTGTCCTTGCTTTTTTTCTATCTGCAGTGTTTTTTTTAATTAATCCAGTTTTTGCTGCTTTATCTAATAATTTATAAACTTTGGGTAAAAGATTTTTTGCTTCTTTAATTTTTTTCTGAGAAATTAAATTCCTAACCTCTTTTAAGAGGTTTTTTATTATTTTTTTCTTTTGTATGTTTCGATACTTTCTTTTTAAGTTTTGCCTGAGCGCTTTTTTAGCCGATTTAGTAATTGCCATATAGTAGTGGTATCACCTAGTTAGGTCGCGGCACGTCTCGCATCGCTCGACTAACACCGCTCTTTAAAAACCCTCGGTTTTTAATATTTTCCTACACGGAAGAACCGAAGGGTTCTCCCGACCCCCTTCCGATGTGGGATGTTTATAGTTTGATATTAAGTTATTTTAGTTTTTTTATCAAGTCTCTAATTTCTGCCGCCCTCTCGAAATCAAGATTGTGGGCAGCTGTTTTCATTTCTTTTTCTAGAAGTTTTTTATCCCGGATTATCCAAAATTCTGACCCTATCTCCTGTGTGAGAACAGTGGGCTTTTCCCTGGAGGCAAATGGCCATTCTCTTATCGGTTTAATAATTGGTTTCGGTGTAATATTGTGAAGTTTGTTATATTCCATTTGAATTTTTCTTCTTCTTTTCACTTCTTTTATCGCAGCTTTCATAGATTTGGTAATTTTATCAGCATATAAAATAACATGGCCAGCTTCGTGTCTGGCTGCCCGACCCATAGTTTGAATTAAAGTAGTTTCTGACCTTAAAAATCCTTCTTTATCAGCATCTAAAATTGCAACTAAAGCAACTTCTGGTAAGTCCAACCCCTCTCTTAAAAGATTAATCCCAACCAAAACATCATATTTTCCTTCTCTCAATTCCTTTAAAATTTGAGGTCTCTCTAAGGTTTTGATTTCAGAATGTAGCCATTGGGTTTTAATTCCCTCCTCGGCTAAATAATCAGAGAGGGCTTCGGCCAATCTTTTGGTGAGAGTGATTACTAAAGTTCTTTGTCTTTTTGCAACTCTTCTTTTAACTTCTTTTATTAAATCTTTCACTTGATTTCTTGTTGGTCTGACTTCAATTGAGGGTTCTAATAATCCGGTTGGCTTAATTAATTGTTCAATAATATTTTCTTTAGTTGCCTTTCTTTTTTCTTCCTCTCCTGGAGTGGCTGAAATATAAATTACCTGATTAATCTTTTTTTCAAATTCCTCAAAGGTTAAAGGTCTATTATCAACAGCTGAAGGAAGCCTGAAACCATATTCAACGAGGGTTTTCTTCCTGGCTCTATCTTGATTTGCCATAGCATGAAGCTGGGGTAGGGTCATATGGGATTCATCAATAAAAACTATAAAATTATTCGGAAAGTAATCAATTAAAGTATAAGGAGCTTGTCCGGGTTCCCTAAATTCTAAATGCCGGGAGTAGTTCTCGATTCCGTGACAATAGCCGGTTTCTTTTAACATTTCTAAATCATAATTTGTTCTCTGTTCCAATCTTTGAGCTTCCAGCGACTTTTTTTGCTTTTTTAATTCTTTCAATCTCTCTTGTAGTTCTAATTTTATATTTTCAATGGCGATGCTCAATTTCTCTTCAGGGGTAACCCAAAAGTGAGCCGGATAAATTAGTTTATAGTTTATAGTTTTTAGTTTATAGTTATTTTTAAAATCGGGATTTCCTTGCCAAAGGGAAGAAATTTGATCGCCGGAAAATTCCACCCTCAAAATTTCTTTACCCGTTACTAAATAAATATCGACAATATTGCCTCTGACTCGGAAAGTTCCGGGCTTGAAATCAATATCATTTCTCCGGTATTGTAAAACACAAAGATTTTTTAAAAAATCCCTTCTCTTGACTTTTTGGCCGGGTTTAATTTCTAAAGAGACTTTTTGATAAGTTTCTGGCGATCCAATATTATAAATGCAAGAAACCGAGGCGACAACAATAATATCATCTCTAATTAACAAATCCTGAGTTGCTGAATGTCTTAGTCTGTCAATTTCCTCATTGATTTTAGCATCTTTTTCAATATAGGTGTCGGTTTGGGGGATATAAGCTTCAGGTTGATAATAGTCATAGTATGAAACAAAGTAATGAATGGCATTTTCAGGAAAAAACTCTTTGAACTCCTGAAACAATTGAGCGCATAAAGTTTTATTTGGCGATATCAGCAAAACTGGTTTTTGGACCTTTTCTATTAGCCTTGCCATTGTATAGGTTTTACCGCTACCAGTCGTCCCTAAAAGCACATTAAATCGCCTCCCATCTTTTAGATTTTTAGTCAATTTTTCAATTGCCTGGGGTTGGTCGCCGGTCGGTTTAAATGAGGACCTTAACTTGAACATTGAGATAAATTTTAATTTATCGAAAATGTGAAATGAATTTATAATTCGTTGAACATACACTTAAATTTAGCTTAAATCCTTCCTTTATTCAAGGGTTTAAAATTTTCGGAAAATAAGTTAAAATAAAGCATATGAAAGCAAAAATAGGCCTTATTGGTTATGGTAGAATTGGTCAGGAAGTAAAAAAAAGGGTACTTCAAAAAGGATGGGCGGTCCCAGTAATTGCTATAACTTCAGGGATATATGATTCCGGAGAAAAAAAGATTGATGAACTGAATAATTGGCTGAAGTATTTCGAAAAAGTAGACATCGCTGTCTTGTGTATTTCTACGCTTGACGATGGAAATATTGCCTATAATTACATAAAAAATTTAGTAGAAAAAGGAATTCCAGTGGTGAGCTCTGAGAAAGGAGCATTAGGTAATTATTTCCCTGAGTTGAAACCTTGGATAAGCAAAATTGGCTATTCTGCTACTGTAGGTGGTGGGACTAGACTATTACATTGGTTAAAAGATCGGTTAACTCCTGGGATAAAAGAAATCCATCTGGTTATAAATGGTACTTTGAATTATATTTTTGATGGATTAAGTAGAGGAAAAGCCTTGGATGAGGTAGTTGAAGAAGCAAAAAAATTGGGCTACGCCGAACCAGGAACCCAAGAAGTGCTTGAAGTAATTAATACCGAGGCTTGTAAAGATATCCCAATGAAGATTTCCGTACTACTTAATATTTGCGGTTTCGGTGAAATCAGAGCTAAAAATATCGATGCTCAGAAAATCGGTGGGATTGGTTTGAAGAAATTGGTTAGAGAGGCAACTTTTAGGAGATATATTGTTTCGATTGCCAAAGAAGAAAACAAGGAGGATGTAGTTGGAGAATTTAAATTCCCGATAAATGAATGGTTGGTATCATGTGGATTTAAGAATCGCACCCAAAACCCTTTATTTTTACAGTTAGTACCTCCGGGAGTTAATAATGCTGCTTTGATTTATGGAATCGACGGAACATATATTCTCACTGGACCTGGTGCTGGAGCCACTCCAACGGTAATGGGGTCAATCATACAAGATATAGAAGATTTATTAAAAAGAAATGAAAGATTTAATTAAAAAGTTTATTCCTTCTTTTCTGTTGGACTGGTATCATTTTTTATTAGCTTTTTTAGGAGCAATAATTTACAGATTTCCCTCGCGAAAATTAATTGTTATTGGAGTTACCGGAACCAATGGAAAATCAACGGTTGTTGAATTGGCATCAAAAATTTTAGTAGCAGCTGGATGCAAGGTTGCTTCTTTATCTTCGATTAAATTTAAAATAGGTGGAAAAGAGTGGCCAAATACTTTAAAGATGACAATGCCCGGCCGTTTCAAACTTCAGAGATTTTTAAGGCAGGCACTAAACTCTGGGTGTAAGTATGTAGTTTTGGAAGTGACGTCTGAAGGAATAAAGCAGTACCGGCATAAATTCATTGATTTTGAGGTAGCAGTTTTTACAAATTTAAGTCCAGAACACATTGAAACTCACGGTAGCTTCGAAAATTATCGAGCCGCTAAAGGAAAACTTTTTAAAATAACCAAAGGGGTTCATATTATAAACTTAGACGATGAAAACAGGGAATATTTTTTGAGATTTCCAGCAAAGAAAAAATATAGCTACGGATTAAATAAAGGAGATATTAATAACAAAGATATCCAATTTAAACTTCGGTTGATAGGTGATTTTAATATTTATAATGCATTAGCCGCAACTTGCGTTGGCTTGTCCCAGGGGATTAATTTAGAGATTTGTAAAAAAGTATTAGAGGCAGCTGGCGGCATTCCCGGAAGAATGGAAGAGGTGATTTCAAGCCCCTTTAAGATATTTGTGGATTACGCTTTTACCCCCAATGCTTTAGAAAAAGTTTATCAAACCCTAACTACTAACTACAAACTACAAACTACTAAACTAATTTGTGTGCTCGGTGCTTGTGGAGGAGGCCGAGATAAATGGAAAAGGCCGGTTTTAGGAAAAATAGCCGCCAAATATTGTCAGGAAGTAATTGTTACTAATGAGGACCCTTATGACGAAGACCCAATGGAAATTATAAATCAAGTTGCTGATGGGACTAGAGAAATGGCAATAAAAATATTAGATAGAAGAGAGGCGATTAGAAAATCGCTGGAATTAGCCAAAACAAATGATATAGTGGTTATCACTGGTAAGGGTTGTGAACCCTGGATTTGTGTAAAAGGGGGTAAAAAAATACCGTGGGATGATAGGACAGTTGTTCGAGAAGAATTTAAAAAAATCAATTTATGAAAAAATTCGAGATTTTAGAGCATAAAGCTGATTTAAAAATTAGAGCTTTTGGGAAAAATAAAGAAGAGCTTTTTTTAAATATGCTCTTAGCGATGACAGAAAACCAAAGACCAGAAATTTTACCAGGAAAAGTAAAAAGAGAAATTAAAATAAGCTCTCCTGAGTTGTCTTCTCTTTTAGTTGATTTTTTAAGCGAGGTTCTATATTTAACGCAAGTTAATAAAGAAGTTTACAGCGAGGTAAATTTTAAAAAATTCATTGATACCGGACTCAAAGCAGAACTCGTTGGCCAAAAAGTAGAAAGCTTTGGCGAAGACATCAAAGCCGTCACATACCATAGTTTAGACATCCATCAAAAAAAAGATGGCACCTGGCAAACTACCGTTTTGTTTGACATTTAAATATATAAGTTTAAAGCATTTAATTATTCTAAGAACAAAATCCCGCTTTGGCGGGTTTTTAATATAGGATTGTAAAAAAATAAAAGTATGATAATGTAGAAATATAGTAGTTATTTAAAAACTAAAAATTAAAAAAGGAGGGAAGAAATGAGTAAAGGAAAATTTGAGGAGATTTTCAGGCGATATGAAGAAAACCCGATTCTAACTTCAGAAAATTGGCCCTATGGGGCGGCATCAGTTTTTAATCCTGGCGCAATAAAATTTAATGATGAGATATTGCTTTTGGTACGGGTTGAAGATAAACAAGGATATTCCCATTTGACAATTGCTAAAAGTAAAGACGGCAAAACAAATTGGCGGATAAGTCACGAACCAGTATTAGTGGCAGAATCAGATTTTGGCGAAGCGGCATTTGGATTAGAAGATCCGAGGATTGTTTGGGTGGAAGAACGGCAAGAATATATAATTACCTGCGTTTCTTTCTTTAATGAGGTGGTTGGAGAACCTCCTGGTATTTCTTTGATAGCAACTAAAGATTTCTCTAATTTTAAACGTTTAGGGCATCAGTTAATACCTCCAAATAAAGATGCTTCTTTATTCCCTAAAACTATTAAAGGATACTATGCCCTTATAAACAGACCTATTGTTAATAGAAGGGCTGATATTTGGGTTTCTTTTTCTAAAGACCTGAATTTTTGGGGGAAAGACAGGATGCTAATTTCTACTAGACAAAGAGCTTGGGATTCTCACAGAGTGGGGTTAGGTCCACCGCCGATTGAAACTCCAGAAGGTTGGTTGATTATTTACCATGGGGGGAGAAATACATCCTCAGGTACTATTTATCGAGTTGGCCTGGTTTTATTGGATTTAGAAAGTCTTGAGGTGATTCGCCGGAGTCGAGATTGGGTCTTTGGTCCGAAAGAGAGTTACGAAAGAGTGGGTGATGTAGACGATGTTGTTTTTCCCTGCGGCGCGGTTGTTGATGAAAAAACAAATGAACTTTTAGTTTATTATGGAGCTGCGGATTCAGTGGTAGCGCTAGCCATTGCTAATTTAGACGATGTTCTTGAGTACCTGGAGAAATGTACCGAATATTAATTTAAAAAGCCTCGTATTTTACGGGGCTTTTATTCTTAGGGAAAATTAAAGTAAGATTAAAAAGAAGATATTTTTAAAAACTTGTTCTTATTCAAAATTTTTGTTATTATAGGTATATTAAAAGCCGACTATTAGCAATTTATTGCCCATAAATAATATTTTATGAAAATAACTAAAAGAATTATTGAGAATAGAGGAACAGAGAGACTAAAAAGGGGCTTTGCCAAAATGCAAAAAAGTGGGGTGATAATGGATGTTATTAATGCTGAGCAGGCAAAGATAGCTGAAAAAGCCGGGGCAGTGGCGGTTATGGCTTTGGAAGCTGTTCCATCTGACATTAGGATAAGAGGTGGGGTGGCCAGAATGGCTGATCCAGAAAAGATCCAAGAAATAATGGAGATAGTAACAATTCCGGTTATGGCCAAATGTCGAATTGGCCATTTTGCTGAAGCCCAAATTCTCCAGGCTTTGGGTGTGGATATGGTTGATGAAAGCGAGGTTTTGACCCCGGCTGACGAAGAGGAACACATCGAGAAAAGAAAATTTATTACCCCCTTTGTTTGCGGGGCAAGAAATTTAGGCGAAGCCCTACGAAGAATAAATGAAGGAGCAGCTATGATCAGAACAAAGGGAGAGCCTGGAACGGGGAATGTTGTTGAGGCAGTAAGACATATGAAACTGATAAAGAGAGAAATTGGAGCTTTGAAAAAAATGTCAGAGGGTCATCTTAAGAAAAAGGCCAAAGAATATCGGATTCCGTTTAAATTGGTTAAAGAAATAAGAAGATTAGGAAGGTTGCCAGTAGTTAATTTTGCGGCTGGTGGCATTGCCACCCCGGCTGATGCTGCTCTAATGATGCAAATGGGTGCCGATGGCATATTTGTTGGCTCAGGAATATTTAAGAGTTCAAACCCGGCAAAATATGCCAAGGTAATAGTTGAAGCTACTTTGCACTACGACGATCCGAAATTGATAGCTGAAGTTTCAAAAGGATTAGGAGAAGCAATGCCAAGCTTGGATATAAAAACGCTAACAAAGGATCAATTGATGCAAATTCGGAGCACATGAAGAGATTAAAAATAGGAGTTTTGGCTTTACAGGGTGCGGTTTCAGAGCATGTTGAAGCTTTGGAAAAGGCAATGAAAAAACTCGGTCTTGAAGGAGAAGTTGTAATAGTGAGAAAAAGAGAAGACTTGAACGATATTCTTGGCTTAGTGATACCAGGCGGAGAATCAACGACTATAAATAGATTGATGCTCAAAATCGGAATCCGAGAGAAAATAATAAAGCTGGCCAAAGAAGAGTTGCCAATTTTGGGAACCTGCGCTGGTACTATTTTATTGGCAAAAAAAGGAGATGAACAAGTTAAACGAACTGGCACAATTTTGTTGGGTTTGATGGAAATGGAAGTTTTGAGAAATGCTTATGGCCGGCAGGTTAATTCTTTTGAGGTTGATGTCAAAATACCAGAGCTCGGTAGTAAATCTTTCCGAACAGTTTTCATTCGAGCACCAGCGATAGAAAAAGTTTGGGGAGAGACTAAAATTTGGGTTAGATATAAAAATGAAATAATCGGAGTAAAGAAAAACAATATTTTAGCCCTGACTTTCCATCCCGAGTTAACAGATGACCTTAGAGTTCATCAATATTTCATTAAAACAATTCTAAAATTTTCCTCTTTTTAGGATTTTTAATTAATTTTAAGTGAATGGTTTCTAAAAAAGATTTCAAAAAAATAACTGATTATTTATGGGAGATACCGAAATCTTTCAGAGCTGATATGCGAGTCCCGGCAAGACTTTATGTTTCAGGAAAACTATTAGAAAAAATAGAACCTGACGCAATAAAGCAAATCATCAATGTTGCTTCATTGCCGGGAATTGTAAAATATTCTTTAGCTATGCCCGATGCTCATACCGGCTATGGTTTTGTTATCGGCGGGGTAGCAGCTACAAGATATCCTGAGGGGGTAATATCACCCGGCGGAGTGGGTTATGATATTTCGTGCTCTATTAGATTATTAAAATCAGAATATACTGAGAAAGAAATTAAACCTTATTTAGAGAAATTAGCTACTGAGATTCAGGGAGAGGTTCCCTCGGGTTTGGGTCGAGGAAGAAAAATAAAACTTTCAATTGAAGAAATAGATAAGATTTTAGAAGGAGGAGTTCCTTATTTAGTAGAAAAAGGGTATGGCGAGAAGGAGGATATTGAAAATTGCGAAGAGAAAGGGAGAATGATTGAAGCTGATGCTTCTTGTGTTTCAGAACGAGCAAAAATGAGAGGAAGAGATCAAGTTGGGACTTTGGGGAGTGGGAATCATTTTTGTAGCATTGAAAAAATTGAAGAGGTTTTTGATGAAAAGATAGCCGAAGTTTTCGGTCTATTTAAAGACCAAATAGTAGTAATGGTCCATTGTGGGTCTCGTGGACTTGGCCATCAAATTGCTACCGATTACATAAGAATAATGATGCAAGCTATGTTAAAGTATAGAATAAAATTACCAGACAGAGAATTAGCCTGCGTTCCATTCAATTCTTCAGAAGGTCAAAGATATTTTAAGGCAATGTGTGCTGGGGCAAACTATTCTTGGTCGAATAAACATATGATTACCCACTATATTAGAAAAGTTTGGCAGTCAGTCTTGGGAAAGGGAGGACTTAAATTACTTTACGATGTTGCCCATAATATTGCTAAAGTTGAGGAACACGAGGTTGATGGCAAAAAAATGAAATTAATAGTTCATCGGAAGGGAGCAACAAGAGCTTTTCCGCCAGGACATCCTGAGATTCCAGAGAAATATAGAGAAACCGGTCAACCTGCTATCCTGCCTGGCTCAATGGGAACTCCCTCGTATGTTTTAGCTGGTATTGAAGAATCAAAAGAAGCTTGGCATACCGTAGCTCACGGCGCCGGAAGGGCAATGTCCCGACATGCAGCAATGAGAGCGGTTAGAGGAGAAGAGGTGATTAGAAGATTAAAAGAAAAAGGGATTTTAGTGAAGTGCCGGTCAATACGAGGAATTGCTGAAGAAGCGCCCTTGGCTTACAAAGATGTTAATGAGGTTGTAGAAGTAGTTCACAATGCTGGACTCTCAAGAAAAGTGGCAAAATTAGTTCCCTTGGCTGTAATTAAAGGAGAGTAGGTAGTTTTGCTTGAAAAAATAATTAAATTAAGTTAAGATACAAAATATTATGTTAATTCTTTTTAAGTGGTTTTTTATTTATGGTAAAGAGAAGACTTCCCAAAAGCCTAAGGAAATTTATTCGCAAAGAAAAGGCTCGGATTCGCCGGGAAGTTTTTGACATAAAGGAACAAGAAAAACAAATTCAGGAATTATATCAAAAATTTTTTAAAAAAGTAAAACTCGCTCCTGCTTTTTCTTCTCCCGCGTCTGATGTGGGAGAAGGGAGAGAAAGGACAAATTCTAATGAAAATAAATGAGATTTACAACTTAGCTATAGAAATGGGGATTGAAGCAGATTTCAGAGGAAAAGAAGGAGTAGAGAAGTTTTTAGAAAGAAAAAGGGAAAAATATGAAAAACTGGAGGATAAGGAGAAAGAAGAATTTGACAAAGAAGCTTTAGAAAATCCTTATTTAGATTCAAGAATTTTAAATATTGCTGAAGACAAAGAAATTAAAAAAGTTTTAATTGGCATTGATATTGCTCCAGCTGAGATTTTATTGGCTAAAGAAATTGGCGATATTGACTTAATTATTTCTCACCATCCTCTTGGTAGGGGATTAGCTCATTTAGCAGATGTGATGGATTTACAATGTGATGTTTTAAATTTTTATGGAGTCCCAATAAATATTGCCGAAGGGTTGATGAAAGAAAGAATTGATGAAGTGTCCAGGGGAGTGAATAAATTAAACCATCAAAGAACGGTTGATACTGCTAAATTATTGAAAGTGAATTTAATGAATTCTCACACCCCCTGTGACAATTTAGCAGCAAAATTTCTAAAAAATTTAATCGAAAAAGAAAAACCAGAAAGGATTGACGATTTAATGGATTTATTAAAAGAAATTCCAGAGTATAAAGAGGCTCTTAAAATTGGGGCCGGTCCTAAGATTTTTGTGGGAGATAAAGAAAACCGCTGTGGTAAAATCGCCCTTACTGAAATTACTGGTGGCACTGAGGGCTCGCCAAAACTTTATGAAAAAATGGCTCAAGCGGGAATCGGTACGATAATTGGAATGCATCAATCAGAAGAACATCGGAAGGAAGCCGAAAGTGCGAACATCAATGTAGTAATTGCCGGCCATATGAGCAGCGATTCTTTGGGAGTAAATCTATTTTTAGATGAACTTGAAAAGAAAGGAATAGAGATTATTCCTTGTTCAGGTTTAATTAGAATTTCTAGAGTTAAAAAATAAATTTTACAAAAATAATACTAAATAGGAACTGGCTCAAAAGCCGGTTTTTTGATAAAATTAAATAATGCGAACAGGTATTGCCACAGTTCCCTTAGATTATGGAAGATGCCCCTATTGGCTATTTGAAAGGATGAAAAGATTGTCGCGGGGTATTGTTTTAGCTATTGTTGAGGAATTCGGAACCGAGGAATTTTTGAAACGTCTTTCGGATCCAGTTTGGTTTCAATCTTTTGGATGTGTTTTAGCATTTGACTGGAATTCGTCGGGCTTGACTACTACAGTAATGGGCGCTCTTAAAGAAGGATTAAGAGGTTTAGAATCAGACCTTGGTCTTTTTATCTGCGGGGGGAAAGGAAAAACTTCAAGAAAAACTCCTCAGCAAATTCAGGATTGGGGAGAGTTTTTAGGATGGCCAATAGAGAAAATCGACAAAATGATTTACGCCAGCAAAATATCAGCCAAAGTCGACTCGGCTTTAATTCAGGATAATTTCTCTATCTATCATCATAATTTAATTTTCTCAAAGTCTGGCCAGTATACTATTGTCCAACAGGGAATGAACACAGGTCTTCAAAAAGCTCGAAGATATCACTGGTTATCTTCTAAAGTCAAAGATTTTATTGAAGAACCCCATTCAGGGATTATTTCTGATGTTGAAGTTAAACCTTTAAATCTGACTGCTAAAGAAAGTAGAGAAAATAAAGAAATTTCAACTGGATTGGTAACTAAGGAACCAAAAACATTTTTAAAAGATATTAAATTGATTAATGAAAAATCTAATTCTCTAATGAGGCAGAAAAGAATGGCAGGATTCACCGAAATGGAATTAAAAGATGTAGAATTTTACCATCATCCCATAGAAAAAGAAAAATTTGACTTGAAACGGCTTGAAAAAACCATCTTTTTTGCCAAATCTCAAGAGCCAAAAAATTTTGAACAACTTTTATCATTAAAAGGTGTAGGTCCTAAAACAATTCGGGCTCTTTCTCTAGTCAGCGAAATAATTTACGGAGCTAAACCTTCTTATGAAGATCCAGCCAGATACTCGTGGGCGTTCGGGGGGAAAGATGGAACTCCGGAATTCGTAGATCGTAGATGCTACGATAAATTGCTAAATTTCATAAAGAAGGGTATCCAAAAAAGTAAAATTTCAAATCGAGAAAAAATTGAAGCTCAAAGAAGGTTAACTTCTTTTCACCCTTCGCCTTTTTTGTAAAGGCTTGGAGCTCAAAGAAGACTGGTTGAAACTTTTAAATAAAATGATAAAATAACTCAAATATGAAAAAATATTTTCTCACTTCAGAATCAGTTGCCATTGGACACGCCGACAAAGTCGCAGATCAAATTGCTGACACTGTTTTGGATGCAGTTTTAAAGGATGATAAATATGGCCGGGTGGCTTGTGAGGTTATGGTTGGCAATGGCTATGTAATAGTTGGCGGAGAAATTACTACTAAAACTTGGGTTGACGTGAATAATTTAGCCAGAGAGGTAATCAAAGATATTGGCTATGATAAGCCAGAATACGGCTTTGATTATAAGACAGTAGGAGTTTTTAATACTATTCACGGACAATCGCCTGATATTGCCAGAGGAGTGAGAAGAACCGGAACTAAAAAACAAGGGGCTGGCGACCAAGGTAGTTCGGTAGGTTATGCCTGTAACGAAACTCCAGAATTGATGCCTTTGCCAATTATCTTAGCTCATAAATTGGTCATGAGGCTGGCTGAAATTAGAAAAAAGAAAATTTTACCTTATTTAAGACCGGATGGAAAATCTCAGGTTACTATAGAATATGAAAATAGCCGACCAAAAAGATTGGACAATGTGGTAATTGCCGCTCAGCATGAATCCGATGTCTCTTTAAATCGAATTAAAAGAGATATTATTAAAAGAGTAATTAAACCTGTTTGTTCATCTGCCCAAATTTTTAATAGAAAAATTTGGGTAGACAAGAATTTATTAGACAAAAAAACAAAAATTTATATTAATAACACCGGTCGCTTTGTCATTGGGGGACCGGTCTCTGATACTGGTATGTCAGGGAGAAAAAATGTTGTTGACGCTTACGGCCCCCAAATTCCTATTGGCGGTGGCTCTTTTAGCGGGAAAGACTCGACAAAGGTTGACAGGTCAGGAGCCTATATGGCTCGCTATATTGCCAAAAATATTGTGGCAGCAAATTTAGCTGAAAAATGCCAAGTTAGACTGTCTTATGTCATTGGAGGAACAAAGCCAACAGAGGTAAGTGTAGATACTTTCGGAACAGGAAAAGTTTCTGAAGAAAAATTAGTTAAAATTATTCCCAAAATTTTTGATTTATCACCAAGCGGAATAATTAAACAGCTTAATCTTTTGCGGCCCATCTATCGAAAAACCGCCTGTTATGGTCATTTTGGCAGGGAAGAGTCGGAATTTACCTGGGAAAAGAAAGATAAAGTAAAAGAATTACTCAAATTAGTATGAAAAAGTACTCATCTAAGCAAGCTAAGAAGGGGAAATTAGCTTATCGGACGTCTAGTAGATTTATCTATCAAAAATGTCAAAAAACAATCAAAATAAAGAGCCGGGGGAAATAAAATTCACCTTTCTTCAAAGCCCTTGGAGAATTTTTTTCTTCGAGGCTTTTTTGTTTTCTTTGACTTTAGTTTTAGGAATTATAGCTAGCTTCAAAATTAATAGAATCTCAGAAATTCAAGAGATCTCTTTGCCTGCTATTTCCCTTTGGCACTTTCTTCTTTATTTTCTCTTAACCACTTCCTTAATTTTACTTGTTTCTTTTTTCGGGAAATTTAAAAAAGGAAGAGGAATATTATTTAAGGGAATCTTTATTTTAGTAGTTTTCTGGGGAAGCGCGCTTTTGCTTAGTTTATGGATTTTAGACATTTTCGCTTTATTTTTGGCAGGAATTTTAATATTTTGGTGGTTAAAGAGACCAACAATTTTGGTTCACAATCTTTGCATTATTTTCGGAATTGCTGGAGTAGGTAGCATTTTAGGGTTAAGACTTGAGCCCTTGATAGTGGTCGCTCTTTTAATAATCCTTTCAATTTATGACTTCATCGCAGTGAATATCACCAAACATATGATAAAGATGGCAAAAGAAATGATTGAAAGTCGAGCCATTTTAGCTTTAATTGTTCCTTCCAAAATTTCTGACTTTAAAGAAAATCTTAAAACAGTTAAACCCGGAGGAAAATTCTTAATTTTAGGCGGAGGAGACATAGCTTTTCCTTTACTTCTTTGTACCTCTTTAGTTTCTGAAGGAATTTTAAATTCTCTAATTGTCGCCCTATTTGCCCTATTTGGTCTTTTTTTCAGTTTTTGGATATTTGCCAGCCAAAAAATCCGAAGACCTATCCCTGCCCTACCGCCTATTGCCTTATTTTTGATAATTGGATTTCTAATTACCAGATTAATTTAATGGACAAGAAATCAAAATAAAAAGTTATTAGAAGAAGATTTTAAGAAAATTAAAAAATACTTAAAATAAGAACCTCGCCTTCGGCGAGAACCTTGATTCGCTAATGTATAAATATATAATCTTGAAATGAAGTTAAAAAAGGAATTGTTATTCTATGTCGTTTGTGATAATATTAGAAGTTTGGAAAATATAGGTTCTATTTTCAGAACAGCCGATGTTTTAGGGATAAATAAGATTTTTCTTTGTGGAATTTCTGGTACTCCTCCCCACCCAAAAATTTCAAAAACAGCCTTAGGGGCAGAGAACTGGATAAAATGGGAATATCACTGGAAATGCTGGGGAGTTATTGAAAAATTAAAAAAAGAAAAAGTTTTTATTGTGGCTTTGGAACAAACAAAAAATAGTTTACCCTATAACAAGTTTAAAGCAAAATTTCCCTTAGCCCTGGTAATAGGAAATGAAATAAAGGGAGTTTCGAAATCTGTTTTAAAAAGAGTTAATAGAGTAGTTTCTCTGCCAATGTTTGGCAAAAAAGAGTCTTTAAATATAGCTGTATCTTTTGGGATAGCAGGTTACGAAATAAACAAACTTAGATATAATAGTCGAAGAGATAAATCTCTTCTTCACCCTTCATTATAATTCGGGTAATTAAAGAGATGTAGAATTACCCCGTCCCTTTTGTGCCTTCGTAGTTTAATGGATAAAACAGAGGCCTCCGGAGCTTCAGATGTAGGTTCGATTCCTACCGAGGGCATCTTAAATGGGATGAAAGTCCTTAGTCAGGCAAACTTGCCTGACTTTTATCATACAGCCATGACAAATCAAGGAAATGAATTGACTTTGTTATAAGTTTAAGTAAAATAGAAATATGAACCTCGCCTTCGGCGAGAACCTTGATTCGCTAAGAAATAAAAATATATATTCTTGAATTATGAGTATTACCTTTCAGCCAAAAAGGAAAAAAAGAAAACGTATCCATGGGTTTTTGAGAAGAAAGAAAACTAAAGGAGGTAAAAGGATTTTAACTAGACGAAGGAAAAAAGGGAGACGAAAACTCACAGTCTAAAATCTCAAGCTGAGCTAAACATTTTAAATTTTTTTAGATGTTGTTTAAAGAAAACCGACTAAAAAAAAACAAAGATTTTGAAAAAGTTTTTAAAGAGGGAAAAGGATTTAAAGAAGATTTTTTGGTTCTAAAAAAAGTAAAAAATAATCTAAAGAGTAGCCGTTTTGGTTTTGTGGTTAGTAAAACTTTCTTTAAAAAAGCTACCTTACGCAACAAAATAAAAAGAAGATTAAGAGAGTCAGTCAGAATAAAACTAAATGAAATTAAAAAAGGGATAGACGGAGTAGTAATAGCCAGGCCAGGATTGGAAACCAAGGATTTTCAGGAAATTAAGGAAATAGTAAATAAGCTTTTTAAAAAAGCAAAAATAATCTAAATCGAGTACATAAATTGTTATGTGCTCCGATAAAAATGTTCGGAAAAATAATTTTAAAAATTATTAAATTTTATCAAATTTTTATTTCGCCAAACTTTGGTAAAAGATGCCGTTTTTATCCCAGTTGCTCAGAATACACCTACCAAACTATTAAGAGATACGGCCCGGTAATAGGCACCAAAAAAGGAATAAAGAGGATATTAAAGTGTCACCCTTGGAATCCTGGGGGAGTAGATTTACCCCGTTAAATGCTGCTTTGCAGCAATTCCGCTGAAAGCGGAATTATTTAACGGGGTGAACCATAAATAAAAATGGATTTATTTATTAACGCCTTTAACGTAATATTATACCAGCCTTTATTTAATGCCCTGATTTTGCTCTATCAATATTTACCGGGGCATGATTTTGGGATAGCAGTTATTGCTTTAACAATTTTAATTAAGATTATTCTTTATCCTTTAGGAACCAAAGGAGCTAAATCCCAAAAAGCACTTTCTAATCTTCAGCCCAAAATAAAGGAAATTCAGGAAAAATTTAAAAACGATAAAGAAAAACAGGCCAGGGCCACAATGGAACTTTATAAGAAAGAAAAGATTAATCCTTTCTCAGGATGTTTACCATTGATTGTTCAGCTCCCAATTTTAATCGCTCTTTACCGACTTTTTTGGAGAGGATTTGGGGAAAACCAGCTTAGTTTTTTATACAGCTTTGTTCCCAACCCCGGGCAGATTGATACTACTTTTTTAGGGATAACAAATCTTACTCAATCGGCTGTTGTTAAAGTAAATGGAATTTCTCATTTGCTTTGGCCGAATATAGCGATAATAATTGGAGCTGGAATCGCTCAATTTTTTCAGACAAAAATGGTAACGCCAAAGCAAAAATCAGTAAAAAAAGGCTCGTCCGATTTTTCTCAAATGATGCAAAAACAGATGCTTTATTTCTTTCCAATTTTCACAGTTTTTATTCTTTGGCGGTTTCCAGCAGCAGTCGCCCTTTATTGGTTAGTGGTCGCATTATTCTCAATAGTCCAACAATATATTACTTTCAAACACCATGCTTAATCAAAATAGCCTTAAAAAAATTAAAGAAACTGTTGAAGAGTTTTTTAAAAAGATGACTTTTGAAGTAGAAATTAAAATTTTGCCCCAGAAAGACCAAACCATTCCCATAAATATAAAGACTTCAGAGCCTCAGATTTTAATCGGAGAAAGAGGTCAGACCCTAACTGAAATCCAGCATCTTTTAAAGGCAATATTAAAAAGACAAATTGAAGAACCTTTTTTTATTGACCTTGATATTTCAGATTATAAAAAGAAAAAAATTGACTATTTAAAAGAAATGGCAAGAGCTGCTGCTGACGAGGTAGCCCTGTCAAAAAAAGAAAAACAGCTTCCTTCAATGCCAGCCTATGAAAGAAGGATTATTCATTTGGAGTTAGCGGCAAGAACTAATGTTACGACAGAAAGCATAGGTCAAGAACCAGAAAGAAGAGTGGTAGTGAGACCATATCCCTAATTTTAAGTTTTAACTTCTATAAAAAGTTAGTTTAAAAAACTACCCGAATAAATAGAGTAGTTTTTTATTAAATGACAAAAAGAACGTGGCCTTTTAATACGTTGGGATAATCATATACTCGGTGGCACAAGAGTCCTGGTAGTAATGCCAAAAATTCCAGGACCGATGACCACATTGATTTATTGTATATTTTGTGAGGTCCGGCCATTCACCCGGGCCTTGAAAGCGTGCGAGGTATACCGTATCACGAGTATACCACGCACCTTCGACCACACCCTTAAGAATTAACAAATAATTTCCTTCAATCTTAATTGACCAAACCTTTTTGGATAGCTTTTCTAATCCCTTCCACTCGTTGTCCGTCGCCCCATCCCGGGTGAAACCCCAGGTGTGACAATAATCTCCTGTCCCTTCTGTCCCTGTACAAAGTGTGACTTCGCCATCAGTTTTTTCAACTTCTCGAAAGACAACCAGTGAAGCAGCTTTTTTAGAAATTCGACAAGTCCACTCTTCTACCACTTCCCCAGGGATTATACTACGACAAATTTCAGGCGGTTCTCCTATATAGACGGTCTGTGGGAAAAGGATTGCCCCATAGTAGTATTTTCCCGGTTTTTTCTCTTCTGTTTCATAGTCATAATCAATTGGATTGACTATTTTGACGTCTGTCATTCTATCACTAGGCATATCCAAAGAAGATGCATTTTGAGTATAAGATTTTACTACATCCTCTCCGTCAATAAGGTAAGTAAGGTAAACTCCTGGCAAATCAGTTGGAAGTTCTGGCCATTCAGGTTTTTCCAAAGTCAAGATTACTAATTGGGGATTAACAGTAGTTAAGATTAAATAAGAAGAAAGTAAAATAACAAGCCCTATAATGCCGGCAAAAATTTGGTCTTTAGCCTCTGTCTGGACAATTGGCGCGCCAACTGAGGTTATATAACGAAACCCACCATAAACTAAGGCCCCAAAAGCAACTAAGCCGGCAATTGCGACGGCGAAATTAAAGATATATTTTATGTATTCTGGAAGAACAGCTTGTTCTACTGTTTCTGGCCGCCATTCACCAATTTCTGGATATTCGATTTCAAGTGGTCTTTCTTCTTCGGCTGCTTGAATAAAAAGAGAACTTCCCAAAAATAAAACAAAAGAAGTGATGAAAATTAGAGCAAAAACGTTTTTTTTAAGATTTGACATATTTTTTAGTAGCAACAAAACCAATTGTGCAAACTGGTGCAGACAGGTATTCCTTTTTCTTCTGTTTTTGTTTCTCGGGGCAGGTTTTGGCTCATAACTGTATCGCAATTGAGTAATATTTTCCCAATCTTTTCTAACTCAGCTGCCGGCACATAGCATTTCTCAAATTCACCCCTTGATAGATTTAATTTTCTGCTTATAGCTTTTTGGACTGTTATGCTTGGGCAGAGCCCTATTTTTTCTAAGAAATCTTCCGGCAAAAGAGATAGAAGCGTTTCCCGTGTCAATTCCCAACAAGCTGGATTAGTAGCACATAGAATTTTTTCCCCAGGAGTTCTGATATCTTCATTTCCTTCTATGCAAAGAGGCTCTACGCTTTTATAAATTAATTTATATATTTTATCTTTACCTTCCTGAATTTCTTTATTAAGACGAGTAATTTTCTCAAATAATTTTTCTATTTTTTCTCTTTCTTCGCAAGGGTCACCCTGGCAAGGTTTGTGAATACACGCAACAGTAGCACCTTTTATAGTAATAGCTTCACATTTGGGTGTACAGTTTTCCATAGTGCAATTTTTAGCCAGTTCTTCCATGTCTTCTTGAGTTTTAATGAGAAAATAAGAATTTGATTCAATTTTTTCAAGTTCCCTTGTTATTTCTTCCAACAATTCCCCGGTTTTCTCCATTGCTTCTCCAACCGGAATTTCCTTTCCGCAGAGTAGTCTTCCCTTTTCTTCTTCCTCGGCCTCTTCTACTTCCTCGGTCTCTTCTACTGCTAAAATTCCCTTACTTTGATTATAAAAGAAATTCGAAAATAAGAAAAGAGAAATAAATAAAAACAGAAGGAGAAAAGTTTTTAAAATTAAGTTTTTTTTAAAAAATAATCTTTTCATATTTTGGTTAGCAGCTTTTGATTAATATTCTATCTTTGACAAATAGCCTAATGGATTTAAAGGTCGAAGAAGAGAATATGTATAAAAGTCCTTAGCTAAATCATAAGGATCATGGCGGACTTCAAAATGAAGGTGAGGACCAGTACTTGTACCAGTATTGCCGCTTAGTGCAATTCGTTGGCCAGCTTCCACTCCATCTCCTCGTTTGACAGAGATAGAGTATTTACTTAAATGAGCATATAAAGTTGCGAGCTCGTCGTGTTTAATAACTACAAGATAACCATATCCACCAAGCAGCCCTGCAAAAATTACTGTTCCATCAGCAGTTGCATAAACTGGTTCATAGGACGCCCCAATATCGATACCGTTATGGAACATTAGTACTCCATATATGGGATGAATGCGCCATCCAAATTCACTTGTTACTTCTGTTGTTGCAGTCGGCCATTGTAATTTACCAGGTTCGGCTGGAGGGGGTTCTGGCCAACCTCCCAAAGGCTCAGGCGGAAGACCAGCGTCTCCTGCCAAGCGAAGCACTGAGGCGAGATAGATTTCTTGTTCATTTCTTTCTTTGTCTAAGTAAAATGTAACTGGGTCTTTAGCTATCTTATCATTCATCTTAATATCAATATCTTCCCAATCAGGGAAAGAAGTAATTTCAATTTCCTGAAAAGACTCGATATTTAATCGAGTACCATATTCAAACACTCCAGAAGCTAAACTCATTAAAAGCCCGGCTGCTTCTAATTGAGAAAGGTCATTAATTAAAAGGATTTTTGCAATTGATATCTCGTTTGTTTTTTCTTCTAAATCTTTAATTGCCAGAGGTATTTCTTTTATTACGGTGTTTATTTGAGATTGATTGTCTTTTCCGGTACATCCAAATGGTGAGCAGTCGATATCACGACATCTTGAATTACCGCAATCAGCGCTCATAACCAAAGAATATATTTCTTCGCTTAGCTCATATAACTCTTCTGCCGCTTTTGCTGCCTCTTCTGTTGTTTGGTAGATATAATCTAATTTTTCCTGCGCTTCTTCGTTTAGAACCGTCTTTTCAATAATCATTCCGAGGGGAATCTGGAAATAGGTTGGAAGTTTTTTTTCACCAGGTTCAGGAAGCTCTATCTCTGGTAGGGTAATTTTTTCTAAGCCGGGAAGCCGAAGGATTGTCAGCTGGGGGTTGATAGTGGCCAAAATTAGATAAGAAGAAAGTAGAATAACCAGCCCTAAAATCCCTCCGGTAATTTGCTCTCTGGCAGCAATCATTTTAACCGGGGCGCCAGCTGAAATTAAATAAAGAAAACCGCCATAAATTATTGTCCCAAGAGCCAACAAACCTGCAATCGTTAAGAATAGATAATAGAAATACTTAACATAGAGAGGAAAAGCCTGTTCTCCGGGGATTTTACCTTCTTTAATTTCTTCAAGAAAAACCTGGGGAGAATCAACCCCAGGGAAAGGAAGAGAAGGATAATTTATTTCCGGTGCCCGGAATTCAATTGCCAAAACAAAATGAGCCCAAAAGATAAAAAAAAGAAAAAAAAGAAAAAAGAAAAAAAACTTTTGTTTTTTATTCATAAACTAATTCAAGATAAACTATTAAAATCCAGAAAGGAAGAAAACTACTACCTATTGGGATTAATTCAATAAGAAAACATAAGGGCCTTAGCCATTTCATTCTTTTTCCCCATTGTAATACTTTAGCTCTGCTAACTGCAGCTTTAGGAGTAATTTTTGCCCTTTTCGAGCGAAAAAACCACATCCAAAAGCCAAAAAAAAGAACAGCAAAAATATCAATTGCGATTGAAATAATTTGTCCAGCTCCGGGAATAAACTCGAACAAAAGCTCACCGCCATCAACTAAAAGCGCCATCGAGAGCATTATAATTCCTTCGGGGCTAAAAAGAGCTCCTACTTTTTTTGTTGCTTCCTCTAAGGCTTCAATTTCTCCCGAAACCTCTCCTTTAGGAGCTGCCAGAGCTCCTCCCTCATTTACTTCGTATTCATCCATAATTTATTACATTTTCTTTATAATTTTTCTTCAACTAATCTTTTTTTGGCTTCTTTTATTCTTAGAATTTCTTCGGGGGCAGTGGTGATTAATTGATCTTCAGAATAAGAGGCGACCACTCTAATTGCCACATGCTTTTGGCCAGCAAAAAAGACTCCCTCTCCAACTGCTGCCTCGAGTAGGCGAAGTTTTTCCTCCTCGGTTAGGTTAAAAACCTTTTGAATAGAATCAATCACTGCCGGAGACTGTTTCATTAAAAGTTTCAAAGAGGAATTGTTAATAATTGGCTGGCCATAGTCAGACCTCATAAAATCAGAAACATCCTGGGTAATAGTAGTTACCCCTAACCAGTATTTTCTGGCTCTTTTAACAAGACCATATAAGAAAGAAGCCCCATCCTCGGTCTGCATTAACCACCAGGCCTCATCAACAACTAAAATTCTTTTTTTCAACTCAGACCTGACTTTATTCCAGATATACCTCATAATTATGAACATAGCCATTGGTCTTAATTCTTCTTCCATATCTCTGATTCCGAAAACAACAAATTTATTTTCCATTGAAATGTTTGAATAATTGTTAAAGAAGTTAGCATAGGTTCCTTTGGTGAATTTTCTTAATCTTCTAACCAAACCTTCAGCTCCCTCCATGGTTTCTAAAACCTGCTCTAAATCTGACATCAAAGGAGGAGTAATTTTTGAAAAATCAGAGTCCGGGGTAATATCTTTTGCAGCGTAAGTTTCAGTTAGGGCCCGGTCCATAATTGCGTCTTCTTCCGGACTTAAACCTCCCAACATAATCCTTAATAAACCAACTAAATTCATAATGTTTGATCTTAAGACATCAGCCGGTCTCTCATCCTCTCTTGGGATTGGCAAATCAAAAGGATTGATTCTGTCTGTTGAGGCCAGGGAAATATTAAAGAAAGAACCGTCAACAGCCTCAGACAAAAATTTGTATTCGTTTTCCGGGTCAATTACGATGACATCGACACCCGTCATCAAAGAACGCAAAATTTCAATTTTTACCAAATATGACTTCCCTGAGCCGGCTACTCCGAAAAAAACTTCGTTGTAATTTTCCAAAGAAAATCTATCAAACAAAATTAGGGAATTGTTGTGTTGGTTGATTCCGTATAAAATTCCTTCATTAGAGCTCAGGTCAAAAGAAATAAAGGGAAAGGAGCTGGATAGAGGTTCAGTATTCATTGGGGTATGAACTTGCAGCAAATCCAGACCATAAGGGGAGGTAGAAATAAAACCTTCCCTTTGTTGGAAGAGAGCTGGTTTTATATAGACTAATCTCCCTTCCAGAATTGACCTCAAAATAGTTTCAGTCTCTCTCAGCTCTTCTTGGGTATCGCCATAAATAGTGAGATATAAGCCGAATCTAAACATTCTTTCTTGGGCAGACTGAAACTTATCTCTTAAGACTTCTAAATCTCGGTAGGCAATTTCCAAAACTGGATCGCGAATTAATCCTTTTTCTTCTCTCTCCATAATTTCGGACTGAACTTCAGTTATCTTTTTCCTCAGTCGCTTTAAAATCCGGCTCATATCAACCGGGTGGATGAAAAAAGAAATATCCATCGGAGTGTCCAGATTAATGACCGGAGAAAACCAGGCCGTGCTTAGATATCTGGGATAGGAAAAAATAAAAAAAGATTTAGCCAGTTTTTCTCCGAGTTTGAGATAATTTTGAGTTACTTCAATAGAGGCCGGAGCAATAATGTCTTTGATTCCAATTGCCCCAGCTTCAAAAATCTTCTCTTGGACCTCTGGCCCCTTTCTTAAAAATTTTTTGAAAAAATTTATCATAAACATTAATAAAATTTAACCGAAGCACATAAAGTATTATGTGCTCAGTTAAATAACTAATTCTCCGGGAAGTTCGGGGTAGTAACCGACCTCAGCTTCTTTAGGATGGTGTAAGCTCCAGAAAAGTTCAATAAGTTCAGGAGTGGTCAAGGGAACAGCCTGAAGGCCACACCTTCTTAAACCTAAGGCAACAAATTCCATTCTCTGCCAAAGTTGGCTTTTATATCTTTGGAAGTTCTCCTCGGTTAGGGTAGGAATTTTGGGCATTTTTAGTAATTTCTTTCCTTCAGCAGCAAATCCCTGAGATTCCAAAAGAGTGTAAGGAATGACAACAAAAAAATTCTTTGTCAGAATAGCTCCGGTCTCTACTAAATGTTGTATAAACTCGTGGTATTCAGCAGTTTGCATTTTCAAAAGTTCATTTTCTTGAGTTTTCTCTAACTCTTTTAATTTTTCAAGATAACCTGTGATATTAAGTTTTCGGGATTGGGCGACAATTTGGCAGGAAAAATCCAGAGAATTCAAAAAACTTTGAAATTGATACAAAATGGCATTCTGTTCGTCCTCAGACTTTAAGGCAAAATTAAGAGAAGAAACCATCAAAACTCCTCTTAAAGTTTTATTCTTTAGAATAAGAATACCCTGCCTGATTTGGTCGATTTCTAAAAATTGTTGGGTTGTTGGCTGTGCCATAATGTTATCTCATTCTCATTTCAATTTGAGTTGATAACTTCTTTAGTTTGCTTTTTTCGGCAACTTTTAAGGTTGGCTCTTTAGAGGGCTCTTCTTTTTTGAGTTTTTCTTCTTTTTTGATAATCTTTGGAGAAATTGCTTTCTTTTTCCAGAGATAAATTTTTGAAGAAAAAGAAAAATTCAAAAATTTTAGCAAAATACTTAAAAGAGGCTGACCGCCAATTTTTAAAAAAGCAAAAGCCAAAGCCCCGATTACCAAAAATATGGTAATTAAGGCAAAGGATAAAGGACTTTTTGCTGCTAAATAAAAATAAAGGAAAAACAAAATTACTCCGGCTGCTCCTAAATAAAGAAACTGCTTGAAAGTTAAAGGTCCCACTATTTTTGCCTCTTTTTCAATAAATTGAGGAACTTGAAACCGCATAGTAATTTATTATTTTTTATTTTACTCCTTTTCTAATTTTACCACAAATTAAAAAGAAACTACAAGAGAAATTCAATGGCTAACCTTAGAATCATTCTTTATACAAAAATTTGACAAAATTTTGGAGTAATGATATAATGTAAAAGTCAAGGAAAGAAGAAAAGGATTTCCTTGGCTTCTGGGTAATCCCAGAAACATTTAAAATTAAATAAATAGGAATAGGAGATGAAAGAGATGAAGATGAAATGGATTCGTCAGAGATTAGATTGGATTTCCCGAAAGATAATTATTTTAAGTAAAATAATTATTGGTTTTGGGAAGTATCTCTGGAAGCTTTTTAAAAAAATAATGAAGGTTATTTGGAAAGGAGGTTTGAAGATGAAAGCGCTAATATTTTGGTTACTCTGCCTTACTGGATTGTTAGCAGGATTGGCAATAGGGACTATATTTTTTGGTTGGATATTCCTTGTTGTAACTTTTGGAGCCTTGGTTTTCTTAGTTATTCTGATTTACTTTGTGTTAGCAAAAAAAAACCTTTTTTTTACTTTTGTAGAAGAGGGAACAGCAAAGGCAGTAGTTAGAGGTGCTACTTTTAAAAAGGTAACAACACCGGAAGGAAAGGTGTATAAAGTAACTAAGGGCGGGCAGTTTCGCCGAGCTTTAATTCAATGGAGAGGTTATACCTTAGATAGAAAATCAAATGTTGTGGAAGGAAGGGAACGTTGGCATCCATTTGGAGGTTTAAGATATTACGGATTTTGGCCGTTTGACCAAATCTACACCTATATTTTTCAGTGGACCGGAGTAGCAGAAAATGGTGAAATTCAGAGCCATCCTAAAGAGAAGCTCGATTACATTCTTCTTAAAGATGATATTTATTGGGCTGAAGTTGAAAATGCTGAAGATGAGGAATTGCTACCTTTAAATGTAGAAGTGATTTTAACCCAGAGAGTAGTTAATCCTCGCAAGGCTCTGTTTGCCGTTCAAAGTTGGTTAGAGACTATAGTTAATCGGATAAAACCGGCAGTCCGAGATTCTATCACTTCAAAGCCATATAAACTATTGATTCAGAAGACAGAAGCAATAGGGGAAGAAATATATGGGAAGCTAGAGGAGGAATTATTAGAAAAGGAATTTCTGGATCGTTATGGAATAGATGTTAGAAAAATTGAAGTTAAAGAAATTAATCCTCGAGAGGAGTACCGAGACGCTACCCTGAAAAAATGGCTTGGTCAGCGAGAGGCCGAGGCAAGAGCAGCTGCGACTACTGGTACGCTGCTTGAAATGATAACTGAACAAACAGGAATATCTCTAGAAGATATTCAAAAAATGCTCAGAGAAAACCCGGAGGGCTTTATTACCAAATATAAAGATTTACTAACAGAGAATTTGGACCTAATTAAGAGAAGAATGGCAATTGATGGAAACGCTTTTCTTGATGTTAAAACGGATAATCCTATACAAGATCTCATTGCTCTCTGGAAGAGAATGCCGGTGGGAAATCCTCAAGGAGAAGGAGAGAAAGGAATGCCTGAAGGAAAGGGAAAAGAAGAAAAAAAAGAAGAGACCGAAGAAGAGAGAATCAAGAAGTTGATGGAGAAAACTAAGGAAGCGGTAGAATCTCGCAGAGGCGCGAAGGCAAAGTAAACAAAATAAAGAAGAGGGTTAGAAATAGCCCTCTTTCCATTTATTTTGAAAGATATTAATCTTGACCAGTCTATTTTCCAATACTTAATATTTTTTAAATTTTTCTTCACTCAATTGGTTCACGATAGGTGTCTGGCTTCTTAGGAAGAGCTGGTTTAGTTTTCTCCACTTCTTTGGCAGTTGGTATCTTTTCCCTTTCTCCAAAAGTTATTTGGACTAAACTAAGAACCTTCTCCTCCAAGTCCTTAGCTAATTCTTTAGCAGTTTTTCCCGGAATATTTAAGCGTTCCTGGAGAGCAGCAACGAATGCGTCTTCACTTCTGATTTTTTCCTGAGCAACTTCTTTAACTGTTTTGGCTATTTGGCGACCAGGAAGACTTATAAGTCTTCCTTTAAGTTCGCTTTTTTCTTTAAGTGTTAATACTTTTGTTGATGAGCCAACTTCTTTAATCAGTTCTTCCAGCGTTTCTAACCCATACTTTCCTACAAGTGAGCGAATGATAGAACTAGCTTCTTCTGGAAAAGTTATCCCATTATTTTGATTTAATCTAAGGTTTTTCATAGGCTTAAGTAGTATAATTTGTATTGGTCATAATATGATTCATCTTCGCTGCTAAATTATTAGCTTCTTGAGTTTTCCCCGCCGCCAATAGATCATTAACTTCAGTAGCGAGGGTTTGAAAATTATTACTGATTATATCTTGCAGAGTATTCTTTAACTTAGAGCTTCCCCTATCTCCTGTTGTGGTAACCTGTTTCATACTCATTGCTCTAAGCACATCTAAGGTTATATCATCAGGTCGAGCTTCGCTTGCGAACTTTCTCGCATCTAATCCTCTAACTACATCTCGGAGACTATCTTGGATACTCTGTCCTGGTTTTCTTGTCATTTTCGCCCGAGTTGCAAAAGGTAAACCCTCTAATTCTTTTTTTTCTTCTTCTCCCCGTCTCTTTGCATAACCTATTAATGGCCTCGCGGCAACTCCAAAAATTTTCTTTCCAGCTGCCCAACGGCCAAGCCGTTCAGCTCCTTTTGGAATTTTTAATCCTCTCTCGATTCCTCTTCCTGTTTTCTTTGCTGTCCAAGCTAGAGCTGTTTTTGCTCCTTTTTGGGTGGCAGTAATAATGCCAGTAGCTCCCATAGCTGAGGTGGTGAGAGCCACAAAAAAACCGGCAATAAGGAAGCCAATCCCTATGCTATAAGGTAAAAGTTGATTCATCATCTCAGCTATGGGAGCTGTCGCTTTTTCTCCTGTATCAAACGTTCCACCCATTACCTTTCCTTCCCAAGATAGGAGTAAAAGCTGACTGGATAGCCAGAGAAAAAACGCGGCAGATACTCCAATAATAGACCACTGAATAAATTGATTCCACCACGTCTTAAACAGGTCCCGGGTGGCTGGTAGAATATAACAAAAGAAAGCAATAGGAGATAAAATTACTAACATCCAGATGGCTATGTATCGTAAAATAAAAAGAAAGCTAAAGAGAAAAAAGATGAAGCCACTTATAAAGCCGAAAACGATTAGGAAAAGGCTCTGAGCAAAAGGGAGAAAACTTAAGTCTCTTGACCAAGCAGCGGAGTCAAGAAGGATATTTAGTTGCTCATGCCATATCGTTGCCACAAAAGTAAAATCAACCATATCGCCTAAAAAGAAATGCATCATGATATTTGAAGCATCAACAATTAGGCCCAAAATAACCGGGGTGAAATTAATTAATAAGGCTATTCCGATTAAAAGGGGTAAAGTTTTTTGCCATTGGTATTCCCTAATTTTTAGAGCAGTAGCTAATCCAATAATAACTAAGATGATAACAAAACCTATATTGGCTAAATCTCTGGTTAATGCCCAACCGACCGCGAGAAATTCGTTTCCAGCTGGATTAGTATAAGAAAGAGAGATAAATCCTGGCGAGGTAACTACGCCTAAGATAGCAATACTCATAGAGAGAAAGACATTTGCCAGAAGTAAGGGTATTTGAAGAATGGCTACAACAATAGCCAAAGTAAGATTACCGATTGTCCCCCCTAATATCGTCTGGCCAAATGAGGTGAGGAAAGCACCTGAAACCGCAGCTATACCAAGAAAAATAAGAACTGGCACAAAAGCGAATGCCCGGGTATCAAACCACAATCTTCGTTTAGGGAGAGGGGAAGTCGGGATTAACCGTTTTTTATTCCATTTAAGATTTAGGAAAAAATTTTTTATTTTTTGAGCCATTGAAATATTATACTACAAAATCTATAATTTGAAATCCTTAATAATGATTAATTAATTTTATAACTTTTTGTTAGATTTATCCAATCTTTAATGAATAAGGTTTCAGCTCTTTGAGTAGGTTGAATATTATTTTTTAGAAGCCGGAACTTAACCCCTTGTTTGTTTAATTCTAACTTTTTTGAGAGGTTGTTGACAAGTTGTTTTCTTGGTTGAGAAAACCCAGCCTTAACAATTCTAAAGAATAAATCAACGTTGCCGGGTTTCATAATTATGTCGCCGGGTTTCGTTGGGGTAATTTTAATTATTGCACTATCGACCTTGGGGGAAGGCCAGAAAGATTTCTTTGATACGTAACTTATAATCTCGGGCTTGGCATAAAATTGGACGGAAACAGCCAAGATATTCATTTTAGGAGGTCTGGCGCAAATTCTTTGAGCCACCTCTTTTTGAACCACTAAAATCATTAATTCTGGCGGCAATTTAGTTTCCAGGAATTTTCTGATTGCCGGAGCAGTAAGATAAAAAGGCAAATTAGCCACTACTTTATAGCTTTTAGCCTTTAATTTATAGGTTAGAGGATTAAATTTTAAAATATCTTCTTTAACAAGCTCAACATTTTTAACATTCCAACATTCCAACAGTTCCTTCAATATGTCATACATTTTTAAATCTTTTTCTACGGTAATTAGCTTTTTTGCCTCTTTTGAGAGGTCCTGGGTTAAAGTTCCAATTCCTGGACCGATTTCCAAAACAATGTCTTTGGTTTTGAGCCGAGCCTCCTTTATAATTTTTTTAATAACAGCTTTATCAATCAAAAAATTCTGGCCAAGTCTTTTTGACGGCTGAATACGGCGTTCTTTGAGCAATTTTTTAATATCTCTTTTTGAAGTTAAGTCCATTTTTTTATTTTAGCATAGTTTCTTGGGTGTGGATAAGACCCTTGACTTTAGGGCTTGGAATAGTAAACTGGAGAAAAGTGGTCGAAAAGCATAGATAAGTTAAAAAACTATTCCTACGCCACTAAAAAAAACCCTTAAATGGCTTTCGAGCCGTTTAAAGGAAAAAATATACAAGATTACCCAAAAAAATAAGGGATCTCTAAAAGACCCCTTCCTTTATTTGGGGATAATTTCAATTATTTTACTTTCAATTCTTCTTTTTATTCCTCACCACTTTTGGTCAGAAGTAAATTCAATTGTGGTAGCCCAAAATTTGAATGCTTCTCTGGCTAACCTAAATAATCAATCAGAAGGTGGGGGGGAGCCATTTGTTGGGCCAATTCAAAACTCCTTAAAAGAATCACCTGATTTCCTTTTAATTCAAAAGAGTAGTCTCATTGCCTTCTCCCCTCCAATTTTGGTTACCCCTCAGGTTTTGGGGAGTTTGTCAGGAGATTCTGAAAGCGAACTGGGAACCACTACCCGGGAAGGAATTATTGAATACACGGTTCAAACTGGCGATACTCTTACGGGTATCGCTGCTCATTTTGGCATTTCTCTTGATACTTTGCTCTGGGCAAATGATTTAAGTCAAAAATCAAAGATTAAACTTGACCAAAAACTTCTCATTTTGCCAGTTTCTGGGGTAATGCATTTAGTAAAAAAAGGAGATACAGTTGGCAGTATAGCTGAGAAATACAAGACAGATCCCGAAAAAATCATCGAATTTAATGATCTTTCTGGCGACGGAGACATTGTAGTGAAAGAGGTTTTGATAATTCCTGACGGCAAACTTCCTTCAGTTCCAATTGTTCAAGAGGAACCACCATCTCTCTCTACTAGTAATTTTTACGATAAATCTCATACTTATTCCTGGGGCCAATGTACTTGGTGGGTGGCTCAGAGAAGAATAATTCCTGGCTGGGGCAATGCTATAAACTGGTTAGACGGGGCAATCAGGTCTGGTTTTAAAGTTTGCAAAGGAAGCAATTGCACTCCCCGGGTGGGGGCAGTAATTTCTCTTAGCGGCAATAGATATTATGGTCATGTGGGCTATGTGGAAGAAGTGAGAGGAGATAAAGTTGTTTTTTCAGAAATGAATTATATTGGTTTAGGGAGAATGAATTATAGGAAGCTGAGAGTAGGTTCACCTTCCATTAAAGGATATATTTATTAGGCTTCTCTTATTCTATACATTAAAGCTTCACTTAAATGGTTATAAGAAATGTTCTCTGAGTTATCTAAATCAGCAATGGTTCTGGCCACTTTTAAAACTCGGTGATAACCCCGGGCAGAAAGCTTGCCAGAATTGACATAGTTTCTCAGAAGATTTTGAGATTTTAAATCAATCTGACAATATTTTTTTATTTGGGAAAACTCCATCTCAGAGTTGGTTTTTTCTTTCTTGAATCTTTCTCGTTGAATCCGGCGAGCGATCTCAACTCCTTCTCTTATTCTCAAACTCCTATTTTCCTCATCCGGAGCTGCCAGTTTTTCGTATTTTAACTGGGGAACATTAATAAAAAGGTCAATCCTGTCCATCAGAGGTCCAGAGAGTTTTCGACGGTACATTGAAATTTGAGAAGGGGTACAGCTACATTTCTTTTCTGGGTCACCGTAGTATCCGCAGGGACAGGGATTGGTTGCCGCTACCAGGGTAAAGCGGGCTGGCAGGGTCAGGGAATGCCTTGCTCTTAAAATTGTGATTCTCCCTTCTTCAATCGGCTGGCGGAGGCTTTCCAGAACATCCCGATGGAATTCGGGGAATTCATCCAAAAACAGAACTCCCCGATGGGCCAAAGTTATCTCTCCTGCCCTGGGAGGATTACCGCCGCCAATTAAGGCAACTTCTGAGGAAGCATGGTGGGGAGACCTGAACGGCCTGAGATTTAAGAGAGGCTTTTCTTTCAGCAGGAGGCCGGCCACACTATAAATTTTTGTAACTTCTAATGACTCTTCAAAAGAAAGAGGGGGCAAAAGAGAGGGGATGGCTTTAGCCAGAAGGGTTTTGCCGGCGCCCGGAGGCCCCTCCATCAAAAGATTATGAGCTCCGGCAGCAACAATTTCCAAAGCTCTTTTGGCATATTCCTGTCCTTTAATGAATCCTAAGTCAACAGGATAATTCGGTTTTCCAAAAAAATCCTTAATTTTCGCTTTAAAAGAAGATAGCTGAATTTTTCCCTCTAAATAATCAATAGTTTCTTTCAGGTTTTCGACACCAACTACCTTAAAGTTTTTTCTGTCTAAACCTGAAACTCTGGCAGAAACCAGAGCAGCTTCTGGAGCATTGGCTTTGGGCAAGATTATTTCAGAAAAATTTTCTTCATTTTTTACTGCCAGAGCAATAGAAAGTGTTCCTTTAACCGGTCTTAATTTTCCATCTAAAGCCAGCTCACCTAAAAAAATTTTATCTGTCGGGTCAAATTTTATTTGTTTTGAAGCCACCAGAAAACCCAAAGCAATAGAAAGGTCATATAAAGACCCTTCTTTTTTTAAATCAGCTGGAGCAAGATTTACCAAAACCCGAATTGGCTGATGATGGGGAGATTGAAAGCCGGAACTTTTTATTGCCGTCCCCACTCTTTCCTTTGATTCCTCGACTGCTTTATCTGGCAGGCCGACAATTTCAAAATGCCTCAATCCATATGAGGCATCGACTTCTACTTCAATAATTTGGGCGTCTAAACCAACTATGGCAGCTGAGAAAATTTTAGACGGCATATCTGGAAGTTCGAATTTCGATTATAATGTAGACTTTAAACATTACAAATAGATTTTATTTTTGGCATTTTAAACAAAATCTGGCTTCAGGACAGACTTTGAGGCGCTCTCGGGAGATTTCCTTTCCGCACTTCTCGCACTTTCCATATCTCCCCTTTTTAATTTTTTCCAAAGCCAGATTAATATCTCTAAGTCTATTTTCAAGACTGAATTCAATCGGGAGCAAAGATTCGTATTCCTCAACTTCATCTGCTGCTTCTTCCAAATTGCCGCCATTGAATTGTGGGAAACGAGTCTCCCAATCTCCGGGTAGTTTTTTATCTTTTTTGGCAAAACTTTGAAGTTGTTCCTCAATTGAGGCCCTTTCCTTTTCTAATTTTTCTTTCATTTTTTTAATAAAAAGTTTTTTCCTAAACATATAAAGTTTACAACTTATCAATTGTTTTTTTCATACTTTCCAAAGAGCTTGTGAAAATGAAGTGACTATCTGTTATTAAATAACAAGCTTCAAAATCTTCCTCAGTAAAAGTCTGGCAACGAATAACTCCCTGATGGTAAGCGGTTTTAGTAAAGTAATCTTTGAGAGCTGGTTTATCCTTGCCCAGGAAAGCGAAAAAATTTGATAGGTCTGTTTCCATTATATCTTCCCAGAATCTTAGTATTTCTGGTAGTCCTTCTTTTGTCTCTATTTTCGTCACCAGGCCCAATCTGTTGCCTTCTTTTTGGGAATAAATAAACAAAGTGAACTCATCGCTTAATTTTTGATAAAAATCTTCTGGAGTTTTGGCCTGGAAAGTATCCAAAAATTCTTTCAGGCCGGGAACTTTTTTCTTAGTTAAATCTTTTATTATAATTCTGGTAAACTGGTCTTCCCCTAAGTCTTCTTTAAGAATCTGAGAAAGGTAGATGAGAGTCTCTTCGGATTTCGTAATCTCGAAAGTTCGAATTATTTCAACCGAGATTAAAGATTCGGGAATAGCTATTTCTGGGACAATAATAATTTCTTTTTGGGGAGGAGGGGAGGGCGGCAGCGGTGGTTTTCTGATAAAGAGGAACCAATACCAGAAGGTAGAAATTGCAGCTAAGATAGCCAAAATTACGAAAAAAATTATAAATCTGGCCCAAAATTTCTCTCCCAGAGAGGGTTTTTGAGGAAGAGGACGGAAAATCTCGGTTGGCCGGAAAGGAACAGCAGGCTGTGTGGGAACAGTGGGCTCTTCAATTTCTTTTACTGGTCTTTGAACCTCTTTTATTTCTTTCTTTTTACCTTGAATTCTTTCTAAGAATTTTTTCCTTTCTACTTCTTCTCTTTTTTGAATTTCTGATAATCTTTCTTTTATTTTCTCTTTTTCTAATTTTTCTTTCTCTACTTCTTTACCTTCTTTCTCTGCCAAAAATTCAGCTCTGGTTTTTTCCAATCTTTGCTTCTCCTCCAATTTTAATCTTTCTATTTCTTTTTTTCTCTTTTCCTCAATTTCTTCCCTTTCTCTTCTCTCTTCTCTTAGTTTTTCCTTTTCTTCTTCCTCTTTCTTTAATCTTTCTGCCTCTTCTTTTTCTGCCTCTTTAACTTGAGCTAGTTTTTGCAAAAACTCCTCTTTTTTTCTCTTTTCAATTTCTGTTTCTTCTCTTTTTTCCTCAATCTCATCTTTTTTTAATAAGCGGCTAGCCTCTTCTATCTTTTTTTGGAGGTCTAACTCTTTATCTTTTATCTTCTGATATTTTAAATCAGCCTCTCTTAATTGACCTTTTATTTTGTTAATTTCTTCTTCCCATTCCCATCTTTCTTTTTCTATCTGTCGTCTTTTTTCTTCTACCTTCCATCTCTTTGTTTCTATTTCTCTTCTTTCTTTAGCTGTTTTTGTTTCCTTTTCCTTTTCTTCAATAGCTTTTTCTTCTCTTTCAATATCTGCCTCCCTTTCTAAGACCTGGTCTAAGGACTTTCTTAATTGAGTTTCTCTTTCTGAAAACTGAGCCTTTTCTGTTTCTAAGGGCTCTTTCTTTTCCTGGAGTTTCTCAAGCTCTTTTTCTAATTCAGCTTTTTCTTTCTCCAATCTTATCTCTTCCTGCCTATCTGAAATTTTTCTCTTATCGTTTTTAATTTCTTCCTCTTCTCTTAGGAGTTTATGATACCTCAAATCAGCCTCTCTTAATTGACCTTTTATTTTGTTAATTTCTTCTTCCCATTCCCATCTTTCTTTTTCTATCTGTCGTCTTTTTTCTTCTATCTTCCATCTCTTTGTTTCTATTTTTTTTCTTTCTTTAGCTGTTTTTGCTTCCTTTTCTTTTTCTTCAATAGCTTTTTCTTCTCTTTCAATCTCTGCCTCCTTTTCTAAGACCTGCTCTAAGGTCTTTTTCAATTGAGCTTCTCTTTCTGAAAGCTGATTCCTTTCTGTTTCTAAGGGCTCTTTCTTTTCCTGGAGCTTCTCAAGCTCTTTTTCTAATTCAGCTTTTTCTTCTTTTAATTTTATCTCTTCTTCCCCTCTTTTTTTCTTTTCCCCTTTGGCTTTCCGTACTTCTTCTTCTGTTTTCTTAGCTTCCTCTATTTCTTTTCTTCTTTCTTCGGCTATCTTCCTTATTTCTTCTAATTTCTTATCTTCTTTAGTTTTTTTTAGAGCTTCGGCTCTTCTTTTTGCTTCCTCAGCCTTTCTCGTTTCCTCTTCAGCCTTTCTCCTTTCTTCCTCGATTTTTATCTTTTTTTCTTCTTCTCTCTTCAGCCTTTCTCTCTCTAATTTTTCCCCTTTAGCTTCTTCTCTTACTCTTTTTTCTTCTATTTCTCTTCTTGTTGTTCCTTCTCGGGCCCTAAGAATATCTCTTTCCATCGTTCTAATTTCCTCTCTTTTTAGAAATTCTTTCTTTTTATTCATAGTTATTTCTTAGCTTCTTTTAATGATAAATTTATTCTTCCTTGTTCATCAATTGAGATTACCTTTACCGACAAAACATCGCCAATTTTAACTACATCTTCAACTCTTTTTACTCGATGAGGTGCTAGTTGAGAAATGTGAATTAGACCTTCCTGACCCGGCAGAATTTCGACAAAAGCTCCAAAATCCAGAATCCTTTTTACCTTACCCTGAAAAATTTCTCCGACCTTAATTTCTCTGGTAATATTTTTTATCCAGGAAAGGGCCTTTTTTGCTGCCTCTTCTTTTTCTGAGGTAATAAAAATAAGACCTGAGGGCTGAATATCTATGGCAACTCCAGTTTCTTTCGTAATTTCATTAATTATTTTTCCACCAGGGCCTATTACCTCTCTGATTTTTTCTGGATTAATTTGCAAGGTAAGAATTCTGGGAGCGAAAGGAGAAAGTTGGGCCTTGGGTTTTGGCAGCACTTCCTGGATTTTATTCAAAATTTGAAGTCTGATTTTTCTTCCTTGAGACAAAACTTCTTTTAAAATCTCTGGGGTAATGCCGGCAATTTTTACATCCATCTGGATAGCAGTTACTCCTTTTTTTGTCCCTGCTACTTTAAAATCCATGTCTCCATGGCCATCTTCTGGTCCCTGAATGTCAGTTAAGATTTTGTAATTTTTACCTGCCGAAGCTTTAGCGGAGGCGGGACCCTCTTCCATCATTAGGCCTAAGGCGATTCCAGCTGCTGCAGCTTTTATTGGTACTCCAGCATCCATTAGAGCCAGAGAAGAGCTAGAGACCGAAGCCATAGAAGTTGAACCATTAGAAGAAAGAATTTCCGAAACTACCCTCATTGTATAGGGAAATTCCTCAAAACCGGGAATTAGGGGTAAAAGGGCTCGTTCTACTAACATTCCGTGACCAATATCTCTTCTTCCCGGGCCTCGCATTGGCCTAATTTCTCCAACCGAATAAGGAGGAAAATTATAATGATGCATAAAACGCTTTTTGCCAACAATTTCCATTCCTTCCAATAATTGTTGATCCCCTGGCGCTCCCAAAGTTAAGATAGACAGGGACTTTGTTTGGCCTCGGCAGAAAAGGCCGGAACCATGAGTTCTTGGTAAAAGCCCAGCTTCAAGATGAATTTCTCTTATTTCATCTAATTTTCTGCCATCTGGCCTTTTCTCATATAAAATAATATTTTCATGGATTAATCTGGAAATTTCTTTTTCAAAAAAATCCTGGGCATATTTTACTTTTCCCATTCCTGGATATTTTTCTTCTATAAAATTGCAAAGCTCTTCTTTTAATTTATTTACTTTCCCCATCCGTTCAGTTTTTTCACTTTGATATAGCGCTTTTTCTAAATTTTTGCCCAAAAATTTCCTAATTTCTTTCTCTAATTCCAGGTCCTGCGAGGGAGCTTCAATAAGGACTTTCTCTTCCCCAACTTTTTTTATAATCTCTTTTTGAAAATCATAAATCTTTTTTAAATACTTTTCAGAAAATTCTAAAGCTTCTGAAATTAAATTTTCCTCTACTTCCTCAAAATTCCCTTCAATCATATTAACTAAAAATTTACCATTACTATCAAAACCGGCAGCAAAAATAAGGTCTATCTCACTTTTTTCTCTATCTTCATAGGTTGGATTGAGAATAAATTGACCCTCTTTTCTACCAACTCTAACTGCTGCTAGAGGTCCTGACCAGGGGATATCAGAAATTGAAAGAGATAGGGAGGTAGCGATTAGTCCAATAACATCAGGGTCGTTCTCAGCATCCCAGGAAAGGACAGTGTTAACTACCTGAACTTCTCGAGCCAGATTTTCTGGGAATCTTGGTCGGATGGTTCGGTCAATTAGCCTGGCTGCACAAATGGCTTCGTCTGAAGGCCGACCTTCTCTTTTAATGTACCTGGCACCGCGAATTTTGCCAGCAGCATAATATCTTTCTTCGTAATCAACAGTCAAGGGGAAAAAATTGACCCCTTCCTTTTTAGATTCTGACATTACAGCGGTGGTTAAGACTAAAGTATCACCATAGCTGACCAAAATATTGCCATTAGCTTGTTCAGCCAGATTTTTGATTTCGACAGTTAATTCCCGGTTATCAAGTTTTAATTTAAATTTATTCTCCATCATTTTTTAAGTAAATATTTTTCTGGATTTTTTTCTAAATCAATAAATTCATCAGCTATTTCTTTTAGGCGAGCTGAAGCCGATCTGCCAAAAGCAATAATTTCTACTCTTTTCCCCCGATTTTTCAAATACTCAACTAACTGAATGAAATCGCCATCCCCTGAGGCCAAAACAATGGTATCAACACTGGGAGCGATTCTTATAGCGTCAACAGTAATTCCAACATCCCAATCAGCTTTTTTTAAACCGCCGTAAAACTCTTGTAAATCTCTGACCCTGGTCTCAATTCCTAATTTGGTTAAAGCTTCGAAAAAAGGTTTTTCCTCTCCGGTTTTTGTTCTGACAACATAAGCAAAGGCCCGAATTAAACTCCTCTGGCTAACAGCTGATTTTAAAATTTCCCGAAAATTAACTCTGGCTTTATAGAGATTTTTGGCAGAATGATAGAGGTTCTGAACATCAATTAGAACTCCTACTCTTTGACCAATATGTTTAATTACCATATTATTTTTTAAGTCCTATTTTTTTGACAATACTGTTATACCTCTTTTTATCTTTTTCTTTTAAATAATTTAAAAACTTTCTTCTTTGGCTGACCATTTTTAACAAACCTCTTTTTGAATGAAAATCTTTAGGATGCTTTTTTAAATGTAAAAGTAATCTTTTAATTTCTTCTGAAAGTAAGGCAATCTGAACTTCGGGAGAACCGCTGTCTGTTTCATGAAGTTTATATTTTTTGATTAATTCTTCTTTTTCTTTAGAAGTTAACATAATTTTTTCTATTTCTAATTATACCTCAAATCAAAAAATAAACAAAAAAACAAAAAGGCAAAATCACCTTCTGACATCGCCTTTTAACAACTAACAACTAAAAACTAAATTTGGTGCCCTATATTGAAAATAGTTCGAATCAATCTCATATTAGTATTAACCCAAAAGCAAAAATTATCCAACTCCGTCCTGTCTCACCATAAAAAAATGAGATAGATTAGCTGTCATTCAATAAATCTGAAGGTGGAGAGAATTTGGCGGGTTATTTGCTCATAATCAATAATTGTCATTGTTTCAGGATTTGTCCTTGGCGTAGGAATAACCACAATACTAAGAAATAAATTGCTTTTCGGGTACTGAATCAGATAGAAAATATCGCCCGGTCCGTAATATTCTATCATCTGAACTCTGGTAAATTTATTGGAATTAAAAATAAGAGATTCAACTGGACCTATATCACCACTAACCGACACAGGGATCGAATTAATAGCTTCATAGATATTGGCATAAGGCCCCATTTTAAAAATGAAACTGATTCCATGTGGTTTACATCCTATATCACATCCTACAAATTCACTTTTAATTACAGCGGGATTATCGAGACCTCCGGGACAATTCTCATCAAATATAAAATCGGGCGGATACTTAAATTCAACCTTATACTGCTCACTGCGGTAAGTCTTCCAATCGGTGGTTTCGTCTTGGGTTATTTCTTCTGGTTTCTTTATTTCAGGAAATTGAGAAAGAGAAATTATATTTTTCACAACATCTCCAAAATAAATCCAAATTCCTCCACCAACAATGGCGGCCAGAACAACAATAATCAGAACATATTTCCAATTAACTTGTGGGTCTTTAGAAAAATTCATATTTCTGTTTTGGTTGGTCTCATTTTAATTTCCCACCTTCAAATTGATTAAATCTTTTTAAAAATACTGAAATGTGCCCCCACCAGGACTCGAACCTGGATTTACGGATTAAGAGTCCGCTACTCTGCCAATTGAGTTATGGGGGCCTTTAAATTTCAATATTTTCTGGAATATTAGCTGGACGAGGAGTTTCTTTAAGTGATTTCCATTCTTTTTCAACTAATTCTACTTTCGGAGTGATATCTTTCAAAACTTTTTTTATCCATCCAAAAACTCGATGGCGCGTATCAGTTCCTTTTGGAACTCTAATTTTTATTGTTCCGTAATAAAGATTGTTTTTCTTATAACCTCTATTTGGTGGTTTTACAAAACTTTTATTAAAATTCTCAAGAGGAACGTTTGTTAATTGGGACCAGAATTTTTTTATTTTTTGTTCGTTCTGCTGAGGATAAATATTTAAGCTCGCTTTTAATTTCTCAGGAGAAATCCTGAACACTTTTTCAAACCAACGGACCATAAAAAGTATAAAATGAGGGTCAGAATTTGTAACTTCAAAGCCTTTAGTTTTATTTCCTTCGGCCCAATACAATGCTGTCCCTAAAAGACGGTAAGTTTTAAGGGAGAGAGGAAGTTCAATCTCTTTCTCTGCTTCGTTAATAATTTTAGTGATTTCTCGAAGTCTTCTTTCTTTTTGACTTTGAGGACCTCTAGCCAAATTTAAAATTCGTGCAGTATAAAATCGTTTCTTTAATTCAGGGGTTAAGGGAATAGTTTTCAGCCAAAGGCTTAAAGTGCTTTTGGATACATTTATTTCTTTTTTAATTTCGTTATAGCTTAATCCTTTTTTCCGGAGTTGAATCGCTTCTGCTTTTAATTTTGAATATTTTACTTTGTCTTTTTGGGTCATTATTTTTTATTTCCTGCTCTACCAATTGAGCTAGCGGGGCAATTTATGGTAGTTTTATCGCACATTCAATTGAAAACCAGCCCTCTCTTAAGCCAGTCCAACCAGCTACTCCAATAGCCATAAAAATCGTATTGATAATCAACCAGGCGCCAAAGATTATGGCCAGACCTATAACCGTCGAAGTTAATATTCTTTTTGCTAAATCTAGTGTTTTTGGACTTCCTCCGGCAAAAAGGAACATAAACCCGCCAATGGTAAGCATTAAAACCCCGATTACGATAACCAGTTTCAGAATAAAATCTAAAATACCTCTAAACATCACAAAGAAATGACAGAACTGGCAGGGCATTCCTTCATCTACTTTGTTACCTTGACACTTTCCGCCTACAATCGTTCCATTCTTCCAATAAGGCTTTCCCTGTCCACAAGGAACTAATCCTTCATAGCAAATATCCATACTCCCATAGTAAGTACCAGGATAAGGACTAACTTGATAGATTCCAGCAGCTAAAGAAATCAAAGGAGCAAAAAGCAAGCTTCCTAAAAAAGTTATTGAAAATAATATTTTTAATTTTTCATTTTTCATATTGGGTGCCCCCGGAAGGACTCGGACCCTCACAATACCTAGTTCCGAAGACTAGAGCTCTATCCAATTGAGCTACGGGGGCTTATTAACATTTTAGCAAAACAATTGAAAAATTCAAGACTCTGGGTTAAAATAAAGCTATGCAAATACCAAAAGAAGTAAAATTTGTAATTGACCAATTAAAAAAAGCTGGTTTTGAGGCCTATATTGTTGGAGGCTGTGTTCGGGATTTACTTTTGGGAGTTACACCAGAAGATTGGGATGTAGCCACTAATGCTAAACCCGGAGAAATTGGAAAGATTTTTTTGAGGAGTTTTAGTGATAACAAATTTGGTACTGTTACTGTTTTAACAGGCAGTGAAAACCAAAAATTAAAAGAAATTGAGATTACTCCTTATAGAATTGATGAGAAATATACAGATAAAAGACATCCTGATAAAATTCGTTGGGCTAAAACCATAGAAGAAGATTTAGCTAGAAGAGATTTTACGGTCAATGCTATTGCATTGACGGAAATCAAAAAGGAAAAAGGAAAAATCAAAAATTACGAAATTATCGACCCTTTTAAAGGAAGAAAAGATTTAGAAAATAAGATTATTCAAGCGGTGGGCAATCCTGAAGAAAGATTTTCAGAAGATGCCCTACGGATGATGCGAGCGGTAAGGTTTTCGGTAACCCTGGTTGAAGGATGGAAGATTGAACCAAAAACCGCTCAAGCTATTAAAAAAAATGCTCCCTGGCTTCAGGCAATTTCTAAAGAGAGAATTAGAGATGAATTTTTAAAGATTATTATGACTGAAAAAGCAGCCAATGGTCTAGAGCTCTTGAGAGAACTTTCCCTTTTAAAATATATTATCCCTGAATTGGAAGAGGGCTATAAGGTAACTCAAAATAAGCATCATATTTATGATTGCTATGAGCATAGCCTTTTGTCTTTAAAATATGCAGCTAAACGGGATTTTAATAAACATGTCAGATTGGCCAGTTTATTCCATGATATTGCCAAACCCCGGGCTAAAAGAGGCAAGGGACTAAATGCCACTTTTTATGGCCATGAAATTTTAGGAGCAAAAATGACTTTGCAGATATTAAATCGCTTAAAATTTTCCAAAAAAGATATTGAAAAAATTGCCAAACTTGTCAGATATCATCTTTTCTATTATCATCCGGATGAGGTGGGAAAGAGTTCGGTCAGAAGATTGGTTCGTCAGGTTGGACCAGAAAATATGGAAGAATTATTGCAGGTGAGGATGGCTGATCGAATTGGTTCTGGTTGTCCAAAAGCCGAACCCTATAAATTAAGACACTTAAGATATGTTATTGAGAAAGTTTCCCAGGATCCAATTTCAGTAAAGATGCTTAAAGTTGGGGGAAATGGTGTGGTGAGGACTTTAGATATTCAGCCAGGGCCTAAGGTAGGACAAATTTTAGATGTCTTGCTGTCCTGTGTCTTAGAGGACCCAAAGAAAAATAAAAAAGATTTTTTAGAGAAAGAAGTTAAGAAATTAGCTAAATTATCAGATGAGAAATTAAAAGAGAAAGCTCAAAAATCAAGAGAAGAAAGAGAAAAAATTGAAATGAAAAAAGATAAGATGACAAAGCAAAAGTATTGGGTAACTTAGCTCGGGAAGACAATTTTTAGGACACGCTCTGCTTCCCAGCGAGAAGCAAGCTCAGTTCCTCGCGAGTTGCTCGCCGCTTCGCGGCGAGACCATGCCAACTCGCTGCGGATGGTCCATAAAAATTGCTTCCCTCGCTCGTAAATATTAATCGGGACGTAGTATACCGGTAGTACACATCCTTCGGGAGGATGTAGACTGGGTTCGATTCCCAGCGTCCCGACCGGGTCTGCCCCGTAGAAGAATTTCGAAATTCTTCTACGGGGCCTGTAGTTCAGTGGAAGAACGCTACATTCGCATTGTAGAAACGGCAGTTCAAATCTGCCCGGGTCCACACTTTCGGATATGTCAACCTTTCCGCCTCGCCGCGTGGCGGCTCGGCGGCAAAATTGAACGGAGTTTTGAAAGAAAAAATCAATTTTTGGTTTTGTTCTAATAAAAGAAAATTTTTCATAAAAGTTAAAAATTACTGAACAAAAATATGGACAATCGAGCTTTTTCTAAAATCTGGATTATAGTTATTCTTACTGCCTTTATTGCTGGAGGAATTTTGACTTGGCAGTATTTTTGGTTCCCCGAAAAGAAAGCCGAAGTTTCAGAAGAAATAATTGGAGATGAAACCGCTGATTGGAAGATTTATAAGAATGAAGAGTATGGATATGAAATAAAATATCCAAAAGATTGGGAATTAACATCTTGGGATCCTGAATTTGGTTGGCAGGTTGAGTCAGGAGAAGTGAGTTTGAGGGATGTAAGGCTTATAAAGCATATCGATGCTTTTCATTCTGCTGAGATTATAATAAATGCCCTTGACCCAGGGGAAAAAGCGATGTCAGAAATGAAAGAGATGATGGGAATAATGGGGAATGAAATAAAAACAGAAACAGGGCAAATAGGAGGATTAGAGGCCTCGAAGGTTATTTTTCAAGAAAAAAGTTTTGAGGGAAATGGTGTTATAATTTATAAAAAGGATGGTGCTTGGCTTTTACCAACAGATAATCTATTTTATATGTTCGGTTTTGAGGTAGAAGAAGAAAGAGAGGAATTTAATGAGAATCTTTTAATAATTGATCAAATAATTTCTACTTTTAGATTTTCAGAGTAAATTACTGCCAAAGAAAAACTTGAAATTGTCAAAGAACGCGGCGAGCCCGCTTGCGGGCGAGCCGCAAATCACGGGGGCTTGCTTTCGCCGCCGCAGGCGGCGAAAAATGTTCGAGCTAATTTAAGAATAGTCCACCCCATTATGAATCCAAAGCAATTAGGAAATTTTGGTGAGAATATCGCCTGTTATTATTTAAAAAATAAAGGATATAAAATTTTAGATAAGAATTATTCCAGAAAATGGATTCAGGGACCTCAAAAGGGAGAGATTGATATTGTAGCTAAGAAAGATGATGTCATCTATTTTATCGAGGTGAAAACTTTGACTGAAAGTGACAGAGAACAGCCCTCTGTAATTTCACCCGAAGAAAAGGTTAACTTTCAGAAGCAAAAACAATTAATAAAAATAACCCAAGATTGGCTTTCAGAAAAGAAAATTCCTCTGGAATCTAAATGGCAAATTGATGTAGTGGCAATTAAAATTGATTTAAAGTCAAAGAAAGCTAAAATTCGCCATATTCAGAATGCGATCGGGGCTTGACCCTCCCAAATTTTTGGATAGGAGCCCTTGGTTCAAATAATACATAGTCCAAAAACTTGGGCGGGCTTGACAATAAGATTTTCTTTTTTTAAACTAAAAATAGTTGATAAATTTAGAATTTCTGTCCGTTGGAAACGGACATTATTTTTATGATTTCTAACCCATCTCAAAATAAAGACATAGATCTCAAAAGTTTTACTTTGGCAATTTCCCAGATTGCTGAGGAAAAAGGAATCTCTAAAGAAAAAGTCATCGAAACTATTGAGCAGGCTTATGCCGCTGCCTATAAAAAAGATTATGGAAAGAGAGGCCAGATCATTCGAGCTAAGATTTCCCTAGAATCAGGCGAAGTTAAATTTTGGCAAGTAAAATTAGTGGTAGATGATTCAATGATTCTTTCTGAGGAAGAGTTGGACGCCACCCACCCGCCGCCCAAACTTAGAAAAAAGAAGATTGAGAAAGAACCATCGGCTAAAGAAAAGTTCCGTTTTAATCCAGAAAAACATATTATGGTAAAAGAGGCAAAGAAAATAAAGCCAAAGATTAAACCAGGGAAAGAATTAGAGATGGTTTTAGAGATTCATAAAGATTATGGTCGGATTGCTGCCCAGACAGCAAAACAGGTGATTTTACAAAAAATTAGGGAGGCGGAAAGGGAGGCAATTTTTGGAGAATATAAGTCAAAGCAAGGAGAAATAATCTCTGGAATTGTTCAGAGAATCGAGGGAAGGAACATCTTTTTAGATATTGGCAAAACTTTGGGAATATTGCCAAGAGAAGAACAGGTTCCTGGAGAATTTTATCGGCCTGGCCAAAGAATTAAAGTCTATATTCTAAAAGTTGAAGAAAGCCCGAGAGGGCCGGTAGTACTTTTATCAAGGGCCTATCCTAAACTAATTTCTAAACTTTTTGAATTGGAAGTTCCGGAAATTTCAACCGGGCAAGTTTTAATTAAGTCGATTGCCAGGGAGGCTGGGTCTCGGTCAAAAATTGCGGTTTTTTCTGAAACTGAAGGAATTGATCCAATAGGGTCAGCAGTCGGCCAAAAAGGGACCAGAGTTGGAGCGGTAATTTCAGAACTCGGGGGAGAAAAAATAGATATTATTGAATATTCTGAAGAGCCAGAAAAATTCATTGCCAACTCTCTCTCTCCGGCTAAAGTTTTGGAAGTTAAAATTGAGCCCAAAAATAAAGCGGTAGCCATTGTCCCTGAAGAGCAATTATCTTTAGCCATTGGCAGAGATGGCCAAAATGTTAGATTGGCTGCCAAACTAACTGGCTGGAAGATTGATGTCAGAAGTCCGGAAGGCGAGAAAGAAGAGAAAGAGCCAAAGGTTAAAGAAAAAAAAGAAACCAAGAAGAAAAAACCAGCTAAAAAATAAGCAATATTATGTTGTATCTTTCCATCATTGTTTCTCTTTTTACTATAGTTTTTGTCCTCTTTTTGATTCGGAAGATAAATCAGGCCTCTGCTGGTTCTGAGAAAATGGTCAAAATTTCTCAGTCCATTAGGGAAGGAGCGAGAGCTTTTTTAAAAAGGGAATTTAAAATAATGGCTCTGGTTTTTGTTTTGATTGCTCTTTTACTTGGTTTAATGACAAGGAGTTTTTCAGCAGCTTTTGTTTTCTTAATTGGAGCAGGGGTATCAAGTTTGGCCGGTTTTATTGGAATGATGATTTCCACCCGGGCAAATTCCCGGGTAGCTAATGCCGCCAGAACGAATTTTCCAAAAAGTTTTCAGATTGCTTTTTCTGGAGGAAAGGTTATGGGTTTTTTGGTAGTTGGTCTGGGGTTATTGGGAATATCAGTAATTTGGCTTTTGTTTAAAGATACTCATCTTTTACTCCGCTATGCTTTCGGTGCCTCTCTGGTTGCCCTTTTTATGAGAGTGGGAGGGGGGATTTTTACTAAATCAGCTGATGTGGGAGCAGATTTAGTAGGAAAAATTGAGAAAGGAATTCCCGAAGATGACCCCAGAAACCCGGCAGTAATTGCTGACAATGTTGGAGACAACGTGGGAGATATTGCCGGAATGGGTTCTGACCTTTTTGAGTCCTATGTTTCAGCCATTATTGCGGCAATAGTTATTGGAATGGTGGCATTTGGAGAAAAAGGTCTTTTTTTACCGCTGATTTTAGCATCAGCTGGAATTTTGAGTTCGATTATTGGTAGCTTTTTTGTAAAAATTTCCAAAGACCTCCAGAAAAAGCCATTTCCAGAACAAACTGAGCAAATCCGAAAAGCGATGGAAAGAGGGGTGATTGTGGCTAACGTTTTAATGGCTGTGGTTGCCTACCTCATAATCTCAAATTTCTTTGAGGAGATTGGACTATTCTGGGCGCTTTTGGCTGGTCTGGGAGTTGGCTTTTTGATTGGCAAAAGCACTGAATACTATACTTCAGCGGAAAAGAAACCTGTAAAAGACATTGCCAAGGCTTCTCAAATTGGAGCCCCGACCGTAATTATTGAAGGGCTGGCAGTGGGAATGAAAAGCGTTGCTTTACCAGTGCTGGGAGTAGCCATTGCCACTATAATTGCTTATCATTTCGCTGGACTATATGGAATCGCTATTGCTTCTGTAGGAATTTTGGCAGTTTTGGGAATAAACTTATCTACAGATTGCTACGGTCCCATTGTTGATAACGCTGCCGGGATTTCAGAGATGGCCGGACTGGAAAAAGAAGTTCGCCAGAGAACAGAGGCTTTAGATGCGGTGGGAAACACTACTGCCGCTACCGGAAAAGGGTTTGCCATAGGGTCAGCGGCCTTGGTGGCCTTGGCCTGGCTGAGTACCTATTTTGAAGTAGCCAATCTTCAAATAATTAGTCTTTTAGATTCTAAAGTAATTGCCGGTCTTTTTATCGGAGCTGGGCTTTCTTTTTTATTTTGTTCCTTAACTCTAAAGGCAGTAAGTCGGGGGGCTCAGGCAGTAGTGAAAGAAGTAAGAAGGCAATTTAGAGAAATTCCCGGAATAATGGAAGAGAGGATTGAGCCAGATTATGGCAGGTGCGTTGATTTAATCACCAAAAACTCCTTAAAAGAAATGATTTTACCCGGGATTTTGGTTATTTTGACTCCGATTTTAGTAGGAGTTATTTTAGGAACCGAGGCCTTAGGGGGAGTTTTGGCCGGCAGTCTAATCACTGGATTTTTATTGGCTTTGCTAATGGCTAATGCCGGGGGAGCCTGGGATAACGCTAAAAAATTCATTGAAGCTGGTAATTTAGGAGGAAAGGGCTCCGACGCTCATAAAGCGGCAGTGATTGGCGACACAGTTGGAGACCCTCTTAAAGACACTGCCGGTCCTTCTCTAAATATTTTAATAAAATTAATTGGTATAATCTCTTTAATTTTTCTTCCTTTTTTCTTGTAAAGAATAAAGAGAGAGAAGCCTTAGCAAGGTCTTAGGCACTATTAATGGAAACTTCAATTAAAAAACTGCCAAAGTCCCAAATTGAAATTTTAGTCAGGGTTCCAGTTGAAGAATTTAATAATTTTGTTGAAAAGGCAACTTTGGATTTGGGTAAAGAGCTTGAAATTAAAGGATTTCGCAAAGGTAAGGTGTCAAAGGAAATAGTTGAAAAGGAAATTGGCCCGGGAAGAATTTTAGAAGAGGCTGCTAATCAAGCAATAAAAGAAAATTACTTCAAGGCAATTTCGGAAAATAAAATTGAAGCTATTTCTAAACCTGAAATTGAAGTTTTAAAATTAACTCCTGGAAACCCCTTTGAATTTAAGGCCAAAATTTCGGTTTTGCCCGAAGTCAAATTGCCAGATTACAAACAGATTGCTTCTCAAGTTAAAAGAAGGGAAGTTGTAGTTACCAAAGAAGAAATCGAAAGATTAAGAACAGAGAAAGAGAGGATTGAAAAAGAAAGGGTCCGTCAGGAAATCTTAGATAAAATAGCTGAAAATTCTCAGATTGAGATTTCTGAAGTTTTGGTAGAATCAGAAAAAAAGCGAATGCTTGAGAGTTTAAAACAGCAAGTTCCCCAAATACTTCAGATTAAATTCGAGGATTACTTGGCTAAAATACAAAAGACCGAAAAAGAATTATTGGACTCTTTTTTGCCAGAAGCTCAAAGAAAAATCAAAAACTCTTTGGTCTTGAAAGAGATTGAAAGGAGAGAAAATATTGAGGTTTCAGAGAAAGAAATAAAAGAAGAGATAGATAAAATTTCAAAAATTTATCCTGATCTTGACCAAAATCAATTAAAAGAATATAGTGAAAGTGTAATCAGAAACAAAAAGACTTTTCAATTTTTAGAAAATTTTGTTAAATAAATTTATGGTTTTAATTCCAACCGTCATCGAAAAATCTCAATATGGAGAGAGAGCCTATGATATTTATTCCCGACTTTTAAAAGAAAGAATTATTTTTTTGGCAGGTCCCATTACTGATGTTGTGGCTAATTCGGCTATTGCCCAAATGCTTTTTTTGGCCAGCCAAAATCCTAATAAAGACATCCAGCTTTATATAAATACCCCGGGAGGATCAGTTACTGCAGGTTTAGCAGTCTACGATACTATGCAATATGTTAAATGCCCTATTTCTACTGTCTGTTTTGGATTAGCAGGTTCAATGGGGGCGACTTTACTATCTGCTGGAGAAAAGGGAAAACGTTTTGCCCTGCCCAATGCTGAAGTTTTACTTCATCAGGTAGCTGGCGGAGTTACCGGTGAGGCCGTAGAGATTGAAATTACGGCAAAACAAATTATTAAAATAAAAGACAAGTTAAATAAAATCTTAGCCAAACATACCGGTCAACCTCTGGAAAAAGTAGAAAAAGATACTGACCGAGATTTTTATTTGTCAGCTGAAGAGGCAAAAGAATACGGAATAATTGATGAAGTGATAAAGACAAAAGAATAGAATTTGGAGATATCAAAATAAGTGATAAAGTAAATACCTCATACAACTTAACTATTAAAAAACCGAGTGGTCCTTAGAACTTTCTAAAAAACCACTCGGGTTTTTCTTTTAAAGTCTCGCTCTTTTAAGCGCCACTTGACAAATTCTCTAAAATGGTGTAAGCTTATAAATAGTTGGGATGTTCATTGTAAATTTAAAATGGATAGCCGGGGATAAGTTGTTAGAATAAAATTAGGATTCGAAAAATATATAAAAATATATAGAGAGGAGGAAACGATGGGAGAGATTGCACAATTAGCACAACTTGTACAGATTGTACAAGAGCTTGTAAAAGTGACAGCCTATATTTTTGCTGGGACTGTAATCATTGTTATCTTTGCATTCCTTCATTCAAGATTCGTTTCGAGAATAATAAAGGAAGGAGAAAAGGAAACAATGAAGAAAGGAACGTAATGGATAGGTCCATTATTAAAAAACCGAGTGGTATCTGAAACTTTCTAAAAAACCACTCGGCTTTTTCTTTTGAAGCTCCACTCTTTTAAGGGGTGTCTAGGTTCAGATACATATGATATACCTGTTAAGTTTGTAAAACGATAACATCTTTGAGCATAGTTTTCATATGCCCTTAGATTACCAGAAAAGTGCAAAAAGTATGTATACATTACCAGCGCCACTTGACAAATTCTCTGAAATGGTGTAATCTAATGATAGAATATTACAAATTTTATATAGAAAGAGGTGAAAGGAATGAATGATTTATATAATAGGGAGTCTTTTTTGCCACTTTTAGGATTTTTTGGTGGTTTGGCCTGGTTAGTGATTGGCTTGGTAATAGGATTCTGTACTTCTCCAGAACAAATTGAGTTTTTAGGGTTAACTTTAGTTGTTGTTGGTCTTGTTTTAATTATTGTCGGCGGTTGTTACTTCGTTGGAATCGCTGACGACGGAATAAAGAGACTTCAGAACTCATTCAGAAAATTAAATAAAAAAGGATAACGTAAGGTTAGAAAAAAAATCAGAGAAAAATCCCTGAATCTTAAACGAGATTCAGGGATTATTATTTTTTTCTAACCTATTTATTCAGGTTTATTCGAGTATCCAAGTCATTGAGGTTTTTCGCTCTACTCTTTGCTCGAGCCGAACAAGTCCTATAATAAGAAGGGAGGCAAATTTTACATTTGCCTCTTTTACTTTTCTCGATTAGAGATTTTTTCATTTGACAGATTCTCTGAAATGGTGTAATATCTTATTAGAATATTTAAATATTTATTAATAGGGAAAGAAAACTAAGGAGGAAGAAATGAAAAAGAAGATTTTGACAGCTCTTTTAGTAGTAATGCTAATTTCTGCTTTAGGATTCGCCGGTTTCATAGGATATCTGAAATATACTGAACAATATAATATTGGCCTAAAAGAAGGTAAGTTATCAGGATATGAGGAAGGTTATAGTAAAGGGTTAGAAATGGAAAAGATTCAAAGACTTCGTTCTCTGATAGGCTCAGAAGAATTTTTGGGTGGCTTCAGTATTGCCGGTAAGGTAGAAGAAATCTTTGAATACACTCTTGTTATCAATGAAGAAGGGGAAGAAAGATTTCTAGTGATTCCGGTCAGCCAGGAGGCAGAAATCACTTTAGGGAAAAAGGAAATTGCTTTCGAGGATATAAAAGTGGGAGATAAAGTTTTTGTTTTACTAAACTCGATAGAAGTAATTCTGTCAGACTCTCCTTTGCAAGGAGTTTATGTATCGATATCGGAAGCAAGAAGGTGATGATTGATGATAATGAAAGAAAGAATCAAATTAACTTCAGGAATTATTGGAATTATTGCTTTAGCTATAGTCTTAATTGTAATAAATATTTTTGTTTACGATTTAAAACCAACAGTATTCAAGAAGGAGGTAATATAGAAGTATTACCTCCTTTTTACAAAAATTTTTAAAAAGGTTATTTAACTAAATGCCATTTAAAATAGTTCTTTAGTTATCCACAGGCTTTCTATTTTTTAATTGTGATATAATAACATTGACATATAATGTAATAATTATGGTATAATTGTATAATAAATAAAGTAAAGTTTTTTAAAGGTCGAAAATTAACCCTGTTAAATAATTTTAAATCTTTGTTATGTTTCATTATGTTTAGGTTTTGAAGTCAGACAAAGATAAAAAATTATATACAGGGTATACTAACAATTTAAAATTAAGATTTGAGCAGCATCGGAAGGGATTAGTTAAGTCCACTAAAGACAGAAGACCGTTGAAGTTAATTTATTACGAAGCCTGTCTAAGTCAAAAAGATGCTACTCACCGAGAAAAGTATTTAAAAACTTATCTCGGTAAGATGTTCTTAAAGAACAGGCTCAAATCTTATTTAACAGGGTAAATGAATAAAAAAATAGCTATTTTCGTCATTATTGTCATTGCTATTTTTTTGATAGGGATAAGTTATTATATTGGTTTAAATGTGGGAAGGCAAGGAATAACTCCAGGAATACAGAAAGGATTAGAAGCAGAAAAATTACAAAAAATGGATTCTTTGTTGGCTTCAGAAGCAATTCGGTGGGTGCTTTCTGTTAGTGGTATCGTAAAAGAAATATCTGGTCGTAATTTAACCGTTGCAGGATTTACTGAGACAGGAGAGGAGACACCTTCTTTAGTAGTTCCGATTAGCCAGGAGGCAAAAATCATTTCTGATTATATTTTGCCAGCCGGAGCTGCAAGAGAGGAGATAACAGGCACAATCAGTATTGCCGAAGGAAAAGAATACAATCTGGGCGAAAAAGAAATTAGTTTTGAAGAGATTAAGGTAGAGGATAATGTTTTTATCACTTTGGATTTAAAGCCAGACTATACCATAGAGGGGACCGAAGTTCGGGTATCGCCAGTAGATTTGATACCAGCAGAGTAAAATAATTGTCTGAAAATTTATTGGAAAAATAAATGAATAAGAAAATAATTCTTATTTCTATATTTTTTGCTTTTTTGATAGCTCTTATTCCTTTAAGGGTTGATTGGTCTTTTGACAAATCTTTGGAGGACGGTCAGTCTGGTATTAGGCTGTCTTCAATTACTGAGCATCTAAATTACTGTAGTGCAGTATATTCTTGGTATAGCTATAACTGTTCTTGTTCTGGTAACTATCGTCAAAGGAAATATTGCACCCGTTATGGCTGTGGTTCTTGTAGAAAATATAAAAACTGCGGTTCTACCAGCTATGGCTCCTGGAGCTACTATTGTTCCGGGAGTAGAGTATACAAAAGGAGAACTGTTTACTACCGAGGTTGTTCAGGAAATAAGTGTTATTCCTATACTAGAACTCGAACAAGCTATGTAAAAAACTGCGGCTCTACCAGCTACGGCTCTTGGAGTTATTACTGTTCTGGGAGTAGAGTATACAAAAGGAGAACTGTTTACTCTCGGGGATGTTCAGGTGGTTCTTGTTATTACCGTACTAGCACCCAAACGAGTTATGTAACAAATTGCGGCTCCACCAGCTACGGCTCCTGGAGCTACTACTGTTCCGGGAGTAGAGTATACAAAAGGAGAACTGTTTACTACCGAGGTTGTTCAGGAAGTTCTTGTTATTACTATACCCGCACCCAAACGAGTTATGTAACTTATTGCGGCTCCACCAGCTATGGTTCCTGGAGTTATTACTGTTCGGGGAGTAGTCTATACAAAAAAAGAACAGTTTACTACCGGGGTTGTTCAGGAAGTTCTTGCTATTACTTTACTGGCACCCAAACGAGTTATGTAACTTATTGCGGCTCCACCAGCTATGGTTCCTGGAGCTATTATTGTTCAGGGAATTATTTACGTAGAAAAAGAACTGTTTACTACCGGGGTTGTTCAGGAAGTTCTTGCTATTACTTTACTGGCACCAATAGTGAGCCTGTAAGAAGTTGTGGCTCCACCAGCTATGGTTCCTGGAGCTATTACTGTTCAGGTGATTATTTACGTAGAAAAAGAACAGTTTACTACCGGGGATGTTCAGGAAGTTCTTGCTATTACTTTACTGGCACCAATAGTGAGCCTGTAACTTATTGCGGCAAAAGGACCTGTACCTCTGCTACTTATTATTGTAGCGGAAGCGAACGCCGGTATACATTTAGCTGCTCTGGAGGTTGCTCAGGCGGTGCTTGCTGGGTGTTTAAGAAGTACGATTATTTGTCAAAAGACTGCGGCTCGGATGAGTGCGGCGATTGGGGTGATAACTATTGTAAAGACGGCGATGTTTATCATAAGACAATTTGTGTTAAGAGAGGATGTTCAGAAAGTGAGTGCTATGAACGTACTGAGCCCGATGAAGAAAGAGTTGAAGATTGTGAGTTTGACTGTGCAGATGGAAGATGCCTTATATACCCTGTCTGTTGGATCGATGATATGTGCCCTGAATGTTATTATTGTTCTTGGGGCAGATGTAAGTCTATACCCGGAACTACAAAAACTTCTCTTTGTGGAAAAAGCATCCCTAGTGGTAATTGTAGTCAGCAAGAAGGGGGTTATTCGGGATGTATAGGTAACCAAGCTTGTCTGGGAGGATTTATTGAGTGCTCTAGACGCCTTTTCCTCTCATACTGTAGGGTCTGGGAACCAGATTGGGAAGATTGTGGCCCAAAGACTTGCACCGATGGTGAATACCACTGCGATGGAACTAAGCTTTATTATAAGACATGGTGTTCTGGAGGTTGTTTCAGAGATACAGGTCACTGTCAGGACTTTGGGCTACCCTCTGAAGTTTATCTAAGAGACTGCGGTCCAATAACTTCCAAAACTGGTCCTTCTTATTGTGATTATAAGTACGGTCGTTGGTGGGAGTGCCAAAAAACAGTTTATTCTGGAGGCTGTATTGAAGGAGTTGGTTGCCAAAAAGAAAACGCCATAATCAATTGTGTTGCTTGTCCTTATGGTTGTTCAGAAGGGAAATGCAGAGAAAAACCGATTTTACCAGATTGTGGTCATACCTGCTTAAATCATGGTACCGCGAGTGTTGGCTGGCCCGATTGTTCCTGTACTAGACGGAGTCCAGCTTCAGGTTATAAAATAATTGGAACCTGGAATAGCTCTGACTGTCCAAACTGCACCGGCTATAAAAAAACCCTACCAGACTGTGGGCATACTTGTGTAAACCACGGTACTACCAGCCATGTCTGGCCCGATTGTTCCTGTACTAGACGGAGTCCAGCTTCAGGTTATGAAATAATTGGTACCTGGAATAGCTCTGACTGTCCAAACTGTACCGGCTATAGAAAAATTGGTTGTTCTTGCACAAGTTGGGCTAATGGTTCATGCGGAGGAGGTAGTTGTTCTGCTACCCAAAGACAGCAAACTCGTACCTGTACTCCTTCTGGCTGTGATTCTCAATCTCGATGCGTGGCTGACAGCGCATGCCTTGTCCCTATCCTTAATTTATTCGCTAATCCTTCTTCAATTGACAAAGGTCAATCTTCTACTTTAAGTTGGTCTTCAAGCAATACTAGTTCTTGTAGCTGGACAGCCGGTTTGTCAGGCTCAGTGCCAACTTCTGGCAGTAGACCGGTTAGCCCTTCTATTACCACTAGTTACTCAATGAAATGTACTGGTCCTGGAGGCAGTATTTCCCGTTCAACAACAGTAACTATTATAACTGTTATTCCCAATCAGCCTCCCTCAGCCACCAATCTTAAGGTAGTCCAGCCAGATTATTGTCTTTCTGGGCCAGCTGCGTATTTCTCCTGGACTTTCACTGACCCTGACCCAGGAGACACTCAATCTGCCTACCGAGTTCAGGTAGATAACAATAGTAATTTCTCTAAACCTGAAGATGATTCTGGAAAAGTAACATCAAGCTCTAATTCCTATGCCACTATCTTGGGTAAGTTGAAATACAACAATACATATTACTGGAGATTAAAAGTCTGGGATAATAAAGGCCTTGATTCTAACTGGATTTCAGGTCCCAGCTTTAGCACCCCAACACATGCCTGTCCAGAAATTGACTTTAGCTGGTCTCCATTTAAACCAAGCGTTAATGAAGATGTTTTATTCGTTGACCAATCAACTGTCTATGGAGGAACTACTAAAGAAAGCTGGTTCTGGACTTTCCAGGATGGCAGCCCGGCCAGTTCCACCGAGCAAAATCCAACAGCTAAATTCCCTTCCACTGGCGAAAAAGACATTACTCTCAGAGTTACTGATTCTGATGGTTTCTCCTGTTCTCGCACTAAAACTTTAAATAGTCAGCTTCCTCTTCCTATATGGAAAGAGATTGCGCCATTTTAACTGGAATGGAAAAACATACTATGCAAGGTTAAACCTTAAAGATACCCTAATCTTTTCATTCCGTTAAAAGAGAACCCCGCTTTTGAGTGCGGGTTTTTTTGACAAACTTTAAAAAATCCTTTAATATTAAAATAGGATAAAATTAACTTTGGATTTTGGTATTCACATTCTAAGTTTTCCTCTAAAAATGTTAAATATTCAAATTCCATTTTTAAAATATGAATCAATTTATTCCACTTTTAGTGGGCATAGTTTCTGTGGTAATAGGAGTTGTTTTGGGTTACTATGCTCGTCAGTCAATTGCCAGAAGAGATTACGACACCTTAGAAGCAAAAGTTCAAAAAAGAATTTCTCAGGCCAGAACTGAGACTGGAGCTCTTCTGGCCCAGGCCAAGGAAAAGGCCTCCCAGATTTTAGAGAAAGCTAAAGCGGAAGCAGATGCAAGGAGTGAGGAACTTTTTAAAACAGAAAGACTTTTACTAAGGAGAGAAAATATTTTAGATGAGAAACTTTCAGATTATGAAAAAAAGGAAGCTGAATTTCGCCAAAAGGTAGAAAAACTCAGGGGGATAAAAGAAACTTTAGAAAGTCTAAAGGAGAAAGCTGATGAAAATTTAGAAAAGATTTCTGGATTCTCCAAGAAAGAGGCGCGAGAAGAGTTATTTGAGAATCTGGAAAAAGAATACCAGAAAGAAATTTTTGAAAGGATGAAAAAATTAGAAGCAGAAGGCCAGGAGCGATTTGAAAAAAAAGCCAAAGAATTGTTAGCTTTATCTATTCAGAAATGCGCCATTTCCCAGGCTCAGGAAATTACTACTACAACTTTAGCTTTACCTTCTGAAGAAATTAAGGGAAGAATTATTGGTAAAGAAGGAAGAAACATTAGAGCTTTTGAAAAATTAACCGGTGTGGAAATAATAGTTGATGAAACTCCGGAAGCAGTGGTTATTTCGGGCTTTGACCCGATTAGAAGGCAGATTGCTAAAGTAGCCCTGGAAAAGCTGATCCGGGATGGCAGAATTCATCCAGCCAGGATTGAAGAGATTGTTGAGAGGGCAGAATCGGAAATATCCTCTCAGATAAAAGAGGCCGGAGAAAAAGCTCTTTATGATGCAGGCTTTGTTGGTCTTGATCCAAAGATTATTCAATTGTTAGGGAGATTACGTTTTCGAACCAGCTACGGCCAGAATGTTTTGCTTCATTCTATTGAAGTTTCCCTTTTGGCTTCGGCTTTGGCTGCTGAAATTGGGGGAAAGATTCAGGTTTCTAAAAAAGCGGGGCTTTTACATGATATTGGCAAAGCCATTGACCATCAGGTTGAAGGTTCTCATACTGATATTGGCATTAAAATTTTAGAAAAATTTGGAGTAGAGAAAGAAGTAATTTCAGCTATAAAATCCCATCACGAAGAATATCCCTATGAAAGCTTGGAAGCAATAATTGTTCAGGTTGCTGATCAGGTTTCTGGAGCCAGACCAGGAGCAAGAAAAGATACCTTAGAGAGTTATCTTAAAAGATTGGGTGAATTAGAGCAAATTGCCAATTCTTTTGCCGGGGTAGAAAAAAGTTATGCTATTCAGGCCGGCAGAGAGATTCGAGTTTTCGTTAAGCCAGAGGAGATAGATGATCTCCAGGCAAAAAAAATAGCTAAAGATATCGCCAATAGAATTCAAGAAGAACTAAGATATCCTGGAGAAATTAAAGTCAATGTTATTAGGGAAAGCAGAGTGATAGAATACGCAAAATAGTCGAAGAGGATAAATCCTCTTTTTCACCCTTCGCTAACGCTCGGGTAATTGAAAATTGAGAATTGGAAAACGGCTCACTTGAGCCGTTTTCTGTTTGGAGCAGTCGAAGAGATAAATCTCTTCTTGGCTCTGCGCTATCGCTTGAGCGGGTGATGGGAATTGAACCCACATAATCTGGTTGGAAACCAGAGACTCTGCCATTGAGCTACACCCGCAATCGATGAAGGTCGGGGTGCCGAGATTCGAACTCGGACTAAATCTTCCCAAAAGACTCGTGCTACCATTACACCACACCCCGTATTCTATAATCTAAATCTATCATATTTTTACTTGTTTTTCAAATATGCTACAATGGAATTAGTGAACTTCAAGAAAGTTTTTAGTCAATTTAATATCATTGCTCAGTGTAGGCGCTATGGCCTTTCTCTTTGGCAGTGTCCCCAATTTCTTTTTTTAATAATGGGAATAATTATTATTGGAACAGCCGTCATTACCTATGCCATAGGTACCCGCTATGTTGAGGACCCTGTGCTAATAGCTCTGATTATACTTTTATTAACCGCCACTTTGTTTATTATTGATTTTATTATAATTCAGGGCTTTGAGAGATTGGCTGAGGCAAATAGAATGAAATCAGAATTTATCAGTGTGGTTTCTCATCAATTAAGAAGTCCCCTTTCTAATTTAAGATGGGCGATTGAGCTTTTAATGTCGGGCAGAATTGGCAAGATTGAGGAAAAACAAACAGAATACTTTAAAATTTTAAAAGAAAATAATAGTCGGATGGAGGAGTTAATTTCAGATTTATTAACCGTTTCAAGAATTGAACAAAGAGATCTTTCCTTAAAAAAGCGAAAGTTTTCTTTAGAGAATTTAATAAAAGATTTAATCTTAGAATTTAAGCCTTTTATTCAGGCCTCAAATATTGAGGTAAAATTCAAGAGTGAGGAGGATTTACCAGAGATTCTTGCTGATCCCTCTCAAATTAGATTAGTAATTGGGAATCTCTTAGATAATGCCATTCGTTATATTAAAAATAAAGGTAAAGTTAAAATAAAACTTGAGAAGAAAGGAAAAAAACTTTATTTTGAAATTGCAGATAATGGCGTAGGTATTCCTAAGGAAGATAAAAAATATATTTTCCAAAAATTTTTCCGTTCAGAAAATGTCTTGAGATATCAAACCCAGGGATCAGGCTTAGGTCTTTATATTACCAAAGCCATTGTTGAAAAATCAGGAGGAAAAATTGGATTTTCAAGCCAAGAGGGAGTTGGGTCGACCTTTTGGTTCACTTTACCCTGTTAAATGCCACTCTGCGGCAATTTCGCCAAAGGCGAAATTATTTAACAGGGTGAACCAATTAAATAATATAAAACTTTTATGAAAAAGATATTATTTATCGAAGACGAATCTGCACTCCAAAAAACCTTTGGAGAAATTTTAAGCCAAGAGGGTTATGAAATGATTCCAGCCTTAGACGGAGAAACAGGGCTGAAAATGGCTAAGACTAAAAAACCCGACCTGATTTTGTTAGATTTAATTTTGCCCAAAGTCCACGGTTTCGAGGTTTTAAAACAACTGAAAGAAGACCCTGAAACAAAAGAAATTCCGGTTATTATCTTGACCAATCTTGAAGGAATAGGAGATGTTGACAAAGCAATTGGGCTGGGAGCGACCACCTATTTAGTGAAAGCCCAATACACCTTGGAAGAAGTTTTAGAAAAAATTAAAAAAGCCCTTGAAGGCCGCTGAACTGAGGCAGAACTAAAGGCAGAATCAATGCAGAACTTTTCCGTGTCTGTTCTGCGATTATTATGCGAGTTGAATCAGGACAATTAAAAGCCTTTCTTTTGGATGCTGGTTTAGTTACCAAAGACCAGTTTGAGAAAGCCCTAAAAAAAGCAGAAATTACCCGCCAGAAAGTCGGAGATGTTTTAATTTCAGATGGTTTAATTACCCAAGAAGAGCTAATTAAACTCGAAGCCTATATTTTAGGGATTCCTTTTATAAACTTAGAAAAAGAAAAAATCTCGCCAGAAGTTCTAAAATTTATTCCCGAACCAATTGCCAGGAGTCATAATATTATTGCCTTTAGAAAAAAGGGAAATAATTTAGAAGTGGCTATGCTTGACCCGGAAGATTTAAGAACCATTGAATTTATTAAAAAGACAGCAAATTTAAAAATTCTGCCAAGACTGACTACTCCAAATTCCATCAAAAACGTTTTAAATCAATACCAAAAAACCCTCGAGGCTGAATTCGGGGAAATTATCAAAAAGGAAGCTGGGATTATTAAACCGATAAAGGAAGAGGAAGTAGTTGAGGAGAAAGAAGAACTTTTAAAAGCAGCCGAAGAACTACCAGTGGTTAGGATTGTTGATACCCTAATGAAGCACGCAATTTTACAGCGAGCTTCTGATATCCATATAGAACCCCTGGAAAAAGAAGTTATAGTCCGCTATCGAATCGATGGTATTTTACATGATGCTATGACTCTTCCTAAACAAGTTAGCTCAGGAATTGTAGCCAGAATAAAAGTTCTCTCCAATTTAAAGTTAGACGAGCATAGACTTCCCCAGGATGGCCGTTTTAAGATAGAAACCGAGGATTACAGATACTCAATTAGAGTCTCGGTTTTGCCGGTTTTTAACGGAGAAAAAATTGTTATGAGACTATTGCCTGAAACCGCCAAAGTTCTTACCTTAGAGGGATTAGGATTAAGAGACGAAGCCTTAGAAAGAGTTCAGGATAATTTGAGAAAACCAGTAGGGATGATTCTTGTTACCGGACCAACCGGCTGTGGAAAAACCACCTCTTTGTATGCCATGATGGAAATTCTGAATATTCCCGGGGTAAATATCTCAACCATTGAAGACCCAATTGAATATCGAATGCCAAGAATTAACCAAACTCAGGTTAATTCAAAAATTGGTTTAACCTTTGCTTCAGGTCTCAGGTCTTTGGTTCGTCAGGACCCCGATATTATTATGGTGGGAGAAATTAGAGATAACGAAACAGCTTCTTTAGCTATTAATGCCGCCTTAACTGGCCATTTAGTCTTATCTACTTTGCATACTACCGATGCTGCTGGAGCTATCCCCAGATTGATCGATATGAAGACAGAGCCATTTTTGCTTTCCTCAACCCTTGAAATTATTTTAGCCCAAAGACTGGTTAGAAAACTTTGTAAAGAAAAAACTAAGTACACTCTAAAAGAACCAGAACTAAAAAATTTGAAAAAATATTGTGATTTAGACCGGATTCTAAAAATCTTAAGGGAGGAAAAATTGGTAAAACCGAAAGCCACTTTTAAGGAAATCGAATTTTATCGACCAAAATCAACCAAGGAATGCCCGGAGGGTTATAGTGGCAGGATTGGGATTTTCGAAGTTTTAGATGTTACCGAAACCATAAAAGAACTAATTGTTAAAGAAGCAACCTCTGATCAAATTCAGGCCCAGGCCCAAAAAGAAGGAATGAGAACAATGATTGAGGACGGATTTATTAAAGCAGCCCAGGGAATAACATCAATTGAAGAAGTATTAAGGGTCATTATTGAATAATTATGCTCGGCAACGAAGTTTTCAAAGTACCGGCTGTCCAAACCCCAGCGAGGTTTGGCAGCCTGCGTTCTCGGCGGCTGACTCGCCTTCGGCGAGACCATGCTCAGCCGCCTACGAAAGCTACTTTGAAACTTGTTGCCTCACTCCATTGCCTAAATATTTCTATACTGCCAAATCTCTAAAAGGAGAGGATAGATCAGGAACTCTAGAAGCTAAAGATAAGTCAGAACTGGCCAGAGTCCTTCGTCAAGAAGGCTATGTTTTAATTTCGGCAAGTTTGGAAGGGGAAGAGATTAAAAGAAAGAAATTCAAAATCTCTTTACCATTTTTAGGAAGAGTTTCCTTAACTGAGAAAATGATGTTTACCAAAAATTTACAGGTGATGATTGCAGCTGGTATTTCTTTGCCCAGGGCTCTAGGAATTTTAGCCTTACAGACAAAAAGTAAAAAATTCGAGAAGGCTCTATTTAATGTAGCTGAGGAGATAACCAGAGGAAAAAGTTTTTCTGACTCTTTACAAAAGCACCCCGACATTTTCTCTGAACTTTTTATTAGTATGGTAAAAGTTGGAGAAGAAGCTGGAACTCTGGAAGAAGTTTTAAAAACTTTAACTCAGCAGATGGAAAGAGAATATGAATTAAAATCAAAAATAAAAGGGGCAATGATTTATCCAGCCGTCATCATTTGCGCCATGATAGGCATTGGATTTTTGATGTTAGTTATGGTTGTCCCCAAATTAGCAGAAACTTTTAGGGATTTGAACGTTGAACTTCCTCCTACTACTAAATTGGTAATTTCCTTTGGCACTTTTTTAGCTGAAAAATGGTTTTTCGGTATTTTGATAGTTATTGGACTTTTCTTTGTCTTTCGGATAATTTTAAAAACAAAAAGAGGAAAGAGAATGGTAGATTTTCTCTCTTTAAAAATTCCTATTATTTCCCCAATTATTAGAAAAACTAATTCTGCCTACACAGTCAGAACCTTAAGCTCTCTTTTTGCCTCTGGGGTTCCTATTGTCAGGACTTTAGAAATTGTCTCAGCAGCCTTGGGGAATATTTATTTTCGAGAGGCAATAGCAGAATCTGCTGAGAAAGTCAGGAAAGGAAGTAAGCTTTCAGAAGCCCTAAAACCCTATCAGGATATTTACCCTTCGATAATTATTCAGATGATTGAAGTAGGGGAGGAGACCGGGGAGACTTCAGAGGTTTTAGGAAAACTGGCTGATTTTTTTGAGACTGAAGTAGGAAATGCTACTAAAAACTTATCAGCAGTGATAGAACCTGTTTTGATGCTTATTATTGGAGCAATGGTTGGCTTTTTTGCCATCTCAATGATCCAGCCAATGTATTCAATGCTGGGAGCAATCTAAAACATCTAAACATATTAACATCTAAACATATAAACCCACTGTTAAAATGCTTAGATGCTTAAATGTTAAAATGACAAAAAATGGTTTTACTTTAATTGAAATTCTGATTGTTATTGGTATCATTGTAATTCTTGCTGGAATTAGTGTCCCAATATTTAAGAATTATCAGCCAACTTTACAATTAAATGGAGCAGTTAGAAATTTGATTAGTGACCTCCGTTATGCTCAGCAACTGGCCCTAACCGAACAGATTGAATATTGCCTCCAATTCCCCACAAATTTCCCAACCGATAGAAAATATAAAATAATTCAGTGTAGTGGAGGTCAACCTCTTAAAGAGGTATCTCTTCCCGATAAAATTACAAATCTTAGTTTTACTGATTTTCTTGATAATCAAGTGGAGTTTAATCCCTATGGAGCAGTAAAAAAGAGTGGAACTATTACCTTAAAGAATACTAAGGGAGACGAAAAAATTATTGATGTTAAACCATCTGGTTTTGTTAAAATAAAATAATATGAAAAAGGGTTTCACCCTAATTGAGACAATAATAGCAATTTTTATTTTAACAATAGGAATTCTTGGGGTTTTAAATGCTTTTCCTTTAGCAGTCCAAATAGAAAGGTCTGCCCGAATGGCTACAATAGCCAGCCAGCTTGGCCAGGCGAAAATAGAAGAAAATCTTTCTAAATCATACAGCAAGGTGCTTTGTTCTGACGATGTTTGTCCTGACATTGAAGATTATGAAACGATAGCTAATTTTAGTAACTTCAAAAGAGAGACAGAAATAACTTGCCTTGACGGCGAAGATTTTAGCGAAGTCAGTTGTTATCCTGACCCGGGCTTAAAACAAGTAAAAGTAACTGTATATTGGAAATCAGCTCTTAGAACATTTCCTAAAAAAGTAGAAATTATTACTCTAATTGCTAAAAGATAAAAAGAAGTACGAAGTATGAAGTATGAAGAAATAAAAAGAAGTACGAAGTACGAAGACTACAACCCTCCCGCCACATCCTCCCACCTTCGGTGGGCCCCTACGAAGAAAAAATCTTCAGATCTTCAGACTTCAGACTTCAGACTTCAGAAGAGCTTTACCCTAACTGAACTTTTAGTGACCATTACTATTCTTATTTTAGTTATTGGAGCAATTTATGGAACCTATATATTGAGTCACCGCACTTACCGGGAAGAAGAAATTGCAGCTGAACTCACTCAAAATGGAAGAGTAATCTTAGAGAGATTAACTAGAGAAATTCGTCAAGCCCAACTAATAGCCACCGACCTTGCTAGCCCCAAAGATGAAATTCTATTTCAAGACGGTCATCTATCCTCGATTTCTGAAGAAGATATTGCTCAAGGAGGAGGTGTTGATGGTGAAGGTGTTTCCTATATTACTTTAGCTTCAACTGCTTCAGATGAAAAAGATTTCTATAAAGATATGTTTATAGAAATAATCGGCGGGACTGGGAAGGGGCAAATAAGAAAGATTGTTAGTTATAATGAAACAAATCAAAAAGCTGAGGTAGATAGTGATTGGGATACAAATCCTAATGATACTTCAGAGTATAAAATAGATACTTCTTATTACTATATTCATTATTACCTGGATACTAGCAATAATATCCAGAATATCCAGAGAAAAGTCATTACTTATTGTATTTCAGAAGATTCAACAGACGGTGGTTGTCAAGCAGAAGCGAGCTGTAAAACTCCAGGGACCTATGCTTCTCGGGATGCTACTCCTGACACTGGTGCTGGAGAATGCTTGTTAGAGGTTATTTTGGAAGAGCTTCGAGTAATTGGTGAATATGTAGATAATTTAGAATTCTGGGGTTCTGAGGTTATTAATATTGCCCTGACTTTAACGAAAGGAGGAAAAACCCTGAAAATGGAAACTAAAATTTTTGGCAGAAATTTCTAATAATTAGATTTTGGATAGTTTCGCCTAAGATTTTCTATCATCTATCATCTAATATCTATCATCTAATATCTATGAACAAAGGAATTATTACCATCATTGCTTTTTTCAGCTTAGGGATATTACTACTTTTAAGTGTCTATTTTCTATCCTTTGCTTTAACTGAATCTAAGATTTCTAAAAGCCAAGAGGCAGGAAATAGGGCCTATTATTTAGCCGAGGCAGGAATTAACCAGGCAATCTGGAAATTGAAAAATGATGAGATAGCAACAGCTGGCGACCCTGCTTGGAAAAGTGATTTTATAACTAAGCCAGGTTGTGAAAACTGGTCAGCAAATTTTGAAAAGACCGACCCATTATTTCCCAATAGTTTCTATAGAGTTGAGATTCAAAATTCTGCTTGTGGACGAGGAAGAATTGTTTCTAAGGCAACCATCAATCTTAATGGAAAAACCGCTCAAAGAGTAATCAAGACCACAGTATTCAAAGCTTTAGCCGATCCGCTCGAAAAAGCTGCTATCTTTGCTGGGGGGAAAGAGCTTAAAATTAAGCGAAGTCAGGTGAGGGTTTATGATGGAAATATTTTTTCTAATGGAAAATTAGTAATTGAAAATTTTAGCAATGTGGAAGTCCATAGCCCTGGAGGCAATGCTCTCTTTGCTGGTTGTACTGGAAAAGAAAAAGAGCTTAAAATTAAAAGGAGCGATCTAAAGGTTTATGATGGAAATATTTTTTCTAACGAAGCGCTAAAAATTGAAGATTTTAGCAATGTGGAAGTCCATAATGGTAAAGGCAATGCTCTCTTTGCTGGGGAGAAAGAGCTTAAAGTCAAGGATAGTAGTGTGAAGATTGGTGAGCAGGGGGTTGATGGGGCTAATATTTTTAGCAATGAAAAGATAAAAATTGAAGGCTGGTTGACTCATCTCGTAGTTAATGATGATCCAGATACTAAAGATGATCCTGAGACCGAGATAATAGAGAATTTAGAAGGTATAGCTTTTGCGGTAGACAGACTTGAATTTAAACATGGCGCAGCTGATAGTAATTTGACTGCCGAAGCTGTTTGTGCTAGTGACAGATGTGATCCAAACTGTCCTACCGGTAGATGTCCTCCTCCCCCAGAAGCTTTAGAGCCTACAGTTTCTGTTCCAATGGTCGATTTTGATTCCGATTACCCTGAGTGTGATAACCCCAATAGTCATTCTTTCAAATGTAGGGCTCAAGAGGCAGAAAATTCAGCCCAATGTAAAGTTTTAGGTTATGATGATACTGATACTAAGGTTCTGTCTGATAGCCGATGTGTTTTTTCCGAGGATGATTTTAAAACTCTTTTATGGAATGTAGGAGAAGGAGGTAAATTGGTTCTCAACAGCGAGATTACTTATGTTGACAAAAATGTTGAATTAAAGGGAGGTCGCCATCTGGTAGTTAATGGAGCCTTGGTAGCTAAAGAGATTAAAATTGGGAACAAATTGGAGTGGAAAGAACACGATGAACCTAGCCAATATGGAGATTCCAGTGTAACAGTATGTGACCCTGATTATATTACAGACTGTACTACGTGGTGCCAAAACCATCCTTGCGGTCTTTTAGCTAAAAAGAAGATAGAATTTGGTAAATATTCTTTCTTTTGGCACGATATTGATATTACAGGGGTATTGTATGCTATCGAGGAAATAAAAGTAACTAGCATATTACAATACTTTGATATTAAGGGGGCCATCATAGGAGGCAAAGTTAAGATAGAGAGCAAAATTTATACCTGGTTTGATATTACTTATGATAAAGATATAGTATGGTATGGATTAGGGTGGGAACCAGAACCGCCCCAATTTTCACCAATAATAAATATTGAACATTGGGAAGAAACCTACTAAAATGTTTAATTTTTTAACCTTAAAACCAGAAGCTTTCGGTTTAGATATTTCTGACTTATCTCTGAAAATCATCAAGCTCAAAAAAAAGCGAGGAGTTTTAGGTTTGGCTTCTTTTGGAGAGGTAAAGATTAAATCAGGAATAATTGAAGAGGGAGAAATTAAAAATGAAGAAGCTCTGGCAAAGATTATTAGAGAAGCAATTTCAAAAGTAAAAGGGGAAAAACTAAAAACAAAATATGTCATTACTTCTTTACCTGAAGAAAAAGCTTTTTTACAGGTAATTCAAATGCCTCCAATGACAGGGGAAGAGTTAAAAAAGGCAGTCAGGTTTGAAGCAGAAAATTACGTTCCTCTACCTATTGAAGAAACTTATTTAGATTTTCAAATAGTTCAGCCTTTCTACAATCATCTCGACCACCTTGATGTTTTAATTGCTGCTTTACCCAAGAAAACAATAGATCCTTATATAGCTTCAATTAAAAAAGCTGGTTTTATTCCTAAAGTTTTAGAAATTGAATCTCAGGCGATTTCCCGGGCTTTGGTAAAAAATGGACTAAGTCCTTTCCCTATTCTTTTAATTGACTTAGGAATTAGTAGAACCAGTTTTATCATTTTTTCTGGCTATTCTTTAAGATTTACCTCATCCATTCCAGTTTCCTCTCAAAAATTTACTGAAGCCATTTCCAGGAGTTTAAAAGTTGATTTAGTCGAGGCAGAAAAACTGAAAATAAAGTATGGTATTCAAACTGATAGAAAGAATATCGGAAAAGAAATTTTTGAAGCATTAATTCCTGTCTTGACCAATTTAATAAAGCAAATTAGAACCTACTTAAGATTCTATCAAAGCCATATCTCTCATGAACATTTACTTCCCGATGGAAAGCAAGTAGAAAAGATTTTCCTTTGTGGAGGAGGAGCTAACCTCAAAGGATTAGATGATATTCTTTCTTCGGAATTAAAAATTCCCGTAGAGCTCGGCAATCCCTGGATAAATATTTTACCAACACCTTTAAAAGAGGTACCAGAGCTGCCCTATGAGAAATCACTAAGCTATACTACAGCCTTAGGGTTAGCTTTAAGAGGAATAAAAGAAAAATGATAAATTTATTGCCGCCACAACAAAAACAAGAACTTTTAGAAGAAGAGAGAATTAAACTAATTTTAATTTTAGAAATTCTTTTGCTGGTTTTTCTTATCTTTCTTTCTTTACTTTTATTTTCAATAAAGATTTACATTTCAGGACAGGCCGAATATCAAAAAATTCTTGCAAATTTGGGAGAAAAAGAGTTTTCTCAGAGTGAGGCTCTTAAAGAGAAACTCAATTCAATTAATCAAAACCTTTCTAAAATAGATTCTTTCTATCAAGGCCAGTTTAATTTAACTGAGTTTCTGGAACGAATTTCAAAGATTATTCCTGAAGGAATATATTTAAACTCTTTTTCTTATCAAAAGGATACTTCTCAAATAACCCTTTCTGGTTTTTCTCCGACTGTGGAAGTTTTGGTTGATTTTAAAGAGAATCTTGAAAAACAAAAAGATTTTAAAGAAATTCGTTTCCCACCAGCTGTCTGGATTAAGTTAGTCGACATTGATTTTGAGGTTACTTTTAAAATTACGAAGTAATTTAATCATGAATCTAAATAAAAAAATAATTTTTACTTTGGGAATCCCTGGAATAATAGGACTAATTTTTATCTTTCTAATAATTTACCCCTTGTTTAATAATATTAAAAAAAATTCTGAGGCTTTTATTTCTCAAAAAAGAGAATTAGCTTTGCTAGAGGTTGAAATCGAAAACCTGGAAAAATTTGAAAAGATTTACCAAACCCATTACCAAAATTTAGAAAAAATTGATAAATTATTTATCGACCCAGAAATTCCTACCGATATTATTGAATTCGTTGGTTTTCTGAGAAAAATTGCTAAGGATTCTCAGATTTCGATTAATATTTCCTCCTCGACTCCAAAAAAACAAATAACCGCTGATCCTTGGCCTTCCATAACCTTTCAGGTGGCTTTAAAGGGGAGGCTCTCTAATTTTGAGAAATTTCTTGAAAAATTAGAAACCAGCCCTTATTTAATAGAAATTCTTAATTTAAATATTAGGAGATTAACTGAAAAAGAAGTAAAGCCAGAAGAATTTGAAGAGTTCTCTCTGGCAGATAGCAGCATCTCTTTATTAATAAAAGTCTTCACCAAGTAATATGCTAATAAAATTTAAGCCCTCTGCCTTGCTTCGCAAGATACAGCTTGCAGGTAAAATTAAAATCTTCTTTAAAAAACTTCCAAGAATTTTAGGGGAGAATACTTTTTTGACTTTCCTATTTCTTTTGTTTTTGTCCCTAATTTTGAGTGGTATTATTTTCTATAAATACAGCATTTTGGCAGAGAAAGCAGAACCCCAAATTATTAAAAAACCTCTTCAATTTGAAGAAAAAATCTACCAAAAAATATTAGATGAATGGGAGGCCAGGGGAAGAAGATTTGAAGAAACTGAATTGAAAGAATACCCCGATCTCTTTAGATAAGGCGAAGAGAACTTCGTCCGTCGAGTCGAAGACAAGACGAAAGAAGAAAAACTTTTCTTCGCACTCTTCTTTAACTACCCGAGCCGCAGCGAAGGGTGGAGAAGAGATTTATCTCTTCGAGTTGCTTCCTACGGAAGCTCGTTGACTAAATTAAGGATTTTAGGTAAAATAATTAGGTTAATATGTCCCCGTAGCTCAACTGGATAGAGCGAGAGATTTCTAATCTCTAGGTTGTGCGTTCGAGTCGCGCCGGGGACACATCGTGGTGGTCGTAGCTTAATGGTAAAGCTCCTGACTGTGGCTCAGGTGATGGGAGTTCGATTCTCCTCGATCACCAAGTTCGAATAAAAAAACAGCTTTAAAGCTGTTTTTAATTCGTGTGGACGCATTCCTAGTGCGCTTTTTAAATGCTACTTTTTCTCTTCTAATGTTACTTTTAAACCTATCTCTTTCTTTTCTCTTAAGATTTTGAAATCAATCTTCTCACCGATTTTGAATTTTTGCAAAACATTTGCTAAGGGATTTTTTTCAGTAATTTTTTCTCCCCCAATTTCTAAAATTATATCAAACTCTTTAATTCCTGCTTTTTCAGCTGTTGAACCTTTAATCACCGCTGTCTCTCCTAACCTTTCCCTCATAACTAAAGCCCCATAATCAACCGGTAGTTTATTTTGTTCAGCTATCTCTTTGTTTAAAATAATATATCTTATTCCCAAAAATGGTCTTTTAATTTTTCCATATTTTTTAACTTCTTCCAGGTCTTTTTTGGCATAGTTAATCGGAATAGCAAAACCAAGATTTTGGGCTCCCATAACCATAGCCGTATTAATTCCAATTACCTCACCTGTCATATTAACCAAAGGTCCTCCGGAATTTCCAGGGTTAATGGCAGCATCAGTTTGAATTAAACCTTTTAATCTGGCAGCTTCTCGGGAGAGACTACTATAGGCAGCAATAAATCGGGATAATCCCGAAACAATTCCGGCTGAAATTGTATCATGAAATTCTCCTAAAGGATTTCCAACAGCAATGACTTCTTCTCCAAGTTCAATTTTGTCTGAATCACCTAATTCTAAATAAGGGCAATTTTTTTCTTTGATTTTCAGAATAGCAACATCGTTAATTGGATCCCGGGAAATAACTTTGGCTGGATATTTTTTGGTTGGTTCTAAAATGACAGTATAATCGGCTTCAGGATCAGCTACAACATGTTGTGAGGTTAAAATATAACCATCGTTTGAGATAATAAAAGCAGAACCTCCCCCAATTTTTGTTTTTTCCTTTCTCCCTTTTTTCATTCTGGGAACAATAAAGCTCTTTTCGCCAAAAGGAAAAAAATAAAGACCCTCTACCTTTGGTAAATCTTTGGAAATAATAACAGTAATTACTGCTGGGCAAACCTTTTTTGCTACTTCAACAATTGGAGACTTTTCCATAAAATATAATGCGAATCTATGAATTTTATGCTAATCTACAAAAATGCGAATATTCGCATACTTTATTTTATCATCAAACTCTGTTGTCAACAAGCAGAAATCTTGTTATACTTGAAATATCAATTTGTCCCTGTAGCTCAATGGATAGAGCACAGGTTTCCTAAACCTGGGATATAGGTCCGATTCCTATCAGGGACAACTCGGAAATTAAAAATGAAGGGGGCCCATAGTCTAGCGGTAAGACACGTCCTCGGCATGGACGAGTCGCGAGTTCGACTCTCGCTGGGTCCACATAGAAAAAGAAAGGCCGCGGTAGCTCATGGAGTAGAGCGCAACTCTGAAAAAGTTGAGGTAGCCAGTGCAAGTCTGGCCCGCGGCACAAATGCGGGTGTCGTATAACGGTTATTATGTGATCTTGCCAAGATCAAGAAGAGGGTTCGATTCCCTTCACCCGCTCAAGCGATAGCGCAGACAAAGAGGGAAAACCCTCTTTTTTACCTCAGCTAAAGCTTCGGTGAGCAAAGAAGAGATTCATCTCTTACCGAGCTTCCGAAAGAAGCGAAGATGAAGAAGAGAACTTCGTTCTCTTCGCCTCACCCGCTCCATAAGCTAACCCTTGACAAGTTATCTGGATAAGCTAATATGGTAAAATCCCTGAAAAGGGGTTTTAAAATGAGTACGAACTTAAATTATCAGGATATTTCCCCTGATGAGGGAAAGGCTCGTGTTTTCATCCCTCTATCGGGGCTTACTATTCTGATTATTATAATAATTGTTGGAATTTTAGTCGGGATTTTACCAATTTTTGAGCCCGCAGCAAAAAATGCTGAGGCTAATTTAGTTGAGGTTGAGATTAAAGAAATATCCCAGGTCTTAGAGAAAGGGTTACCTCTTTTACAAGGAAATAGTCTTTTAGCAATTTCTAGTCCTTCTAATCCAGAATCTCAGTATACCCAGAAGATAATAGAAGTAGTTGTTACTGCCTACTCAAGCTCTCCCTGGGAGACCGATGACAGTCCTTATATAACTGCTGCTGGTACCTGGGTCAGAGAAGGAATCGTTGCTAACAATAAGTATCCTTTTGGAACAGAAATCAGGATTCCAGAAATCTATGGTGAGAAAATTTTTGTGGTTGAAGATAGAATGAGTTGGAAAAAAGGGGAATATCATATTGATATTTGGTTTCCCTCTTATTGGGAAGCCTTAAATTTTGGAGCAAAGAGAACCTATATTGAAATTTTGGAAGGATAAAAATTTACAGAGAACGGTTCTCTGTAAACTAAAATAGCCCCGCTTTCAGCGGGGCTATTTTAATTCGGCGGTAAATTCTTTGAGGGTTGGAAAACAAGATTCTAGCTACAACCAATCCCAATGTATTTAAGAATTTTAGCAAATTCCTTTTTATAATCCTGATTTTGTTCCCCTTGTTCTTCTTATTAACTCTTCTCTTATTTCTTCAGCTCTTTCTTTAGAAAGACCAGGAAGCTTTCCTTCAGGATCTCTTCCTCCCAATGTACCCAGAAGACCACCCCCTCGGTAGACTCCAGTATAGCCGGCAGTTTGAATCATAAGATCGCTTAAACCTAAAATCCGGGCAAGTATTCCACGGTGAATATCTATATTTTGAATCCTTTCATAAGGGATAGAAATATATCGCTTCCAAATTACACCATGCTCTTTTTTAAAGGCTTCCTCAGTAAGTTCAAACTTATAGAAATTGTAATATAATTTAGCCCAACCATAACTACCAAAAATCCAAATAACGGCCAAAAAGAGAATTACTATCCACCAATTAAACTCAAATTTAACCATAAGTGCCCAAAAGAAATATCCTAGCATTAAAGCTAAAATTAATCCAAGACTAAGGAATTGGAAAAAGAATATCCAAACTGCTTTAGGATTTAATTTTTCCATAAAATAAAAGTTGTTTATTTATCTTCTTTGTTTCATTCCACTTTTATCTTCGACCTTTGATTATACGCAGATGAAAATTTTAAATAATAAAATGATTAAAAATTTTCTTTTACTAAATGTGGTTCGAGCCGATATTTTTATCAGGTTCTTTGGCAGTTTTTAAGTGAAGACTTTTTGGTTTAAATGCCAGCCTACTTTTGAAGGATAATTTTGTTTTATATAATGTCGCCTTTTTATCAATTTCCATTTTTCAAAAATTTTGCATTTGCGAAGAAGAAATAAAGAGGAGTTGTTTCGGTACATAAATTCAGCAAATTTTTCACAATCATCGATATAAAAATCAATATAGTATAAAGGAATCTTTCTTCTTTTATTCTTATCTTCATGGATGGTTTTCATAGAAATTCCCATTTTTCTACAAAGATCTTGGTTGAGTTTGGCAATAAAAGGTAAGCTCGGATTGCTAAACGAAGCCTTAATTTGCGGAACTCCGTTAACTTTATAAATATAAACTGAACCGTCACCATCAAAAAATCCCCGAATAAAATCAGGGAAATATTTTTCTGGAACTTTTATAGGATTTAAATTATATGTTTTCCTAGGGAATATCCCTAAATTCATCAAATCTTTAGTTATTATATGGTTACGAATTTGTAATTGATATCCGTTATTATCCGCTTTTCGAGATTTTTTACTAATCTTATGTTCAGATTCTAGTGTTTCTTTAAGCAAATATAAGTGCTTCAAATCAGCAGAAGTTATATTTAATGTAAAAGGATGGCTTTTTCTATCTTTGCTTATTGCAATACAACCATCGGCTACAATATAGCCTAAAACATAACTCATCTTGGAGTTCCATTTTTTAAAGAAGTTGTGATTAATGTGCCTTGTATATACATTTCCCATATTTTAAAAAATGTGCCGGGGGCGGGACTCCAACCCGCACGGAGGGATTTCCTCCAAAGGATTTTAAGTCCTTCGTGTCTAGCGATTCCACCACCCCGGCATGAGGTCGCGGTGGGATTTGCACCCACGTATAATGGTTTTGCAGACCATTCCCTAGCTACTTGGGTACGCGACCAATATTATCCTATCTTATTTTTTTCTATTTTTCAATTTCTCTAAAAGCTCTTCAATTCTTCCGGCTTCAGCTGTTTCTCTTTCTTCCAAGAATCTAATCCGAGGAACTGGCCTCATTTTTAATCTTCTATTAATTTTTTGTTGTAACTCATAAATTTTCTGATTTAAAGTCTTCAGGACCCTTTGAGTTTTATCTTCCGGCACCGCACTAATAAAAACCTTACTTTCTCTCAAATTAGGCGATGTATCAACTCTGGTGATGGTTACTAAGATATCTTTTGGAAAATCAACTTCTCGCAAAAGAATCTGAGAAAGCTCCTTTTTTATAAGTTGGTTAACGCGCTGAATGCGCTTAGACATACTGCGATTTAAAGTTCTCCTTTTTTCCTCTCTTCAGTATAAATCATCAAAACATCATCCTCTTCAATTTTGACATCTCCCTCATATAATACTCCGCATTTCTCTCCCTTTTTAACTCTTTCTGCGTCTTTTTTGTCTCGCTGGAGATTAATAATCCTTCCCTGACCGACCTTTTCTTCGCCGGGGCCCGCCGAAGGTGGGAGGACGCGGTGGGCGGGTTGTAGTCTAAAAATTTCAACTAATGCCCCTTTTTTAATTTCTCCCTCAATAACTTTTCCTCCTAAAATTTGGCGATTTTTCTCAGTTCTAAAAATTGCTGAAATCTTAACCTTCCCGAAATCAATTCTGACTACTTCTGGCTTAATAATTTTTTCCATTATTTTCCGAACTCCCTCAACTAATTCATAAATTACTTCAAATCCTATTATTTTAATTTTTTCTCTTTCAGCTAACAACTGAGCAATTGGATTTGTTTTTACTCGAAAAGCTAAAACTTGAGCCTTAGACCCTTTAGCCAACTTAATATCAGATTCATTTATCTCGCCGACCTCAGATTTTAGAATTCTTAAGACAACTTTTTCTTGGGGAAGTTCCTTTAAAACCTCTTCAATAGCTTCAAGCGATCCCAAGACATCAGCTTTTAGAATTAGATTTAAGACTCTTTGATCGGGCTCAAGAGAAAATACTGGTGAAACTTTTTTCTCTGGTTTTTGGAGATGATTTTTAGCCAATTCAATATCAGAAAAAACTCTAAATTCCTCTCCAACCTTAGGAACGTTTTCAAAGCCAAAAACAACTACCGGCATTGAAGGAGAAGCTTCTTTAATGGCAATCTCTTGAAAATTTTCTAAGTTTTTTACTTTTCCAAAACAAGAATCAGTTCCGATGATATCCCTTGGTCTTAAAATTCCATTATCTAAAAGTAAGGTAGCGGTTGGTCCTCTCTGGGAATCCAAATAGGCCTCAATTACTACCCCTTCAGCTGGCATTACTATATCTCCTTTTAACTGCTCCATCTCAGCCACCAGTAATATTAATTCCAAAAGGTCTTCAATCCCTTGACCGGTCTTTGCTGAAACCTCAACTGAGGGAACTTTTCCTCCCATTGATTCAACCAAAATATTCTCCCGGGATAATTCTCTTCTAACCTTTTCTGGGTCAGCTGTAGGTTTATCAATTTTATTTATTGCCACAATTAAAGGCAGACCTGATTTTTTAATATGAGATAAAGCTTCTTTTGTCTGAGTTTTCACTCCTTCATCAGCCGCCACCACTAAAATGGCAATATCAGCAACTTTGGCTCCCCTGGAACGCATGGCTGAAAAGGCCTCATGGCCGGGTGTATCAATAAAAGTAATTGATTTTCCCTGATGCTCAATCTCATAAGCTCCAATATGTTGGGTAATTCCTCCGGCCTCTTTCTCGGTGATTTTGAAATCTTTAATTGCACAAAGCAAAGTCGATTTTCCATGATCAACGTGACCTAAAACAACCACTACTGGAGGACGAGTTATTAAGTTTTGGTCTTTCTTTTTAACCATAATCAGAGAATAAAAATCCGAAATCCTAATATCTAAATCCGAAACAAATCCAAAATTCAAACGTTTGAAATTCAAAACCGTTTTGGTCATTTGGATTTAGGTTATTTGATATTATTTAGGATTTAGAATTTCAAATTTAGGATTTAAGACTTATAGCCTCATTTATTGCTTTTTTCTCTTCGTTAGATAAAGAATATTTTGAGAGGCCTGCTTTTACTGATTTTCCGTAAATTCTATTCCCTTCCCGGCTATAAAGACTGGTAATTACTATTCCGTCATTATTTCCATCAAGCAAAGCAATAGAAAAACTTTGGTCACCCCCCACTTCTGAGAAAGGATTAAATCTTACTATGCCGACTTTCTGAATTGAAAACTTACTTTCTTCTTTTAGACTCTTTAATTCTTTTGAAAGTTTTTCAAAACTTTTCTCCAAATTCTTAAAATAAGCCAAAATCTCCCTAAAATTCTCCGGCTCCCTTTTTCTTTTTTTAAAAAAGTTAAACATAATTTGGCTGCGGAGAGGGTGGGATTCGAACCCACAAACCTATAAAATAGGCTCTGGTTTTCGGGACCAGTGTCTTGCCGTTCGACGCACCTCTCCATATCTATTTTAAATCATCTTTAAGATACCATTTTTTAATTTAAAAATCAATAAAAACCTCGAATTCGAGGTTTTTTTGGTGGGCGAGGCAGGATTTGAGCCTGCGACCTCTTCTGTGTAGGAGAAGCGCTCTAACCACTGAGCTACTCGCCCTCAATTTGAGATATTAATCTTTTAGCAATTTTTACAACTTTCCTCGCCGAAGACAACGAAATGTGTTCGAACTATTTTCAATATACTGGTGCCTAGGGAGGGACTCGGCCCGGTCGAATGACCGGGGATGATCGGGCGAACCTCACTTTATTTAGTGCGCGGGAGAGGACTCGAACCTCCACGTCCATAAGGACACTAGCACCTCAAGCTAGCCTGGCTACCTATTACAGCACCCGCGCATCTTTCTGTTTCTCCACCGGGGCTTCTTTCTTTTTCAATCTCGCCTTTCTTCCTTTAGCCTTCCTTAAATAATAAAGTTTTGCTCTCCTTACTTTTCCTCTTTTTATAATTTCTATCTTTTCTATAGTAGGGGAGTGGAGTGGAAATGTTTTTTCTACTCCAATTCCTGAAATTACTTTTCTGACAGTAATAGTTCCTGAAATTCCTTTACCGTGTTTTTTCGCCAAAACCAAACCTTCAAAAATTTGAATTCTTTCTTTATATTCTTGTTCCATAGAGGGTTTACTTTTCTTTAAGGCTTCTTTGATTTTTTGATAAATCCTGACAGTGTCACCAGGACCTATGTCAGGGATTTCTTTTTTGAGAAAAGGCTTTAAAAATGTTTCAATTTTTGTTGTCATAAGTTTTTAATAACTTTTTTTAGATCTTCAGGCAATTCCGATTTAAATTCCTCTGTGTGAACAGTGGGCTTTACTTCTCCACCGGTTAACTTTATTTTAAGATAACCGGCATGTAAAAATTGTCTTTTTAATTCTTTAGGGCAGAGCTGGTTTTTAAACCCATATAGTTTGTCACCGGCTATGGGGTGGCCCAAATAAGCAAAATGGGTTCTAATCTGATGCTTCCTGCCTGAAAGAGGCTCAACCTCAATCAAATCATAATCTTTAAATCTTTGCAACACTTTATATTTGGTAACAGCAATTCTTTTTCCTTGGGAGCCTGGTTCGTGAGGCAAGTATACTTTTTGTTTCCTTCTGTTTCCCGGTGAGCGGCCAATAAGGGTTTCAATCTCACCTTCGTTATTTTTCAGATTGCCGATTACCAGGGCTAAATATTTCTTTTTTACTTTTCTGTTTTTAAATTGTTCTTGCAAAAAATCTAAGGCCCTATCGTTTTTTGCTACCAGAAATATTCCCGAAGTGTCTTTATCTAATCTGTGAACCCTCTTTTTAAAGTCGTCAGAATTTACCCCTGCTGGTTTATCAATTACTAAAACATTTTCATCTTCATATAGCCGAGCCGCAGCGAAGGATGGAAAAGAGGATTTATCCTCTTTGACTATAATTTTCGGTTGCATGTGGGCGCTGAGGGATTTGAACCCACGACCTTCTCGATGTCACCGAGACGCGCTAAACCACTGCGCCAAGCGCCCATTTGTGTGGGCACGGAAGGGATCGAACCTTCTACCTCTTCTTTATAAGAGAAGCGTTCTACCAATGAACTACGTGCCCTTGTTACACTTGTCTAATTTTTACTTTTACTGGCTTTTCAGTTTTTGACAAGGATTTCTTGTAGGCTGTTTTCCTTTCTCCTTTAATTAAACTCTCAAATTCCTCTTTTTCAATGGTTTCTTTTTCAATTAAGGTTTTGGCAATTTTTTCAAGTAAATTTTTGTTTTTGAATAAAAGTTTCGTTGCTTCTTTTTCTGCATTTTTGACAAATTTTTCAACTTCTTTATCAATTTTAGCGGCTACTTTTTCAGAATAATTTCTCTGCTCGGAAATCTCTTTTCCTAAGAAAACCAATTCTTCTTTTTCACCAAAAGAAATTGGTCCTAAAGGAGACATACCGTATTCTTTAACCAACTTTCTAGCTAAGTCGGAAGCTCTTTTCAAATCATTAGCTGCCCCAGTGGTAATTTCTTTAAATTTCAATTTTTCAGCGCAGTATCCACCAAGTAAAGTTGCCAATTCAGCTAAAAATTCTTTTTTGGTTTTAATTTTTCTCTCCTCAGCTGGCATTTTTAAGGTATAGCCAGCAGCCATACCTCTGGCAATAATTGAAATTTTCCTTACCGGCTCAGCTTCAGGCAGAGAAGCAGAAACCAAAGCGTGACCTGCTTCATGGAAAGCAGCGATTTCCTTTTCTTTTTTGGACAAGATATGACTTTTTCTTTCCGGACCCAATAAAACTTTTTCAATTGATTCTAAAAACTCTTCTTGATAAACCTGGTTTTTGTTTCTTCTGGCAGCTAAAATCGCTGCTTCATTGACAACATTAGCTATATCAGCACCAGAAAACCCTGGGGTTCTTTCAGCAATTTCTCTCAAATTAATATTTAGGGCTAAGGGTTTTCCTCGACAATGAATTTTTAGAATTTCTTCCCGGCCCTTAATATCAGGCAAGTCCAAAACTACTTTTCTATCAAATCTACCGGGCCGCAAAAGAGCTGGGTCCAGGATATCTGGCCTGTTCGTCGCTGAAAGAATGATCACATTTGTTTCTCTTTCAAAGCCGTCCATTTCTACTAAAATTTGATTTAATGTTTGCTCTCTTTCATCATGTCCTCCGCCAAGTCCAGCTCCCCGGTGTCTGCCAATAGCGTCAAGTTCATCAATAAAAACCAAAGAAGGGGCTGCTTTTTTAGCAGTAGTGAAAAGATCTCTTACTCGAGAGCTTCCAACCCCTACGAACATCTCAATAAATTCTGAGCCAGCAATTGAAAAGAAAGGGACATTAGCCTCACCGGCAACTGCTCTTGCTAATAAAGTATTATGATTTATTAATCCATTTGCTACGAATGAATGAGTTTTGGGAACAGTAAAATCATATACTATATCTTTTCCTCTTTCTATTTCAATGACAGGAGAGAAAAAGAAAGTGTTATCGGCTAGTTTTGATAATTGTTTAAATTCTAAAAGATTTCTTATAGATTTTTTTTCTTTCTCAAAAAATTCTAAAATTTTATCTACCTTTTGTTTTGAAGGATTTTTGTGGACTTTATTAATATATTCATTGATACTCTTATAGGTAAGAGTTCTATAAAAAGCTCTATTAAATTTTCGTCCATCTTTTTTTAAATATTGCCAGAGAGTTTCAATTTTCTTTGCAGCAAAAGGAACTGTATTTACATTTGTATTTCTTCTTTTTGCTAGAATCTTTTCTAATTTTTTTTGTTTTTCTTCTATTTCAAATCCGATTTCTTGAGCGAAATTTTTAGTAAAATCTCCTGAAACTTCTAAATAATGATAATAAGCGCCAGTTTGGTTTGAACGCTTTTTCCTTGTCTTGCTTACTATTCCTAAATTGAGAAGCAGAACTTGAAGCTGGGCAATTAGTGTCTTTGAGGCACTGGCTAATTGTAAAATCGAATTTTTGAGGCCTGCTGATCCATCCGTGTCAAATAAGCCCTTAATAAATTCAGTTTGATATTCTTTAGGACCGGATATTATACTTTCTGGAATTTCTTTGCCTCTAGCATGACTTTCTGAAATACCATATTCTCTTAATTTTTCTTTAGCTTTCCAATCAGAAATGAGCCAATCGTATTTTCTAGATTTAGCCTTATGAAGAATAACACCAAAATATTTTTGGAAATAATTTTTAACAAATTTAACTAATTGTTTATTTGCATTACTAAAATATATTCTATTTTTAATTGATAAACCGCCATCGCCCAAAAGTAGACCCAATAAATAAGCAGTTTCCTTATCAGGTAAAATTTTATAATTCCCAAAAACTTGATGGTTGTAATTAACAACTAAAAGGTCACCTTTTTTAATTTCCTCTAACTTTCTGAATTTCATTTTACCATCTCTATCCGTAATCACTACCGGATGTTCTAGTGTTCCTTCAAGAGAGATTCCATTGCGAGAAGTTATCTTAATTGTTTTTTGCTTCCCTAAATTATACCAATGAGAGGCTAAGTTTTTTTTCTTTTCTAAAGTTTTTAGATTAATACTGAAAACTTCAGCGCCGGCTACTTGATTTTCTTCATTTACTCTGAAATATTTAGGGACATCTTGAATTTTTATCCAGCCCTTGGAAGTTAAGATAAATGTACTTCCAACTACACATTTTCCTGTTCCAGCTGGCCCCATCAATAAAACTCCTCTTGGTATCCTCGCCCCCATCTTTAAATATTTTTTGGGATTTTTTAAGAAATCAACGATTTCTTTTAGTTCTTCTTTTGCCTCTTCTAAGCCGGCAACATCTTTGAAACTGATTTTTTCTTTTGGATGACCTTCAGCGCCAAAAAGCCGAGCTTTGGCTTTTGAAAAATTAAAAGCCTGCATTACTCCGGTTTTGGCCTGACGGAACATCATCCAGAAAAATAAACCAAATAAAACTAAAGGAAGCAGAATTATTAGAGTTGACCATAACCAAAACAAACTTTCTTTTTCTTTTTTTGTTTCAATTTCCACTTTTTTTAATTTTTCTTTATCTATTCCGTAATTTATTAAAGATTCAGATAAAGCTGTTTCTGTTTCTTTTCTAGATTTAGCTTTAGTATCATCTTGGTATATTATCTGAAGCTCTGAACCAGAAATAGTAATTTGTTTAATTTTTTCCTGGTTAATTTCTTCAACTAATTGAGTTAAAGAAATTTCTTTTTCTTTTTCAAGCGGTGAGATAAACAAGGTAAAGATACCCGAGATAATCAGGAAAATTAAAATTACGAAAATAAAATTTTTAATTAATTTCTTCATTTAGTAAGGTTTAATTTATTAAACCGACGCTGGAGATGAAGCTTTAGCTTCATCGACTTTCCACTAATTTTAAACTCATTCGGTGCTCTTTTGGGTCAATTGATAAAATCTGAAAATCATATTTTTTATCAATCTCTAAAATTTCTTCCATTTTAGATTTTGTTCCAAATTCGGAAATATGGACTAGTCCCTGGATTTTTGGCGTAATCTGAACAAATGCACCAAAAGGATTAAATTTAGTTACCTTGCCCGAAACCTTATCGCCTTTTTTATATTTTTTCTCAATATTTTTCCAGGGATCTCTTTTTAGAGCTTTTAAAGATAAAAAGACTTTATTATCTGAAATTTCAATAATCTTTGCTCGAATTTTTTGCCCAACCTTGACAATTTTAGAAGGGTCTTGAACTATTGCCCAATCAAATTCAGAGATATGGATTAAACCCTCGAGACCTTTGCCAAAAAACATGAAAGCTCCAAAGTCAACCAGCCCGCTAATTTCTCCCTCAACTACATCTCCTACTTTATAGCCTTTTAAAGCTTCTTTTATTTTCTCAATTTCTTTTGCTTTTTCAGATAAAATAAGAACCCGTTTCGCTTCGCTCGGCAGAATCTTGTTTCTTGCTCCGCTCGAAATAAATTTTCCTTCTTTTTGGGAAAGATTAAGGATTTTTACTTCCAATTCTTTTCCTATAAATTTTTGAAGCCCTCTTAAAATTTTTAATGAATCTCCTCCTTCAACCCGAGGATAGTGTTCTGGAGATAATTGTGATACTGGCAAAAAAGCAGGAGTCCCTAAAATCTCTGTCAGTAAGCCTCCCTTATTTGCTCCTAAAATTTTAACTTTCAGGGTCTCATTTTTTTCTTTTTTCTCTTTGAGGGTTTCCCAGGTGAGTTCTTGGCCAGCCTGTTTTAAAGATAATTCAATATAGCCTTCTTCATTTTCGAGATCTACTATTTTTACAAAAATACTATCACCAATTTTTAAATCTTTTAAACTATCCTTAGCTTCTTGAAGCTCTTTTCCATAAATTATTCCTGTTCCCAAAGGCCCTAAATTAAAAAAAACAGATGAGCGTCCTTTACCAATAATTTGGCCCTCAATAATTTCACCAACTTTCGGCGGCTTCAATAAATTATTTTTTTCAAAAATATCTTTCATGCTATCCATTATAACGAACTTTATTGATTTTTTCAAGAGTTATGATAAAATTAAATAATGCAAATTACTTGGCACGGTCAATCTTGCTTTAAAATAATAACTAACCAAAAGAAAAACAACCCGGTAAATATTGTTATTGACCCTTTTGATGAAACTCTTGGCTTAAAACTTCCTTCAATAGAGGCTGATATTTTATTAATCACTCATCATCATCGAGATCATGATAATTCTAAGGCAATAAAAGGTAATCCCTTTTTAATTGATGGCCCGGGAGAGTATGAGATAAAAGAAATCTACATTCAGGGAATTTTCTCTTTCCACGATGATTCTCAGGGAAGACAGAGGGGAAACAATACTATTTATACCATTGCCACAGAAGGAATGAAACTTTGTCATCTCGGAGATATTGGCCAAAAAGAGTTGACCCCAGACCAACTCGAAAAAATCAATAACATTGATATTTTAATAATTCCAATCGGAGGAGTTTATACTATTGATTCAAAGACAGCTGCAAAGATAATTTCTCAAATTGAACCTAAAATTATAATACCTATGCATTATCAAATCCCTAAATTAAAGTTAAAACTGGAAGGAGTTGATAAATTTTTAAAAGTGATGGGAATGAAAAGACCAGAGACCTTAAATAAATTATTAATTAAGAAAAAAGATTTATCAGAAGAAGGTTTGAAAGTGGTGGTATTAAAACCCTAAATGTTACAAAAACTTCGGAATCAACCAGAATATATAAGAAAAATAATCCTTTGGTCAGTAGTTGTTATTATTGGATTTTCGCTTCTGATTTGGTGGGTTAAGAGTTTTCAACAAAGAATAAAAAGCTTTAAAGGAGAAGCTTTTCAAAAAGAATTTAAAATACCTTCTTTTAATGAAAAATTAAAAGAATTACCAAAATTAGAGATACCAGAAATCAATGAAGAATAACTCTCAAAAAACAACAACTGAAATAGGCTATATCAAGCCCCGGGAAATAACTGAGGAGATGAAAGAAAGCTATATCGATTATGCCATGTCAGTAATTGTTTCTCGGGCCTTACCCGATGTTAGAGATGGATTAAAGCCAGTTCATCGGAGAATTTTGTATGCCATGCATGAGATGGGATTAGGTCACGCAGCTAAATACCGAAAATCGGCAGCAGTTACGGGTTTTTGCATGGGGACTTTCCATCCTCACGGAGATGCCCCAATTTATGAGGCATTAGCGAGAATGGCTCAGGATTTCTCATTGCGTTATCCACTTATTGATGGTCAAGGAAATTTTGGAAGTTTAGATTCAGATCCTCCGGCCAGCCAACGCTACACCGAAGCTCGGCTCTCAAAAATTGGCGAAGAGATGCTTAAAGACATTGAAAAAAATACAGTTGATTTTGTTGATAATTATGATGCTACCAGAAAGGAACCTACTGTTTTGCCTTCTCCCTTACCTCAACTTTTATTGAATGGTTCTTTGGGGATTGCCGTTGGTATGGCTACTAACATTCCTCCCCACAATCTTTCGGAAGTCTCAGATGCTGCTATTTATTTAATCGACCATCCCAAAGCTACGACTGTTGACCTCTTTAAATTTATTAAGGGACCGGATTTTCCAACTGGAGGAATAATTTACGACCAGAAAGAGATAATTACTGCCTATTCTCAAGGAAAAGGACCAATAGTTATGAGAGGCAAGGCAGAAGTTGTTGAAAGTAAAAAGAGTGGCCGCCTCCGAATTATAATCAATGAAATTCCTTTTCAGGTTCAAAAGTCATCCTTAGTAAAACAATTTGCTGATTTAGTTCAGCAAAAGAAGATTGAGGGAATTAAAGATATTAGGGACGAATCAGACAAAGAAGGAATGAGAATCGTCATCGACCTAAAGTCAAATGCTTATCCCCAAAAGATTTTAAACCGTCTTTATAAATTCACCGATCTTCAAAAAACTTTTTATCTGAACATGTTAGCCCTGGTAGAAAGAATCCAGCCCAGAGTTTTACCCTTGAATGAAGTCTTAAATTACTTCATTTCACACCGAAAAGAAGTAATATATCTGAGAACAAAGTTTGATTTAGAAAAAGCTAAAGAGAGAACCCATATTTTAGAAGGATTAGATAAATGTCTAACTAAAATCGATGCTGTTATTAAAACAATTAAAGCTTCGGCTGACCGCGGAGAGGCCCAGAAAAATCTTATAAAACGATTTAAATTAACTGAGATTCAAGCCAATGCTATTCTGGAGACAAAGCTTTCAACCTTGGCCAAACTTGAGCGAAAAAAAATTGAAGAGGAGTTAATTCAAAAAAGAAAAGAGATTCGAGAATTAACAGCAATTCTAAAAAGCGCTCAAAAAATAAAAGAGGTTATTAAAAAAGAATTGAAGGTTTTGAAGGAGAATTTTGGGGATGAAAGAAGAACAAAAGTAAGTACTCAAAAAATTGGTGAGCTGTCTTTAGAAGATTTAGTCCCCGAAGAAGAGACAATTATTACCTTAACCCAGGGGGGCTACATTAAAAGAATAAATCCTACTGTTTATAAAATTCAAAGAAGAGGAGGTAAGGGAATTTTAGGGATGAAAACCTTACAAGATGACATTGTTGAGCATTTTCTTTTAGCTAATACCCATGATTCTTTATTTTTCTTTACTGATTCGGGAAAAGTCTTTAGAACTTTTGTTTATGAAATCCCTGAAGGAACTCGAGTGGCCAGGGGGCGAGGTCTTCTCAATTTTCTGGAAATAACTCAGCAAGAAAAAGTTTTATCTATTTTTCCCTTAGGGAAAGTAGATGCTGATCAGAGTATAAAATATTTAGTAATGGTTACCCAAAATGGTATAATTAAGAAAACTAAACTTGAGGAATTTAAAAATGTTCGAAAATCAGGATTAACCGCCATAACTCTTAAAAAAAATGATTTGTTGAAGAAAGTTTGTAAAAGTACTGGCCAGGATGAGGTAATTTTAACGACAAAAAAAGGGCAGACCATCCGATTTAAAGAACAAGATATTAGGGAAATGGGAAGGCAGGCCGCGGGCGTGAAAGGAATTAGACTAAGAAAGGGAGATAAGGTAGTGGGGATGGACATAATAAAAGTTCAAAGTTCAAAGTTGAAAGTTAAAAGTTTAAAAAAGGAAAAAAATTATTTATTAGTGGTGACTGAAAATGGATATGGGAAAAGAACTGATTTAAGAGAGTACAGATTGCAGAAGAGGGGAGGTTCAGGGATTAAAACAGCGAAAATAATTTCAAAAACCGGGGATTTGATAGCTTCCAAGATTTTGTCAGGATTGGAAGAGGATTTAATCGTTATTTCTCAGAAAGGGCAGGTGATAAGAACTAAAATAGCCACCATTGCAAAGTTATCAAGGGCTACTCAGGGAGTGAAAATAATGAGATTAGAAGAAGGAGACCGGGTGGCTTCATCTGTATATATTTAAAATGGAGGGTTTTCTAAATCCAAATAAAGTATTAAATAATATTAATTTGCGAGAAGATATGACAGCTTGTGATTTTGGTTGTGGTTCTGGCGGTTGGGTTATTCCTTTGGCTAAAAGATTGGAGGAAGGGAAAGTCTATGCTATTGATATCTTAGAGGAGCCGCTTTCCGCTCTTCAAAGCAGGGCAAAACTGGAGAAAGTTTTAAATATTGAAACAATTCGTGCCAATGTAGAAAAAAAGGTGGATATTATTGAAAAAAGTTGTAATTTAGTTCTAATGACCAATCTTTTGTTTCAGATAGAAAATAAAAAAAGGGTCTTTTCTGAAGCAAAAAGGATTTTAAAAAAAGGAGGAGAAATTTTAGTTGTTGATTGGCTACCCAAAATTCCCTTCGGCCCTAAAAAAGGAAGGGTTTCAGCAGATTCAGTCAAAAAAATGGCAAAAGATGCTAAACTTAAACTTAAGAAGGAATTTACAGCCGGAGCTTACCATTATGGTTTGGTATTTACTAAAAATTAGAAATGGAGTAAAATAAAACAATGAAAAAAATATTTTTATTAATTTTTATTGGAACTTTAACCTTACTACCCACTTCTGTTTTAATGGCTCAGATTATTGAAATTGAAAATCCATTAGAAGCTGAGAGTTTCGAAGACCTTCTAAATGCAATTGTCAATTTTATTTTTTGGGTTGCTATAGCCATTGCTCCCATAATGATAATGATTGCTGCATTTTTCTTTTTAACAGCCGGTGGAGATCCTAAAAGAATTGAGACAGCTAAGAAAATAATTTTATGGACATTAATCGGATTAGCCATTATTTTACTTGCCAAGGGCCTAATTTCTGTGTTAAGAGAAATAATAGGAGTTTCACCCCCATCACCTTAAAAATAAGATTTTTAAAAAGCAAAGGTCGAGTAAAAAAACTTAAAAATATAAAGAGTAAAAATGAAAAAAATCTTTTCAGTTTTGGTTTTGTTAAGTATTTTAGCTTTCTTATTTTTCCCGACTTTAATTTTAGCTCAGGTTCCTAAGACATGTAAAATAACTAAAACGATAATACTTCCAGATGGTCGTACTTGTCCAATCGGTGATTTTGTATCGATAGAGGACTGGGGGGCCTGTTGTATGTTACAAGCTATCTATAATGTTACTGATTGGATATTTGTTTTTTTGTTAGCCCTTGCCACCGTCTTTGTAATTATGGGAGCCATTTTTCTTCTGACCGCTGCCGGTATGCCTGACAGAATAGTCACCGGAAGAAATTATATCATTTATGCAATGATTGGACTAGCCATTGGCTTTGTAGCCAAAGCTGTTCCAGGCATTGTCAAACTTATAGTCGGCATTACATAGAAAGGAGCGAAATTATCTTTTTTCGGGAAGAACGAAAAGGCGGATTTTTATATAGTTTAGAGGTAAGATAATTAATAACCGTTCGTTCAGCTCTACTGTAATTTACTTCGTAAATTAAAAAAGTGCTGGGGTGACGGAATTGGTAGACGTAATAGCTTTAGGAGCTATCGATCGTAAGATCATAGGAGTTCGAATCTCCTCCCCAGCACCAAAAAGCCACTGCGCTGAGCACAGTGACTTTTTGCTGCTGAAAGAGAATGAAAGGGGAAGAAAATTATTTATTCTTTAACTATTATTTTCTTTTCCTTTTCTCTTTCAATTTTCGGTATTCTTATAATCAAAATCCCTTCTGTCATTGAAGCTTCAGCTTTGGAGATGTCAGCTTCTACTGGTAAAATAATTTCTTTTGAAAATGGTCCCCAGTAACATTCCTGATAAAAATAATTTCTTTCTTCATCTTTAACTGGTCTTTCCCGCCTCCCTCTTATTATCACTACGTCTCCTTGGCCAGAAATATTTATGTCTTCTGGCTTCAGGCCAGCAATAGCAGAAAGGATAACAAGTTCTTTCTCTGTTTGATAAACATCAACCGCCAACTCTCCTTCTGCCTCAAACCACTTTTCTTTTTTAATTTTTCCTTCTTTTATTGCTTCCTGGATCTCTGGCTTAGATTTAGTGAATTTCTCTTTAACTTTTAATCTCTTTTTCTCTTTTGACTTTTCTTTTGTTTGATCAGATTCCTCCAGGCTTTTGGCAACAAAATTCGGAGGGGCAGGCTTTTCTGAATTTTGGACGGCAAAATTTGGACCGGATTTCAGTTTTTCCTCAAATTCTTTTTCAATCCCTATTCCTTTAGTCAAAGAAGACTTCGTCTTCTTTTCCACCTTCGCTTCCTTCGGAAGCTTGGTTTTTAATTTTTCGAGAAAAGACATATTTAATTTGCGAAGCAAATTACAGTAGAGCTGAGCGAACGGTTCCGCGTTTTTTTATCTAATTTTACAGACGCTCGCCATTTTTTTTAACTTTTTGAAACCAAAAGAAATAACAATGGCAAGACCAATTAAAATAATTATAGGTATTATAAGCCTTACCTCTTCTTTCATCACTATTATAGAAAAATTATAGAGACCATGCAAGACAATAACTATCCCCAACCCTATCAAAATTAATTTCCCTCGTTTTTTTGTTTCAAAAAAAGATAATCCCAGAAAATAACCCACTAATCCTGAGCAAAGAGCATGTAAAAATGTTGCTCCGACAAAACGGAGAGATATAAGTGCCAAAGCTTCTCCTATTAGAAAAGCGGGACCCAGTGGAAATAAAATGAGAATATTTTCCAAAGCAGCAAAACCCAGGGCGGCAATTATCATATAAAGCATGGCGTCCACTGGTTCATCAAATTCTGGATTATTTAAGACTTTTTCTTTAACTACTAAATATTTTATAATTTCCTCAATTAAAGCTACTCCAATAAAAATACTTAAGATGGTGATAAGGATTGAAGAAAGATTTATCCCTACCCATTTAGAAATGAGTGGGCTTAATTTATTAAAGACCTCAAAAATTCCCAGCTCGATTAAAGCTGCTGGAATAGCTGCCAACATTCCATAAAAGAAAATTTTTAAAATCATCTGATTTGATTCAGGATGAGCGTCCTTACGGAGATAAAAAAGAAGCCAGATAATACTAGGCAAAAAAGCTAAGATGATTAAGAAAAAATAGTTCATTTTTAATTTGCTTCGCAATTAAGAAAATGGCTTGGGCCAGATTTCAACCATTAAACACCGAGCCACCGAAGGTGGCGAAGGTGGAGATGAAGGCGAATCCTTCATCGACTATTTGGGCCATTCCTCAATCATTAGAGACCTTTTTTTATTTTTAATCGGCAATTTTTGATAGATTTCTTCGGTGATAAAGGGCATAAAAGGATGCAGAAGTTTTAGAGAATTTAGTAATACATATAATAATATTTTTTGGGTATTTTTTTTATCTTTCTGGATTTTAGCTCTTTCAATATATATGTCGCAGAAGTCATGCCAGAAAAAATCATAAAGTATATGAGCCGCCTTACCAAATTGAAAACTCTCTAAATATTTATTAGCCTGTTTTATTGTTTTATCTAATAGCTTCAATATTCTTTTATCGGCAGCCGTTAAATTTTTACCCTTTCTTAGATTAGCGGAGAACCGTTCTCCGTTGGTTTTGATTTGTAGCAAAATAAAGCGTGTTGCATTCCAAATCTTATTACAAAATTTTCTCCCCATTACAATATTATCTTCCACAAATCTTATATCTTGCCCTCCCATAATTTGCCAGGCAATCCCAAAACGAGTGGCATCGGCCCCGTATTTTTCAATAAGATTTATTGGGTCCACTCCTGTGCCAAGAGATTTTGACATTCTTTTTCCTTCCCTGGTTAAGACTGTGGCATGGATATAGACATTTTTAAACGGAACTTTTTTCATAAATTCCATTCCAGAAAAAATCATTCTAGCCACCCAAAGATTAATAATACCCCGGTCAGTAATAAGAGTATCAGTTGGATAAAATTTTTTGAGGTCTTTTGTTTTTTTTGGCCAACCTAAAGTAGCAAAAGGCCAAAGGGCTGAAGAAAACCAGGTATCTAAGACATCCTTGGTATCTGTGAGAGGAATTTTATGGCCCCACCAAATCTGACGAGAGACGCACCAATCTTTTATGTTTTTTAACCAATCAAAATAAATTTTCTCAAAACTCTTGGAAATAAATTTCACTTTCTCTGATTTCACTGCCCCAATTGCCATTTTGCCAAGTTCTTTCATTTTCAAAAACCATTGCTCAGAAGGAATTAATTCTAAAATGGCAGAACAGCGATAACATTTGGGAATTTGGTGAGTATAATCTTCAACTTTTTCTAAAAGCCCCAGTTCTTTTAAGTCTTTTATCACTTTTTGGCGAGCTTCAAAAATCTTCATCCCCTGATAGGGAAGAGGAGCCTCTTTGGTTATCTTAGCTTTTTCATCAATCACTTGAACCATTGGTAAATTGTGCCTCAAAGAAATTTCGTAATCATTTAAATCGTGAGCCGGAGTAATTTTTACCGCTCCTGTTCCAAATTCAGGGTCCACCAGTCTATCAGCAATAATGGGAATTTTACGATTAACTAAAGGCAAAATTGCTTTTTTGCCGATTAAATCTTTGTATCTTTTATCTTTAGGATTTACTGCTACTGCCGTATCTCCCAGCATTGTTTCCGGCCTGGTTGTCGCCACCACAATGACTTTCGACTTTCGACTTTCGACTTTTTTTGCTAGCGGATATTTAATACGCCATAATTTCCCTTTTTCTTCTTTGTATTCAATTTCCAAATCAGACAATGAAGTTTGGCACCTCGGGCACCAATTGACCACCCTCTTTCCTTTGTAAATCCAACCATTTTTATAATAGTGTTGAAAGGCAGTTTCCACTGCCCGAACATAATCTTTGTCCATGGTAAAACGGGTTCTCGTCCAATCTAAAGAACAGCCCAATTGCTTAAATTGTTCCAAAATGATATTTCCATACTTTTTTCTCCATTGCCAAACTCTTTTAATAAATTTTTCTCGGCCCAAATCAAAACGAGTAATACCTGCTTTTTTTAGTTCTTTTTCCACCACGTATTGAGTGGCAATACCGGCATGGTCGGTTCCTGGAAGCCAGAGAGTTTTATATCCCTGAAGCCGTTTCCAGCGGATTAAAATATCCTGCAAAGTCACATTCAGGGCGTGACCCATGTGCAAGGAACCGGTAATATTTGGCGGCGGAATGACAATGCAATAAGGTTTTTTATGTGACTTAGGCAATTTATCAGGATTAAAAAAGCCACTCTTTTCCCAGAGATTGTAAATTTTCCTTTCAACTTTTTTAGGATTGTAGACTTTTGGAAGTTCCATAGATTTATTTTAACATATCCTGAGGTTAGCTTCAGCTTTAATTTCTTGCCAATTTTTGATTTCAACTCTTAAGTAATGAAAATAGCCAGCTACCGCCACTATTGTCGCATTATCAGTACAGAATTTTTTTGGCGGAACCAAGAATTTGACATTTGACATTTGACATTTGACATTTGACATAAATTGCTTACGCAATTCATTATTGGCTACAACCCCGCCGCCAAGAATTATAGTTTTTGCTTTATAATCTTTGGCAGCTCGAATGGTTTTTTTAATCAAAACATCAACTATTGCTTGTTGAGCTTCAGCAGATATTGCTTGGATATATTTTTTTGATTTCCTGATTTTTTCTGATTGGCTTTTGAAATTATATAAAACTGCTGTTTTTAGCCCTGAAAAACTGAAATCATAATTTCTTTGGTAGATCATCGGCCTCGGCAATTTAATTTTTAGTTGATAGTTTTTAGTTTTTAGTTTTGCTGCCTCGGCAGCAATTAATGGACCGCCGGGATATCCTAACCCTAAAATTCTGGCTATTTTATCAAAGCATTCGCCAGCCGCGTCATCTCTTGTTTCACCGAGGATTTGGTAATTTCCGTGATTTTTCATTAAAATCAATTGAGTATGCCCTCCACTAACCACTAAACAAATCGCAGGAAAGATTTGAGATATGCCAACCGGCGAAAGCCAGTTGGCATAGATATGAGCCTCAATATGATTTACAGGAATTATTGACAGGTCTAATTTTTTGGCTAAATCTTTAGCAAAATTCACTCCTGTCCACAAACAAGGATCTAATCCTGGCCCAACAGTTATGGCAACTAAATCAGCTTTTGGGTCCTTGGCTTTGTTTAAAGCTCTTTTCAATACCAAAGGCAAATTTTTCTGATGTTCTCTTTTTGCTAATGTTGGATATACTCCTCCCCATTTCTGGTGAATTTTTACCTGGGAGGAAACAATATTGGACAAGATACTAAAACAAGGTTTTTTCTGTCCCTTAGCTTCTACTATTGCTATACAGGTATCATCACAAGAAGTTTCAATAGCTAAAATTATCATGTAATTTATCTTAACTTTTTTCTTGCTTTTTTTCAATTTTTAAGATAAACTAATATAGTTTGGCCCCATCGTCTAGTGGTTAGGACATTTGGTTTTCATCCAAAAAACTGGGTTTCGACTACCCATGGGGCCGCCTCTATTTTAAATATCAAAAAACAACTAATGGATAAGAATAAATTTTATTTAAAAATTTCTCGAGCCGCCGACCTTAAAAATTCAAAAGATAAGATGGTTTATAGGTTTTTTGAAGTTCTTCCCGGGGCCTTGTCCTGGGCGACTTTAATTTTGGTTATTATTTTTTCTTGGAAAAAACCCTTTTTAATTGCCATTTTTATTATCCTTTTTGTAATTTTTTGGTTTTTTAGAACAATTTATCTTTCCTTTCATCTCCGGGCCGGCTACCAAAAAATGAAAGAGCACGAAAAAATTGATTGGATTAGAAAACTAAATAATTTACATTTTCCATCTGGCACATTAAATCTTAAAAACTGGAAAGATATTTATCATTTAATTATCTTTCCAATGTATAAAGAACCTTTAGAGATTATTCGGGATACTTTTTTGGCCTTGGAAAATACTGATTATCCAAAAAATAAAATGATTGTGGTTTTAGCTTGTGAGGAAAAAGTAAAAAAAGAGGTTGCAAAAACTAGCCAAGTCATTGAGAAAGAGTTTGGGAATAAATTCTTTAGGTTTTTAATAACCTGGCATCCGGCAAATTTGCTAGGAGAAATTGCCGGCAAAGGTTCCAATGAGACCTGGGCGGCTAAAAAAGCAAAACTTCTCATTATTGATCCCCTGAAAATTCCCTACCAAAATATTATTGTTTCTTCTTTGGATGCTGATACTTGTGTTTTTAAAAAATACTTCAGCTGTGTAACCTGGCATTACTTAACTTGTCCCAAACCGACTAGAACTAGTTTCCAGCCCATTCCTCTTTACATTAATAATATCTGGGTAGCTCCAGTACTTTCTCGAGTTTTTTCTTTTTCTTCAACTTTTTGGCATACTATGAACCAGGAAAGGCCGGAAAAGTTAGTTACTTTTTCTTCTCATTCAATGAGTTTTCAGGCTCTCTTTGAAGTCGGCTTTAAAGATTCTGGGGTTGTTTCTGATGATTCGAGAATTTTTTGGCAATGTTTTTTAAAATATGACGGAGATTACCAGGTTTGTCCAATTTTTTATCCGGTTTCGATGGATGCTAATGTCGCAAAGAATTTTCGCCGGACAATAATTAATATTTACAAACAGCAACGAAGGTGGGCTTACGGAGTAGGGGATATTGCTTTTTTCCTTTTTGGTTTCCTGAAGAACAAAAAAATCCCTCTTTCAAAAAAATTTTCTCAGGGATTTGAAATAATTGAAAGCCATTGGTCTTGGGCAACTGTTTCAATTATGATTTTTTTGTTAGGTTGGTTGCCTTTAGTTTTGGGAGGACCTGATTTTTCCCAGACTTTAATTTCCTATAATTTACCCAAGATAATAAGTCGTATTTTAACCTTAGCCATGGTCGGATTAATTAGTTCAGCTTATTTTAGTATCCTTTTACTTCCTCCAAAGCCACCTCAATACGGCCGCGTTAAATATCTGGTTTTAGCAACCGAGTGGTTTTTACTTCCCTTAATTATGATATTTTTTACTTCTTTACCAGCTTTGGATGCCCAAACCAGGTGGATGTTTGGCAAATACATGGGTTTTTGGCCAACTGAGAAAGTAAGGAAATAATTTACTCCAGGTGAATTTTTTCTCCAAAATTTTTTAATCTCTTTTGCAATAGGGGATATTTTTTTAATTCTGGGTCCTCTTCTAATAATTTTTTTGCAATTTGTCTTACTTTTTCAACTAAAAATATATCTTTTAGAGAAGTCATAGCCAGGTCGGGAATTCCCCATTGCCTTGAACCAGAAAAATCTCCGGGTCCCCGGATTGCCAAATCTTTTTCCGCTAACTCAAAACCATTCTCGCAAGAGAGAAGTGCTCTTAGTCGTCGGTTTGTTACGACGCCTAGCGCATCTGTAAATAGAAAGCAGTGAGATTGAAAATCAGAACGTCCTATTCTACCTCTGAACTGATGAAGTTGGGCTAAACCGAATTTTTCTGAACCCTCAATCATCATTACTGTCGCATTAGGAATATCAACCCCCACTTCAACGACGGAAGTTGATACTAAAATATCAATTTTCTTATCTTTAAAATCTTTCATTACTTTTTCCTTTTCTTGAGTTTTCATTTTGCCGTGGAGCATGCCGATTTTTAAGTCAGGGAAAATTTCTTTTGAAAGTTTCTGATATTCATCTTTTACTGCTTTTACCTCCATCCAACTTAATACCTGCTGTGAAAGTTCACCGTCTAAATTTTCTGGAGAGGTTTTGACGGGTTCAATCCGAGGACAGATTACAAAAACTTGGCGGTTCTCTTTAACTTCGGCTCTGATAAAATTATAGGTTTCTTTTTTATCTTTCGACTGGACGATTTTTGTAATTATTTTTTTTCTACCTTTGGGCAATTCATCAATAATAGATAAATCAAGGTCGCCAAAAACTGTTAAAGACAGGGTGCGGGGGATAGGAGTGGCAGTCATTGACAAAAGATGAGGGATAAACTTTGGTTGTTGGCAGAGACGGGCCCGTTGCTCTACGCCGAAACGATGTTGTTCATCTAAGATTACCAAAGCCAGTTTTCCAAATTTTACCCCTTCCTGGACTAAGGCGTGAGTACCAATTAAAATATCAATTTTCCCTTCCTCCAATTTTCTCAAAAGTTCTTTTCTGGTAATTTTTTTATTGTCATAATAACTTTCTTTGCCGGTGATTAATCCAATATTCACCCCGCCCCCTAAGCCTTTAGCATTCTGTTTGGTTAAATCACGCCGAGCATAGGGGACGGGGTTTAAAAATCCATTTAGGGTTTTATAATGCTGTTTGGCTAAAATTTCTGTCGGTGCCATAAAAGCGATTTGAAAACCAGCTTTAGCTACATTTAAGGCAGCCATAGCTGCAACCACTGTTTTCCCAGAGCCAACGTCACCCTCCAAAAGCCGGTTCATTGGTCTAGGTTTTTCTAAATCTTTTAATATCTGCCAGGCAGATTTCTTTTGAGCATCGGTTAGTTTAAAAGGTAAGCTTTTAGTAAATTCTTTAATAAGAGCCAGATTTAAAGGAATGGGAATTGCTTTTTCTCTGGCTAATTTCACTCTTTCTCTTAAAACAAAAAGTGAAAGATTAAATAACTCCTCAAAGGCAAATCTTTTTTTTGCTTCTTGGGCTAACTTCAAAGAGTCAGGAAAATGGATTTGCCAAATTGCTTTTTGGAGGGGTAAAAATTCATATTTTTTTCTGATTTTTTCTGGCAGAGAATCTGAAATTTGGTTTTTTAATTTTATCAGAAGAGGTTTGACAATAAATCTTAACCACCTTGAGGATAATCCTTCTGTTTCTGGATAAACCGGAATTAATCTTCCGGTATGGGTTAGATGAGGTGTTAGGTTATAGGTATTAGGTGTTAGGGGAATTTTCTCATAGGCCGGGCTGGATAAATATTTTGCGCTTCCTTTTTTTGCTATTTTTCCTGCCAAACAAACATAATCCCCCTTTTTAAAAGTGTTGATGAGATAGGGTTGGTTAAACCAAATTACTTTTAGTTTTCCGGTTTTATCGCCAATAGTTGCCTGGGTTAAAACCATTCTTTTTCTGGAAGTGTAGATGTTTTTTATATCTAAAATTTTTCCTTGAAAACAAAAAGGGCCACCGGGCTCGGCTTTTGAAATTGGAATTATCTTTGAAAAATCCTCATAGCGATGAGGAAAATGAAAAAAAAGATCTTGAACAGTTTTTATCCCCAATTTTTTTAATCTTCTTTGATATTGGAGACCAACCCGAGGAATTTGTTCAATGGGAGTAGAGAGATTCATAAAAGAAAATTTGCTGTGCACTATATTGAAAATAGTTCGAACTTTTTTCGTCGCCTTTGGCGGCGATGAAGCCCCAAAAAATTCGGAGCGGCTTCGCCGCGTTCTTTAACAATTTCAAGTTTTTCTTTGGCGGCAAATTCTTTCAGATAAAACAAACCCGCTTTTACTCATAAATATTAATCAAAAATGTTTATTATGTTTATTGCTGCCTCACACAAAATCTTTCTCAAATACTACGCCCCTACCTGAAGCTTACCAAAATTGCTCCAGCCACAATTAACACTGCTCCAACTGCCACTCTTGCAATGTCACCTGCTTTGGGCAACTCATGTAGCAAAATAATTCCCAAGAGTACTGCTACTAAAGTGTTCGTATTATAAAGTGGAGTCAGTTTCGCTACATCTGCTCCAATAGCTATCGCCTTCAAAACAAAATACATTCCTAATCCCCAAAGAATGCCAGACAAAACAGCAAATCCAATATCAGGCTTGCTAATAGGCATTGGGAAGCCCTCTTTGATCACAGCGATTATAAATATAACCGCAATCCCTAAAAGCATAAATAGGGCAGTCCAGGCCGGACTAATTCTTTCAAAATATTTTCCAGAAATAGCAATTTTAGAAGCAATCACATAACTTCCTAAACATAAAGAGGCTATTATTCCATAAATTATCCAAGTAGGCATTTTCATTATCTATATTTAAATTTAATAAAAAATTAAAAAATCGACCTTGAGTAAATTAAAAATGAAAAAATTTTCTTTTACCGCCAATTGATTTTTTCGCCTAAAATTCCTTTCAATCTGGTCGCCGAGCGAAGCGAGACGACCAGAAAATCGTTGACTTCTCCTCGATGGTGCCCTCGAGAGGAGTCGAACCTCTATCACAAACTCCGCAAGTTCGCATTCTATCCATTGAACTACGAGGGCAAATACTAATAAAATATATCATAAAATTAATTAAATTTCAATTTGACTTAAACAACTTTAATGGTTAAAATTAAAATAAGGAGAGGTCGCATAGTGGTCTAGTGCCCCTCACTGCTAATGAGGTAAGGGAGTAATATCCCTTCGTGGGTTCGAATCCCACCCTCTCCGCCTTTTTTATTTTTAGATAGAATCTGAGAAGAAGTTAGGTTGTTTTTATATCTTTAAAGTGTTAAAATGGAATAATGGCCGAACTGTTAAATTCTAAAATGGAAAAGAGAGTTATTTTTCCAGTTGGTGAACAGTATCATTTTTTATCAAAAACAGTGGGTAAATTAAAACTTTCTTGGGCTGAACTCACAGATATAATAGGTGTACATAAAAGAACTTTCAATGACTGGAAAAGAGAAAAATACTCTATGCCCCTGAGAGTAGTTCAGGATTTGTCTCAAAAAGCTAAAATCCAAATACCTCCAAATATTGAGTTAAGAGACAGGTATTGGTACACAGCACTTGGTTCATCTGCAGGAGCAAAGGCGGTATTAAAAAAATATGGAAGGATTGGAGGAGATCTTGAATATTGGAAAAAGAAATGGTATGAGTGGTGGGAAAGAGAAGGCAAATATAGAAAAAACCTCATTGTTGGAGTTACTAAACCAATTAAAAAACCACGTTTCTCAGAAGAACTAGCTGAATTTGTCGGAATTATGATTGGTGATGGTGGAATTGCGAAAAAACAAGTGATTGTTTCACTAAATCGCGGGACCGAGAAACTTTATAGTATTTTTGTCAGGAGTCTTATAAAAAAACTTTTTAAAGTAGAACCAAGTATTTATAATAAACATAAGTCGACAGTTGATGTTGTTGTTTCACGCACAAAATTAGTAATGTTTTGTAAATCAATAGGTTTAAAAATCGGCAACAAATTAAAACAAAACTTGGATATTCCCGAATGGATTAAAAGGAACAAATCTTTTAAAATTTCTTGTATCAAAGGTTTGATTGATACAGATGGATGTCTATTTCGCGAATATCACCGAATTAATGGGAGAACTTATTGTTATCCGCGATTATGTTTTACGAGTTACTCAACATCACTTTGTTCTTCGGTTGTTAGAATATTGAAAGAATTAGATTTTTCTCCAAAGATTCGTAACAAAAGAAATGTCCAATTAGAAAATCAGAGCGAGATTATGAAGTACTTTGATTTAATAGGCACCCATAATCCAAACATTCAGAAAAGATACAAACTTATGCTGGGAGGGGTCGGGAGTGGTTGTCCCAAGTAGTCTTGAAAACTACTAGGGCTGAAAGGCCCTCGTGAGTTCAAATCTCACCCCCTCCGCAAAGTTAAAACCGGCAAAGCCGGTTTTTTTATTCATAATTCTTAATTTCTAATTCTCTTTTATCCTCTGGCTACTACCACTCCCCAAACCTCTTTTGCTCCAGCCGTTTTTAAAACTCGGGCACCCTCATCCATAGTTGAGCCGGTTGTGTAAACATCGTCAACTAAAAGAACTTTTCTTCCTCTTATTTTCTCAGTATTTTTTACCAAAAATACTCCTTTGATATTTTCTTCTCTTTTTTTCCCGGAAAGTTCAACTTGGGGTAAAGTTTCTTTTATTTTTATTAAGACATCATTTAACAAAGGGATTTTCAAGGATTTTGAGAGCTCTTTAGCTAATTCTTCTGCCTGATTAAATCCCCGCTCCTTTAACTTCCTTTTCTCCAAAGGAATAGACAGGAGAAGAAATTCAGCCCCGTTAAATTGCTTCGCACCCGCTTCGCGGGATTTAACGGGGTAAAAAAAATCAGGAGGATTGTCGAGTAATTGAAAATGATTTATTATTAAAGAAGCTAATGGTTTTGAGAGCTCTTTTATAAAAGGCTTATATTTAAAGCTGTGAATTAAGTTTTGAACTAAACTATTTTGGTAGGGGGCAGCAAAATAAAGGCCGTTGAGTTTTCGGGAGACACATCTTTGACATTTTCCTCCCTGCCAGATTTTTTGAGGCTTTTGACAAAGACAGTATTGATGCTCAGAAATTTCAATAGTAGAAAGACAATCTTCACAAAGATAACTTCCTTCTTTCTGGCAGCAAAAGCAAAACCGGGGAAAGAGAAGAGATAAAGCAAAGTTTTTTATGTTGAGCTTTTTCCACATACTAGATATAGACCTTCTTTTTTAAAATGATATAATATATTTAATGTTATGGACACCCTTTAAAAAGCCCTTTAAAAGATTTTTAGGGATAGATATTGGGACAACCTCTATTAAAGTTGTTGAATTATCAGGTCTGAGAGAGAGAATAAAACTTGAGAATTATGGAGAAATTGGCGCCCAGATGTTTTACAGAAAGCCATTTAGGACTTTTGAAAAAAGCACTCTTTTGCTTTCAAACCAAGACATTGCCAAAGCCATCGGAGCTATTTTTAAGGAAACTAAGATTGAAAATAGAGAAGCTGTTTTTTCCATTCCTGATTTTTCAACTTTTTTTACCTTTCTTGAGTTACCTCCGATGACTCAAGAGGAAATATCTTCAGCTGTCCAATTTAAGGCCCGTCAGCATATTCCCCTTCCTTTATCAGAAGTAGTTTTAGATTGGTCAATAATTGAGGAGGGTAAGGTTTCTAATCGAGAAAAGGCCGGGCTCAAAGTCCTTTTAGTAGCTGTTCCTCACGAAGTTATTAATCAATATCAGGAAATTGCTCGACTTTCTCAAATTCGACTTCTGGCTTTGGAAGCAGAAGTGTTTGGCCTGTTGAGGTCTTTAATTAAAGATAAAAAAGGTATAATTACTTTGGTAGATATCGGGGCTCAGAGTACTACCATAAGTATTATTGAAAAAGGAGTCTTGAAAATAACTTATAGCTTTGATGTTTCGGGAAATGAATTAACCCGCCTCCTATCCAAATCTTTAAATATTAGTTATAATGAAGCTGAAGACTTAAAAAAAAGACATGGTATTGGATTTTCGGAGATGAAAATTGGAAGAATTCTATCTCCCTTGATTGATTTGCTGCTTTCTGAGATAGAAAAAATCTCCCAGAACTTCTATAAGGCTGAGGGAAAAGAAATAGAAAAAGTTATTTTAGCCGGGGGATCAGCTCTACTTCCCGGGCTGAAAGAATACTCTTTAAAGCGCCTCAAAAAAACTGTGGAGATAGCTAACCCTTTTACTGAAATTTTTTATCCCCCAGCTTTAGAACAAACTTTAAGAGAAATGGGGCCTTCTTATGCCATAGCGGTTGGAATGGCTCTCAGGGGTTTTGAGTAAAAAATATGGCAATAGAAATTATTCCAAAAAAAGTTGAACCTAAATTACCAGTAGTTAGTATTTTATTCTATTTATCCTTAATTTTACTTATTATTTCTGTTTTGGGTTACTTTATCTTAGGTTATTTTCAAAAAAATTCAGCCAGGACTCTTCAAAATATAGAAGATGCTATATCCCAAAAAGAAACTCCTGAAATAAAAGCTTTAGAGAAAAGAATTTTTGGATACCAGAAAAAGATTGAGATAGTTGATTCTTTACTTATTTCTCATCAGCTGAGCAGGAATTTCTTTACCTTTCTTGAAAATCTTTCTTGTCCTAAAATTTTCTTTTCTAAGTTGGATTTAGATGTTGGAAAATTGCACGCTTCCATTTCTGGTCAGGCCGAAAGCTTTGAGAGTCTAGGCCAGCAACTTTCGATTTTTAGAAGGGGAGAATTTGTTAAAGATGTTAATTTAACAGAGGTTTCAATCGGAAAAGAGGGGGAAATTAAATTTACCATTGAACTTTCTTTTGACTCTCAGATGTTTAAATAAAAATAGAAATTAGGAAAAACTTTTTTATGTCAAAATCAATCGCCATTGTCATTTTACTCATCAGCATCTTGGTAATAGGGGTTTTCTTAATCTGGCCAAAGTACCAGGACTTAAGAAGCCTCCAGCTTGAAATTGGGAAAAAAACAGCTGAACTTCAATACAAAGAAAAACATATTTCAAATCTCCAGGAAGTTTCCGAAGAACTGGAAAAATATAAGCCAGAACTTTCTAAAATCGATTCTATTCTTCCCTTTAATCCTTCTTTACCTTCTCTGTTTAATTTTTTACAAAAAGCCAGTTCTCAAAACGGTCTGATTTTTAGAAATGTCGATTCCTTTTCCATGACTACTCCTAAAGAAAAACCAGGAATTAAAGAGATTAGTCTCAATCTCGGAGTTTCTGGTTCTTATTCTGCTTTTAGAAATTTTCTTTCGACCTTAGAAAAATCAGCCAGACTCATTGAGATAGAAAACATCTCTTTTTCCTCTCCTGAAGAAAAACCCACTGTTCCCACACAGGAAACTCCTTTTGATTTTGATTTAAGAATAAAAGTTTACTCCTATTAATTTACCAGGGACTATGGCTATTACATTTTTTCAACGCAGAAAAAAACAAAAATATCTAATTTTAGTTTTAGTGGTAGTAATTATTTTAATTTTTGTTGTAGTTTGGCGAGGTTTTTTGACAAAACCTGAACCTGTTTTAGCTCCGATAATTTTAGAACCTCCAAAAATAGAAATAAATTTTGGAGTATTAAAAAGTCCTATCTTAAAAGAGTTTCAATCTTTTGAAGAAATTAAGCCTTTTGAAGAAGAAATAGGTCGAGAAAATCCATTTGAACCCTACTAACTATGCCAACTTTAGTCCAGCAACTGGTCAAAAAAGGAATTTTAGAAAAGGAAAAAGCCGCCTCGCTGGAATTCGAAATTAAGAGTTCTGGGAAAAAAGATGAGGAGGTAATTTTAGAAAGGGGGATTGTTTCTGAGAGTTTTTTATTTAGTTTAAAGAGTGAGAATTTAAAAATTCCCTTAAAAAAGGTAGTAGCTTCGGAAATTCCTTTGAAAATTCTAGAACTCATTCCCGAAGAATCGGCCAGATATTACAAAATGGTGCCTTTAGCAAAGAAAGATAATCTCCTGGAAGTTGGGATGGTTTTTCCCGAAGATTTAAAAGCCCAAGAAGCACTGAAATTTTTAGCCAGGCAGGGTAAGTTTTCTTATCAGGTTTTTTTAATTACCTTAACTTCTTTTAATAATCTTTTAAAACAATACCGAACTTTAAAAAAAGAAGTAAGCCGCGCCCTCGAGGAGTTAGAAATTGAATTAAGGGAAGAAAAAATAGAGATGAAACCAATGAAAGCAGCTGAATTTGAGAGATTGGCTGAAGAAGCTCCTATTATCAAAGTAGTAGCAGTTATTCTAAGACATGCAGTTGAGGGAGGAGCCTCTGATATTCACGTTGAGCCGACTAAAGAAAAATCAAGAGTCCGATTTAGAGTTGATGGGATTTTGCATTCTTCTATTTTTTTGCCTTTAAGAGTTCATCCGGCAGTTGTGGCCAGAATTAAAATTTTATCCAATTTAAAGATTGATGAAACCAGAATTCCTCAAGATGGTCGGTTTTCAACAAAAATTGACGGCAAAGATATTGATTTCCGAGTTTCCACTTTCCCCACTGCTTTAGGAGAAAAGGCAGCAATAAGAGTTCTTGATCCCACTGAGGGCTTAAAATCCTTTGAAGAACTGGGATTAGAGAGGAGAAATTTTGAAGTAGTTAAGGCAGCTATTAAAAAACCTTATGGTTTAGTTTTAGCTACCGGTCCCACTGGCTGCGGAAAAACCACTACTTTGTATACGATTTTAAATCTTTTAAATAAAGAAGGGGTAAACGTTGTCACTCTTGAGGATCCTATCGAATATTTTATTGGAGGAGTTAATCAATCCCAGATAAGGCCTGAAATTGGTTACGATTTCAGCCAGGGTCTTAGACAGGTGGTCAGGCAGGACCCAGATATTATTATGGTCGGAGAAATTCGAGATGAAGAGACAGCAGCTTTAGCTATTCACGCTGCTTTAACCGGCCACATTGTTTTATCTACCTTGCATACCAACAATGCCGTAGGAGTAATTCCAAGACTTATTGATATGAAAGTGAAACCTTTTTTAATTCCCCCTGCTCTAAGTATAGCTATAGCCCAAAGATTGGTAGGTAAATTGTGTCCCTACTGTAAAAAAAAGGTAAAGCCAAAAAAAGAAGTTCAAAATTTAATTTTAAAAGAGGTTGAATCTTTGCCTCAAATTATTAAAAAGAAGGTTAAAATTTCCTCCCAGCTCTTGATTTATGAGGCTCAAGGCTGTAAAAAATGCAATTTTAGAGGTTTTGCCGGCCGAATTGGAGTTTTTGAAGTACTATCAATGACCAATGAGCTTTCTGAGATAATCTTAAAAGAACCCGAAGAGCAAGAAATTATTCAGGAAGCTTCTCGTCAAGGAATGATTACTATGAAGCAAGACGGGATACTGAAAGTATTAGACGGCATTACCACTATTGAAGAGGTCTTGAGGGTAGCTGAGGAAAAATAAACATCAAATTTTAAAAAATATGTCTAATTACACTTCCCAACTTAGAGATTTATTAGCTTTAAGTATCCAACAGCAAGCCTCTGATTTACATATTTCAGTTGGTCATCCTCCGACTTTGAGAGTCATAGGTCGCCTTGTTCCTTTAGTAAAAATGAAAAAAATTTTACCAGAGGATTCTCAAGGGCTTGCTTTTGAGTTAATGCATGAAGACCAGCGGCAGAGATTTCTTCAGCAAAAAGAGATTGATTTCTCCTATAATTTTGAAGATAAGGATAGGTTTAGAGTTAATATTTTTTTTCAAAAAGGAAACATATCTGCTGCTCTTCGTTTAATTCCGGCAAAAATTCAAACCATTGAGGAGTTAAATCTCTCCCCGGTTTTACACGAGTTTACTAAACCAAACCAGGGCTTTGTTTTAATTACCGGACCTTCTTCTCATGGAAAATCTACTACTTTAGCTGCCCTAATTGACGAGATAAATCACACCAGAACCGACCATATCATTACCATTGAAGACCCCATAGAATATATTTTTAAAGATGACAAATGCATTATTGACCAGAGAGAGGTTTATCAGGATACTTTGTCTTTTGCCCGGGCTCTAAAGTCTACTTTTCGCCAGGACCCTAATGTAATTATGGTAGGGGAAATGAGAGATCCTGAGACCATCTCCACTGCCATTACAGCTGCTGAGACCGGCCACTTAGTTTTTGCAACCTTGCATACAAATTCAGCCAGCCAGACTATTCATCGAATCGTTGACTCTTTTCCCCCAACCCAACAAGTCCAGATTAGAGCCCAGCTATCAGGCTCTCTTTTAGGGGTAGTTTCTCAAAGACTCGTTCCGAGAATTAGGGGGGGATTAATACCTGCTTGTGAAGTGATGATTTCTAACGCGGCCGTATCTAATTTAATTCGGGAAAATAAAATTCATGAATTGGATCTTGTTATTGAAACTTCAGCTGAATTAGGAATGATTAGCCTCAATAGAGCTTTGGCCGATCTGGTTAAGGTCAAGGAAATTTCCTTAAAGAACGCCCTCATTTACTCTTTAAATCCCGCCGAGTTGAGAAAGCTGGTAAGATAACAATCAAGGCGAAGAGGACTTTGCCCTCTTCTTCACCTTCACTTCCATAAATGGAAGTTCGGTTTATGAAATTTAACTATCAGGCAAGAACTCAAAAAGGTCAGATTCAAACAGGTGTTGTTGAGGCTTCTTCAAGAGAAGCAGCCCTTACTCTTTTGCAAAAATATGGATTGTATGTCACCCTTCTTGAAACAGCTAAAGTTCCCTTTTACGCTAAAAGAATAGAAATCTCTCAAAGAATTTCCAGAAAGGATGTAGTAGTATTTTCTCGCCAGTTAGCCATCATGTTTAAATCTAATGTTCCAGTGGTAGAAGCTCTTCAAACTTTATCTAATCAAACCAAGAACCAGAATTTCAAAGAAAGAATTCTTAAAATATCCGAAAAGGTAGAAGGGGGGACTTCTCTTTCTGTCTCCTTGAGTTCCTATCCTAAAATTTTTTCTCCCTTTTATACAAATATGCTCAAATCTGGTGAAGTCTCCGGTAAGCTTTCTGAAGTTTTAGGCTATTTAGCTGACCATTTAGAAAGGGAATATAATTTTTACTCAAAAGCAATTACGGCAATGATTTATCCTGTTTTTGTTTTTTTTGTTTTTTTACTTATTCTAACCCTGATGGTTGTTTTTGTTGTTCCTCAATTATCTCAGGTTTTAGAAGCTACTGGCAAAGAAGTTCCCCAGATTACTAAAATGGCAATGGGTCTTTCAAGTTTTCTGAAAAGATGGTGGTGGGTTTTTATTTTATTTTTTTTAGGGTTGGGAATTTTTGTTTTTAAATTTTCAAGAACTAAAGAAGGGAAAAAAAATATTGATAAATTATCTCTAAAATTACCTCTACTAGGCGAATTTTTTAAAAAAATTTATCTTTCTCGCTTAGCCGAAAATCTTTCCACTTTAATTTCCAGTGGTCTTCCAATTGTTCGGGCTCTTGAAATTACTGGAGAAATCATTGGGAATGACGTCTACAAAACTATTATCTTAAAGACTCAAGAGGGGGTAAAAAGAGGAGAGCCAATGAGTTCAATTCTTTCAAGATATCAAGAATTTTTTCCTCCTCTATTTATCCAAATGACGGTAGTAGGAGAAAGGACCGGTCAATTAGGGGCAACCTTAATGAATATAGTTAATTTTTACCAAAGTGATGTTGAACGGACCCTGGATAGTTTTGTCAGTCTTTTGGAACCAATTTTAATTATTGGTTTAGGAGTAATTGTGGCTGGGTTAGTTATGGCTTTTTTACTGCCAATTTACCGTTTTGGGATGTTTTGAAGTTTTCCACAGATTGGCTTGACTTAGATAAACTATTATATGTTATAATCTATAGAAGAGATTTTAAGCTTTGCTTATAATTGGGAGTGAAACGAACAATTTCAAGCTTTGCTTATAATAAACTGATATTTAAAAATTAAAGGTCGAGTAATGCTAAAAATTTAAAAAACTAATAAATAATATTAAAATGAAAATCTTTACCAAAAAGGGTTTTACTCTGATCGAACTTTTGGTGGTCATTGCTATTATCGGGATTTTAGCCTCAATTGTTTTGGTTTCTTTAGGTGGAGCCAGAGATAAGGCAAAGGACGCCAGGGCTATTGCCGATATGAGCCAGATTCGAGCCACAGCTGAAATGATTTATGCTTCAGATGGAGACTATGATAATGTCAAGTCCACTCATGATGATATGAAAGTTCTTTGTGCTGATATTAAGGCTCAGACAGGAAATGATGTAAGCATTAGCATACCTGCCTCACCTGCTTTGAAATACTGTGCCTCTGTCAAATTACTTAGCAAAAAAGACGCTGCTGATAATTATTACTGTATAGATAGTACCGGAATAGCAAAAGAGACTACAGGCGCTTGTGCAGCTACTCATACCTGTCCATAAACTGGTAAAAGAGACTCCTTTGTTAAACCAGCTAAACCAAAACCCGCCTTCGGCGGGTTTTGATTTTTCACAATTTAAAGGTTAAAATAGAGAGAAAATGGGGTTTTTCTATTTTATAGTTTTTATTTTTGGTCTAATGGTCGGAAGTTTTTTGAATTCAATAATTTATCGCCTACCTTCTGGCGAAAGTTTTTTAATTCAGAGATCTTATTGCCCTTATTGTAAACACAAATTAAGTTGGAAAGATTTAATCCCGATTTTCAGCTTTCTGATTCTAAAAGGAAAATGCCGCTATTGCCAGAAAAAAATCTCCTGGCAGTATCCCTTGATAGAATTAGCCACTGGAATTTTATTCTTCCTCGTCTTGTGGAATTTTTTCACCGGGGTAAATTTCGTCCGCATCGCCTTTTTGTTAATTTTTACCTGTTTCCTAATTATTATTTTCGTTTATGATTTAAAACACTACATTATTCCTGATAAAATAATTTATCCAGCCATTGCCATAGCACTTTTTTATCAATTGCTGCGCCCCGTACTCAACGAAGTTGTAGTATCGGGGTTTGGAATTTTTAATTTGGAAATTGGAAAATTACAACTGTTGTTAAATCCTCTTTCCTCTGCCATTTTAGCTGGCTTATTTTTTCTTTTAATAGTTTTGTTCTCTCGCGGCAAATGGATGGGCGTCGGCGATGTAAAATTGGCTTTCTTTATGGGTTTATTTTTAGGTTTTCCAAATATTTTAATTGCTCTATTTTTAGCTTTTTTTATCGGTGCTATAATAGGAATAGGACTGATAATGTCTGGTAAAAAAACTCTAAAGAGTGAGGTCCCCTTTGGGCCATTTCTTGTTGTAGGAACATTCATCGCATTGTTTTGGGGACAAGCGATTTTAAATCATCTAAGCATTTAAGCATCTAAACATTTAAACATGAACAGATTTAACGAAGAATTAAAGATAAAGATGGATGATTATGCACATTTTGTTTATAAAATCACGAAAAGTTTCCCTAGAGAAGAATTGTATGGAATAATTTCTCAGTCAAGAAGAGCAGCATTATCAGTTATCTTAAACTATATTGAGGGTTTTGCTCGTGGAAAAAAAGCGGTAAAGAAAAATTTTTGGGAAATATCATATGGCTCTCTTAAAGAATCAAAATATCTCCTCCATTTTTCTTTAGTTGAAAAATATCTTAATCATAAAGATTATAATCAAGCGATTAAATTGGCTGAAGAAATCGGCGCTATGCTCTGGCGTTCTATTCAAGCATTAAAATAATGTTCAAATGTTAAAATGTTTAAATGCTTAAATGTTAAAATGAAGGGGGGTTTTACTTTAATTGAACTCCTTGTTGTTACCAGTATAATTATTCTTTTGTCAGCGATAGTCTTTCCTAATTATCGAGGTATCGAGAGGCAATTCGCTCTCCAGAGGTCAGCCCATAAATTGGCCCAGGACATAAGAAGAGCCGAGGAGATGGCGATGTCAACAAGAGAATTTGAAGGAGAAATTCCTAAAGGAGGTTATGGAATTCATTTAAGTATTTCCTGGAGAACATATTATAAATTGTATGCTGATAATGGCAATGGCAAGTATGGTTCCGGAGATAGCGACGTAGAAATTATTAATTTAGAGAAAGGAGTATATATTCAGAATATTTCGCCCTCTTCTTTGAGTATAAATTTTAAACCTCCCATCCCGACTATTAAAATCACAACTGAAGCCGGCCAAAAATCAACAACAGCTGTAATAACCCTCTCGCTTGAATCCGATCCGACAAAAACAAAAATAATTAAAGTCAACTCCGCCGGTTTAATCGACGCCGAATAAAGAAACATGATAACCATTGTTAAAAATGCAGAAAAAAATAAATAAAAAATCTTCGTTTCTTCATACTTCATACTTCATACTTCAGAAGGGTTTTACTTTATTAGAAGTAATCGTAGCTATTTTTGTAATTACGGTAGGGATAGCTGGAACTTTGGGCATAATTCAACAGGCAATTTCCTATACTCAGCTTTCTTCCTCAAGGCTTACGGCTAACTATTTGGCCCAGGAGGGAATTGAAATAGTTAGAAACATCAGAGACACAAATTGGCTTGAAGGGAGAACCAATCCGGGTATTACTTGGTCAGATGGTATTCCTTCGGGTAATTGGGAGGCAGATTATAAAACTCAAAATTTAACCCGGAGTTATGCTGGTACTTATTTAAATATTGATAATAGCGGTTTTTATAGTTATTCTTCTGGTTCCCCGACAAAATTTAAGAGAAAAATTAGTATTGCAAAAGACACAGATATTTTGAAAATTTCTGTTCAAGTTGAGTGGCAAGAAAGGGGAAGAGATTATCAGGTTACTGTCCAAGAGAATTTATATAAATGGTATTAAAATTATTTGAAATAACTAAATGTTAATATGTTTAAATGCTTAAATGCTAAAATGACGAAAGGGGGATTTACTTTGATCGAGATGCTGGTGGCGGTGATGATTTTCTCTCTGATTATAGGAGCAATTTCGGGAGTTTTTATTTCTGGCTTCAGGGGTCAGAAAAGTGCTTTATCTTCTCAAAGGCTTTTAAATCAGACAAGTTATGCCTTAGAGTATATGAGTCGGGCTTTGAGGATGGCAAGTAAACAAACTACTGATATTCCTGCTTGTCTTTCCCAAGAAGGTTTGAATTATGAAATTACCCATAATGGTTCTGGCCTGAAATTTATAAATCATTTGGAAGAAGATGACTGCCAAGAATTTTTCCTTGAGGGTGCCCAATTAAAATACAGAAAAAAAATCGGGGAGGCAGGTAGAGAGGAAACATTAGACCTAACTTCTTCTAATCTCCAGATAACCTCTCTTAAATTTTCTATTAGCGGGGAAGGGCAAGAAGATGATCTTCAGCCAAGAGTAACAATCTTTTTAGCTCTGAAGGGCAAAGGTCAGAAACTCGAGGAACAGCCAGAGCTAAAAATTCAAACCACAATTTCCCAAAGAAACCTCGATGTTAAATACTAAACAAATATTAAAAATTAAAAACCGAGCTTCCGTTTATGGAAGCGAAGGTGGAAAAGAAGATGAAATCTTCTTTAACTATGAGAAATCTTAAATCTTTAATCTTTAATCTTAAATCTAATCGGGGCGTTTCTCTCTATCTTGCTTTATTGATTATGGCCGTCCTTCTGTCTATAGGTTTTGGAATATCAGCCATTTTATTTAGTCAAATAAAGATAATAAGAGGAATAGGAGATTCGGTGGTAGCTTTTTATGCTGCTGATACCGGGATTGAAGAAGTCCTTTATAGAGGAGGCGCTGTTTCTGGAAATTTAGAAAATGGAGCAAGTTATAGCACCCGAGTTTTAGCACCCGGACCAGATTGTACAGCTACTAACTACTGCATCATATCAAAAGGAAGTTTTAAGGAAACAAAAAGGGCAATCGAAATCGAGAGATGACCTTGTTTCTTGGACATTTATTGGACATGCGATGTCCAACAAACGCAAATTCGTAGATTCGTAAATATTCGTAATTCGTAGGGTTATGATTAAACAAGAAGCTAAAAAAAGGATTGAAAAATTAAAAAAGGTGATTAACCATCACCGTTATTTATATCATGTTCATGATCGTCAAGAGATTTCTGAAGCTGCTCTTGATTCTTTGAAAAAAGAACTTTTTGATTTAGAAAAATTATTTCCCGTGCTTCTTACTCCTGATTCTCCCAGCCAAAGAGTAGGAGGCAAACCCTTAGAAAAATTTGAGAAAATTAGACACCCTAAACCGATGTTTTCTTTTAATGATGCTTTTTCAGAAGATGATATGAAAGATTGGCTGGAGAGAATTTCAAAACTGTTAACAACTGAAGAAAAATCAGAGATAGATTTTTTCTGCGAGCTTAAAATTGATGGTTTAGCTATTGAGCTGATTTATGAGCAGGGGATTTTTAAAACCGGTTCGACCAGAGGCGATGGGATAATTGGCGAAGATGTTACTCAAAATTTAAAAACAATTGAAGCTATACCACTTAAATTAGAAATTAGAAACCGAGCTTCCTTTGGAAGCGAAGGTGTCAAAGAGGGCAAAGTCCTCTTTGACTGTTTAAAATTAGAAATTCCTTCAAGGCTTGTCGTGAGGGGAGAGGTTTTTATCTCAAAAAAAGAATTCGAGAGATTAAATAAAGAACAAATAAAAAAGAATCTTTCTCCTTATGCTAATCCAAGGAATGTGGCAGCAGGGTCTATCAGGCAGCTTGACCCAAAAGTAACAGCTTCTCGCCGCCTCGATTCGATTATCTATGATTTAGTTACTGACCTTGGTCAAAAAACTCATCAAGAAAAACACCAGATTTTAAAAGCCTTAGGTTTTAAAACTAATCCCCATAATAAATATTGCAAGAATCTGAAAGAAGTTTTTAATTTTCATAAAGCGAGCCAAAAATTAAGAGAAAAGCTCTCCTATGAAATTGATGGGATTGTGGTTATTATTAATCCAAATAAAATTTTTGAGAAATTGGGGATTGTGGGAAAGGCTCCCCGGGGAGCTATAGCTTATAAATTTCCTTTAAAACAAGCCACCACCATTATTAAAGATATTATTGTTCAGGTAGGCAGAACCGGAGCTTTAACCCCGGTAGCAATTTTGAAACCTGCGGAGGTTGGCGGAGTCACAATTTCAAGAGCCACTCTTCATAACGAAGAAGAAATAAAAAAATTAGGAGTAAAAATTGGTGATACGGTTATTGTCGGCAGGGCAGGGGATGTTATCCCTGATATTATCAAAGTTTTACCAGAACTAAGAACCGGAAAAGAAAAGGTTTTCAGAATGCCAAAAAAATGCCCGGCCTGTGGAGTAAAAATTATCAAACCCAGTGGAGAAGTTGTTTGGCGTTGCCCAAATCCAAAATGTTCAGCTCAGCTGAGAGAATATTTTCGTCATTTTATTTCAAAAGGAGCTTTTGATATTTCAGGCCTTGGTCCTAAAATTGTTGACAGAATGATTGATGAAGGATTAGTCTCTGACCCATCCGATTTATTTGTGCTTGAGGAAGGAGATTTATTACCTCTTGAAAGGTTTGCTGAAAAATCGGTTAAAAATTTAATCGAGGCGATTCAGTCTCGAAAAAAAATTCAATTGTCAAAATTTATCTATGCTTTAGGAATTAGAAATGTTGGAGAAGAAACTAGTATGGATTTGGCAGACTATTTTGGTTCTGTAGAAAAATTAAAAAAGGCAAACCTCAGAGATCTTGAAAAAGTTATGGATATTGGCCCAGTAGTGGCTAAAAGTATTTATGATTGGTTTTCCCAAAAAAGTAATTTGGAATTTTTGGAAAAACTAAAAAAAGTTGGAATAAGAATAGAAAATCCAAAGATTAAAACTAAAGATTTAAAGTTAAAAGGGAAAGTATTTGTGCTTACAGGTAGTTTGGAAACAATGGGCAGAGAAGAGTCAAAAGAAGAAATCCGGCTTTTGGGCGGGGAAATTTCTGAGTCAGTTTCAAAAAAAACCGATTTCCTTGTTGTTGGCAAAGAACCCGGCTCAAAATTTGAAAAAGCGAAAAACCTGGGAGTAAAAACAATTGAAGAGAAAGAATTCCTAAAGTTAATCTGCTACCCGAGCCGTAGGCGAAGGGTGGAAAAGAGGATTTATTCTCTTTGACTAATTAAAGTTTAAGTTAAATGGGAATATTCAGGCATCTTAAAAAATTAGACTGGATTTTAATTACTTCCACACTATTGCTGGTGGGGATTGGTCTTTTATCCCTCTATAGCAGTTCCCTTGGTCAGGGAGATTTTTTGAATTTTAAAAAGCAGATTATTTTTTTTGGAGGAGGATTTTTTTTAATGATGGGCCTGAGTTTTCTTGATTGGAGAACTTTAAGAGAAGATTCTTACCTAATTTTAATTCTCTATTTTGTCTGTTTGGTTTCCCTAGCTGGCTTATTTTTTTTCGCGCCAGAAATTAGAGGAACAAGGTCCTGGTACAAAGTTGGCCCGATTTCGATTGATCCAATAGAGTTTACTAAAATTGTTTTAATAATTTTATTAGCCAAATATTTTTCAGGGAGACATATTGAGATGTATCGGATAAGGCACATTCTTCTTTCTGGATTCTATGTTTTAATACCAACTCTTTTAATTTTTTTTCAACCAGACCTGGGCTCAATTTTAATTTTAATCGTTCTATGGATAGGAATTTTACTTATATCTGGGATAAAAATCCGCCATTTTTTAATCCTTTGCCTCTGTGGTGTCTTAGTTCTAATTTTAGGCTGGTCAGCTTTTTTAAAAGATTATCAGAAAGCAAGAATTATAAATTTTATTATGCCCCAAATTGAACCCTTAGGAGGGGCCTGGTCGCAGACTCAAGCAAAAATTGCCATAGGTTCTGGTGGAATTTTTGGCCAAGGTTTAGGACAAGGTTCTCAGACTCAATATGGTTTTTTACCCGAACCCCAGACCGATTTTATTTTTGCAGCTATTGCTGAAGAATTTGGTCTGATTGGAGTAGGAATTTTATTCTTTTTATTTTCTCTTCTAATCTGGCGGATAATAAAAATTACCCTATCGGCAACTAGTAATTTTCCTCGACTTTTTGGTACCGGCCTTGCTATTATTTTAATCTCTCAAGTTTTTATCAATATCGGCATGAACCTTGGAATTTTACCGATAATAGGAATTCCTCTTCCTTTAGTAAGTTATGGGGGTTCTTCTTTGATTATGACTTTTGTTGGTTTAGGTATATTGCAGAGTATTAAAAGCCAGTAGCTGTATATTTGGTAGCCGATAGTTTATCCACAGCTTAGGTCTTGACAGGCTTTCCTGGATATAAGAAAATAGAGTAATCTATGTGGACAAGCGAGAGGATATTCTTGTTTAATTTGCGAAGCAAATTACAGTAAGCGAAGCGAAGGGTTCCTTTAAATTCCTGTACAAATAAAAAAAAGAAGGCTCCGTGAAATCAGCCAAAAATTCAGTGTTTTAAGTGTAAGGAAATCTGGCGTTTTTCTATTGGAGCCTTCTAATTAAATTTTACTTATCCGAAATCTTTTGTCAAGCCTTCCTAAATTTTTTAATTATAGATAACATTCATAAAATGATAGGAGAATCTAACAATTACATATCCTTACAGGAAGCAACCGAATACTGTTCTTACACACAGGAATATTTAAGTTTGCGGGCCAGGCAAGGAAAATTAAAAGCAGTGAAAATTGGGAGAAACTGGGTAACCAAAAAAGAATGGGTTAAAGAGTATATTGAAAGAATAGAAGAATACAATAATAATTTCAGAGCAAAAAAACTAGCTCCTCCGCCAGAGAATTTACCAATTGAAGAAAAACTTTCCGTCAGGATAACATCTCAACAAGCAGTGCCCAAAATTAGATTTGCTTTTTCTTTAGCCCTGATTTTTGTTCTACTAATAGCTGGGACAGTTTTTGGCAAAGAAAGTTTCAAAAGTGTATTTAACAATTTAGACCCATATGTCAAAGAAATCAGCCAGGCCGGAAATAGACTGGTTTTGGATTCTGTGCAGAGTTTCAAAAATGTTTATGAAACTTCCTCAGAGAAATTACCATTCTTAGTCCAAGAATTCAACCAAGGGTTTGATAGGGGAATGGCTAATTTAAGTTCAGAGTTTAGAGTTCAAAGTTCAAAGTTCGGGCAAGACCTTTCTTCCTATACATATATAATAGGCCAAGCTGGAGATGTTATTGTTGAGAAGACAGCAAAACTCTTATCTGAAACCATTTCTGATGTCCCTCATAGTTTTATCAATGTCTCTGGAACCATTGATAATACTTTTTCAACAATAGCTCAAAAAATATTAAAACCTGGTCAAGAATTAGCAGCCATAAGTTCTCCAGATGTTTTAAAATCAACTCTCAATACTTTCAAAGAATTTGGCCAGTGGATATCGCAAACTCTCAAATCTGGATATTTAGCTTTTAATTACTTTATTGAAGAGAAACTCGACAATGCATCAAGAACCGTTCTCAATGGATTTAAAAGTTTTACTCAAGGAATAAGAAAAATTCCTCAAGCCATTACTAAACTCTTTAAAAAAGAAATTGTAATAGAAAAACCAGAAGAAGAATTTGTTAGAAAAGACGAATTAGAAAAACTCCAGAAAGAGCTTCAAGCATTAAAAGAAGAAGGTCTACCAGTTAAAGAGATAATAAAAGAAATAGAGGTAAGCAGAATTACCAAAATAGAGCCAATAAAGGAAATTACCAAAGAAATCAAGACCTTAGATGACGAATCTTTAAAAAGAATCCGAACTATTCTCAGCCAACAAGAAACTAAGGTTGAAAAACTGAAATTAGCTGCCCGCCTTAGCTATGTTAATTTTCCAGCCTCTCTTTCCCCGAGCGGGGCTGTCAGCGTTACCACTCTGGGAACAATTACGGCTGGCACCTGGCAGGGAAATTCAATTGCCGATGAATATATTACTGATGATTTAACCCTCGCTTCTAGCAAACCTGCCTCAATCTCAGTGACAGATTCAAATCCTGTCCTCACCGTCAGCCAATCAGGAACTGGCTATGGAGCAATAATCACTGGAGGCAACGTCGGCATCGGGACGACGAGTCCAGGCACCCTTCTTCAATTAGGAACGGCTGGAACAAAAGCTGGTGTTCTATCTTTGGCTGGTTCTACATCAGGATTAGTTACTCTCCAAACTGCTGCTGTTGCTGGAACCTGGACACTGACCTTACCAACTTCAGGTGGAACTTCTGGTATGGTTCTTCAAACAGATGGCACAGGAGTGACTTCCTGGGCTCTTGAAGGAGCGCCTACAACTATAACCGTAGCCGATACCACTGATACTACTTCTTATGTTGCTTTATTTGAATCTGCTACCGGGGATTTAGGCCCTAAGACTGACTTAGGGATAACCTACAATGCTGGAACGGGTATGCTAACGGCTACAGGGTTCACTGGACCATTAACAGGAAATGTAACTGGTAACGTAAGCGGAACCGCCGCAACCGTAACTGGTGCTGCTCAAACATCGATTACTTCATTAGGGACTTTAACAACCCTCACAGTGGATGATATTACGATTAACGGAAACGCCATTTCATCTGCTGGGGCATCAGCTTTAACGATAACTCCAACCGCAGGACAGAATATAACATTTGACGGGACAATCACTTTAGAGGCTGGGGTAATTACCGGAGCGACTTCAATAACTTCTACTGCTTTTGTAGGAGCATTGACTGGTAATGCTTCTACGGTAACTGGCCTTTCGGTAACTGCTGGTAAAACCTTAACAGCGAGCAATACTCTTACTTTTAGTGGCACCGATGGTTCTTCGTTGGAGATAGGAGCTGGTGGAACACTTGGAACAGGTGCTTACGCCACGATAGCTAACTACGCCACACTCGCAACACCAGTATTCACAACGAACATCACCACTCCCCTAATCATCGGTGGCACAGCTGTAGGTTCAAATATAATATATAAATCTACCACAGGAGCAGGAACGGCAACAGGTATTGCTCATCAATTTGTAGGTGGAACTGACGGAGCAACTGTTGCGATGACTCTTTTGAATAACGGCAAGGTCGGCATCGGGACGACGAGTCCAACTAATATCCTTAGTTTAGGCAATGCTGCTGCCCGAAAGTTCTGGATAGAAAACTCTGCTACTGATGTTGTGGGTAGGGCTTTAACTGTCGCTGCTGGTGGAACTATTGCAGGAACTGCTGTGGATGATGTGACTGGTGGTAATTTGATTCTTCAGTCTGGTTTAGGCACTGGAACAGGTGCAAGTACCATTTCATTCCAAACAGGAACAACTCTTACTACTGGAACGACATTGCAAACAATGTCTACCAAGATGACAATTTTAGGCAGTGGCAACGTCGGTATTGGGACAACAACTCCTGACTATAAACTACATGTTGAGGGGGGGAATACTTCAAGCCAAATTGCTTATGTGAATAATACTTCTATGGGCGATGGATCGGGAGGAATTCGAGGTGAGGTTTCTGGTTGGGGACACGGCACATTGGGTTATTATAATACAACTTATAATATTGCTGGAGCAGGTGTTTATGGCAACAGTGGGGCTTCTGGCGCTTATGGCGTCTATGGTAGATATAGTGCCGACAATATTGGTTATCTTGCTGGAAATGGCTATGGTGTTTATGGGAAAGGCAGTACTTGGGGAGGATATTTTGACGGTAACGTCTATGCAAGCGGCAACGTCGGCATCGGGACGACGACGCCAACCGCCAATTTAGATGTCAAAGGTAATTTAAACACCGCTCTAACAGGCACCGTGGCAGTGACCAGTCTATCTACGGATGTAGTGGGTACAGGCACAGCATTTACTACAGAGTTAGCAGTAGGAGATGCCATTAAAATTAAGTCAGAAATCTTTACTGTTTCTGAAATTACTGATAACTTCAACCTTACTCTTGATTCTGCCTATCAGGGCGATACTGAGTCAGGGCTTTCTGCCTACAAGGACAGCAATCTATTCTATGTCCAAGATGGTGATGCTGCAGGTAAAATGGTTATTGATAAATCAGGCAACGTCGGTATTGGGACAGATACTCCAGGGGCACTGCTGAATATTTATAACTCGGATGCTAGTCTTTCTGCGCTTAAAACCGAATCAAACAAATATGATGCTGCCGCTGTTTCTGATGACTTTGCCGACGAAAGCAAGATTGCCTCAATGGTTGATGTTGTTGTTGAGAATGGACAGGCTAAATTCGATACTCAAACTTTATCTAAACTTTATGGTGGGGGGAATTATGATAGGTTCAACTCTGTCTATGCCGATAGCAATTACCTTTATGCTGTCGGCGGGACCAATTCAGAAGGAGCGGGAAGCTATGATGGTCTAGTCGTTAAATTCAACCTCTTAGATCTTTCTATTGTTGCCAGAAAGACCTATGGTGGAGGGAGTACTGATAGGTTCAACTCTGTCTATGCCGATGGCAGTTACCTTTATGCTGTCGGCGGGACCTATTCAGAAGGAGAGGGAAGCTATGATGCTCTGGTCGTCAAATTCAACCTCTCAGATCTTTCTATTGCCGCCAGAAAGATCTATGGCGGGAGCAATGAAGATTACTTCTACTCTGTCTATGCCGATGGCGATTACGTTTATGCTGTCGGCGAGACCTATTCAGAAGGAGCGGGAAGCTATGATGGTCTAGTCGTTAAATTCAACCTCTTAGATCTTTCTATTGTTGCCAGAAAGACCTATGGTGGAGGGAGTACTGATAGGTTCAACTCTGTCTATGCCGATGGCAGTTACGTTTATGCTGTCGGCGAGACCTATTCAGAAGGAGAGGGAATCTATGATGCTCTGGTCGTTAAATTCAACCTCTCAGATCTTTCTATTGTTGCCAGAAAGATCTATGGTGGAGGGAGTACTGATAAGTTCTCCTCTGTCTATGCCGATGGCAGTTACGTTTATGCTGTCGGCGAGACCTATTCAGAAGGACAGGGGGAGGCTGATGGTTTGATTGTTAAAACTGATATAAGTTTACCATCTGGGACTTATCGAACTAACCTTATCGGAGGATTTACTTTCCAAGACAGTAGTCTAACATTAGCTGACAGCGCCCAAACGTTAGCCGACAGCACCCAAACATTAGCCGACAGTACCAAAACATTAGCCGACAGTACCAAAACGTTAGCCGACAGTACCAAAACATTAGCCACATACACGATTTATTGCTGCTCCTCTGGGACTCTAACCTCAATCAACCTCTTATTGGGCCAGAATGTTCAGAAGATAAATTCCTTTAGTTACTACTCTTCTTTAATGCACTCGGGAACCTCCTTGAAAGCCCAGTATAGCCAAGATAATACTGACTGGTACGATTCTGGCGGCGCTCTGAGTGGGTGGGATACCTTAACTCAAGGTTCCCATGCCGTTGATCTATCTGGGTTGGGTTGGTCCGAGACTAACTTTTATTACAGGATTCAGTTCATCGCCGACTCTGGAAGCCTTGGCCTTTCACCGTTTTTGGACAGAATTGCGGTTAATTATCGCTCGACCTCAACATCGATGGATACTGTGATTTTCGCCGGAGATGGCACCAATTACTTCGGTATCGGGACAACGAGTCCAGACAGTCTCCTCGATCTGTATGATGCCTCGGAAAACTCTGAGTTGAAGATAGAGACGGGCGATGCTACCGATGGAATAGCAGCACTTGCATTCAAAACGCCTAGTTATCATTTCATGGGCGAACTCTCAGAGCAAACGGGAGAATTTACGCTCAGAGACGTTGCTAACTCCCAAGATGTTCTTGTAATTGAATCAGGAACTGGCACTAACAACGCTCTAACTATTCAGTCAGATGGCGATGTTATTTTCAATGCTGGCAACGTTGGCATCGGGACGACGGCCCCCGCGGCAGAACTAGATGTCAATGGTAAGATCAGAGTCTCCGGTGGCATCGAGTCGATCGGAACGGCGCCCTACGCACTTATATCTAATGATATAGCTGCTGCCGGCACGTTTCTGGACGTTGGGGATCCAACTCCTTACAAGAGCGTTCTTGTGCTCGGACTTCGAGAAGGCAATAACGCCCTCATAGGTCAGTACAAGTCCGGCAGCAGCGGTTTCGCAGGAATCAATGTCAGTGGGTCTTATGGCTCCTACTACGGATTCACCTATGACATTAAGTCCCCGAGGGAAGACGGCTGGTTTTCCGGTATGTATGTCTACGATTATTATACTATTCTTTATGCTGGAGGGACAAATGTGGCCAAGGTCCAATCCTGGCTCTTTGATGTCAATACGGATGTTGAATTAGATGCCACTAATACAGCTACTACCAACGGGCTTTGTCACTCAGGAGCTGATTCTGATACTACCTTTACTGACCGCTATATTGTTGCCTGCTCTGCTGCACCAGGAGATATTGCCGAGTGGTATGATATTAAAGATGGAGAGAGTGGTGACATTGTTGCCATTACTGGCGAGACTATAATCTATGAATCTCCAGCTGTCAATGCTAGAACCGGTGAAGTTTTAAACGAAAAAGAGAAGCTCGCTGTCTCTGTATTGGCTAAAACGGATAAACCTTATCAACCAAATATCCTTGGAATCATCTCCACTTCTCCTTATGAAACATTTGGAAAAAGTATTATTGATTATGCCCAAAATCCTAATCCTGTGTCCTTAACCGGTCGTGCTCCTGTAAAGGTTTCTGCCATAAACGGGCCAATAAAACCTGGGGATCTGATTACTTCGTCAGAGATTCCAGGGGTAGGGATGAAGGCAACCAAAGCCGGTCGAGTTATTGGCTTAGCTTTAGAACCATATGATGATAGGGAAGAGATTGGTAGGATACTGCTTTTTGTCAATCCTCACTGGTCTCTGGGCTCACTTACAGGAGAAGGCTCGCTCGCTTCAACGAACAATGAAACAATGAACAATGAACAATTAACAGGGAGCGAGGAGCAACCAACTATTTTAGATCAATTTACCTTAGCAATAAAAAACAGCTTGGAGAAATTAGGATTATTTATTGAAAACGGTATTACTAAAGTTAAACAACTTTTCGCTGAGAAAGTTAGAACTGAAAAGTTAGAAATGGTTGACCAGGCTACTGGCGAAATCTGGTGTAGCTGGATTGAAAATGGAGAGTGGGTTAAAGTCAAAGGGGAATGCGGAGATTCGATATCTATATCTGATAATACCGGTGATACTGGCGGTGATACCGGGGATACAGGAGGTGCTGGTGATACAGGAGACACCGGTGATACAGGAGATACGGCGGTCGGGGATAGCGGAGACAATGATGGCTCAGGAGACACAGGAGATACTGGCGACATAGGAGATGGTGGTGACATAGGTGATACAGGTGACACCGGAGACACCGGAGATACAGGAGACACAGGAGATACAGGAGATACAGGAGATACAGATGATACAGATGATACAGATGATACAGGTGATACAGGTGACACAGGAGACACAGGAGACACAGGAGACACAGGAGACACAGGAGATACAGGAGATACAGGAGATACAGGAGATACAGGAGATACAGGAGATACAGGAGACACCGGAGATACTGGAGATACTGGTGGCGGAACTACCCAAGGAGCTGGTAGCGATTCGACACTTTGATTTTTCAAGATTTTAATATATAATTGAAAATATGAAAATTCCGATAAAAACTAATTCGAATAATAGGCTTCCAAAAAAAACATCTCAGAGGCAACGGAGCTCTCCTGCCAAAGTCAAGCCCTCCCAAATTTTGCCTGGCAAAATTTGGGAGGACAAGGAAACTCCAGATACCAAAATCCAGATTCCTAAAAAAGCCCCGAAGGAGAACCTCCGGTTCCCTACGGGGCAGGTTGAACTCTGGGGAAAAATTACCAAAGCGAGTATTTATCTTTTGGTATTTTTATTACCTCTATTTTTTCTTCCCTGGACTTTTAATATCCTTGATTTTAACAAGCAGGCCTTGATGGGGATTTTAGTTTTTGTTGCCCTTTTTGCCTGGATTTTGAAAATTTTGGTTTCTGGCAGATTTGAATTTAATCTAAGCTGGCTTTCGCTTCCAATAGTAATATTGTTGGTGGTTTATGGGATTTCAACCCTTTTTTCTTTATGGCCTTATGGAAGTTTTTGGGGCTGGCCGCTTAATGTTAGTGCCGGGTTTTTAACATTGCTTTGTTTCGGAATTTTATATTTCTTAATCGCCAATGTTTTTACAAAAAAACAAGAGGTTTTTCGACTCCTTCTTGTTTTAGTTATTTCAGGCTTTTTAGCAGCAATCTTTGGCGGACTTCAACTCTTTGGTAAATTCATCCTGCCCTGGGACTTTGCCAAAATTATCTCTTTTAACACCATCGGAACAGTAAATTCGCTGGCCGTATTTTTAGCTATTTTACTTCCTTTGACAATTATCTTACAGTTTTATGCCAAACGCTGGATGAGAGTGATGTTAGCAATTTTTGCTTTAGTAATGCTGGTTAGCTTGGTTCTGGTTAATTTTTGGGCGGCCTGGTTAGTTTTAATTGCCGGGGCAGCAATACTTTTTATTTTTCAGATGCTTAATATTAAGGATAGCCGGGCTGGCGGGATTCAGCTTTCAATAGCTCTTTTAATTATTGCTTTGTTTTTTGTTATTTTTAGGATTTCTTTGCCCGGTCTTCCCCAAACTCCATTTGAGGTTTCCCCAAGCCAGAGGGCAGAACTCAGCATTGCCAAAAGCAGCCTATCTGAATCTCCTATTTTGGGCACGGGACCGGGAACTTTTATCTATAATTTCACAAAATTTAAATCAAAAGACCTAAATCAGACAGTTTTTTGGAATGTCAGATTTGGCTCAGGGGCTTCAGAAATTCTTGACAAATTAATCACCACCGGAATTTTGGGAATTCTTTCTCTCTTTGCTATTTTTGGAATGTTTTTCTGGCTAGGTTTTAGATATTTAAAAGAAAAAGCCAGTGATATAAAAGATGGAATACCTTTCTTGCTTGGGCTGGGAGTTTTTTCGGCTTTTGGGGGAGTGGCTTTGAGCCAATTTCTCTATCCCGCCAATTTTTCTTTAACGTTAGTTTTTTGGATATTGCTGGCAGGATTTACAGCGCTTGATAAAAGAAAAATTAAATCTTGGGAGATTAGCCCCGGCTCTCGTCTGGCAGTAGGAGTATCTTTTTGCTTAGTTTTAGTTTTAATTTTTGGTATCGGACTTTTTTTCGTTGGAACCCAAAAATATATGGCCGAGATAAGGTATCTTCAGGGGTTGAGAAATGGGCAAGAAGGCCAAACAGAGCAGGCAATTTTGCGTTTAGAAGAAGCAATTAATTTAAATCCAAGCTTAGATATTTATTGGCGAGATATCTCCCAGTTTTATTTAGTAAGATTAAATGAAGTTTTGGGACAAAGAGGATTGTCTTCAGAGGAGATGACTTCCCAGAACCAAATTCTTGTGACTGGTGCTGTAAATTCGGCAAAACAGGCGGCCGAGTTGAATCCAGAGAATGTTGCTAATTGGAATGTCAGAGGATTTACCTACCGGAATATGATGGGAATAGTTGGAGGTGCCGGGGATTGGGCCCTGAATTCCTATCAGAAGGCAGGGGAATTGGAGCCGACAAATCCTTATATTTTTACTGAAATTGGCAGAATTTACATTTCAAAATTTGATTTAGGGGAAGGACAGAAAGAAGAAAACCTTAGGTTAGCTTTAGAAAATTTTGAGAGGTCTCTTTCACTTAAAGATGATTATGCCCCAGCCCATTTCCAGATTGCGATGATTTATGTTAGAGAGGGGAAAGCTAAGGAGGCAGCAGTAAAGCTTGAGGCAATCAAGGAGGTGGCACCGTTTGATACAGGTCTTGCCTTTCAATTGGGTGTTATTTATTACAATGATAATCAATTTGAGAAAGCTGAAGGAGAATTTGAAAGAGCGGTAGGATTAGATAGAAATTATTCCAATGCCCGTTATTTTCTGGGATTGATTTATGACCGGGAGGGAAATAAAAGAGATGCCATTTCCCAATTTGAAAAGATTGAAGAATTAAATCCCGAAAATTTAGAAGTTAAAAAGATTTTGGCTAATTTGAGAGATGGAAAGCCAGCTTTGGAAGGGATTCAGCCAGGCCAGCCTCCAATTGAAGAAGTGCCCCCAGAAAGATTAGAGAAGTAATTTTTATCCTATTTTTACTCTATTGATTTACGAAATCAATAGATTGAGCGGAGCTTGACTTTTTTCTGAAAGGGGGATAAAATTAAAAGCGATTTTAAAAATCACAATTTTTAGTATTTTAATTTTCCTCACTTTGATTTTTTTCGCTTAAAAAATTAAATAAAAGATATGACCCTAAAAAACAGGAGCTTAGGGTATTTTTAAATTTTATGGCGGAAATAAAAACAAAAAGTTTCTCAAAATCAAAGGTTTCCTTAGATTTACCTTTTTTATTTACTCTCCAAAAAGAAAGCTGGGAAAGGTTTTGGACTGAAGGTTTAAAAGAGCTTTTTTCTGAAATTTCTCCAATCAGGGACTATACCAAAAAAGAGTTAGAGCTTTGGTTTTTAGATTATAAATTAGATACGCCTAAATATAAAACTGATTTTGAGGCAAAACAGAACAATGATTCCTATGAAGCTGCCTTGAGGGTGGTAGTGAAATTAGTCAATCTTAAGACCGGAGAAATTAAAGAGCAAGAGGTTTTTTTAACTGATTTCCCCTTAATGACTGAAAGGGGAACTTTTGTTGTTAATGGAGTGGAAAGGGTGGTAATTTCCCAACTTATTCGTTCCCCCGGAGTCTTTTTTAGTAGCCAGTCTCTGCAGGGTAAAGATTACTTTGGAGCGAAAATTATTCCCAATCGAGGGTCCTGGCTGGAATTTGAGTCAGACCCTTCTGGTTTTATTGGAGTAAAAATTGATAGAAAAAGAAAGGCCCCAGCTACCACCTTATTAAGAGCTTTTGACAAGGATAAAGATAAAAATGAAGCGATAAAAGAATTGTTCCGAGACGTAGACACTGGAGAGGTTAAATATATTGAGGAAACTTTAAAGAAAGATTTAACTCATAATCAAGCTGAGGCCTTGGTTGAAGTTTATCAAAGATTAAGGCCTGGCGATGTGGTTACCCCTGATACAGCTCGTGAGTTGATTGAGAACATGTTTTTTAACTTTGGAAGATATGATTTGTCAAAAGTGGGAAGGTGGCGAATGAGACAGAAATTACCGGCACTCCGCGGCGAGGAGAAAATTAGGGTGCAAGATAGAGTTCTGAAACCAGAGGATGTGGTGGCGGTTATTCGAGAGATAATCCGTCTTAACAATGACCCAAATGGAAAGCCAGATCAGATTGACCATTTAGGGAATAGAAGGGTAAGAACTTTAGATGAGCTCTTGCAAAACAGGATAAGAGTAGGGTTAATGCGCATGGAAAGGAATATTAAAGACCGAATGTCAACTTTAGATATTTATACCTTAACTCCGGTTCAACTCATTAACCCCCGTCCGGTTATGGCTGTCATCAAGGAATTTTTCACCTCCTCCCAGATGTCCCAATTTATGGATAATGAAAATCCTCTGGCTGAGTTAGAACATAAAAGAAGGTTGTCGGCAACCGGGCCGGGAGGTCTGACCCGAGAAAGAGCTGGATTTGAGGTAAGGGATGTTCAGCCCTCTCATTATGGAAGAATCTGCCCTATCCAAACTCCAGAAGGACCAAATATCGGATTGGTCGGTCATTTGGCTTCTTTCGCCAGGATTAATCCCTACGGTTTTATCGAGACTCCTTATTTTAAAGTAAAAGCAGGAAAGGTGACCTCAGAAATTTATTATCTTAATGCCTATGAAGAAGAGAAATATAATATTGCCTCGGGAGCTGTGCCAATAGATGAAAAAGGTAATATCTTGCCTCAAAAAGTTGAGGCAAGAATAAAAAGTGAGCCAGGGCTGGCAGATAGAGAGAAAATTGACTTTATTGACGTTTCTTCTGAGCAATCTATTTCAATTGGGGCATCTTGCATTCCTTTTCTACAAAACAATGATGCCAACCGGGCATTGATGGGATCAAATATGCAGAGACAGTCAGTTCCCTTAATAAAACCAGAACCCCCTTTAGTTTGTGCTGGAGTGGAAGAAAGAATAGCCAGGGACTCTGGCCAGGGAGTGATTGCCAAAGAAGACGGAGTAGTAATTGAAGTAGACGCCAACCATATTGAAGTCAAAGGTCAAAGGTCCAAAGTCCCCAAAGGAGTCGCCATCGGGCGACCCTACGGGGCAAGCAAAAGTTATCCTTTGAGAACTTTTATTAGAACTAACCAATATACTTGTTTTCACCAAAAACCAGTAGTGAAAAAGGGTCAAAAGATTAAAAAGGGAGATCTTTTGGCTGACGGAGGAGCAATGTCTCAGGGATACCTGGCTTTAGGGGAAAATATTTTAGTGGCCTTTCTTTCCTGGCGGGGAGGGAATTTTGAAGATGCGATTTTAATTTCAGAGAGATTGGTAAAAGATGATGCCTATACCTCAATTCATATTGAGAGCTTTAGCTGCGATGTTAGAGAGACAAAATTGGGGCCAGAAATCACTACCTCTGATATTCCTAATGTTTCAGAAGAGAAATTAAAAGATTTAGACGAGGAGGGAATTGTCAGGATTGGAGCAGAAGTTGGCCCCAATGCTATTTTAGTGGGGAAAATTTCACCAAAAGGAGAGGCAGATTTAACTGCTGAAGAAAGGTTATTAAGGGCAATTTTTGGAGAAAAAGCCAGGGAGGTAAAGGATACCTCATTAAGTATGGAACATGGAAAGAGGGGAAGAGTAGTAGGGATAAAGGTTTTTTCCAGAGACCTTGGTTATAAGTTGGAGCCCGGGGTTATAAAAAGAATTGAGGTGGAGGTGGCCGAGATTCGGAAAATTCAATCAGGTGATAAGTTAGCCGGTCGCCATGGGAACAAAGGGGTAGTTTCTAAAGTTCTACCAATTGAGGAAATGCCATTTATGGAAGATGGAACTCCGATTGATATAATTTTAAATCCCTTAGGTGTTGTTTCGAGAATGAATATCGGCCAAATTTTAGAGACTCATCTGTCTTTTGCAGCCAAAAAAATGGGCTATATTGCCATTTCCCCGGCTTTGGCAGGGGCTAATGAAAAAGACATAAAAGAAGAACTCAAGATGGCCGGTCTTCCCGAAGATGGAAAGGTTAGATTATTTGACGGAAGAACAGGCCTTCCTTTTCCTGAAAAAATTACCATAGGTTATATCTATATGATGAAATTAATCCATATGGTTAAAGATAAAATCCATATGCGCTCGATTGGTCCTTATTCTCTGATTACCCAACAGCCCTTAGGAGGAAAAGCCCAATTTGGCGGTCAGCGATTTGGCGAAATGGAAGCCTGGGCATTGGAAGGTTATGGCGCAGCTCATACTCTTCAGGAAATGCTGACTATAAAATCTGATGATGTTATGGGGAGAGCAGCTACCTACGAGGCAATATTAAAAGGAGAACCAATCAGAAATCCTAATGTCCCGGCCTCGTTTAATTTATTGATTAGTGAATTAAAAGCAATAGGATTAAGCATAGAAGTAAAAGAAAAGAAAAAAGAAGAAACAAAATAACATCTATTAATTTTATGCGTGTAGCAGATTTAGAATCAATTCGAATAAAATTAGCCTCGCCAGAGGAGATTTTGGGCTGGTCCCATGGTGAAGTTACCAAACCTGAAACCATTAACTACCGGACTCAAAAGTCAGAGAAGGACGGCCTTTTTTGTCAAAAAATTTTTGGGCCGGAAAAAGATTACGAATGTTATTGCGGAAAATACCGAAAAATTCGTTATAAAGGAGTAATTTGTGACCGATGCGGAGTGGAAGTAACGAAATCTTCAGTCAGACGAGAATGGATGGGCCATATTAAATTGGCAACTCCTTGTTCTCATATCTGGTTTTTAAGAGGGGTGCCCTCCCGAATGGGAATGATTTTGGATATCCCAGCTCATCAATTAGAAGGGGTAATTTATTTCGCCGCCTACATTATAACCAGTGTTTCAGAGGAAGCTAAGAAAAAAGTTCTGAAAAAAATTGAGGCAGAATACAAGATGAAAGTTAAGAGCCTTAAAAGCCAGAAGAGCCAGAAGAGCCCTAAAGCTGTAAAAGGTTTTGGGACTACTAAGGCTTCTATGACTGAATTAAAGGCGGCAAGAGATAGAGCAAGAGAAGAAGTGCTTTCTTTCAAGCCTTTGAAAATCTTATCTGAAATTGAATTTCATAAATTTTCTTTTAAATATGGGGAGTGTTTTGAAGCTGGTACAGGGGCAGAGACCCTGAGGAAAATTTTTGAGAAAGTTGACCTTAAAAAAGAGATAAATTTATTGAAAGACGAATTAAAGAAAACTAGTTCCCCAACTAAAAGAAAAGTTTTAAGAAGATTAAAAATTTTTCAAGGAATGGAAAGGACCGGCCTCCGACCAGAATGGATGTTTCTGACTGTTTTACCGGTATTGCCCCCGGATTTAAGACCAATGGTTCAACTTGATGGCGGAAGATACGCCTCCTCTGACTTAAATGATCTTTACCGGAGGGTAATTAATCGAAATAATCGGCTCCGCTATCTTTTGGAAATTGATGCCCCGGAAGTTATTGTTAGAAATGAAAAAAGAATGCTTCAGGAAGCAGTGGATGCTTTAATTGACAATGGAATGAGAAAAGGAACAGTAACCCAGGCCACTACCGGCGGCAGAAGGCTTTTGAAATCTTTGTCTGATATGCTTAAGGGAAAGCAGGGTAGGTTTAGACAGAATCTTTTAGGAAAGAGAGTTGATTATTCTGGAAGGTCGGTAATTGTCGTTGGCCCTGAGTTGAAGCTCGACCAGTGCGGACTTCCCAAAAAGATGGCCCTGGAGCTCTTTAAACCCTTTATTATTAAGAAAATTTTGGATAGAGAACTTGCCTATAATGTTAGGGGAGCTACAAGATTAATTGAGACAGAAACAGATGAAGTCTGGGCGGCTTTAGAAGAGGTAGTCAAAAATAAATTTGTATTATTAAATCGGGCTCCGACTTTGCACAGATTAGGAATTCAGGCCTTCAGGCCAGTTTTAATCGAGGGAGAATCAATTAAAATTCATCCAATGGTCTGTGAGGCCTTTAATGCCGATTTTGACGGAGATCAGATGGCAGTTCATCTTCCTTTATCAGAAGAGGCTCAGCAGGAAGCGAAACAAATAATGTTATCTACTCTCAATCTATTGAAACCAGCTACTGGTGTTCCAATTGTCACTCCTACCCAGGATATTATTTTAGGCTGCTATTGGCTAACAAAAATTGTTGAGGGATTAAAAGGCGAAGGGAAGATTTTTGGTTCTCCAGAGGAGGCAGAACTCGCCTATGAGTTTGGCCAAATCAATATAAAAGCCAAGATAAAAGTCAGAATAGCAGAGGAAGTCAGTAGAGGGCCGCATCATCTGGCAAAGTTTATAGAGACGTCTGTAGGAAGAATTTTATTCAATGAAACTTTACCGGAAAATTTTCCTTTTCAAAACAAAGTTATGAATTCTAAAAAATTAGAGACGCTCTTAAGGGAAATTATTGAAAAATATGGGCAGGAGATACCTTGGAAAACTTTGGATAAAATTAAAGATTTAGGATTTGAGGGAGCTACTATTTCTGGAATATCCTGGGGGATGGACGATTTAATTATTCCTCCCTTAAAGAAAAAAATTATTGAAACAGCTGAAAAAGAGGTAGAGCAGATTAATAACTATTACAAAACTGGTCTTTTTTCTAAAGAAGAAGAAACCAATAAAGTTATTGAGGTTTGGCTGAAGGCAAAATCAGAAATTGAAAAATTGGTACCTCAAACTTTACCAGAAACAGGTCCGGTCTTCCAAATCGTAGATTCCGGGGCCCGAGGTTCTTGGGTTCAACCAATTCAGATGGCAGGAATGAAAGGTTTAGTTACTAACCCAGCCGGACAAACTATTAAGCTTCCGGTGAAAAGTTCTTTTAAAGAAGGATTTGATGTCTTGGAATACTTTATTTCTACCCATGGGGCAAGAAAAGGGACAGCAGATACTGCTTTAAGAACTTCCACTGCAGGTTACCTAACCAGGCGCCTTGTCGATGTCTCTCATGAAATGGTGATTAGAGAGGAAGATTGCCGGGACCTGGCAGGAATTGAAATATTTAGACAAGATGCTGAAGATATTGGTCAAAATTTTCTTTTTAAGATTTTGGGAAGAATATCATTAGAAAATGTAAGATTTAAGCTGGAGGTCCCTACAGGGAAAAGGGCAACCTTTAAGACCATTGTTAAAAAAGGAGAGATTATTGATTGGAAGAAGGCTGAACAAATAGTAGCAGCCGGGGTTGAGAAAGTCAGATTACGTTCTCCAATAAGCTGTAAATCCGTCAGGGGGATTTGTCAAAAATGTTATGGTTGGGATCTTGGCATAAATCAATTGGTTAAATTAGGGGAAGCGGTGGGAATTGTGGCTGCCCAGGCCATTGGAGAACCAGGTACCCAGTTGACCATGAGAACTTTTCATACTGGAGGAGTAGCAGGTGGGGGAGATATAACTTTTGGTCTTCCTAGAGTTCAGGAGATTTTTGAAGCCAGGGAACCTGGAGGAAGGGCCCAAATTTCCCAGATTGGAGGAAAAGTATTAAAGATAACCCCAGAGAGAGTTATAAAAATCAAAAGTAATAATCCGGGGGGAGCTACTAAAAAAGCTGAAATTGTTGAATATCAAATACCGCCGAAAATGGCTATCTGGGTGAAACCTGGCCAGGATATCAAAGCGGGTCAGCAACTTTGTGAAGGAAGTTTAGATTTAAAAGAGTTATTTAAAATAGGCGGGACTAAAGAAACCCAACATTATATTATTAATGAGATTCAAAAAATTTATGTTTCTCAGGGAGCAATCATTCATGATAAACATATTGAGGTAATAGTTCGGCAGATGTTCTCGAGGTTAAAAATTAAAGATGTTGGTCAAAGTTTTTTTACTCTTGGCGAGATTATTGAGAGGGCGAAATTTTTAGAAATAAATTCTGCTTTGAAAAAAGAAAGAAAAAAACCGGCGACAGCTACCCCCATTTTGCTTGGAATTTCGAGGGTAGCTTTAACTACCGATTCCTTTTTATCGGCTGCCTCCTTTCAGGAAACTTCAAGAGTTTTGATTAGAGCTGCAATCGAAGGAAAAGAAGATAAACTCCGTGGGTTAAAAGAAAATGTTATTATTGGTAAGCTTATACCAGCTGGAACGGGTTTTAAGAAATTTAAGAAATAGTCAGAAATGATATAATAAAAGAAGATGGCTAAAAAGAAAAATCAAAAAAAGAATAGAAAAACCTTTAGAAGAACAAGGAATCCAGGCTACCTCTCCGCTTTGTCCGGGAGAACCAAAAGATGGATTTTGGGAATTTTACTTTTGTTAGTAGCAATAATTCTGATATTTTCTTTTGCGGATAAAGCCGGGATAGCCGGGAAAGCTCTAATAAAAGGACTTACTTTTTTAATAGGAAAGACAGTTTTTATAATTCCTTTGATTTTTCTAATAGCCGGTGGGGTATTTTTAACCACCAAATACAAAAAATTTTTATTGCCGGTAATTTTAGCAATTTTACTTTTGGTTTTGGGAATTTCTGGAATTTTGGGGAGCCTAAATTCGGACCAAAAACTCGCCCCAGTTAAGCCTGGAATAGGACAGGGGGAAGGGGGGTGGATAGGTTATATTTTTAGCTTATCCTTGATTAAATTATTTGGTTTTTGGGTAACTCAAATTATATCTGGAGTTCTAATTATTATCGGGGGCTTAATTTTCTGGCAATTTTTAAAACAACCTATCCCTTCAAAAACCGAAGAAAAAGTTCTGGAAAAAGAACCTTCTAGACCTTCTTTTATTAAAAGAATTTTTAGGCCAAAATTTAAGGTAAAAGAAATCCCGCCCTTTGCTCCCAAAGAGACGGAAAAAGCTGAACCTCAGCCCGTCTTTCCGGAGTTAAAAACTAAAGCTTTGGAACCTTCTGTAATTTCTAGTCTGGCAGGCTATCAGTCTCCGCCTCTGGATTTACTTGAGTCAGATAGCGGGGAACCTTCCAGTGGTGATATCAAAGTAAATTCGGCAATCATTAAAAAAACTTTACAAAATTTTGATATTCCAGTAGAGATGTCCGAAGTAAACATTGGCCCCACTGTTGCTCAATATACCTTAAAGCCAGCTGAAGGAGTAAAATTATCAAAAATTACCGCTTTAAGTAATGATCTTTCCTTAGCCCTGGCCGCTCATCCTATTAGAATTGAAGCTCCTATTCCTGGCAAACCCTTAGTGGGAATTGAGGTTCCAAACAAAATCCGAACGAGGGTAAGACTGAAAAATCTTTTTTCTCTTCCTGAATTTCAAAATCATCCTTCGAATTTAGCCATTACCTTAGGGAAAGATGTAACCGGGAAGGCTGTTTTTACAGATTTAGGAAGGATGCCCCATCTTTTAGTTGCAGGCGCGACGGGTACTGGAAAGACAATTTATTTAAACTCTTTAATTTTGAGTCTCCTTTATCGAAATGGACCGGAGATTTTAAGATTTATTTTAATTGACCCCAAAAGAGTGGAATTTCCAGTCTATCAAGATTTCCCCCACCTTTTAACCCCGGTAATTTATAATGCCCAAAAAACGATAAATGTATTAAAATGGTTAACCTTAGAGATGGAAAGAAGGTTTGAAATTTTGGCCGAGACGAAAACTCGAGATATCACTCTTTATAATGAAGCAGTTTTAAAAAAGGGCGACCGTTTAATGCCTTATATTATTTTAATTATTGACGAGTTAGCTGATTTAATGGCTGCCAGAGGTAAAGAAGTTGAAGCTGGAATTGTTAGATTGGCTCAGATGGCTAGAGCGGTTGGCATCCATCTGGTAGTTGCTACTCAGCGGCCCTCGGTTGAAGTAATTACCGGCTTAATTAAAGCTAACATAACCTCAAGGATTGCCTTCCAGGTCGCTTCTCAAGTTGATTCAAGGACAATTTTAGATATGGCCGGAGCAGAAAAACTTTTGGGATTAGGAGACCTTTTGTATCTTTCGGCTGAATCGGCTAAACCAAGAAGAATGCAGGGAGCTTATGTTTCAGAGAGAGAGGTAAAAAGGGTAATGGAATTTTTCAAGAAAAAAGGTATGCCTCCTATTTTTAAAAATGAACTTGAAGAAAATTTGAAAACGGAGTTAGAAAAAAGAGAAATGGATGAAACCGGAGAAATGGCTGAAACCTTTTTTAAGGGAGAAGATCCTCTTTATGAAGAGGCCAAAAAATTAGTGATTCGTTCAAGAAAGGCCTCAGCTTCTTTACTTCAAAGATATCTCCGGATTGGTTATGCCAGGGCGGCAAGACTTATTGATATACTTGAAGCGAGGGGAGTGGTTGGACCAGGAGAAGGGGCTAAAGCCCGCCAGGTTTATATAAAGACTGAAGAAGAGGAAGAGTCAGATGACTGGAAGAAACTTTAAAGTTGTGATAATCTAAAATTATGGCAAAACAAAAAAAACAAGATACTGAGAAAAAGGATTTGGCAGAGGCGGTGGAGGAAATCAAACAGCGGTTTGGTGAAGGAGCGATTATGAAGCTAAAAGAGGTAAGACCTGTTGATGTTAATGTTATTCCTACCGGGGCAATTTCTTTAGATTTAGCTTTAGGAGTAGGCGGAATCCCCAGAGGGAGAGTGGTTGAAATTTATGGGATTGAATCGACTGGAAAAAGTACTTTAGCTTTGCATGTTTGTTCTGAGGCCCAAAAAAAAGGCGGTGTGGCTGCTTTTATTGATGTTGAGCATGCCTTAGACCCAGATTATGCCAGAAAAATCGGAGTAAATGTTGATGACCTTTTAATTTCCCAACCAGACTCTGGGGAGCAGGCTCTCCAAATCGTTGAAACTTTAGTTAGGTCAGGGGAGGTAGATGTCATTGTTATTGATTCAGTGGCTGCCTTAACTCCTAAAGCAGAAATTGCCGGTGAGATGGGAGAATTTCAGATAGGACTTCAAGCGAGAATGATGAGTCAGGCCTGTCGGAAACTTTCCGGGATTGTTGCTAAGACAAAAACAGCTGTTATATTTTTAAATCAAACCAGAATGAAAATTGGTCAGACGTGGGGGAATCCAGAAACAACCCCTGGGGGATTAGCTTTAAAATTTTACGCTTCAGTAAGAATTAATTTAAGAAGAATAGCTCAGATAAAATACAAGGATGAAATTATTGGCAGCAGGATTAAGGCAAAAATAGTTAAAAATAAGGTGGCCGCTCCTTTTAAAACTACCGAATTTGATATTTATTACAATGAAGGAATTTCCAAATTTGCAGATATTTTAAATACTGGAGTAAAATATGAAATTGTCAAAAAAGCCGGTTCTTGGTTTCAATTTGAGAATACAAAATTAGGCCAGGGGATAGAAGAGAGCAGAACTTTTTTAAAGGAAAACCCGGAAATAACTAAAAAGATAGTTGAAGGAATTAAAAAAGCGATAACAGAAAATAGGAAATCGGTATAGATGGTCTAATAAACCGTAGCACATAACAAAATTATGTGCTTGGTAAACCAAAACAAAAACGACTTTAAGCAATGGGTCGTTTTTTGTTTAAGCTATTTTGTTGTATATGGTAATAATCCCAAATGCCTTGCTCTTTTTATAGCTCTTGCAAGTTTTCTTTGGTGGCTAGAACAAACTCCGGTTCTTTTTTTCGGCCTGATTTTTCCCAGGCCAGAAATAAATCTCCGAAGAATCTCTGTTTCTCTAAAATCAATTTCTTTTATATTTCTCTGACAAAAATAACATTCCATAAATAACCCGGAACAGATGCAGAACCGCTCGGCTCCCCCCTCGCTTTTACGTGGAGCTAGGCGGAAAAGTTCTGCGTCAGCTCTACGGCACTCAAAAAGGAATTTTGCTTATATCAATCTCTTCTTCATTTTCTTCGACGATGGGAATTTCTTCTGGCGGGGTTCCTTTTTCTTCAGCCGGAATTACTTTTCTAGCTGCCTTCGGCCCTAACTGCATCCTTTCAGCAACAATTTCTGTTCGATACCGCTTATTACCAGAAGGGTCCTGCCAGGACCTTGTCTGGAGTCGACCTTCAATTAAAACCAATGAACCCTTAGTTAAAAATTGAGAGGCAATTTCGGCTAATTTCCTCCACAAGATTACAGTATGAAATTCAGCTTTTTCTTGCTTTTGGCCGGTTTTATCTGTCCAAATTCTGTTAGTGGCTAATCGAAGATTACAAACTGATTGACCAGATGGCGTAGTTCTTGTTTCTGGGTCGGCTGTCAAGCGACCAACGAGAATTACTTTGTTTAAATTCATATTTTACTCGCCTAAAATTTCTTCCAATTTTTTATCTATTTCTTTTAATTCGACCTTTTTTTCTTTTGGTTTGACAATTTTTTTATCCTTGTAAGTTTTGGAAGGCAAAATTTTAGAGAGCAAAGGTATTTTTTTACCTCCTGCCAGAGAGACTTTAGCTTCTGGTTTAGTTAAAATTATATAACGGAGAATCTGATTTTCTGACCTGAGTTTTTTTTCCAAACTTCCTAATTTTTCAGGAGCCAGATTAAAATTTAAGGTAATTAAAAAAGCTTCCCCTTTATTTTTTATTGGATATCCCAATTTTCTTTTAAGAGGATTTCTGGTTTCGTTAACAATTCCGTCTTCTCCCTGAATAAGAGATTGTATTTTCTTCTGAAAGGCCTCTCTTTCCTCTTCAGAGAGTTCGGGAGTAAGAAGATAAGTGAGCTCGTAGTACTTCATATTTTAAATTCTATTGTGTCGCCGTCTGCAACCAAATAATCTTTTCCAACTGTTCTTAACCAACCCAACTCCCGGGCTTTGACCCAAGATTTAGCTTCAACCAGTTTTTGCCAGGGGATAACCTCAGCTTTGATAAACTTTTTATCAAAATCAGAATGAACCTTTGCTCCTGCCTGAGGAGTTGGGGTCTGGCGTTTTATGGTCCAGGCGCGAGTTTCTTTTCCTCCAGCTATGGTAAAGAAAGTAATTAAGCTAAGGGCATTGTAACAACCCAAAATTAACTGGTCAAGCTGAGATTTTAGTTTGAGTTCTTCTATTTCTGACTCTGACAATTCTGAAATTTCTTCTTCTTCTTTTAGATTCATCACTAAAAACTTATCCTTCAATCTAACGAGGTTCAGCCGTGTTACATTATTGATATTTAAAATATAGAAAATGGGTTTTTGAGTTAAAAACTGATATTCTTTGATTTCTAATTTCTCTTCCTCGGTTAAATCAATCTCAGAAATCAGTTTTCCCTGAGATACAGCTGTTTTTATTTTTTCCAAAAACTCTAATTTTTTAAGAATTTTTTTATCTCTCTTTGTATCTTTCTGGACTTTTGAAATTAAATTTTCTAAAGTTTCCAGGTCTTTCATCAAAAGCTCTAATTTAACAATCCCAATTTCTTTTTCTGGATTAATTTCTCCTAAAACATTCTCAACATTTGGATTTTCAAAAACCCTGATTACTTCTAAAATGGCATCACAGTTTCTAATGTGAGCCAAAAACTGATTTCCTAATCCTTCACCTTTGTGAGCTCCTTTGACAAGGCCTGCAATGTCTACAAACTCAATGATAGTAGGGGTAACTTTTTCCGGTTTAATAATTTGAGCAATCTTTTCTAATCTTTTATCAGGGACAGAAACTGTTCCATAATTCGGATGCAAGGTTGTAAAAGGATAGGCAGCGATATCAACCTTTTTTTTGGTTAAAGCTTTAAATAACGTTGATTTTCCAACATTGGGTAAACCAACAATGCCTATTGAAAAACTCATATATACTACTCCAAAATTTCTGGCGAAATTTTGGAGGTCACAACATATTTATGATATTTATGATATAATAAAGCATTATGAAAATCAACCCCTATATATTTCGCGGCTATGATGTGCGGGGGATAGTTGATAAAGATTTAGATCCGGAAATAGTGGAGCACATTGGAAAAGCTTATGGTACCTTTTTGAAGAGACGCGGCATTAAAAAAGCGGTAGTGAGTTATGATTCAAGAGCGACAAGCCCTCAATATAGCGAAACCGTGATTAAAGGTTTAAGCTGGGCTGGTATTAATATAATTAATATTGGTATGGATCTTGTCGGAACTTTTTATTGGTCGCAATACTATTTAAATTGCAAAGGTGGGGTTTATATCACTGGATCGCACAATCCGGTTGAATACAATGGTTTTAAATTTGCTATTGATTTTTCTGAAACCTTGGTCAGTGACAGCATTCAGGAGTTAAGGCGAATGGTTGAAAAGGAAGATTACGAGGAAGGTGATACAGTAGGGAAAATTGAAAAGCAGGATATTCGCGAGGCATATTTTACTGATTTGCTAAAAAGATTACCAATTGGCAAAGAATTCAAGGCAGTGGTGGACCCCAGTTGTTCAACAGCCGGGGTAATTGCCCCAGATTTATTGAAAAGGGCGGGGTGTAAAGTTATTGAGAGTAATTGTCAGCTAGATTCTTCTTTTCCTTTGGGCACGCCAGACCCAACCGGAATTACTGTTGCTCAACGTCTAAGAGAGCGGGTATTACAGGAAAAAGCAGACATCGGTTTTTCATATGATACAGATGGTGACCGAATTGGAATTATTGACGATAAAGGAAATATTATTTGGAATGATGTGTTGGTGGCGCTATTTACTATTGATGTTTTGAAAGAGTATCCGGGAGCAACGATTATGTACAATACCCTTTGCTCAAAAGTTGTTGAAGAAACGATTATAAAATATGGTGGTAAGCCCTTTATGTGGCGGACTGGCCATTCATTTTTAAAGAAAAAAAATCAGGAAGTTAAAGCAGCCTTTATCGGAGAGTTATCAGGACATTTCTTCTTTTCGGCTGATTTTTACAATCATGATGACGGGCTTTATTCAACTTTGCGTTTGTTAAGTTATCTGGCAAAAACTAATCAGTCACTATCGGCTGCCAAAGATTTACTTCCTAAGTATATATCGAGTCCTGAAATAAAAATATATTGTGCTGATGAAAAAAAAGTCGAGCTAATTAAAAAAATTAGCCCGGTGCTTAAAAAAGATTTTCCAGACGCCAAAATTATTGATGATGAACGAGCCGGCGATGGAGTTAGGGTTGATATATCCGATGGGATGTTTGTCATCCGCTATTCACAAAATGCCCCTTATCTTACGGTTAAATTTGAGGCAAAAACAGAGGAGAGATATAGTTATTTAAGGAACTACATTGATAGATTACTTCATAATTACCAGGAGATAGACTGGAATTCTGACATAAATTTAAACATCGAGGCGCTTGAAAAATAAATCTTCAGAAGTGTGAAGATAAAACTGCAAAATTGAGTTTAGTTTAAACTAAACTAGGCCCATTTTTTTTCGGACCTCAGCCATAGTAGATCGAGCAATAATCTGGGCTCTCCTATTTCCTTTATTTAAGATGTCTCTGACATAAACTTCTCTTGAGAGAAGTTCTTTTCTTTTTCGGCGAAATGGTTCTAAAGAATTTATTAAAAGCTTAGCCAAAGATTTCTTAAAATCAGCATAACCCTTTCCTTTAATTTTTTTCTCAATTTCTTTAATTGTTTTTTCCGAAAACAGAGAATAAATAGTTAAGAGATTAGATATCCCTGGTTTCTTTTTCTGGTCGTATTTAATCACCTTTCCAGTGTCAGTGACAGCTGACATTATCTTCTTTTGAATTTCTTCCGGTTCGTCAAATAATCCAATACAACCCCGAGGATCATCGGTTTTTGACATTTTTTTCTTAGGATTTTGTAAACTCATTATTTTTGCTCCGATTTTAGGAAGTAAAACTTTTGGTTCCTTGAGAGTTTGGCCAAAGATCTGGTTAAATTTTCTGGCAATGGTTCTGGCTAATTCAACATGTTGTTCTTGGTCTTTTCCTACTGGAACTAAATCGGTTTGATAAAGCAAAATATCAGCAGCCATTAAAACTGGGTAATTCAAAAGGCCGGCATTGATATATTCTTTGTGTTTTTTGGCCTTTTCTTTAAACTGGGTCATTCTTTGGAGTTCCCCCAAAGGGGTAATTGTTCCTAAAAGCCAGGTTAGCTCCGTATGTTCTCTGACTTGGGACTGAACGAAAAAAATACATTTTTCCGGGCTGAGACCAGCAGATAAATAGATAATAGCTACATCAAGGATATTTTTTTGAAGCTCTTTGGGATTGTAAGGCGTAGTGATTCCATGTAAATCAACAATACAAAAAACACACTCATTTTTTTCTTGAAGTTCGAGCCATTGTTTGATAGCTCCCAAATAATTTCCAATATGTAGTTCTCCAGTTGGCCTAACGCCGCTAAAAATTCTCATATTTTTTATTACACTTCTATGACCACAGGTAAAATCATTGGCCTTCTCTGAGTTTTGGAAAAAAGAAATTGGCCGATTTTGTTTCTTATTTCATTTTTGACATAGCTCCAATTAACCGCTCCACCAGAACCTGCTGCTCTATTGACAATATCTGTTACCTTTTTTCTCGTTTCTTTGAGTAATTCCTTTGATTCTTTAAGATAAACAAATCCTCTTGATATTATATCAGGAGAACCCTTGACTCTACCAGCCTGTCTATCCACAACGGCCACAATCACAAACATCCCATCTTTTGCCAAGGTTTGGCGGTCTCGCAAGACTACTTCTCCTACATCGCCAATTCCCAAGCCATCAACCATTACATAATTTGAGGGAACTCTTTTCTTTTCAATGAAAATTCTTTTTGAGCTTAGGTTTATAACCTCTCCATTTTCAGCCACCATTATGTTTTGTTTTAATAAACCTACTTCTTCAGCTAACTGGGCGTGCCTGACAAGCATTGAGTATTGGCCATAAATAGGCAGAAAGAATTTTGGCTTCATAATTCTGAGCATTTCTTTTAACTCTTCTTCTCTGGCATGGCCGGAAGCATGAATATCCATCATTTTGTAGTGGAAAACCTTAGCTCCTTGACGGTGAAATTGGTCTTTTAAGAACTGAATACTTCTTTCATTTCCAGGGATGACCGAAGAAGAAAAAATAATTGTATCTTCTTTCTTGAGCCGGATAAATTTATGTTCTCGATTGGCAATTCTCATAAAAACTGCCTCTTCTTCTCCCTGAGCACCAGTGCAGATAACTGTTATTTTTGAGTCAGGAAATTTGCCAATATCTTTTGTTCTTATAAAAGTTCCCTTTTTAGCTTCAATCTTTTTTAAAGTTTGAGCAATCTCAACATTAATTTTCATGCTATGTCCTTCAATTGTTACCTTTCTTCCATATTTTTCTGAAAGGATAATTAATTGTTGAATTCTGTTAATCAGGGAAGCAAAGGAGGCAGCAATAATTCTTCCCTCTGCTTTTTTAAAAATCTTGTCTAAATTTTCAAAAATTGTTTTTTCTGAAAGAGAATGACCTTCTTCTTCAGCTCCGGTTGATTCAGACATCAAAAGCAAAATCCCTCTTTTGCCAATGTTTTTTAATTTCTCAAAATCAGTAGGGCTTTCATTGACCGGAGATTCATCAAATTTAAAATCAGAAGTATGGACAATATTTCCGAGAGGGGTCTTAATAAATAATCCAAGGTTATCAGGGATATTATGATTCTGTTTGAAAAATTCTACTTGGAAGGGTCCCAATTGAATTTTAGAGCCATCTTTTATGTTTTCTATGTTAAGTTTTGGTTGATTAGGAAAATCTTCCCGTCTTTTTAAGATAATCCCCTTAGTTAATTGAGAAGCGTACATTGGTATTAACCCAAGTCGGGGGATAATATAGGGGATAGCACCAATATGGTCGTAATGGCCGTGAGTCAGAACCGCTCCCAAGATGTTCTTTTCTTTTCCTCTAAGATAGGAAATATTTGGAATAATACAGTCAATACCTGGCATATTTTCTCCCGGGAAACCAAGACCCATATCAATAATTAAAATAGGGGACCCTCTTGAGGAAGGGTGGCGTTCTTGCCATTCAAGGAGCATCATATTACGGCCAACCTCGCCTAATCCACCAAGAGGGATAATCCTGAGATTTTTTTGAGATTTTTTCATAGTGCCGAAGGTGGGATTTGAACCCACAAGGGCTTTCGCCCAACGGCTCCTGGGGCCGTCGCGTTTACCAAATTTCGCCACTTCGGCTTATCATCAACGATGTTTTACTTCCACATTCTTTTAGTTTTAATATACCAATTTTCTATTTCTGAGAACCTTTTTGAAGGGTTAATAATTATCTCCGCATTTATTCCCTTAATTTCTTCTGAAACCAAATAAATATAATCTGGGCTGTACAAAAATACCACTGGAGCTTCATTAATTAAAATATTTTGAAATTCTTCCAGATTTTGAGCTCTAATTTCAGGCTCTTGACTCTGACGAGCTTTCTCTAATAATTTATCAGCTTTTTTATTTTCATAGAAAGATAGGTTTAAACCGGGATCTCTCTTTTGCAAAGAGTGCCAGAAGGGGAAAGGGTCAGGGATGGCCCCTAAAACTTCACCAAATAGTAAAGCTGAATAATTTCTTGGCTTAATAATATCTCTCTCAAGAGTTTGGATGTCAAATGTTTTAATTTCGATTTCTACTCCCAAGGATTTCCATTGTTCTTTCAAAAGAAGGGCTGTCTCAACTAAAAGGGGTTGGTCGACCGTAACTAAAACTAAGGAGAGTTCTAAACCTTCTACCGGAACTTTTTGGCAAACTTCATTTAATTTGCTGCGGGTAGTTTTACTGACGACACCTGTTCCCTTTGTGAATCCCCAGGGTTCTAAAATTTCTTTGGCATATTTTTCCTGAAAACGGATGACTGCCTCTTTGGTTTCTGAGCCAAAAAATCCGGTAATTTTAGCTTGAGGATAAACTTCAGGATATTTTGATAGGCATTTTTGAAGTTCTTTTACTTCTTCCCCTCGAGAACCTAATTTAAGGTCGCTTTTAAATTGAAAAATTGTTTCTTTTTTGACAATCTTTTTCCTGATTCCGGTTTCATCTTCAACAAATCCGGCTTCTTGTAAGATTTCTTTAGCTTTCTCTGGATTAAACTCATAGTAAGTGGTGGGGGAGGAAAATCCGTAAATTTCTGGCAAGATCGGAGAATCGACGACTTTCCCTTGTCCCAGAAGGGAAAGCTTAATAATATCCTCTTTGTTAGTGCCATAATTTAAAGCCTCTCTTATTGTTTTTTCAGCCAAAATTTCTGATTTCTCTGGATTAAAAAATACAGCAAAGTATCTTGGTAAAGAAAAGTGATAATCTTTAAATTCAGTATCTTTAAAGAGTTGATATTTTTTTGGGTCAAAAATTGAAAGCCCTTGAATTTCTTTTCTTTGGGCAGATTTAATTAGTTCTTCTTCGGTATCAAAAAAATGAAAAGAAATTTCTCTAATCTTTGGCTTTTCTCCAAAATATTTAGGATTGGCACCTAAAGTTAAAGATTTGATATATCCTAATTTATCTTGTTTTAGGCTTTTTAACTGATAAGGTCCTGATCCAATGGGTTGAAGATTATAAATTGACAAGGGAAAATTTTGGGGAGGAATATCCTGCCAGATGTGGCTCGGTAAAATTTTTAAAGTCAGATTTTCTAAAAAGGCAGGATAAGGGTTTTTTAATTTGAAGCGAATACTTGAGTTGGAAATTTTCTCAATTTCCACCCCTAACCAATTTGCTCTTAAAGAACTTTTATAATCAGGATTTTGGACAGTTTTTATGGTAAAAATTATATCATCAGTAGTTAATTTCTCATTGTCTTGCCAAAAAAGATTTTCTTTTAAAGAAAATTCAAAAACTTTTCCATTCTCTAAAATTTTATATTCTTTGGCAAGGTCGGGAACAATTTCTCCTTTCTGATTGTATTTCATTAAACCTGAAAAAATGAGCTGAACCAAATCCCGATCCGTATCAGAATTCTCTCCATAGATTGGATTAATAAATCTGGGATAACCAATTATACCCTCTTTATAAGTTCCGCCAATGGCAGGCTTTATTTCAGTATTCCTAAAATAAAAATTGAGACCGAGGAAGAGAGAAGAGCCAAAAAATAAAATCAAAAAAATAGCCAACACTACCTTCTCTTTTTTTGTTAAAATAGGGAGAATTTGTTTCCATTTTGCAAAAGAAGGAAAGGCTTTAGGGAACAATTTCCTTTTAAGATTTTCGTAAATTCTCTTTGTTTTGCAAAAAAAAGACATTAGAAAACCAAATTTAAAAGAGCCAAGACTACAAAAAGAGCTCCAAGCACTATTGTTCCCCAGAAGATTTTTTTTTGAATACCCCGCCGGGTAGCATAAAATCCCCCCGATTGCCCGAAGGCAGAACCAAGGGCAGTTCCCCTTTGTTGTAAGAGAATGAAGATAACTAAAAAGAGGGCAACTATAATTTGGAGGAAGGGTAAATATCCTTTCATGTTTTCTTAAAGTAAGACCTTTTAGTAATAAATTGAGAGAGGGCTAAGTTTAGCCCCCAAAGGATTACAGCTATCCAAAAAAGAGGTAAAAGACCTTGAATAATTAACTCCTTAAAGAAAATATCAACCGTCCAGATTAATCCCATGGAAATAGCCAGGCTGAAAAGATTAAAAGTAATAATTCTTAGAGGTAGGGTAAGTTTATTTAAAATTGGTTTTATAAAAAAATTAAGAAATCCCAAAAAGGCTCCCACAAAAACTAAAGTTCCCCAGAGCTGGCCAAATTCTACCCCTGGTCCTGGGATAACAAATGTAGGACCTCTAAATTCTACCCCGGGAACAAATTTTATAGCCAGCCAGAAACCTAAAATCCCAGCAATAATTTGTAATAATAGACGCCTCATAAGTCAATGAAGTTTACCTCCTTCGGAGTTTGCCTTCATCTTCACCTTTTGCTTCGCTCAGGTATATAAAGGGTAGCAAATATTTAATTAAAGGTCAACCTTCTATTAATTTCTTTTTTCTTAATTTTTTATGGTAAGAAATGGCAAATCGGTGAGCTTCATCACGAAGCTGCAAGATTAAATTGAAAATTTCTCTCCCGAGCGTTAGCGAAGGATCAAGAAGAAAATCTATTTTCTTCGCCCTCGGCAATTTTTTGAGCAAAATCGGCTCTTTTCTTCCTTTAATAAATAATTCATTTTTCTTTTTAGCTAAAGCCATAACTCTCATTTCTTTAAACTTATACTTTAAACATTGAAGAGCCGCATTTAGTTGGGCTTTTCCTCCATCAATTAAAATTAAATCTGGCCAGCCCCATTCAGGATGGTTAATTCTCCTATGCAATATTTCTTTGAGCATAGCCACGTCATTTGGTTTTCCAACTGTTTTAATCTTAAATTTTCGATAGAATTTTTTATCAGGTAGGCCTTTTATAAAAGTAATCATGGAACCGGTAGCTTCCTGGCCCTGGATATTTGAAATATCATAGGCCTCAATGCGAGAAATTCTATCTTCTGTTTTTAAAATTTTTTGTAAAGTTTTTTGAATTTGGTTCCAGTTTACCGCTTGAGAAAGTTGGAGCTCAAAAATTTTAGCATGAGCCAAAACTTTTTCTAAAGCCCTTATTTTATCTCTAATTTTTGCTGCCTTTTCAAAATCTTGGATTAAAGAGGCTTTTTTCATTTCCCTTTTTAAATCAATTAGCACTCGAATTTTCTTTCCTTGTAAAATTTTCATTATATTTTTTATATTTTTTTGACACTCTTTCTTTATTTTAGTTTCCAGACCGGGAATTTGTTCTCCCAACTTAGACTTTAACAAACAAGGGGCGGGGCATCTGCCAAGTTGATACCAGAGACAAGCCCTCCCAAGTTTTTGGGGTTCTGTAAGTTTAGTTGGTTTTACTGATTGATCTAAAAATTTGGGAGGGCAAGGTTTTTTTAGCAGATTTTTACAAGTTCGGTAAGGGAAAATCTTTCTCAAAATTTTTAAAGTTGCTTTTAAGGCAGTACCGTCTACAAAAGGACCAATATAATTACTTTTTAATTTTTGGCTCGCCCGCCTAAGTTTTTGCGAAGCAAAAATTTTGGTGGGTTGGTGGGTGATAAAAACTTGGGGGAAGTCCTCTTTGGTGATTCCGACAAAGAAATAATTTTTATCATCTCGCCACGTTACATTATACTTTGGTTTATATTTCTTTATTAAATTTGCCTCCAAAATCAAAGCCTCAATTTCCGAATTGGTTTTAATATAGCCGATTTGTTTAGTTAAGCTAAGCAAATCTTCATGTTGTTTTATTCTTTCCTTGAGATTCGCCGCCTTGCCAATATAAAGGAGCTTAGCACCTTTTTTAAATGCATAGACTCCAGGAACTTTGGGAAGCTGAGAAATTTTATCCTTTGGTAAAAACTTGAATTTCTCCATATAACAAATTTTAACTTAAAATTTTTCATTTTTCAATCTTTTATCGTAAAAAACAGGAAGCCCTAGACATGTCTAGGGCTTTAAACTTTAAAATAGATAGAGAATCAAGAAGGTTTACTTATCCCTCTCAACAATACTGAAATAATCATCACTTAAATCACTTATAGCTGGGGAGAGTTCATAAGAAATTACTCTAATTTTATATTTATCATTCGGAACTATATCAGAAGAAATAGTCCAATTATAGAACCCCGGGTTGTTAGGAAAGCTGGTGATAGTTTTTCTGACATCGGCACTGAGGAGTTCAATCGTTACCTTATTTACTCCAATTGATTGCCATTTAATTTGATAAGTTTTTCCAATTACCCACTTTTCTCCGCTATTGGGAGAAAGAAGGGTAAGAGGTTGTTGGGTTTGCAGCTGGGCCTGTAATTCGGCTAATTGCTGTTTTAAGTCAGCAACCTGAGCTTGAAATTCCTCAACTGTTGCTTCTTCAACTATTGCTTCCTCTCGGGTATATGATCTCACTAGCGATATTATCCCCATAATCATGCATACCACCAGTGCAATACCGAGACCTGACACAATTATCTTTTCCATTCTTTTTTCTATTCTTTTGTCCATTCTTTTTCTTTTTCCCATTCTTTATTCCTCCTTTCTTTAGTTTATTTCTTGATTCTCTATTTTTATTTTACAAAGTTCTATAACAGTATTATAGCATCCTACTTTAATTTTGTCAAGCATAATATATATGTTTATTACTCTAAAATCTCTGGTTGGAAAAAATTGTTTATTTTAATTTCTTTTGTAATAACTTCTTTTATTTGTTTGTTTTCTATCAAAACTTCAATAATTTGTCCTCTCATTGTCTCTTCGGAAAAGCCTTGGTCAAAAATGAAATTTCCTAAACTGTAAAAAATATAGCCATTCCCATATTTTTCATTCGGTTGAATTACGTGAGAGTGATGGCCAACTATTAAATCTGCTCCAGCCTCAATTGCCATTTTAGAAAATTCAATTTGAAATTGAGTAGGCGTTTTTTGATATTCCTCTCCGGCATGTAAAGAAACAATTAAAATATCAGCTTGAGATTTAGCATTTTCAATATCTTTTTTAATTTTTTCAAAATCTTTTTCTGAAATCCAAGCAATCCCAGAATTTTTCTCGCCAGCTTTCCAGGCTTCAGGTCCTAAATTAGTATAAGCCAAAAAAGCAATTTTAGTACCCTCGATAGGGGCCTGTTCCGAGTGAAGCGAGGAATGGGAGGATGTGGTGGGCGGGTTGTAGTCTTTGACAAAAGGAGAATAAGCCTCTTTTTCTGTAAAACCAGCTCCAACATAACCAATTCCTCCTTTGCTTAGCTTAAATAGGCAATCTTCTAAGGCTTCTCTTGCGTAGTCAAAGGCGTGATTATTAGACAAAGATAAAAGATTAAAGCCGGCAAATTTTAATCCTTCAATTGCTTTTGGATCGGCTCTAAAAGAATAAATACTGCCGACCTTAATTCCTTTATCAGAAATTACCCCTTCCAAATTTCCAAAAAGGAGATTTGCTCCTTTTAGTTCATCGCTGATTTTCAAGAATGGGAACCTGAAATCTCCACCTCCTTGTTTTTCAACCATATATTCCACTCCACGGTCAAGCATTATATCGCCAACCAAAATTAGAGTGATTGTTTTTTCCTCAATCAATTCATCTACTCTCGGTTCGGAATAATCTATTGATTTCGGAAATCGATAGATTTCAATTAAAAGAAATAAACCTAAGGCAATGATAAAGCTAATTAAAATTAACCAAGGAAAAATCTTTTTCATTAACCGAGCTTTCATTTATGGGTCAAAGAGGCAAGCCTCTTTTCCATCTTCGCTTTTGCTTCGCAAAATCTCGCTAAGCGAAGGTGAAGAAGAGTACGAAGAAAAGTATTTCTTCTTTCGTCTCGTAGCGACTCGACGGACGAAGTTCTCTTTGCCAACCGAGCTTCCGAAGGAAGCGAAGGTGAAGAAGAGAACAAAGTTCTCTTTGCCACTTTTATTTTACCCCTTCTTGAAAGATTCGGAAATTTAGAGTATAATGGATAACTTCTATGAAAGGCGATTTTATTAAAATTCGAGGCGCCAGAGTGCATAATCTAAAGAACATAAACGTTGATATTCCCAAAAATAAAATGGTGGTGATTACCGGTATTTCTGGTTCTGGAAAGTCTTCTTTAGCCTTTGATACTTTATATGCTGAAGGCCAAAGGAGATACGTTGAATCACTATCTGCCTATGCCAGGCAATTTTTGGGGGTAATGAAAAAACCTAATGTTGATAAAATCGAGGGAATTTCTCCTGCAATTTCAATTGACCAAAGAAAAGCAGCCCATAATCCTCGTTCGACCGTAGGCACCATTACTGAAATTTATGATTATCTTAGGCTTTTGTTTGCCAGAGTTGGAAAACCTCATTGTCCCAAATGTGGCAAACTAATTACTCGCCAGACCATAGATCAGATTACGGAACAGATTTTGAAGTTGCCCAAAGGGAAAGAAATTATCATTTTGGGGCCCGTAATCCGAGGAAAAAAAGGAGAACACCGGGGGATTTTAGAAGAAATTCAGAGAGGAGGATTTGTTAGGGTGAGGATTGATGGAATAATTTATCGGATCGATGAGGTTTTACCTCATCTTCCACCTCGCTCCGCATTGCGGAGCTCGGCGATAGAGGAAGCCTCAGGATTAAAACTTTCTCACTACAAAAAACACAACATTGAGGTGGTGGTGGATAGACTGATTCTTGATAAAGATTTAGACAAGTCAAGGTTAGTCGATTCTCTAGAAATGGCTTTAAAATTAGGAAAAGGCATCCTAATTGTAAGTCAAATACCAAATGTTAAAAACCGAGCTCTCCACCAAGATTTGGTGGAGAGCGAGGGGGAAGAAGAGAACAAAGTTCTCTTCGCCCGTCAAAAATCAAAAGACGAAGTCTTTTCAGAACAATTTGCCTGCGAGGAGTGCGGAATTTCTCTGCCAGAATTAGAGCCAAGATTTTTTTCTTTCAATAGTCCTTATGGAGCTTGCCCAGCCTGTCAGGGATTGGGAGAGAAATTAGAAGTTGAGCCCTCATTGGTTATCCCTAATCCCAATTTATCTCTTTCAGAAGGAGCAATTTTTCCCTGGGCTCATGCTTCCCACAAAATAGGAAGACAGGGTTATTTTTGGTGGCAACTTTCCGATTTAGCTGAAAAATGTAATTTTTCATTAGATACACCCATTAAAAATCTATCAAAAAAAATTTTAGATATTATTCTTTATGGATCGAACACGTCGAAGAAGATTCCTTCTTCTTCATCTTCGCTTACCCAAGCGCAGCGAAGGGTAGAAAAGAACAGAATGTCCTTTGATTCGCCGAGCGAAAGCTCGATTGGCGATGAAGCTAAAGCTTCATCTTCACCTTCGCCTGCGAGGGCAGGCTCGATCTTTGAGGGAGTAATTCCTAATCTGGAAAGAAGATACTATCAAACTGACTCTGAAGCGGCTCGTCAGGAAATTGAGAAATATATGATTGAGAGAAGATGTGAGAAGTGCCAGGGGAAAAGATTAAAACCAGAAGCCTTAGCAGTAACAATAACAGGGAAATCGATTGATCAGATTGTCGGAATGAGCATTGATAAAATAAAAGAATTTTTTGAAGAAATCGCGAAACCGAGGCGGCAAAATACCAGGAAGAGACGCAAAACCTTAAGCGAAAATGAATTCAAGATTGCCCAACCAATTATTAAAGAAATTATCAATCGCTTGCAATTTCTGATTGATGTTGGCTTGGATTATCTGACTTTGGATAGAAAAACTAAAACCTTGGCTGGGGGTGAGGAACAGAGAATAAGATTGGCTACCCAAATTGGTTCAAGATTAACCGGAGTTTTATATATTTTAGACGAACCATCTATTGGTCTTCATGCCAGGGACCAGGGAAGATTGATTGAAACTTTAAAAAAACTTAGAGATTTGGGGAACTCAGTGGTCTTAACCGAACATGATGTACAAACTATTAAAAAATCTGATTGGGTAATTGATATTGGACCTGGAGCAGGGGAACACGGTGGTAAAGTTATTTTTGAGGGGACACCGAAAGAATTACTTAAAGCTCATACACTTACTGGAGATTATTTGGCCGGTCGAAAGAAAGTAGAAATCAAATTGAAACCAAAATCTGTTGAAACCAGGCCTCAACAGTGCTTAATGATTAAGGGGGCAAAGGAGCATAATTTGAAAGATATTGATGTTAGGGTTCCTTTAGGAAAGTTTGTCTGTATTACTGGCGTTTCTGGTTCTGGGAAAAGTTCTTTGATGAACGACATTTTGGCCCGGGCTTTGATGAGAAAATTTTATAAATCAAAAGAGGAGCCGGGAGAACATCGAGAAATTTTAGGAACTGAGAATTTAAATAAAGTGGCTTTGGTTGATCAATCTCCAATTGGCAGAACTCCGAGATCAAACCCGGCAACTTATACCGGAGCCTTTTCTTATATTAGAGATCTTTTCTCTAAAACCCGCGAAGCCAGAATCAGAGGTTATCAGCCGGGTCGCTTTAGTTTTAATGTCAAGGGAGGAAGATGCGAGGCCTGTGAGGGTCAGGGAGAGATAAAGATTGAGATGTATTTTTTACCGGATGTTTACGTTGAATGCCAGGAGTGTAAAGGTAAAAGATTTGATAAGGAAACATTAGGGATTGAATACAAGGGGAAAAATATTGCTGAAATTTTAGAGATGACAGTTGAGGGAGCGCTGGAATTTTTCAAAAATATTCCTGGTCTATATTATAAACTAAAAACTTTAAACGATGTTGGTTTAGGCTATGTTCAATTGGGTCAGCCAGCCCCTTCTTTATCTGGCGGAGAAGCCCAGAGAGTAAAACTATCTACTGAACTTTCTAAAAAAACCAGTGCCAGAACTCTTTATATTTTAGATGAGCCGACAACTGGCTTACATCCTTACGATATTAAAAAACTGGTTTTGGTTTTAAAAAGATTAGTGGAAAAAGGAAATACAGTACTTGTGTCTGAACACAATATCGATATTATTCGTAACGTAGATTGGGTCATAGATTTAGGGCTTGAGGGAGGAGATAGGGGAGGTTATATTGTGACTGAAGGAACGCCATTTGAAATTACCAAAAACAAAAAAAGTTATACTGGACAATATTTAAAGAAAATGCTAAAATAAAATTGGTTCTTGAATAATAAAATATTTCTAGGAAAGGAGATGGGTAGAGTGAAACCCAGTAGAAGAAAAAGATTCAACAGCATAAAAAGATCTCTTTTGAGAAGTAAAAGAAAAGCAGGGAGAATTAAATATCTTTTTTATCAAATAGGTTTAAAAAAGGGCAAAGCCAGCGCTCAAAAAGTTTTTCAAGTTTTGGAACTCTGGCAAAAACAAGAATGGATTTGGTGTTTTGGAAAATATCCAGGATGGAGATATCATGATTATATTTTGCATCAAGATGGTTGGTTTTTATCTTTAGAGGGAGAGCAAGTTGATTTCCAAATAAAAAGCTCTCTTCAAGCTGCTCAAAAACATCTGGAAAAATATCCTGATGTTCCGTCAATAGTTGTTAGTCCAGGGATAAGTATTGATGAATTAAGCGAAGAAATGAGGAAGCTTTTTAAAGATAAGCTTTTAGTAAAAAGCTATAAGTAAGGCTAACGAATTGACGATTTTTCGTTAGCCTTCCTTTGTTAGGGCTTGACAGATTTTTATTAATTTCTAAAATAGAATATTAGCACTCAAAGGTCGTGTTTGCTAACCACTAATAAAATAAATTGGTAGGCGAAGAGGACTTCGTCCTCTTTTTCACCTACCCGAGTCGCAGCGAAGGGTAGAGAAGAGATTTATCTCTTCGAGTCGCTTCCTTCGGAAGCTCGGTGTCGATGAAAAAAAATTTTTCATCTCCATCTTCGTTTTTACTGCGTAAAAACTCGATTTATGAAGATTAAACCACTCGCAGATCATATTTTAATTGAACCAATAAAACAAGAGGAAAAAACAAGAACTGGAATTTTGCTTCCCGAAACCGCTGAAAAAGAAAGACCAGAGCAAGGAAGAGTGATTGCCATAGGGCCGGGCCGAAAAACTTCCTCTGGTAAAATTATTCCTATAGAAGTAAAAGTAGGGCAGAAAGTTTTGTTTACAAAATACGGCCCAAACGAAATAAAGGTCGCTGATAAAGAATATTTAATTGCTAAAGAGGAAGACATATTAGCGATTATAGAATAAATATGGCAAAACAAATTTCTTATCAAGAAACAGCTCGGAGAAAATTAAAAATAGGGGCAGATAAATTAGCCAATGTAGTGAAAGTTACTTTAGGTCCCAAAGGGAGGAACGTTGTTTTGGATAAAGGTTTTGGAGCGCCAACCATTACTAATGATGGAGTATCTATTGCCAAAGAAATTGAACTTGAAGATAAAATAGAAAATTTAGGAGCTGAAATTATTAAAGAAGTGGCTGAAAAGACTAAAGATGTGGCCGGTGATGGTACTACTACCGCCACCTTGCTGGCTCAGGCCATAATCACAGAAGGATTAAAGAACGTTACTGCCGGAACTAATCCCTTAGCAATTAAAAGAGGAATTGAGAAAAGTACTAAAGTAATAGTAGATTTTCTTAAGAAGATATCCAGGTCTATTTCTGGCAGAGAGGAAATTGCTCAGGTAGCAACTATTTCTGCTGAAGACTCTGAAGTTGGACAATTAATTGCTCAAGCTATGGAAGAGGTTGGGAAAGATGGAGTGATTACAGTTGAGGAATCAAAAACCTTTGGCATTCAAAAAGAAATTGTTAAAGGGCTTCAATTTGACCGGGGCTACATTTCTCCTTATATGATTACTGATACTGAGAGAATGGAAGCTATTTTTGAGGACCCTCATATTTTAATCACCGATAAAAAGATTTCCAGCCTCCAGGACATTTTACCGGTTCTTGAAAAAATAGCCCAAACTGGCAAAAAAGAGTTAGTCATTATTGCTGATGAGGTAGAAGGAGACGCTTTAGCTACTTTAGTAGTGAATAAACTTCGGGGGATATTTAATACCTTAGCAATAAAATCTCCTGGTTTTGGAGATAGAAAAAAAGAGATGTTAGAAGACATTGCCATAGTAACGGGTGGTCAGGTAATTTCAGAAGAAGTTGGTTTGAAACTTGATAAAATTGAAATGAAGATGTTCGGTCATGCCAGAAAAGTTATTTCAACTAAAGAGAATACTACTATTATCGAGGGGAAGGGAGAAAAAGGAGATATTGAAGCTAGAGTTTCTCAAATTAAAAAGCAAATTAAAGAAAACGAATCAGAATTTGACAAAGAGAAATTACAGGAAAGACTGGCTAAGTTAGCAGGTGGCGTAGCTGTAATTAAAGTAGGAGCTGCTACCGAGGTTGAACAAAAAGCTCGTCAACATAAAACTGAAAATGCCCTTTCAGCAACAAGGGCAGCTGTTGAAGAGGGGATTGTTCCAGGTGGAGGAGTAGCTTTGCTCCGAGCATTAAAGAGTTTAGAAGAGCTTAAGACTAAAGATGAAGAAAAAATCGGAATAGCAATTTTAAAAAGAGCACTTGAAGAGCCAATACGGCAGATTGCCCAAAATGCCGGTAAAGATAGCTCGGTGGTAGCAGCTGAAGTTCTGAAAGGTGAGGGTAGTTTTGGTTACAATGCTGCTACTGATACCTATGAGGATTTGATGAAAGCCGGTATTGTTGACCCAACAAAAGTTGTTAGGTCGGCTTTGGAAAATGCGGTTTCGGCAGCTTCCATGTTTTTGACAACGGAAGCGGTGGTAGCAGAATTACCAGAAGAAAAAGAGAAGAAAGGAGTTCCGGGAATGCCCCAGGGAATGCCTGGAGGATACTAAAAAACAGAATAGCTTTTATCTATCAAAAACTTTTCCTATTGTCTTAGGAAGAGTTTTTGGTTATACTAAAATAGGTATGGGGTTCCGGGATGACTTCCCGGAGGCGCCTTTTGCAAACATAAAGGTCGTTAGAAATTTAATTTAAAAAAAGTGTATATGAACCCTTTTCGAATTATTTTAATAATAGTTGCCATTATTGTTTTATGGGTAATTTTTGCCTATAACCGCTTGGTTGCTCTTTTGAATCGGGCAAAAGAGGCCTGGGCAGATATCGACATTCAATTAAAGAGAAGATATAATTTAATTCCCAATTTAGTTGAAACGGTTAAAGGCTATGCTGCTCATGAGAAAACAGTTTTTGAGAATGTAACTAAAGCCAGGACGGCAGCAATGGTAGCTGAACAGTCGGGCGACCCAAAGAAAGTTGGTAAAGCTGAAAATTTCTTGGCAGGCACCTTAAAAACCCTTTTTGCGGTAGCCGAAAATTATCCTCAGTTAAAGGCTGCAGAAAACTTTTTGGAATTGCAAAAAGAACTTTCTGATACTGAAAATAAAATTCAGGCTGCCAGACGCTTTTATAATGGAAATGTCAGGGATTTAAACATCAAAATTGAAAGTTTTCCAGCAAATATTGTCGCCAATCTTTTCAGATTCAAAAAAATGGATTTCTTTGAGATAGAAGAGGCAACAGCCAGAGAACCAGTGAAAGTTCAGTTTTAAATCTACCCCTTATTAATTTTAAATTAATGGCTACTCTATATACTCAGGCTGAATCAAATATCCGTAAAACTTGGTTATTATTTGTTGCCTTTTTGATTTTTATTATCGCTTTGGGTTGGGTTTTCAGTTATTTATTGGATAATTATATTTTTCTGATTTTGGCTGTAATTATTGCTTTTTTGCAAAGTTTTTTTGCCTATTGGTATTCAGATAAAATTGTTTTGGCAATGACTAGAGCCAAGCCAATAGAGAAAAAAGACAACCCAGAGCTTTATAGAATCGTAGAAAATCTTTGTATTGCTGCCGGCCTTCCTCTGCCAAAAATTTGTATCATAGAAGAGCAACAGCCAAATGCCTTTGCTACCGGTAGAGACCAAAATCATGCCGTTGTTGCTGTTACTCGGGGGCTTTTGGAAAAATTAGAAAGAACAGAATTAGAAGGAGTAATAGCCCATGAACTTTCTCATATTGGGAACAAAGATATGCTTTTGGGTACAATGGTGGTAATTTTAGTCGGGATTATAGCTATGCTTTCAAACTGGTTTCTAAGAATTAGTTTTTTTGGGGGAGGAAGAAGGTCACGAGATTCAGGCGGAGTAATTTTTGTGATTCTTGGAATTTCAGCTGCTATTTTAGCTCCGGTTGCAGCTACCTTAATTAAACTCGCTATTTCCAGAAAAAGAGAATTTTTAGCCGATGCTTCGGGGGCTCTTTTAACAAGGTACCCGGAAGGTTTAGCTAAAGCTCTGGAAAAAATTTCAGATGATCCAAATCCAATGAGAATAGCCTCCAATTCCACCGCCCATCTTTTTATCGCTTCACCTTTTCGAGGAAAACAAACCAAAAGCTGGTTCACGAAACTATTTTTAACTCATCCTCCAGTTGAAAAAAGAATAAAAGCATTAAGGGGAATGCAAGTTTAAAGTTATGACGTGTCCTCTTTGTAAAAAACCATTAGATAGAGCTATTTTATGCGGTGTTGAGGTAAATTTTTGTCCTAACTGCCTTGGTCTTTGGTTTGAGGCAGAAGAATTAAGACTAGCAAAAGACCAAAGAGATAGAAGTTTAAGATGGTTAGATATTGACTTATGGAAAGATAAGACTAAATTTAAAATATCTCCTGGAATAAGACTTTGTCCTTTTTGCCGACTACCGCTTTATGAGGTATATTATGGCGATTCTCAGATTATCGTTGATATCTGTAATTTGTGTCAGGGAATCTGGCTTGATCGGAGCGAATTTAAAAAAATAATTGAATATTTGAAAAAGAAAGCGGATTTTGAAGTTTTAGAAAGCTACGCTAAAAATCTAACTGAAGAATTTTGGGAAATTTTCATTGGTCCTGAAAATTTAAGAGAAGAAATCTTAGACTTCTTAACAATTTTGAAGCTTTTAAATTATAAATTTGCAACCCAATATCCAACCATTACAAAAATAATTTCCCAACTGCCAAAATAAGGTAGGGTGACTGAGTGGTTTAAAGTGCTTGCTTGGAGAGCAAGTGTATCCGAAAGGGTACCGCGAGTTCGAATCTCGCCCCTACCGCAAGTCGGGATTTTTAAAAGCCGGTCTACCAATTTGACCGGCTTTTTGGGAAAGATTTATTTTAGTAGTGATAAATTATTTTTTATTTAGAATTTTGTAATACACTTTCTCATACTCATCGACCATTTTCTCAATAGTGAAGTTTTTTTCAACATGCTTTCTACATTCCCTTCGGTCTATTTGATCGATTTTTTTTATTGCCTTCACCATCTCATTAGCATTTTTAACAATAAATCCCGTTTTTCCATTTTTTACTATTTCAGGGACACTCCCCTTATCAAAAGCGATTACCGGACAGCCACAAGCTTGAGCCTCTATCATCACCAAACCAAAAGGTTCTTCCCAGGAAATTGGATAGAGTAAAGCTTTAGCTTTTTTTAGAAGTTTTACTTTCTTTTGATGGTTTGCCGGCCCAACATAAAATATTAGTTTATTGTCTATTTTCGGCTTTACTTCTTTTTTAAAAAATTCTTTATCTCTAGGATTAATTGTTCCGGCAATAATTAATTTATTTTTTGTTATTTTAACTACTTTGATTGCTTCTACTATTCCTTTTTTTTCGGTAATTCTTCCCAACCAAGCTAAATAATTTTGATGTTTTCGGGAAAAAGGAAATTTTTCTATTGGGATTCCATGATGAATGACTTTTAAAAAATTTAATTTTGTCTTAGTATGTTTTTTTTGACTTTTAGAGACAGCTGTCCAGAGATTTTTTTTATATTTTTCTAAAATTAATTTTTCTATTGGGCTTTTTTCAGCTGTAGATAAATCCCCGTGATAGGTGGTTAAAGTTGGAGTTTTAATCAAAGACGAAAAAAATAATCCGTAATAATGAAAGTGATTATGGATAATATCGAAATCACTCGCTTTTTCAAAAGGCAAAATAGCATGATAAAAAGAGGGCAGGGCATGGGCCCAGGAAAGTTTTTTTGCCAACTCAGAAAGTAAACCTTCCGTCATTCCCAGACCCAAAGCTTTCTTAAAAGCATATTTTAATTTGGCTGAAGTTTTTGAATTTTTGGTGGCAAACAAAGTTACTTTGTGGCCTCTTTTAACCAGCTCTTCAGTAAGATTATAAACTACTAACTCCGTTCCGCCATAAGTTTTTGGGGGAACATTAACAAAAGGAGTAGAAAGTTGAGCAATTTTAAGTTTTCTTTTTTTCACCATAATTTCATAATTTCTCTATAAGTTTTCTCATAATTCTCAACCATTTTTTCTAAGCTGAAGTTTTTTTCAACATGGGCTCGACAATCTTCAGGGTTTATTTTATCTATATTTTTTAAAGCTTTTTTTAACCCGTTAATCCCTCGCTTTGGCTTAACTACAAAGCCAGTTTTTCCATCCGCTACAAGTTCTGAAACGGCTCCACGATTAAAGCCAATAACCGGCGTGCCACAACTCATACTTTCGGCCATTACCAAACCAAAGGGCTCTTGCCAGTTAACAGTCATTAAGAATGCTTTTGCTTTTTGCATCAGTTTTGCAACCTCTTTTTTGGTTAATGACTGCTCAGGAGAAACCGGCCCTATCCATTTAATTTTTTTATTTAAATAAGGTTTAACATCTCTCTCAAAAAATCCAGGGGCTTCAACCTTACCAGCTAACAAAAGTTTTGAATTGGTTTCTTTAGCTAATTTTATTGCCCATCTTATGCCTTTAGGATCCATAAAAACCCCTTTTTTATCTTTGGCACAGCTTAACCTTCCAATCCATAAAAGATAATCCTCCTTTTTGGCAGAAAATTTATACAACTCGGTATCTACTCCATTATGAATTACTTTGTAAATTTTTGTTTTTTTAGCTAATTTTTTGGCGGCTTTAGAAATACAAATAAAATAACTCTTTTTAAAAAGAGAAAGAGTTTCGTCAAGCTCTGTGGTCATTTGAGCGTGGATGGTGGTAATTATTGGAGTTTTAATATTTTTTTTAATAAGTAATGGAATAAATTCGGGATAACAATGGTTGTGAATAATATCAAAGTTGTTTCCAATCTTTTCAAAGGTTTTTGCCATTTTAGTCAAAAAAGCAGTGTGAGCATAAAAAGGATTTTCAAAAGCCCCCATTTCTATAAAAGATTTGGGAATTACTTGAATGATTTTTGCCCCGGGAACAAAACTATTTCCAGTTCCTAAAATTGAAACTTTGTGTCCTTTTTCCAAAAGCGTGGAAACTAAATCAAAAATAACTCTTGGCCTTGCAGCAGTAATTCTTGGAGTAACTTTTCTTAGTAGCAGTGAGACAATGAGAATTTTCATGTATATTACAATTATTTTATCTTAATAATTTTTTAATTATCTTTTCATAATCATCAACCATTTTCTCAATAGAAAAATATTTTTTAACTCGTTCTCGGCATGTTCTTCTATTAATTTTGTCTATATTTTTAATTGCTTTGGTTATCTCATTAACATTTTTTACAATAAAACCAGTTTTTTTATCTTTCACAACTTCGGGAACCGCTCCATTAGGATAAGCGATTACTGGAACTCCGCAGGCCATCGCTTCTACCATTACCAAGCCAAAAGGCTCTGGCCATTTAATTGGAAAAAGAAAAGCTTTGGCGTATTTCACTAAATCAATTCGTTTTTTACCTCGAACTTCTCCAATATATTTAATTTGTTTACCGTCAATTAAAGGTTTTATTTTTCTCGAAAAATAGGGTTCCCTCTTTTTTCCTCCAGCTAAAATTAATTTAACTTTAGCTCTTTTTGCTGCCAAAATAGCATCTTTGGGATTTTTATGTTCTCCCAAAGCCCCCATATAGAGAAAATAATCTTTTGGTTTTTGACAGAATTCAAACTCTGAAAGATTTATCCCATTATAGACAGTTCCCAAATAGTTAATGTTAGTAAATCCCTTTCTTTGATTATTTGATATAGTAATAACATTTGGTTTTTTATAAGAGGAAAGAACATCGGCAATTTCCTTGAAGATTGGCAAGTGTAAAATACTAACTATCGGAGTTTTAATAAAAAGAGAAAGGGGTAAGAAGAGGTAACCGCCTCGGGCGTGATTGAAAATAACGTCAAATTCTCCCTCTCTTTTTATAATTTCCCTCATTACCCTAGCTATATAAGCACTCTCAATCCGTAGAGGACGGGAAGATTCTATATAAGTGGTATCTATTTTTCTTTCAGTTATTGTCTTTTTGAAAATCTGAATAAATTTAGCTGAACCTTTATATTTTCCTGCCCCAAAAAGAGTTACTTTATAACCCTTTTTTACAAAACCCTCTATCATTTCTTGGGCAATTCTTTCTGTTCCTCCTTGCCCGGGCGGGGGAACAGTAGTGAAAGGGGGAACTATAATTGCGATTTTTAGTTTTTTATTCATGTTTTTTAATTAGAATGCAATTAATCTTTAATAATTTATAATACCATAACAGAGATGGAAAGGAATAACTATTGACAAATCTGATAAAAAGGTGTATAATGTAAATGTTCATTGAAAATATAAAAAAGAAAAAATACAGAAAAAGGAGAAAAAAATGGAAGCTGAGATAGAAAGTGTTGAGTTTATTAAAGACGCAGATTTGCCTTACTGGGTGCTCTGGGAAGATGGTGGATTTCGAGTAAGAACTCTCGAGAACCCGAATCGTCCTGCTGACCACGGAGGCCATATTTTAGTGGAACACAAGGAAGGGGCAGTAAAAGTTCCTTACCAGAATTATGTCTTTTTCGCCAAAATAAGCGTGATAGCGGCTGTGGTTCAGAAAGCAGTGGAGAAAACAGGAATATCCCCTCATGCTAATATCCAATGCAATGCTAACTGGTCCTTTAGAAAACCAAACGGCGGTCTTCGAGAAGTAAAAAAAGGAAAAGAGAAAAGGAAAGTTCATCTTCATGTTTATCCTCGACTTCCTGCCGACCCCCACTGGGGAGATCCTGCTTATCTGGCGACTTACAAAGAACAAATAATAGAAGAGAAATATAAAGGCAGGATGTTCACCATGCCACAAATGGTGAAACTAAAAGAGTTTTTGGAAAAAGAAATTCCAATAGCGCTTAATACACTTAAAAAGGGCTTTCAATAAAGCCCTTTTTTAATTTATGTAAAACTACTCTGTCCAATTAAGAAGCTCTTTTTTTTGGTCTTTTTATTCTAATTTTTGGTGTTTTTATCCTAAATAATCTTAAGAGAGCAGGATATTTTTTCTTTCTCTTTTTTTGTTTAACCGTAGCTTTTTTCTTGCCGTTTTTCTTATTATTCCCATTCGTATAAGCTTTTTTATAAATCCTTATGTATTTTTGAGCAGTTTTCTTCCAGGTGAATTTTTTCTCGACCGTCTGTCTTGCTGCATCTCCCAGTTTTTTTCTTAATTCATCGTTTTCTAATAATTTATTACAGGCTTCTGTTATTTGCCGGCTGTTCTTTGGTCTAACCAAAAATCCGTTTATTCCATCCTTTACTGCCAGAGGAATTCCTCCCTTTCTGGTAGCAATTACCGGGGTCTTGCCAGCCATTGCTTCTAAAATTACAAGCCCTAAAGGTTCATCCCAAACAGAAGGAGCAACAAAGATATCGGCCCGGTAGTAAAATTCTTCTAACTCCTCTTTTTTCTCGTCTCCCATATAACCGAGAAAGTGAACATTTTCCAACTTCAACTTATATGTTAAATCCTCTAAGTTTTTCTTTTCAGGTCCATCTCCGAGTATATAAATATCTCCTTTTATGTCTTTGGCTGCGTTTATAAGATAGAAAACACCTTTTTGAGGAGTAAGCTTCCCTGAAAAAAGAACAACTTTCTTATCTTTCAGTTTATATTTTTTATTAATAATTCTTATTTTTCTCTCTGGTGGGAAATTTTCAAGATAAATACCGCCGGGAATAATTCTTGTCTTACGAGAAAACTCTTTGCCAAAGACCCTTAACAGCCAACTTTTTGTGTCACCGCTTACAGCTACTATTTTTTTTACTCTTCTTAAAGCATCCTGGGAGGAGGCAATAAAAATTTTCTTTTCGGAAGCAGTTAAAACCCCTGTTCCATGTGAAGTAACTATAAAATTTATCCCGTATAGTGCTTTTATAAAATTTGCTACCCATAAAAAAAGGGAAATGTGTTGAACATGAATTAGGTCTGGGTGAAAATCATCGACTGCTCTTATTACGCTTCTTAAAAAGAAATTAAAGACCTGAGATATTTCCTTAGGACTTAGATCTTTATAGAGTCTACAAACAGGCCAATCAGGATGCCCGGTAAAAGCAACCGGAAAGGGTAATTCTAAAGGATAAATTTTTACTCCGGCATGTTTTTCTTTACTTTCTGGACAGACTATAGCTGTTTTTATCTTTTTGGCTTTGTTAATTTCGGTGGCTAATTCTCTGGTGTAAGTTCCAGAACCACATCCCCATAAAGGAAAACACTGCAGAAATAGAACTTTATTTATTTTCGGCTTTTTAGCCATAGTAAAATATTTTTAAATCCCGTTAATTTTATCAACGGGATACATTTATTGTATCGCTTAAAGGTATGATGTCAAATGGTTTAAAAGTTGTTTTTTTTAAAAAATGTATTAAAATAAATATAGTTGTTTATGCAAGATTCTCCAATTGACGAAATTAAAGAGAGATTAGACATTGTCGAAGTAATTGGAAGTTATATTCAATTAAAAAAAGTTGGAGCTAACTATAGAGCTCTCTGCCCTTTTCATTCAGAAAAAAAGCCCTCTTTTTTTGTTAGTCCGGCTCGTCAAATATGGCATTGTTTTGGCGGTTGCAGTTTAGGGGGCGACATGTTCAAATTTGTAATGAAAATAGAAGGAGTTGAGTTTGGAGATGCCTTAAGAATTTTAGCCCAAAAAGCCGGAGTTGAATTAAAACGGCAAACGCCGGAATACAAAAAGTGGCAAACAGAAAGAAACCGGCTTTATGAGGTTTGTGATTTGGCAACAAGATTTTTTGGAAAACAACTTGAAGAAAGCAAAACGGGCAAAGAAGCAAAAAAATATCTTTTAGATAGAGGAATAAAAGAAGAAAGTATAAAAAAATGGCGAGTAGGTTATGCTCCCGATGTTTGGCAGGGGTTGGCCGACTTTTTAACTTCTCGAGGTTACGGTCAAGAAGAAATTAAAAAAGCTGGATTAGGACTATCTTCTGAAAAAGGTTCTTTTTACGATAGATTTAGAGGGAGAATTATTTTTCCGGTTTTTGATTTAAATTCCCAAGTAGTAGGTTTTGGGGGCAGAGTTTTTAAAGAAAAAGACAAAAAAGAAATCGCCAAATATGTTAATACCCCTAACACTTTGCTTTATGATAAAAGTCGAGTTTTATACGGTTTAGATAAAGCAAAAGGAGAAATTAGGAAACGAGATTTCTGTATTCTGGTTGAGGGATATACTGATGTGATTATGGTTTCCCAGGCAGGCAATGCTAATGTGGCGGCAACCTCAGGAACTGCTTTGACTCCTTATCAACTCAAAATTCTAAAAAGATATTCAGAAAATCTTCTGACTGCTTTTGATATGGATGTTGCCGGTGATACTGCTACGAAGCGTGGAATAGATTTAGCCCAGGCCAGAGGTTTTAATATAAAAGTGATTACTATGCCCCAGGCTTCAGATCCTGCAGATATTGTTTCCAAAAACCCAAAGGATTGGGAAAAACTGGTTGGGGAAGCAAAATCAATTCTTGATTTTTATTTTAAAACTGCTTTTGCTCTCTTAGACCCAAAGACTCCTGAAGGAAAGAGAGAGATTTCAAAGATTTTATTGCCAGTCATAAAAAGAATCCCAAATAAAATTGAACAGGCTTTTTGGATTCAAGAACTTGCTAAAAAATTAGAGGTAAAAGAGGAGAATATAGAAGAAGAATTAAAAAAAACAAAAGATTTATCCCCTGTTTACTTTGGATTGGAAGAAGACAGCGAGAGAAAAGAGAATTCTTCTGCAGCAAGGCAAAAATCCCGGCAGGAACTCTTGGAAGAACAGATAATGACCTTCATTTTAAAATCTCCAGAAAACCTTGATTTAATTACTGAAAAAGAGATTTCTTTTTTTTCTCCTCAAATTTCTCAGATTTTAAGATATTTCAAAAAAACTCAAGATTCTTCTACTACAGGTTTATCCCCTGGCGACCCAAAACAAATCAAAGCCCTTAAGAAAAATTTACCTCTTGAACTTATTGATTTGATAAATTATCTTTCCTTAAAAGCAGAAGTTGAGGAATTAGATTTGGAGGATGCAAAAGAAGAATTTAAAAACTGCCTCAGGGAAATCAAAATCTTAGAAATTAAAAATAAATTAGATAAATTTTCTCAAGATATTAAAAAAGCCGAAGAAGAAAAAGATTCCCAAAAGATTAAAAAACTTTTGGGAGAATTTAATTCTTGTTCCAAATCGCTCCGCGATTTGGAGACCTCATAATCGTGATAATTAATAATCGATAAGTCGATGAAACTAAAGTTTTATCTCCACCTTCGCCCCGCTCTGCGGAGCAGGGCGGGGCTCGGTAAATGAAAAAAAAGAAAAAAATAAAAAAGAAGACCTTAATTCCCAAAAAAAGAAAAGTAAAGAAAGGACGCCGGAAAATAAAGAGAAAAAAGAAAATAGTTAGAAAGAGGATGAGAAAGAAAAAAGTTCTTTTATCAGAAAAACTTCAAGATTTAATCGAAAAAGGAAAACAGCGAGGTTTTGTTACTATTTCAGAAATTTTACATTTTTTCCCAGAAATAGAAAAAGATATTCAAGGATTAGAGAATCTTTATGAGAACCTGGAAAAAGAGGGGATTGAAGTAAAAGAGGCTAAAGAATTTTTAGAGTTGGAAGAAGTTCCAGAGAAGGCTTTAAAAAAAAGGTCTTTAAAATTAAGACTCGATCCCATTCAGATGTATTTAAAAGAAATTGGTAAAGTATCCTTTTTGACGGCCGACGAAGAAAAAAGATTAGCCAAAAAGATTGAGAAAGGAGATGAGAAAGCCAGAAAAAAATTAGCCAGGGCTAATTTAAGATTGGTAGTTTCGATTGCCAAGAGATATATTGGCAGATCGCCAAATTTAACTCTCCTCGATTTAATTCAGGAAGGAAATCTTGGCCTTTTTCGGGCAGTAGAAAAATTTGATTGGAGAAGAGGTTATAAATTTTCTACTTATGCTACCTGGTGGATTCGCCAGGCCATTACCAGAGCTTTAGCCGATCAGGCGAGGACCATTCGCATCCCGGTTCATATGGTGGAAACTATGTCAAAATACAATAAGGCTAGAAGAAGGATTTTACAGGACCTTGGCCGAGAACCTCTACCAGAGGAAATTGCAGCTGAAATGGGGATTAATGTTGACAAAGTTCATCATATAATGAAGATTTCTCAGGAGACAGTCTCTTTGGAAACTCCGATAGGAGATGAAAAAGATAGTATTTTAGTTGAATTTATTGAAGATGAAAAAGTAATTCCGCCTTCGCTTGAGGCAGCTCGGAATCTTCTTAGAGAGAGGTTAAAAGAAATTTTGGTTGATTTGACCCCAAGAGAACAAAAGATACTGGCAATGAGATTTGGCCTGGAAAATGGAATTACTCATACTTTAGAAGAAGTAGGTCAGGAATTTGGCGTGACTCGGGAAAGAATTCGTCAGATTGAAGCCAAATCCCTTGAGAGAATAAGAGAACACCGGAAACTAAAAAAATTGAAAGGCTATTAAGATAATTTCCAATTACTGATTGACTCAATTTTTAAATTTTACTATAATTAAAAAGACATTCCGGGGTAGTTCAATGGTAGAACGGCGCCCTGTTAAGGCGTTTGTTGCGCGTTCGAATCGCGCCCCCGGAGCAGGCTAGTGCTCGGTTCTTGCGACCGAGCCGCCTAAGAAATCGCCAAGCAGGCGGTTTTTTGGTAGAATAAAATAATTATGGGAACTATAAAACAATCTACAATGATAGTATTCTGGACATTAGTGGGAGTTTTTCTTGTTTTGTTGGGTGAGTTTTTCGTTCCAGTTTTTAGAGATTTATTTAGAGGTTCTAAAATATTTCTGATACCCTCAGTCCTTTTTAGTTTACTAGGTATAATCTTGTTAGTTTTAATTCTTAAGGAAAAAACAGGGGGAAAATTAAAGAAGTTTTTAGTCTTAACCGGAGCTTCAGCTACTGGATTTTTTCTCAGTTCTCTCTTACATAATTTCATTTCTGGTTTAATTCAGGCAGAAGAGTCTTTCTTTTTTACTTTGGCAATTGTTGTCTGTCCAATGGGGTTTTTAGTAGGAGCAATAGGAAGCATTGTGTTATTTATTAAAAAACAAAACAGGTTCTGACATTGTTCAACCCACGGCGCAGCGATTTTCAAGCCATTAGGGCTTGATTTTTTTTGTGGGAATTATATAAATTAGATTTAGCAATAGTTTTGAAGGTTGTTTTTCATAAATTGATAGGTTTAAAGAAGTCCGATTTTGAGGGTTGACAAAAATTATAAAGTTTGTTATAGTAAAGATGCTATTTAAAAATTTAAAAATGGAGGAAGCTCAAATGAAATCCTTGATAGGAAAAAGAGTAAGGGTTATGTGGACGAGGCCTTTTAAGAATTTGGAGGGCACGGTAGCAAAAGTAGAGGAGCATATGGTTTCTCTAATAGAGGTTAAAGATGTCACTATGGGCAAAGAAGAACCTGACCGATGGATTAACACGCGTTGTGAGACTTTTCAGAATTTTGTGATTTTAGAGAAAGAGAAATCTTTAGCAATTTGATAAAATTTTAGACTTTTGTGATACATACCTTTTAAGTTTAAAAGTTCTGTTTGTAAGTAAATAGGACAACAAAAGCCAATAGGGAATTCTCTATTGGCTTTTTACCTTTAGTATACAGCTTCGAAAGGTCTGTAGAGGAGGAGTTACCATACCTGAGTGTTTTTCTCGGGTTTTTGTTTTGTGGAACATTACGGGTTATAATTAGATAGTATGAATTTTCTCAAAGACCCTCGAACTAATTGGAAATATATTATTATTGTATTGGTTTTAGCTGTGGTAGTTGGCAGCGGAATTTTGGGTTGGATAAAACAACAGGAAGTTCCTCCTACTGAATTACCCGAGACAGAGAAGCCAGAGGAAAAAAAAGATGGGAAAAACTGTGTCAATGATGACGATTGTGTTGTTTTTGGTAAAACTAGAGATTGTAATTGTGGTTGTTTCAATAAAGACTATAAATGGGAATCAAGTGGAGAATGTTTTTGTCTCGTACCGACATCTTGTAAGTGTGTAGAGGGTCTATGTGAAGGAGTTTTTGATGGATTAGAACAGGCTTGCATAAATTCAGGTGGCACTGTTAGTACGGGGCTATGCTGTCTTTCAGTAGGTGACTTTCCCGATACTTGTGTGGTTGGTGCTTGTGGTTGTGCTCCAGCATCTAGCCATGAAGTGAAAATTTGTGATTGTGGAAAAGGTAAATGTTTTAACGGTGAAACGTGTGTACGAGAAGTATACAGCTTTAATGATTGTATTAAAGCTGGTTATCCAATACTGGAAAGTTATCCACGCCAATGCAAAACACCAGATGGGAGAACATTTACAGAGGGAGAAGAACATTGTGTTGCGCCGACTGGCGAAAGTATGAGTTTGTTTGAAGCCATGCAAATCGCTATAACAAGTGAATGTGGCGATCAGTTAAAAGGCTACTTAGAATTTTCTATGTGTAATGCAGATACAGGGACATGGTGGATGGATCTAGATATCGAGAAAGAAGGTTGTAATCCTGCCTGTGTTGTTAATATTGCAACAAAAGAGGCAGAAATAAACTGGAGATGCATGGGGGTAATAGACTAATCACTCAACCTAATCGGTTCTAATTTAGGAAATCTCTTCCAAAACCAAGCTCTGATTACGTCCCACCCTCGGAGCATTATAGGATGATAAAAATCGCTTTTTCAGCGATTTTTTTAAAAAGGCATTCATTATTAATTTATTGAAAGTTATTCATTAAAGTACAGAATTATTTTTGAACCAGTTAAGGATTTTTAAGATATCAGTTTGGCGATTTTTGGAGTAAAGCAAGATAATGGTGATAGGTTCTTCGTTCAAATTAAATAATGAGGCCAATGTTTGTTTAGCTTCTGGCAAATAACCGGTTTTTCCGCCAATAAATTCAGGAATTTGATAAAAATTATTGACATTTTTAAATTTGAGCAATCTTCCCCTTTGATTAGGAAGCCAAAAATTATCATCTTTGGTAATGTTTAAAATTTCCGGATGATTTTCATAAATATAAGTTAAAAGTTTAGCGATGTCAGGAACAGTAGAACGGTTAGAGGGATTTAATCCATGGGAGTCATAAAAAAAAGTATTGACCATATCAAGTTCTTTTGCCTTTTGATTCATTAAAGCCAAAAATTTCCCCTTTTCTAAAAAATAAGTTAAAGATTCAGCAGCATCATTAGTTGATTGAATAAGGCTAGCCCTTAGAAGGTTTTTTGCGCTGACATTTAAACCCCAAAAAAGAGATGGGCTATATCCTAAAGGTTCAAGCATTTTTTCTGTTAAAGTTATTGTTTGGTTAATATCAATATTTTCAAAAGCAACTACGGCAGTCATTAATTTAGTAATGGAAGCTATAGGATATAATCGATTAACGTTTTTTTCAAAAACAACTGAATTATCAGAAAGATTTACTGCTAGATACGATTCAGCGGTGATTTCTTTTTCTAATTTAAATTTTGAAATCAGCGCTTTAAGACGTTGAATTTCTTTTTGAAGGATTTGAATTTGTTGGACCAATCTGTCTATTTCTGTTTGGTCAGAAGCTTCAACCGTTTTAACTCCAGAGAATAAAAAAACCAAAAGTAATATATTAAATAAAATAAAAAAGATTTTGTGTTTCATTTTTAAATATATTTTAATTATGTTTATTCTACCATAATATTAAAATAAAAAATAAACTTAAAAGAAATGCTGTTAGTTCTAATACACGGTTTTTGACAAGAGCTTGATTTTTTGAAAGAATTAATGTAAGATAGAACCAGTTGAGAGCCTGGATCACAAATAGGTATATTCGTTATTCCGGATGGATAATAAATAATGCTATTTGCAACTCATGCGATTAAGAGTTGCTTTTTATTTTAAAATGACTACAAAAGAACAATTTTTATCAGAACATAACAGATTATCTCCTTTAAATCTGCAAGCTACAATAGCTTTACTTTCTCGTTTTAGAATAGATAAGGCATCACTCTTTAAAAATGATGACTGGTCTATAGATAAACTCCGGAGGCCATTTATTTCATGGCTTACTTCTTTACCATCAGGAGAAAAAGAAAAAATTAAGAAGGGAAGAAGTAAGAACCTCTCGCTTCGCTCGAGAACCTTGATTCGCTAAAGGATAAATATATATTCTTGAATTAACCCTTGACTTTTTGTCGACAGTAAGCTATTGTAATAAGGTAAGTTTCTGTTAATTTTCCTTTCCTTACGTATCGAGTCTTCATTTATGAAGACGAAGATGAAGAAGAGGATTTTATCCTCTTCTTCAATTCTATTAATTATGTAAGCTTTGAAAGAGAATAAAAACAGTGGTCGGCTTACTCATTAATCGAGCTTCCATTTATGGAAGCGAAGATGAAGAAGAGGATTTTATCCTCTTCGCCTATAAATAGCGTAAGGAACGATTATACCTCTAGGGATATTTTTTTACTACAAATTGTAATTCTAGAGATAATTTTTACTTCGCTCGCATTATGGCAAAAAAATTGTTTGTCGGTGGATTATCTTACGAGACCACCGAAGCGACTTTAAAAGAGACTTTTTCTCAGGCTGGAACTGTTGAATCGGCAACTGTGATTACCGATAGAATGTCCGGCCGTTCAAAGGGATTTGGTTTTGTTGAAATGTCTTCTGAAGAAGAAGCTCAAAAAGCCATTGAGATGTTCAATGGTAAAGAGATTGACGGGAAAAACGTTACAGTAAACGAAGCTAAACCTTTAGAGTCTCGTCCTCGAAGAGATGGATTTAATCGCGGAAATCGAGGGTTCGGAGGAAACCGAAGAGATCGCTGGTAAGAAAGTTGAAAAAATCCCCTTATGGGGATTTTTTCATTTCTGCTTGAAATTTATCGCCGCTAATTTTAGATATTTTTGACTGTTGTTATAGTTTTAAAACAGTCCCGATTTATCCATCCGTAATTTTAATGAAGGAGGACCGAGCCGCATTAAAAATCGCCATAAAGGCGGTTTTTTGGTAGAATGAATATATGAAAAATATTAATTTTGAGGAATTTCAAAAAATTGATTTAAGAATAGCAAAAGTAATTTCTGCTGAGAAAATAAAAGGTTCTGAGAAACTTTTGAAATTAGAGCTAGATTTAGGTAAGGAGAAAAGGCAAATTATTACTGGTGTTAGTGAATTTTATCAGCCAAAAGATTTAATCGGAAGAGAGATAGTTGTTGTTGCCAACCTGGAGCCAAAGACTCTAATGGGATTGGAAAGCCAGGGCATGCTTTTAGCAGCAGATGTTAATGGGGAGGCCGTGCTTTTGAGGCCAGATAAAGAAATTCCGCCCAGAACTAAAATTCGTTAAAATTTAACCCGAAGTTGAGAGAAATTTTAAAAAATAAAAAATGAACTTACTTAAAAAACAAATCAGTATATCAGAGTTTTTAAAACCCACTTGGGGCAAATTAACAGCCTCCATAATTTTTCTTTTAATTTTTTTTCTTCTTCCTTGACTGGAAATTTTGTTAAAAATACGCTTTGTTATTATTTTTCATTCTCATTCAATTAATTTTTGGCGTAGGGATTTTTTATTTTTAATTGTCCCTTTTTATTTTTATTCGTATCAAACATAAAAAGCCCATCAGAGGGCAAATTTTTATTGGAAATAAAAGGTTTTTTGTGCTAAAATTAAAGTACATGAATAAAACATCTTCTAAGGCGAGAATGAAAACTTTTAGTTCTCTTCAGGGGATTTTATGGTCCAAAAATATTAAAAAGTTGACATTAGAAAAAGATAAAGTTTATATCGTCCATCAGATTTTAAGTTACGGAAATCTCAGACAAATAAAATGGCTGTTTAAAGTTTATGGACTAAAAGAAATTAAAGAAGTATTTCTGAAATATCCCAAAAGGATTTATAGTGCTCCAGTATTTTATTTTATTAAAAATTTCATATTAGGTCTCAAAAACAAAAAATTATCTCCAGAAAATTATGTTAAAACTCCATTACGAGCTTTTAAATAAAGAACAGATAGAGGTTCTTGAAATTTTAAAGAATTTTTCAAAATATGGAAGCATAGGAGGCGGAACAGCTTTAATGCTGCAGTTTTCTCACAGATACTCATACGATTTGGATATATTTTTACCCAAATTGGTTTCTAAAAAATTTCTCTACAAAGTAAAACAATATTTTGAACGAATTGAAATCATAGTAGATACTGGGGATGAGTTTAGTTTTGTTTCCGCCCCCCACGGCGTGAAAATAAGTTTTATTTATTATCCATTTTCTCCTCTTTACAAAACAATTCCCACCCCTTATTTGAGATTTTTTTCTTGGAAAGACATTGCTTTAGACAAATCTCACACCATTGGAAGGAGAGGGGAGTGGCGAGATTACGTTGATCTTTACTTCGCAATAAAAAATGGTTTTCCTCTGGAAAACATTATTAAAGGAGCCCAAAAGAAGTTCGGCGATTCTTTTTCTGAAAAACTATTTTTGTCCCAACTTATCTATTATGGAGACCTAAAGGATTTTACGATAGAGTTTATTGAGAAAAAACATTCTTCAAAAGAAATCCAAAAATTTTTAGCAAAAGAAATAGAGAAGTATAAAAAAGAGATATTGTAATCTTACAGAGAAATAAAAACCAAAACGCCCATCGCTCTGGCCCCGCACCGTACGGTGCGGGGCTGGATAATTTTTATCCTAATTAAAAACGTTACAAATAATTTCTCGCCAAGATGGCGGTTTTTATGTAAAATAAATTAATATGATTAAAGCAGTAATTTTTGATTTAGGTTCAGTGTTAGCCACAAATGAATGGCCTTTGATATATGCAAAAATTGCTAACGAATTAAAAATTACTAAAGAGAAAGTAAAAAACACTGTAGATCCTCTTTATAGAAAATGGTCTGCAAGTAAAATTGATGAGGAGGGCTTTTGGAGAAAATTTGAAGTCGAAGCCAGGGTAAAGTTATCTGAAGAGTTTACCAAAGATTTTTGGTCCAAGACCTATAAGAAATGGTCTAAAGACATAAAAGAATCGTGGGAAATTCTTAGCGAATTAAAAGCGAAAGGAGTTCGTTTAGCTCTTTTATCAAACATAATTGATGTTCATGTTTTAGCTAATAAAGAGATGGGAAGATTTAAAAGACTTAGAGATATAGGATTTGAGGTTTTTGTTTGGTCTTGTAAAGAAGGTCTTAGGAAACCTGACCCCAAAATTTATGAGGTTATGCTTAAGAAACTAGATCTTCCAGCCAAAGCCTGTGTTTTTGTAGATGATAAACTTGTCAATATTGAAACAGCAAAGGAGTTAGGAATGTACGGAATTCATTTTCAGAGTCCGGAACAATTAAGAGAAGATTTAACTAAACTAGGTCTACTGTAGATAGGTTCTAAAACTGTCCGCCAAAGCGAGCCACTTCAAGCCCCATATATTGACTTTTTCACCCGATGTTTAAAAAATCTAAAAATAAATATTGGTCAGATTACGTAACCAAACATAGTTTTGCCTTGGATTTGGAAGAAGGCGTTTTTACCTGGGACGACCCGCGGAAAATCGCCAGGTCGCTTAAAAAATCAGCCGAGGAAAGTTCACGCCGGAAAGGAATGCCGTTTCAATCGGCAATGTCAATGCTTGATTTTTACATCAATCGCGCTGGCAAAAATTTAAGACCCAAAAGAAAGCAAATTTTGGAACAGACGAAAGTTGAACTGCGAAAATTATTTGGGAAAACTTAATTTTGACAAAATTTGCCCTTAATTTTAATCTTGGCCGTTTTTTTTGATTTCAGATTCGGGAATGACGATTTTTTGTCGCCGCCTCGCCAAGGAGACGGTTTTTTGGTAGAATAAATGCATCAAGGTCAAACATAAGTAAATAATATTTTGAAAATATGGATAACAAAACTTTAAAGAATTTAAGAGAAGATTTAATAGGAGAACTGGGAGCTATCAATCAATACCAGGAACATATAGATGAAACTGATAATGAAGAAGTTAAAAAGATTTTAGGTCATATTAGAGATGACGAAAAAGAACATTTTGCCGAGCTGACAAGGATTATCAGAAAATTAGATGAAATCCAGGAAGAGAAATTTCAAAAAGAAGAACTTTAAGCTAAACCAAATTCTAATATTGTTGCATAGGCGGGGGGGGTGTAGTCTCAGGTTTTGGCTTATGCTATAATTTTGTGAAAGGTCATAATAAACATAATTTTAATAAAAAAAATAATGTGTCCAAAACAATAATTGCAATCATTATTATAATAATTGTTGCAGTAGTAGGTTATTGGATTTATCAATCAATATTAATACCTAAGGAAGAAACTGCAGAAGAATTTTGTATTAAAACAGAAACAGGTGAGAAGTTAAGTTTAATAGAAGCTGAACAAATTGCTATAAATAGTGAATGTGGTGATAGGCTCAAAGAAAATTACATGTGCAACGAAGATACTGGCACTTGGTGGATTGATTTAGACATCGAGAAAGAAGGTTGTAATCCTGCCTGTGTCATTAACGTGGAAACAAAAGAGGCATCAATAAACTGGAGATGTATGGGGGTAATAGACTAATCGTTTAATATTTATTAGCTAGCCGAGAGAAAAGGCTGTTGGTAAACTCTTTTACTTATTTTCTAAATTTAAAATTGCTAATTTAATTGATTCAAAACTCGGCAATCTCTTCTAAGACCAAGTTCTGATTGCGTCTCACCCTCGGAACGACGCTTTTTCGCCCGAGAGTTGTTGTCGGACTTTTGTTTTGCGGAAGATAAGTTATAATTAAAAAATAGTTTTAATCATTAAATTAAAGGTCGAGAGGTTTTTAATTAACATTAATCTTTCGATAGACTCAGGATAGTGAGCCTGTCGAATCATTTATTTTAAATTTATGGAAGAAGTTACTCAAAAAGAAGAAAAAAAAGAGAAGGAGAAAAATTTAATAGCAATTCTTAGTTATATTGGAATTCTTTTTTTAATTCCCTTGCTTGCCTGTAAGGATGATGCTTTTGCCCAGTTTCACGCAAAACAGGGCTTAGTTCTATTTATTGCTGAAATTGCTACTTCTCTTATTGCCTGGATTCCCATCATCGGATGGTTTATTGGATTCATTGCCTGGATTATATGGTTGGTGTTATCTATTATAGGGATAATAAATGTTGTGAGTGGTAAACAAGTTCCACTTCCTATAATTGGGAAATTTGCCAAGAAATTTAAGTTTTAAGAAAAGGTCGAGTAAATAATAATAAATTAATACTATGAAAAAAATAGCAATAATTGTAATACTAATAGCATTGATTGGAATTGGGGTCTGGGTTTTGCTGAACGTCAAGAAAGGAGTTGAAGTTCCACCTGGCGAAGAAGCTGTAACTCCAGAAGAAGAGCTGTCGTTAACTGAGATTTTAGGAAAGGCAAAAGGTATAAGCTCTTTTAAGTACGACATGGTGGCAACCGCTCCCGGTGAGACAGCAGAAACAATAAAAATGTGGCGGAAAGGAGGGAAGATGAGAATGGAAGGAGCTTTTGAGGGAAAGAGCATGATTTATTTAGTAGATGCGGATGAACAGCTGGCATATATGTATTTTCCGTCAGAAAACACGGCTATGAAAATAGGTTTAAGCGAAGCCCAGGAAACAGCGGGAGAATCTCCGAGCGAACAATCCGAGTCCGTTACGAAATATAACCCGGTGACCCTTGGTACCGAAACTTTGGACGGAAAGAGCTGTTTGGTTATTGAATACAGCACCGAAACAGAAAAAGTAAAGATGTGGGTATGGACAAAATATGGTCTTCCCATAAGGACGGAGACGACTACGGAAAAAGGCACATCGGTAGTAGAGTTGAAGAATATAGACTTTGGCAGTATTTCCGACAGTATGTTTGAATTGCCAGCCGGTGTTCAAATAATGGAAGTGCCATTTGGTCTATAAGTTAAAGGCCGAGCCCCAGTAGTAGAGCGCCCCGCTAGTAGAACAAAGTTTACTGCGGGGTAAAAAGCTCACTACGGGGCAAAAAATAATAAAAAAATAATACTATGAAAACAAAAAGCATAGTAATTATTATAGTAGTGATTTTGATATTGGTGGTTGGAATTTGGATTTGGCTGGCTGGCAAGAAAGGAGTTGAAGAAGGAGTGACCCCCCCACCGACGGTAGGAGAAGAGAAGGAAGAAGAAGAGGAAGAGGAGGAGAATCCATATAATTCTGCAAAAGAAGTTAATCCTGCCTCAGACCTTAACGCTGCATTTCATAATGATTTTAAAGCAGTTCTTGATTTGACATTCGGAGGGGTAAAACTTACAAAGGCCTCTTCAGACAAGTGGGTGGAAGATCTTAGTTACATTGTGAAAAGAAAAATTACTGAAGAAGATGCTCGAAAAATAAAAGATTTATTTGAAGAAAAAGGGTATGAAACAACTTCTACCAGTGCCGGGGCTGATAAATATAGTTATGACTTTTCTAAGGAAGTTTTAGGAAAAGAGTATGATGATATTAATGTAAGTATATGGTTGGAGGAAGGGGAAGGAACCCATCAGCAGAAAGTTTGGGTTACTATATACAAATAAATAATAACAGATAGAACTAAAAATTAATTTAAAGAATAGGATTGTTATTTGTACCTAATAAAAAAGGGAGAAATTTTAAATTACCCTGAAAGTTAGTTGATTGTTTAATATATCTCTAATTGAGGTCGGATATCAATGAGTACAGGGTATTGACCTTAAATATTCAACAGATTAAACTAAACTAATGGCTCGAAAAAAACAATCTAAAAAAAGTAAAATTGGGAGACGATTGAGGAAAAGAATTAAATTAAAAAGTAAGGCTTTAAAAACCGAGCTTCCGAAGGAAGCGACTCGAAGAGATAAATCTCTTCTCCGCCCTTCGTTGCGACTCGGGAAGGTGAAGAAGAGTGCGAAGAAAAGTTTTTCTTCTTTCGTCTTGTCTTCGACTCGACGGATGAAGTACTCTTCGCCATCAGTCAAAAAAATTAAATTAAAGAAGTCAGTCAGTTCTCTTCCTGTTTATAGCAAAGAGCCTCTCCATAAGACCAAGATGAGAACCATGCCTCGCTCCGCTCGGCAGAACCTTGATTTCGTGCCTCCCACGAAAATAAGGGTAGTTGGCATTGGCGGCGGAGGTGGATTTATTGTTTCAGAAATTGCCTCCAGGATTAAAAAGGCGAGTTTTGTTGTAGCCAACACTGATATCCAGGCCCTCAAAAAATTAGATAAAAGAGCCAGACTTTTTCAATTTGGTCAAGAATTAACCTATGGGCTGGGAACAGGAATGAATAGTGAACTGGGTAAAATAGCTGCCAAGGAGGAAAAAGAAAAAATAAAAAAACTTTTAGAAGGACAAGACCTTTGTATCCTGGTAGCTTGTTTAGGAGGAGGAGCAGGATCTGGGGCGGCTCCGATTTTTGCCAAAACCTCCAGAGATTTGGGTAATCTCACCTATGGGATTTTCACTTTACCCTTTAAATTCGAAGGAGAAAAGAAAGCTCAAATTGCCAGAGAATCCTTAAAAAAAATAAAGCCTTACCTTAATGCTCTTTCTGTCATCCCTAATGAAAGAATCTTCCAAATCATTGATAAAGAGACTCCTCTAAGGGCTGCTCTTTCTGTTATAAATAAAAATTTGGCTGAAAGCTTAGAGGGCTTAATTGAGATGATTTATGACTCTGGATTAATTAACATTGACTTCGCTGATTTAAAAACAATTTTTGAAGGTCAAGGAAAAATAACTTATTTAAATACAGTTGAAGTTTCTGGTCCTAACAGAAGAGAGGAGGCAATTAAAAAAGTAATTTCAAATCCCTTGTATTCTTATACTATTCGGGGAGCCAAGGGAGTTTTATTTAACATTGCCGGAGAGAAAAATCTTGCAATGAATGAAATTTCCCAAATATCAAAGGCTATTTCTGATTTAGTCAATAAAGAAGCGAAAATCATTTTTGGTATTTCTCAACTTCCCTTTTTATCCATGGAAGGTGGAAAAGATAAAAAAGGAAGAGATAAAATTAAAATAACTTTATTAGCTACTGGATGTAGGGCGAAAATTTTTCCTCAAAAACCCAGGAAGTTACGATTGAGAACTAGCCATCTGAAACTAAAGCCAAAAAAGGTGAGAAAAAAAGCCAAACCTTCTTTTTCCAAAACCTCTTCTAAAAAGAAATCAGCAGCTATTCCTTTGGCAATTAAAAAACCTCTCAAATTAAGCAAAAAAAGAAGAATTAAAACTCTAAAAATAAGAACCGTGCCTCGCTCCGCTCGGCAGAACCTTGATTCCTCGCTCCGCTCGGAATTAAAAGTAAAGCCAAAAAAAGTGAAGACTAAGCATCGGCAGAAAAATGAAAAAGTTTACTTATCAGAGATCCCCGGGCAAAGGAAAAAAATTGAGGAAAAAATTGAGGTAAAGCCTGTTAAAAATTACAAGGACATAGAGAAAACACAAAAAGAGCAAATCTCTAAGGAGATAAAAGTTCGGAGATCAGCTCTCCAAATAAAAAAAGAAATTGAAGAAGCTGAACAAGATTTACTGGACCAAGAAAAGAAATGGGAGACTCCTGCCTTTTTGCGAAAGAAACTGGCAAAAAATGAATAAGGCGAAGAGGATTTCGTCCTCTTCTTAACCATTCGCCTGCGGCTCGGGTAGGCGAAGAGGATTTCATCCTCTTCTTCATCCTTCGCCTGCGGCTCGGGTAGGCGAAGAGGATTTCGTCCTCTTCTTAACCATTCGCCTGCGGCTCGGGTAGACGAAGAGGATTTTATCCTCTTCTTCACCCTTCGCCTGCGGCTCGGGTAAATGATTAAAAAAGCAATAATACCTGTCGGAGGGATTGGAACAAGATTTTTACCACTCTCTAAAGTTTTCCCAAAAGAACTTTGGCCCTTGGTAGATATTCCGGTTATTCAATATATTCTTGAAGAAGCAAAGGCTTCGGGGATAAAAGAGATAATTTTTGTTATCTCGCCTGAAAAAAAAGTTGTTTTAAATTATTTTAAAGAATCAACAAAAATAGAAAAAATTTTAAAAGATAGAAAGAAAAATCATTTTTTACAACCGCTTAAAAAAATAGAAGAGCTTGTTTCTGATATTTCTTTTTCCTCTGTTTTACAAAGAAAACCTTTAGGCGATGGTCATGCTGTCTTACAAGCAGCAAAAATTGTGGGATCTGAGCCTTGTGGGGTTTTGTTTGGAGATGATATTGTAGATTCAAAAGTTCCTTGTCTTTTGCAACTTTCTAAAATTTTTAAGACCTGTCAAAAACCCATTATTGCTTTAAAAAAAATAGCTAAAGAAAAACTTCCTTTCTATGGAATAGTTGAGGTGGAAAAGATTGCTAATCGCCTTTACAAAATTAAAAGAATTGTTGAAAAACCCTCTCCTGAGGAGGCTCCTTCTGACCTATCTATTGTTGGTAAATACATTTTAACGCCTGAAGTTTTTGATTACCTCAAAAGAGCAAAACCTACTCAAAAAAAGGAAATTATATTGGCCGAAACTTTTGATAAAATGATAAGAGATGGTAAAATAATTTATGGATATGAATTTGAAGGGGAATGGCTTGAATGCGGGAATAAACTCGGTTGGCTCAAATCTCATCTTTATCTTTCTTTAAAACATCCTCAGTTTGGACCAGAACTTAAAAAATATCTAAAAGAAATAACATGATTGAAGTAACCAAAACCATATTAAAAAACATTTATAAAGAACGGCCTCATGATACTAAAAAATACGATTACGGATTATTATTAGTTATCGGTGGCTCGGAATTTTATAGTGGTTCTCCGGCTCTCTCTGCTCTAGCAGCTTTCAAATCGGGTGTTGATATGGTTAGGATTATTGCTCCCAAAAGGGCAGCTGATATCATTGCCTCTTTTACCCCTGATTTCGCTGCTTATCCTTTAGAAGGGGATTGGCTTAAAGAAGAACACTTGGCAACTTTACTTACTTTGACCGAATCAGCCAAAGTTGTTTCTCGGGGAAACACAGCAGTTGTCATTGGCGGGGGGATGGGTCGTTCAGAGGAAACGCAGCTGGCAATTTTGGAATATTTATCTCAAGTTCAAGTTCCGGTGGTAATTGATGCTGATGCTATCCATGCTTTGGGGAAAAAACCAGAAATTATCAAAGGAAAATCATTTTTAATTACTCCCCATACCTATGAATTTTTTGTTTTAACTAAAAAAGAAATTTACCAACTTCCTGAAGAAGAAAAAATAAAAATGGTTCAAGAAGAGGCAGCCAGGCTAGAGACAACAATTTTACTTAAAGGCCCAATAGATATAATTTCTAATGGAAAAGAGGTGGCTTTAAATAAAACTGGCAGTCCTTTAATGACGGTCGGCGGTATGGGTGACACTTTGGCTGGAATTGCCGGAGCCTTAATGGCTCGAGGGATTGACCCTTTCACTACTGGTCAGGCAGGAGCATATATTAACGGACTAGCTGGAGCCATATCTGCAAAAAAATTAGGTGAATCATTAATGGCTACTGATTTGATAGAGGCAATCCCGGAAATAATTAAATAAAAAATAAAACATGTTTAGTTTAAAAAACAAAGTTGCCTTAGTTACAGGTGCCAGAAGAGGAATTGGCAAGGGGATTGCCTTGGCCTTGGCTAAAGCTGGAGCAAAAGTAATAGTAACTGATATTGACGAGAAAGAATGTCAGGTCGTGCTTAAAGAAATTGAAAAATTAGGAAGCCAATGTTTAGCAAAGAAAGTTGATGTCACAAATAAAAAAGAAATTGAAGAAGCTGTAAAGGCAGCTATTGATAAGTTCGGGAAATTAGATATTTTAGTTAATAATGCTGGTATTTGTCCTTTCAAACCCTTTTTAGAATTGACCGAGGAGGATTGGGATAAGGTTTTAGATGTCAATCTCAAAGGTTATTTCCTCTGCAGCCAGGCAGCAGCCAGAGAAATGGCAAAACAAAAATGGGGGAGGATTATTAATATTGCTTCAGTTGCCATGGGGCAAATGGGAGTAGGAATGGCAAATATTGTTCATTACGTGGCTTCCAAGGGTGGAGTAGCTGGAATGACCGAGGCCTTGGCGGTGGAATTAGCTCCTTATGGGATAAATGTTAATGCCGTTTCTCCGGGATTGATTGAGACAAAAATGGCAGAACCGGTAATTTCTGACCCAGCTGCCCGAGAGGCAATTTTGAAGAGAGTACCAAAAGGAAGAACCGGTCAGCCAAAAGACATTGCTCAAGCGGTAGTTTTTTTGGCTTCAGAAGAAGCAGATTATGTTACAGGAGCTATTTTAGTTGTTGACGGCGGCTGGCTTGCTGGTTAATCGCTCGGCAGTAGCTTCCCTTTTTAAGTTTATGTATGACCTTGTAATCATTGGTGGAGGGCCGGCCGGTATTACTGCCGGTATTTATGCTGCTAGAAAAAAAATAAATACTCTTTTAATTACTAAAGACTTCATTGGCCAGGCAGGTAAGGCTTTTTTTGTTGAGAATTATCCAGGTTTTGAAAGGATTTCGGGATTGGAACTGATTAAGAAATTTAAAAACCACTTAAAAAAATTTGAAATTGAAATTAAAGAAGTTGGAGTAAAGAAAATTAGGAAAGTTAAAAATAAATTTATTGTCCAAACCGAAAAAAGAGAAAATTTTATTTCAAAAACAGTGATTTTAGCTTCTGGCCGTGACCCCAGACCCCTGGAAGTTTCAGGAGAAAAAGAGCTAATCGGCCGCGGAATAAGTTATTGTCCGACTTGCGATTTACCCTTCTTTAAAAATAAAGAAATTGCCGTAATTGGGGGGGGTAACGCAGGATTTAATGCAGCAATTGAAGCTGTAAGATATGGAAATAAAGTTTATATTTTAGAGTTTTCTCCAAAGGTCATAGCTGAGGAGATTACTCAGGAAAGAGCAAAAGAGACTAGAAAGATTAAGGTAATTTTAAATGCTGAAGTTAAAAAAATTTTAGGAGAAAAAGAAGTTCGGGAAATAGTCTATCAAGACCGGATTTCCCAAAAAGAAAAGACTTTAAATGTTCAGGGAATCTTTATTATGATTGGAGAAACTCCAGCCACAGATTACATCAAAGGCTTAGTTGATTTTAATGAAAAAGATGAGATAATTGTTGACCCTAAAAACTTACAAACAAAAACCGAAGGACTTTTCGCCTGTGGCGATGTTACCAATGTTTTATGCGGTCAAATTGTAATTGCTGCTGGTGAAGGAGCCAAAGCTGCCTTATCTGCCTATGAATATTTACAAAAGTTCTAAAATGTTCAGCTCTGCTGAAGATTTCTCCGCCAAAGGCGGACAAATTAAATCGATTAAAGCTAGGGAGATTTTAGACTCAAGGGGAAATCCTACGGTTGAGGTAGATCTAACTACTGATTTTGGTATTTTCCAGAGCTCGGTTCCTTCAGGAATCTCCAAAGGAAAATATGAAGCAGTTGAAATAAGAGATGGCGGGAAAAGATGTCACGGTAAGGGAGTTAGAATTGCAGTAAAAAATGTAAATGAAATTATCGGCCCCAAACTCAAAGGAAAAGACCCAACTAAACAAATGGAAATAGACAATTTAATGATTAAATTAGACGGGACTAAAAATAAATCAAAACTGGGAGGAAATAGCATTTTAGGTCTTTCAATGGCAGTCTGCCGGGCCGGAGCTAAAGCTAAAAAACTTCCTCTTTGGAAATATATTTCTCAAATTACTAAAACAAATCCAATCCTGCCTACGCCCTCTGTTCTTGTTATTGAAGGTGGGCTTCATGCCGGAAATGAGTTAGATTTTCAAGAGTTTATGATTGTGCCTCAGGTAAAACGATTTTCAAAAGCTTTGGAAATGGCTTCAGAAATTTATCAGGAATTAAAAAATATTATTAAAGAAAAGTATATAGATTTAGCCATAAATGTTGGGGATGAAGGAGGGTTTGTTCCACCAGTTAGAGTTCCCGAAGAAGCAATAGAGCTTATTTTGAGGGTAGCTAAAAATCTTGGTTATCAAGACAAGATAGCGATTATTTTAGATATAGCCGCCTCTCAATTTTACGTAAAAGGAACTTATAAAATGAAGATAGGGGCTTTTACTAAGCAAGGCCTGCTTAATTATTATTCTACTTTAATTAAAAAATATCCAATTTTGGGGTTGGAAGACCCATTTGGAGAGGAGGATTGGGAAGGATGGAAGGCATTAAGTTCAAAGACCGAGCTTCCATCTATGGAAGCGAAGGTGAAGAAGAGAACAAAGTTCTCTTCGCCTTTCAAAGTTCAAAGTTCGAAGTTGTTGATTATTGGAGATGATTTATTAGCGACAAATATAAAGAGAATGAAAATGGCAAAAGAGAAGAACGCCTGTAATGCAGTTATCATTAAGCCAAATCAGATTGGAACTGTCACTGAGGCAATTTCAGCTGTAAAATTAGCAAAACATTATGGTTGGAAAATTATGGTTTCTCACAGAGGAGGGGACACTTGCGATGATTTTATTGCTGATTTTGCAGTTGGAATTTCAGCTGATTTCATAAAAGCCGGAGCGCCAGCCAGGGGAGAAAGAGTGGCAAAATATAACAGATTATTAAGAATAGAAGAAAAAGTATGTACAAATTAGTTCTTTTGCGGCACGGAGAAAGCATCTGGAACAAAGAAAACCGTTTTACTGGCTGGACCGATGTTGATTTAACTGAAAAAGGCGTCAAAGAAGCGATTGAAACCGGTAAGCTTCTTAAAAAAGAAGGATTGACTTTTGATATTGCTTTTACCTCTGTCTTAAAAAAAGCAACAAAAACCTTGGATTTTGTCTTAAAAGAAATGGGGTTGACAAATATCCCAGTGAAAAAAACCTGGAGACTAAATGAAAGACATTACGGAGCTTTACAAGGATTAAATAAATCAGAGACAGCAAAAAGATATGGTGAAGAACAGGTGTTTTTGTGGAGAAGAAGTTATGAGGTTAGACCCCCAGCCCTTAAAGAAACCGATGCTCGTTATCCCGGTAAGGACCCTTTGTATAAGAATCTGAAAAAAGAAGAAATTCCCCTCACCGAATCTCTCAAAGATACCGAAATGAGATTGCTACCTTATTGGAAAACAGAGATAGTGCCTGCCATAAAATCAGACAAGAAAGTTTTAATTGTTGCTCACGGAAACAGCTTAAGAGCCTTGGTTAGATATCTTGATAACATTTCTCCTCAAAAAATACCGGAATTGAATATCCCCACTGGAATCCCTCTTATCTATGAGTTAGATGAAAATCTAAAACCTATAAGACATTATTATTTAGGAAAGACAGAGAGAGTCAAAGGAGCCATTGAGAAGGTTATAAAGGAGGGCAAATGCCGTTAGACATAGAAATGTTCTATTATTTTTTTAGTATTTTTATTGGATATTTAATCGGTTCTATTTCGCCAGGTTATTTTTTTGGTAAATTTCTCAAAAAGATAGATATCAGAGAGTATGGGTATCATAATACCGGGGCAAAGAATACTTTTTTGATGGTGGGAACTATTCCTGGGCTGGCTACCGGCATTTTCGATTTTTTCAAAGGCCTTTTGACAATAGGAATAGTTTACAATTTTTTAAATGTCCCACTTTATATTGTCTATCTTTCCGGCTTTTCAGCAATTTTGGGTCACATTTTTCCATTTTATCTTCGGTTTCGAGGAGGAGTTGGAATAGCAACAGCCGTGGGAATGCTATCTTTTTCCCTTGTCAGAGCTCTTCAAAATCAATGGATTCCCTGGCTGACAATTTTAGTTCCTTTATTAGCTGGTTTTTTGTTTTTCTTTATTACTAAAGATAAAGTGTCTGCTAAGACGATTCCCTACCTCGTTATTCTTTTTGCTCTCTTTTCTTTTATCTATCTGACAGCTCCTTTGAATACCACTACCATATTTCTGGGGTTACTTCTTATTTTTCTTTTTGTCAAAAATGCCTGTTTCCTTCGGGAAGACCCGAAATTTTTTGAAATAATTAATAAAGCAAAAACCATAAAGGATATTACCTCCTGGCGGAATTTCTTTCGGCCCTTCGCCATTTTATTTCCCATTCTTTATCTTTATTTTGATAAAAAACTGATTTTAATTTTTACTGGAAGTCTGTCTGCTATTTTTATTCTTATAGATCTTTTTAGATTTGGATTTAAAAAAGCAAACGTTTTTTTATTTAAAAAACTCTTTATTAAAAAGAAAGAAATAACGGTTTTTTCCTCCTTAAGCTTTTTTATGCTGGCCTGCTTTATTTCTTTTCTGGTTTTTGAAAAATCAATTGCAATAATCGCAGTAGTTTTTCTTATTTTCGGAGACCTATTTTCTAAAATTTTTGGCCTTCTCTTCGGCCAAAGAAAATTCTTTCAACAAACTTGGGAAGGGGCAATGGCTTCTCTGACCGCTTGTCTTATTTTTGGCTATTTATTTATTCATTTTCTTAACTTTCCATTTTTAATTTTATTTGCTGGAGCCCTCTCTGCTTCAATAATTGAAGCCTTGCCCATTGGCATTGACGACAATTTTACAGTAGCTCTTATTTCTGGAGCAATTATGTATTTAATGATAATATTGTAAAAAAACAAGGTTTATGTTATATATAATAAAGAACCGTTCGCTCAGCTCACTGTAATTTGCTTCGCAAATTAAAAAGAACCGTTCGCTCAGCTCACTGCTGTGTGTGAACAGTGGGCAATTTACTTCGCAAATTAAAAAAGTATCATGGCCGGAAACTTAAAGCCCGTTAGAAATCAAAGATTTCTTTTTTGGGCAAGTAAAAATTTAATACCCGTAGCTATTATTGTTGCCGGGTTGCTAATTGCCGGAGCTTTAGTTTATCTAAATAAAGGAAAAGTTACAGAGAAAGTTTCAGAAACTTTGTCTCCTCAACAGGCAGCAGAGAAGGCAATAAATTATATTAACCAAAATCTATTAACTGAAGGGACAACTGCCTCCTTAATAAACGTGGTAGAGGAAAATGGAGTCTATAAATTTCGCCTTAAGATAGGGGAGCAAGAATACGATTCTTATATAAGCAAAAATGGAAAACTTTTGTTCGCTGAAGGCATTAATTTAGAAGAAGAAGCGCCTATTGCCCAAGCGCCAGAAACTGAAGCGCCACAATCTTCTTTGGAAAACACTATATCGCCAGAAGAACTGACAAAATTTATAGGCTGCCTCGAAGAAGCTGATTTCGTTATCTATGGAGCAAATTGGTGTGGTTGGACTAAAAGATTAGTGGAGATGTTGGGAGGTTTTGATGCGGTAAAACCCGTTTATGTTGAATGTACCGAAGAAGAAAAATTATGCCAAGAAAAAGAAATTGAAGGATATCCAACAATTCTTATTAAAGGAGGGCAATATGAAGAAGCAAGGACTTTTGAAAAAATTGCAGCAGCAACTGACTGTGAACTTCCTGCTGGAGCTGAATCTATAAGCGGAGAAAGTTTGGAAGCCGGCGGTTGTCAGTAAAAAATTATTGCAAGTAAAATTTATCTTTTTTTATGTCTGAAGTAAAGATTTTTTTAACTCCTGGCTGTCCGTATTGTTTTACCTTAACGGAGTTTTTGAAAGAGAAGGGGATTAAATTTGAAGAAATCGATGTCTCTAAAGATGAAAAAGCCAAGGAAGAGTTAATTAAAAAATCAGGGAAAATGGAGGTGCCGATTGTAGAAATTGACGGCCAGATTGTGGTAGGATTTGATAAAGAAAAAATTTGCAAATTATTAAATATTAAAGAATAGTCGTTCGGCAACGAAGTTTTCAAAGTACCGGCTGTCCAAACCCCAGCGAGGTTTGGCAGCCTGCGTTCTCGGCCTGTCGTCCGCCTTCGGCGAAACCATGCCGACAGGCCTCCGAAAGCTACTTTGAAACTTGTTGCCTCACTAAAATTTCTATGTCTATAAAAATTGCTATCAACGGTTTCGGCCGCATAGGTCGACCAACATTTAGAAGGATTTTAAATAATCACCCCAATTTGGAAGTGGTGGCCATTAATGATTTAACTGACCCTAAAACTTTAGCTCATCTTTTAAAGTATGATTCTGTATATGGGGCTTACAAAAAGATAGTAAAAGCTGCTGAAAACTCTCTTTTGGTTGATGATAAAGAATTTAAAATTTTTGCTGAAAAAGACCCGGCAGATTTACCCTGGAAAGAGATGGGAATTGACATTGTTTTGGAATGCACTGGAGTTTTTAGAAACTACGATGGGGCAAAAAAACATATTCAAGCTGGAGCAAAAAAAGTAATAATTTCTGCTCCTTCAAAAAATCCAGAAAAAATTCCCTCTTTTATTTTAGGAGTAAATGAAACCGAATTTAATCCTAAAAAAGATGTAATTTTAGATATGGGTTCTTGCACCACTAATTGTTTGGCTCCTGTAGCCAAAGTTTTGAATGATAACTTTAAGATTTTGCGAGGTTTTATGACCACTATTCACAGCTACACCACGGATCAGAGAATTTTAGATTTACCCCATAAAGACCTAAGAAGGGCCAGGGCAGCTGCTTTAAATATTGTGCCAACTACAACTGGAGCAGCAAAAGCTATTGGTCAGGTTATGCCAGAACTGAAAGGAAAATTAGACGGAATTGCGATCAGAGTTCCTACTCCTACTGTTTCCATTGTCGATTTGATCTGTCAGACTGAAAAAGCTGCTAGTCCAGAAGAAGTAAATTTTGTTTTCAAAAAGGCAAGTCAAGGAGAAAAGATGAAAAGGATTCTAGGAATAGAAGATGCCCCTTTGGTTTCTTCTGATTACAAGGGGAATACTTATTCTTCCATAGTAGATTCTGAAAACACTAAAGTGATAGGCGGAAATTTCATTAAAGTCCTATCCTGGTACGATAATGAATATGCTTATGCCTGCAGATTGGCCGAGTTTGCTGAGTATATTGGCAAGAAGTTGTAATTAAAATGAACCGGTCGTTTCACTCCTTGTAATTACTCCGTAATTAAAATGAATGCGAAAATCTTTTTGGAAAAATTTAATAAGAAGTTTTAACCCTAAATTTTTTAAGGAAATTGCCCCTCAACCGCTAAAGGAGAGTTTTAAATATTTGGCATTTCTCTTATTGCTTTTAGCTTTAGTTCTATCTTTTAAATCAACAATAAATTTTACTCAGGGAATTCAGAGATTATCTAAAGGTTTACCTGATTTTTTTGAAGAACTTAAAGATTTTCCTGAAATTACCATTCAAAACGGGGAACTTATTTTGCCAAAAGAATTCTATACTAAAGAGTGGGAAAGAGGAGGAATAATTATTGATCCCGAGGGAGAGATAGGTAAATATTTAGAAATTTTACCTACAAAATTTTCTGTCATTCTTTTAAAAGATAAAATAATTATTCCCCAAATGACTATTCAATCGAAGACAGAAAAGAGAGTTGGAGAAACGAGCGTTTATGATCTTTCCCAGATAAAATATTTCAATTTAAGAATTAGAGAAGGAGAAAAACTTTTGAAATTAGCTTTTGATAATCAAAAATTCGATTTGACTGCTAAAAAGGCCAATAAATGGGCTAATACTTTGAGTTTGATATTTTTCCCAATTGCAACTATTTTTATATTTATTTTTCTTTTAATAGGAAAATTGATTCAGGTTTTTGGATTTAGTTTAATTTCTTTGATTATTAATAAAGTAAAAAAAGTTGGTCTAAATTATCAAAACCTTTTAAATATTGGAATTTTTTCTTTAACTTTACCTCTTATTTTAGGAACAGTAGTAAAATTAAGCGGAATTTCTATTCCTTATTTTGGACTTTTTAACTCTGGTCTTTATATAGCCTTTTTAGTAATAGGAATTTTAAATGCAAAAACTATTGTTGTCCAACCTTTTTCAAAATAATAAGTTAGTTAAACAGCCGCTGAAGAGCGGCTTTTAATTTGCTTAAATTTTGTTAAAATGTATAAACATGGGTTTATTAAATTTTCAAGAGACAAAAAAACTTCTTTTGAAGTATAAAATACCGGTTTGCCAAACTAGGTTAACCAAATCAAAAAAAGAAGCTTTGATTTTTGCTAAAAAAATTGGTTACCCAGCAGTTTTAAAAATTTCTTCTCCAGATATTTTGCACAAATCTGATATTGACGGAGTGAAAACGGGAGTAAAAAATGAAAAGGAATTAAAAAAAGTCTGGGATGAAATTTTAAATCGGATTAAAAAAAAGAAACCTCAAGCCAAAGTGGATGGGATTTTAGTTCAAAAAATGGAAGAAGGCATTGAGGTAGCAGCTGGAATGAAAAAAGATCTGCAGTTTGGTCCAGTTTTGATGGTAGGTTTAGGAGGAGTTTTTATTGAAGTTTTAAAAGATGTCTCTTTTAGAGTAGCTCCGGTTAACGAAAAGGAGGGCTTAGAAATGTTAAAAACCTTGAAGAGTTTTCCAATTTTAACCGGGGCTCGAAAGAGAAAACCAGTCAATATTAAAAGTATTAGCAAAATCATTGCCAGCCTCTCTAAACTTTCTTTAAAAGAAAAAAATATAAAAGAAATTGATTTAAATCCAATAATTGTTAATCAAAAAGGGGCATTAGTAGTTGATGTAAAAATATTGATTTAAAAAGTAAATCCATTTTTATGAGAAATTTAGAAAAAATTTTTAATCCTAAATCTATTACCATAATCGGAGCTAAACCTGAAGAAAAATCGGTTGGCTGGGGATTGATGAAAAATGCTTTAGAAGGTAAGGCAAAAAGAAAAGTTTACGCTATTAATCCTTACCGAAAAGAAGTTTTGGGAGTTAAGTGTTTACCGAGTATTAAATCAATTAAAAGATTAGTTGATCTGGCAATAATTGCCGTGCCAGCAAAAATAGTTCCAAAAGTTGTTAAAGAATGTTGCGAAAAAAAGGCTGGGGGAATTATAATAATCTCCTCTGGCTTTGCTGAAAGCGGAAAAAAAGGAAAAGTTTTACAAGATGAAATTATAAAAATGGTTAAAAAAGCAAGGGTTCCATTGGTCGGACCGAATTGTCTTGGTATTGTCCGGCCTTCTATAAAATTAAATGCTTCTTTTGCTCCGGCTTCCCCCAAAAAAGGAGAAATTGCTTTTTTATCTCAATCCGGGGCATTGATAGATTCGGTAATTGATAGAAATTTAATTGAAAATTATGGTTTTTCAAATCTAATTTCTTATGGAAATGAAGCTGATTTAGAAATTTCAGATTTTTTAGAATGGCTAAAAAAAGATAAAGAGACAAAGGTTATTGCTTTATATATTGAAGGGGTAAAAAATGGAAGAAGATTTATGAAAATAGCAAAAGAAGTCTCAAGATTAAAGCCAATATTGGCATTAAAAGCCGGAAAAACCAAAAGGGGAGCCGAAGCTGTAACTACTCACACTGCTTCTTTAGCCGGGATTTACGAAACCTATTCTGCCGTTTTTAAACAAACAGGTATAATTGAAACCGGAACAATTGAAGAACTTTTTGACGTATCTAAAACTTTGTCTTGGCAACCTCGTTGTAAAAATGGTCTAGGGATTGTGACTAACGGTGGAGGTTGTGGAGTGTTGATGGCGGATTATTGTCAAGAATTAGGAATAAAATTATCAAAATTGAATAGAAGAACCTTGCAAAAATTAGAAAAATCTAAAAAAATGCATCCAGCTTATTCTAAAAGAAATCCTTTAGATATAGTGGGCGATGCTTTAGCTTGTCGTTATCAAGTTGCAATTGAAGCTCTTTTGGAGCAAAAAGATGTTTATGGCTTATTAGTAATTCAGACTTTGCAAATCATGACCGAAACAGAAAAAAATGCTAAAATAATCATAGAAGCAAAAAGAAAATGGCCAGAAAAACCAATAATTTGTTGCTTTTTAGGGGGAAAATTTGCTCAACCGGGAATAAAATTACTTGAAGAAAACAAGATTCCAAATTATCCAGATCTAAAAAGAGCAGCCATATCTATAAAAGCTTTAATCAAATAAATAATAGATAAAAATAAGTGAAAAACCAAAAAAGTTTCACCCTCCAAAATTTTTTAAAAAAAAACTTAAGAGGGTTTACTTTAATTGAACTTGCCGTGGTTATTGCCATCATTGTTCTTATATTCACTATTATTTTATCAGTAGCTGTAAGAAGAGAAACGGCAAGAGATACCAGGATTATGACTTCTATGGCTCAGATTCGAACTAAAGCTGAGTTAATTATGGTTATGGAGGGCAGCTATTCTTCTTTGGATTGTGATTATGATACCGAGATGAAAAATCTCTGTAATGACATTGACTCCCAAGACGGTGATACTCCTAACAAGGGAGATGTGCCTTATCCTATATTTACCACATCTCCAACTGAATACTGTATTATAGGTGAATTGCTCGCAGATTACGGCACACAAGAGGACCGTTACTGTATAGATAATGACGGAAGAACCGGTCATACTACCTCTGGCTGTAGTGATTTTGATTGTATCAATATCAGATAGTAATTTACTTCGCAAATTAATATGAAAAAATCTCAAAAAAACATTTTATGGTTTGATGAAATTTCCTTGAGAGATGTTCCTTTGGTCGGAGGGAAAAATGCCTCGCTCGGGGAAATGTTTTCTCAATTAACTAAAAAGGGGGTTAATGTCCCTGATGGTTTTGCCCTAACCACCAGGGCCTATTGGGATTTTTTGAAAAAAAATAGAATTGATAAAAAATTAGAAGAAATTTTTAAAAAATTTGACTCCAAAAGCATAAAAAGTTTACAAGAGACAGGAAAGGCAGCTAGAAATTCGATTTTAAAAGGAGAGTTTTCAGAAGGATTAAAAAGAGAAATAATTTTGGCTTACCAAATTTTGGGCAAAAAATATGGGTTAAATTCCGATGTGGCTGTCAGATCCTCGGGGGTGGCTGAGGATATGCCCAGTGCCAGTTTCGCCGGGCAATTCGAATCTTTTTTAAATGTTTCTGGCAAAGAAGATTTATTAAAGGCAATAAAAAAATGCTTAGCTTCAAGCTTTAATGATCGGGCGATTGCCTATCGCCAAGAGAAAAAAATTGACCAGCTAAAATTTGCTTTATCGGTCGGGATTCAAAAAATGGTGAGAAGTGATTTGGCTTCCTCGGGAGTAATCTTTACTTTGGACACCGAGACCGGTTTTCCTAATATTGTTTTAATCAATTCAATTTATGGGGTAGGGGAGATGATTGTTAAGGGAAAAATTACTCCTGATGAATTTTATGTTTTCAAACCAACCTTAAAACAAGGTTTCAAATCAATAATTCTTAAAAATTTAGGAAGAAAAACCAAAAAATATATCTATGCTAAAATGAGAGGTCTTAAGGAAGTAAATGTCCTGAAAAAAGATCAATTGAAATTTTCCCTAACTGATGAGGAAATTATGACCTTGACAAAATGGGCTTGTCAAATTGAAGAGCATTATCAAATTCCTCAGGATATTGAATGGGCGAAAGATGGAAAAACAGGACAGCTATTTATTGTTCAGTCTCGACCGGAAACAGTTCATGCCCAAAAGGAAGTTCGGTTTTATGAAGAATATCAGGTAAAAACTGCTAAAAAACCAATTTTAACTGGAATTGCTATTGGAGACAAAATTGGCCAGGGTAAAGTAAAAATAATTTCCAATGTTTCAAAAATTTCTCAATTTCAAAAAGGAGAAGTTTTAGTAACCAAAATAACCGATCCTGATTGGGTAGCTATTATGAGATTGGCTTCAGCCATTGTTACTGATAGAGGGGGAGCTACTTGTCATGCAGCAATAGTGGCCCGGGAGCTGGGAATTCCTGCTATTGTCGGAACAAGAAATGCAACGAAAATTTTGAAGAGTAGTGAAACTATTACTGTTGATTGCACTCAGGGGAGAAGTGGCAGAATATTTTTAGGGAAAATCCATTTTAAAATTAAAAGATATGATTTAAAGAAAATACCGGATTTAAAAACAAAAATAATGGTAAATATTGGTGCTTCAGAGATTGCCTTCAAAACCTCGTTTTTGCCAAATAAGGGGGTAGGGTTAGCCAGAATTGAATTTATTTTAGCTGAGAAAATCAGAATTCATCCATTAGCTTTGTATCATTATAAAAAAATCAAAGACAAAAAATTGAAAGCAAAAATTGCTGAAATTACCATTGAGCACAAAGATAAAAAAGAGTATTTTGTTAAAGAACTGGCCGAAGGTATTGCCCAAATCGCGGCAGCTTTTTATCCTAAGGAGGTAATTGTTAGATTCTCTGATTTTAAAACGAATGAATACAGGAATTTAGTTGGAGGTAAACTTTTTGAAAAAGAAGAGGCAAATCCAATGTTAGGTTTTAGAGGAGCCTGCCGTTATCTAAATAAAGACTTTCAACTAGCCTTCAACATGGAATGCCAATCGATTAAAAGAGTTCGAGAGAGATTTGGCTTAAAAAATGTTTCGCTGATGATTCCTTTTTGCCGAACTTTAAAAGAGGGCAAAAAAGTGTTAGAATTAATGAAGGAATTTGGTTTAGAAAGAGGAAAGGATAGTCTCAAGGTTTATGTAATGTGCGAAATTCCTTCAAACGTAATTTTAGCTGATAAATTTTTGGAAATTTTTGATGGAATGAGTATTGGAAGCAACGACTTAACTCAACTAATTTTAGGTTTAGATAGAGATTCAGCTCAGGTTTCAAAAGTTGGCGATGAGAGAAATGAAGCTGTAAAAGAAATGATTAAAAGAGTGATTTCTATTTGCAAGAAAAAGAAAAAGTATTGCGGAATTTGCGGACAGGCCCCGAGTGATTATCCAGAATTTGCTGAATTTTTAGTTGAACAGGGAATTGAGTCAATGTCTTTGAACCCTGATACAGTAATTAAAACCACAACCGAAGTTGCCAAAAAAGAAAAGCAATTAAAATATCAAAAAATTAAACTTTAATTTCTAAATCTAAATTATCAAAAACGGTTTTCGATATATTAAATTTCAAGGTCGAGCAAAATAAAATTAATAAAATTAAATAAAATTTATGGCCAAAATTACTTTATCAATTATTAAAGCTGATATTGGTTCTATTGGTGGGCATATAAAACCCAGCCAAAGGCTTTTGGAGACAGTTGAAAATTATGTAAAAGAAAAAGGCAAAGGATTAATAATCGATTATTATGTAGGTTTCACCGGAGATGATATTTCAATTTTAACCACTCATAAAAAAGGAGCAGGCAATACAAAAATTCACAAATTGTGTTTTGATGCCTTTTTAGCTGGTACAAAAGTTGCCAAAGAGCAGGGTCTTTATGGAGCAGGTCAGGATTTATTAGTCACCGCCTTTTCCGGGAATGTTAAAGGTATGGGGCCCCAGGTAGCTGAACTGGAGATTGAAGAACGGACAGCCGAACCATTTTTAATGTTTATGGCAGATAAAACCGACCCCGGAGCCTTTAATCTTCCTTTGTATTTGGCTTTTACTGACCCAATGCATAATGCCGGTTTAATTCTTGCCCCAAGAGTTAAAGAAGGCTTCAAATTTGTGATTATGGATGTATCTTATACCAAGGCTGATAAGATTATTACATTGGCAGCACCAGAAGAAATTTATAATATTGCCGCTCTCTTGAGAGACCCGGAAAGATTTATTGTTGAATCAATTTGGTCAAGAGCTACTGGAGAACAGGTAGTTTCTGCCAGTACTACCAGATTACATAATATTGCAGGTAAATATGTAGGAAAAGATGATCCAGTGATGTTGGTTAGGACTCAGAAGGATTTTCCAGCTACCGGCGAAATTCTTTCTCCTTATACTCTAACCCCGGTAGTAGCTGGTTTTATGAGAGGATCTCATAATAGTCCTTTAATGCCAGTCAAGAAAAATACCTCAATTTCATTTTTTGACGGTCCCGCGATTGTTAGCTGTTTAGCATTTTGCGTAAAAGAAGGTAAACTAACTGAGTCAGCTGATACTTTTGACCATCCCTATTGGGATTATGTTAGAGAGCAGGCAGCCCAGGAAACTCAAGAAATAAGGAGACAGGGATTTTTTGGAGCGGCAATGTTGCCATATTCAGAACTTGAATATGGAGGGATAGTCGAAACATTAAAAGCTTTAGATAAAAGATTTATAATTAAAAAAAAATAAACCTCTAGATGAAAAAACTTCTCACCTCAATTATCTTAATAATTTTTCTAATTTTTTTAGGAATTGGTTGGTTAGGTTGGAGAGGATATCAGACAACGGTAAGGGGAATTTTGATTTCCACTAATCAAAAAGAATATGCCAAAGGAGATAATCCGAAAATAAAGATTAAAAATAATTTAAGAAAAACCGTCTGCTTTTCTTCTTGTTATCCTTATTATTTGGAGAAAAATAACGGGTCCTTAAAGTCCTATCATTATAATAACAATTGTCTTTTTCCCGATCTGGCTGAAACCTGTATTGAGCCTGGGGAAGTTAAAGCCTTCGAGCTTCTTTTAGATAAAATGGAAATTGCACAAACTACTCACCGAGTCGCAGTGCCTGCCTGCATTGGTTGCGGCTTAAAAGAAAATTTCAGAAAAGATAAAATTTTTTATTCCAACAAATTCACCATTAAATAAGAGATGAAAATTATTCACGAGCGTCAAAAATGCATTGGTTGTGGTTCTTGTGCAGTTTTGTGTCCAAAATATTGGGAGATGGCTGAAGATGGAAAAGCCCGCTTTTTGAATTCTAAAGAAAACCCGGAAACTAAAAAAGATGAGTTAGAGGTGCAAGAAATTGGTTGTAATCGAGAAGCGGCCGAATCTTGTCCGGTACAGATAATTCACCTCGTTAAAGAGAAGCGTCAGCTCAACTCACTGTAATTTGCGAAGCAAATTAAAGAGTTATGTTAAGTTTGTCAGCAAATATTCGGAAAACTCTTGGTAAAAAAGTAAAATCCTTAAGAAAAAAGGATATTTTGCCCGGGGTTTTATATGGACCAAAAATTAAACCTCTGGTCTTAGAAATTGATTTAAAAGAATTTGAAAAAATTTATAAAGAGGCTGGAGAAAGTTCTTTAATTTCTCTGGAAGTGGATAATCGCAAAGTACCAGTTTTAATCCATGAAATTCAACGAGACCCCTTATCTTTAGAGCCAATTCATATCGATTTCTATCAGCCATCTTTAGAAGAAGAAATTACAGCTAACGTACCAATAATTTTTGAAGGGGTTTCTCCAATAGTAAAAGAATTAGGTGGAACTTTAGTCCGAGAGATTTCAGAATTAGAGGTAAAAGCTCTTCCTCAAAATCTTCCTCACGAAATTAAAGTGAATGTAGGAAACTTAAAAACCTTTGAAGATGAGATTTTAATAAAAGACCTGAAAATACCAGCTGGAGTAAAAGTTCAAAGAGGGCCAGATGACATTGTGGCTGTTATTACTCCACCAGAGAAAGTAGAAGAGGAATTAGCCAAACCAGTTGAAGAAAAAGTAGAAGAGGTGGAAAAGGTGGAAGAAGAGGAGAGAGAGGAGGAAGAAAGAGAGAAGGAAGGAGAGAAAGAGAAGCCAGAAGAATCTAAATAATATCATGATATTACGTATTTCAAAATTAATTTTATTATCAATTTTAATTTTGGCTTTTGGCTTTGGGTTATTGTCAAATTTTTTTAGCCTCGCCCAAGTAAACCCTCAGGAGGAACGTCAATCCTTAGAAAAGGAACTTAAAGAGTTAGAAGAGAAGATCGCTCAATACGAAAAAGATATTACAAAGACCGAACAAGAAAAGAAAACTCTTCAAAATCAAATTTATTCTTTAAGAAAAAGAATTGAGCAATTAGACTTTCAGATTCGTCAGAGTAATTTAATAGTTAGAGACCTTGGTTTTCAAATCAAAGACACCGAGAGCTCAATTGAAAAAACCTCTTTAGGAATTGAAGATTTAAAGCAAAAACTTGCCAGTATTTTAAGAGTTATTTATGAAGAGAACCAGAAATCTCTTATCGAAATTTTACTTTCCGAACCCAAACTCTCCAATTTTTTTGATAATTTAATAGCTTTGGAGGCTTTAAGTTCTAAAAACCAGGAGCTTCTTGAAAATATCAAAGCTTTAAAATCTGACCTCGGGGAGCAAAAGCAATCCTTGGGTGAAGAAAAAGAAGACACAGAAAGAGTGGCTAAAATTCAAGTCCTTCAGAAACAAAAAAGCGAAGCAATAAAAAGAGACCAGGAGTATTTTTTAAAATTAACCGAAGCTCAGTATCAACAATATCTCAGAGAAAAACAAGAAGTGGAAAGAAAAGCAGCTGAGATTAGAGCCAGGATTTTTGAATTGGTTGGTGTACCTAAGGTTCCCACTTTTGGAGAGGCTTTGGATATTGCCAAATATGTGGAAAGGATAACAGGAGTTAGACCAGCTTTTTTGTTAGCTATTTTACAGCAAGAATCAGCCATTGGAAAAAATGTTGGTCAATGTTATTTAACAAATCCGACTACTGGAGAAGGGACAAGAATAAGTACTGGGAAGATAACACCCCGAACAATGAAACCTACTCGTGATGTCCAACCTTTTTTACAAATTACTAAAGAATTAGGTAGAAATCCTTATTCTACTCCAATATCCTGTCCGATGAGTTTTGGTTGGGGAGGGGCGATGGGTCCAGCTCAGTTTATTCCTTCTACCTGGATGTTATATAAAAATAGATTGCGGAGTATTCTCGGAAAACCGGCTGATCCCTGGAATATTCAAGATGCTTTTTTGGCATCAGGCTTGTATTTATCAGATTATGGAGCTAAAACAAAGACTCAAAATGGTGAATGGAGAGCAGCAATGATTTATTTTTCCGGCTCAACAACAAATTCAGCTTTCTATTGGTACGCAAACAATGTTTTGAAAATAGCCGATGGTTTTGAAAGAGACATTGAGACAATTGAAAAAAGCCGATGATTTTTTCAAAGTTCGGCTTTTTTTAAAGCTTTAATAATTAACTCTAATTTGCCGTTTAAAATTCCCTCAATATTGTGCCAGCTTTTTTTAATTCGGTGGTCAGTAACCCTGTCTTGGGGAAAATTATAGGTTCTGATTTTTTCTGCTCTTTTTGCCCAGCCAATCTGGTCTTTTCTTTTTCCTTTGACTTTTTCTTCCTCTTCCATCTGCGTTTTTTCTAAAAGTCTTGCCTCAAGAATAGCCAGGGCATTTTCTTTATTCTGTAGTTGATTTCTTTCAGTTTGAGAGGTGACGACAAGGTCTGTTGGCAAGTGGGTGATTCTTACGGCAGTTTCTCTTTTATTAACATATTGACCGCCAGGACCCGAAGCTCTATAAAAATCAATTTTGAGTTCCTCGGGTCTTATTTTAATTTGAGCAGATTTAGGTTTTGGCAAGACGGCTACTGAGACAGTTGAGGTATGAATCCTTCCTGATTTTTCTGTTTCGGGAATTCTCTGTACCCGATGAACTCCACCTTCATACTTCATTTTAGAAAAGACATTGCTATTTTTTAATTCAAAAATGATTTCTTTAAGACCTCCAAGTCCAGTAGAATGGGAATCCAAAATTTTTTGTCGCCAGTTAAGCAATTGAGCATATTTTGAATACATTCTAAAAAGGTCGGCGGCAAAGAGAGATGCTTCTTTTCCTCCAGTTCCGGCTCTAATTTCCATAATTACCGATTCTAACTGTTTTGGAGCGTTATCGTTGGTCATATTATTTCTTTTTTCGTTTTTTTGCTTTCGTTTTTTCTTTTTTTGCTAATCTTTTTCTGAATTTTTCCACTCTTCCCAGAGTATCAACAATTTTTTCTTTTCCAGTATAAAATGGATGACATTTAGAACAAATCTCAACTTCTATAAACTCCTTGGTTGCGCCAACAGTAAAAGTATTGCCGCAAGCGCATTGCACTCTGGCTGCGGGATAATATTTGGGGTGGATGTCTTTTTTCATAAAGACGCGATACCAATCTACCAATAACATACCAATTATACTAATATTTGTATCATTGATATCGTTTTTATATCTTATCAAATTTCCTCAAAAAATCAAGGATTGATAGTAATATATTAAACCAACTCCTTAACTAAATGAATACTTGATTGTTATTTTTAAAATTGTTATATTGATTAATATAATGGCAGAAGTAAAAGAAAAAGAGGCAAAAGAAAAAGAGAAATCCCCCTCCGCTAAAGCTAGGGCGGCTAAGGATTTTGATATTGATCTTGAGGAAATGGCTGCAGCTGGCCTTCATTTTGGCCATCGGAGCTCTAAAGTTCATCCGAAAATGGAACCCTATCTTTATGGAATAAGAAATAATGTCCATATTATTGATATTGAAAAAACAGCTGAAAAACTTAAAGAAGCTCTAAAATTTATTCAAGAACTAATTTCTGAAAATAAAATTTTACTTTTGGTAGGAACAAAAATTCAGGTTAAAGATTTAATCGAGAATGTTGCCAAGGATTGTAGTCTGCCCTATGTTGTAAATAGATGGTTGGGAGGAACTTTTACCAATTTCAAAACTATTTTAAAAAGAATTGAGTATTTCAAAGACTTAGAAAAGAAAAAAGCTGAAGGGGAGTTGGAAAAATACACAAAAAAAGAAAAAGCCAAAATTGACCAGGAATTGAAAAAATTGGAAATTAAATTTGGCGGAATAAAAAATTTAGAAAAATTACCAGATGCTATTTTCGTTTTGGATATGAAAAAAGACGCCTTGGCAGTAAAGGAGGCAAAAATGAGCGGAATGAAGGTAATTGGAATTTCAGACACCAATACCGACCCCACTTTAGCTGATTATCCTATTCCAGCAAATGATGATGCCATTTCATCTGTTAAATATATTTTGGAGAAAGTTAAGAAAGTGATAGTTAAAGCCAAGCCCAAAAAATAAATACCTCATCTTAACATTTAAGCATTTTAACATCTTAACAAAAATTTAATTTTACTAATGTTAAAATGTTAAGATGTTAGCATGTTAAAATGATTTCTATTGGCCAAATTAAAAAATTAAGAGAGGAGAGTGGAGTGTCAATCACCGAATGTAAAAAAGCCTTAGCTGAAGCTAAGGGCGATTTAGTAATGGCAAAAGAAATTTTAAAAAAATGGGGTCGAGATTTTGCAACCAAAAGAGCTAAAAAAGAGGTAAAAGAGGGAATAATTGAAAGTTATATTCATCAAGGAAAAAGAATTGGGGTAATGATTGAACTTCATTGCGAGACTGATTTTGTGGCTTCTTGTGATGAATTTAAAAAATTGGCTCACGAATTATGTTTACAAATCGCTGCGATTTCACCTGAAGAAATTCCTCTTCTTTCCCAGCCCTGGATTAGAGATGAGACAAAAACTATAAAAGACTTGATTGATGAACATATTTCCAGGCTCGGCGAAAATATCATTATTAAAAGATTTGTCCGATATGACTTATGAAATAGCAGCTATAATAATTTTATTTAGTAGCCTGATTGGAATAGGAGTGATTTTATTTCGGAAAATTCCGGTTCTTGTTGAATTGCCAGACTATAAGTCTTCAAATGTTCTTATATCTTTTCCAGTTAAATGGTATAAAAACCTGAAAGAAAAAATTAAAAATATTTCTTTTTTTAAATCATTTTCTTCTGAGATTTTTCTCCAAAAAATACTCTCAAAAATAAGAATTTTGAGTCTGAAAGTGGAAAATAAAATAGCTTTCTGGCTCCAAAAATTAAGAGAAAGTTCTCTTAAGAAGAAAAATTTAGAGAATGACAATTATTGGGAGGAACTTAAAAAACCAACAAATGAGGAAAATAAAGATATGCCAGGATAGCTCAGGGGTAGAGCAACGGTTTTGTAAACCGTAGGTCGTGGGTTCAAATCCCTCTCCTGGCTTATTTTTCCCTAATTTTAAGACGGCCGCACATAAAATAGGGGAAAGTCTTTTTGGAAAATTTTAAGAAATTATCATAAAGAAATTGCTCTTGACATAAATTCTTAGCCGAGTAAAATGAAATTAGAAAGGTTGCAAAGATTATATGATGATTTTGAAAATGAAGTGAAATAAAATAAAACTGAAGACGCTTTAGAGAAATAATCAGGAAGTGTCTTCCTGGTTTTGTTTTGAAAAGATAGGAAAGAACTTTGAAAATTAAACCGAGTACATAATCATTATGTGCTTCGGTAAATATTATTTAGTTTCTTAGAGTTGTCCCGAAAAAATTTTATTTTGAGAGTTTGATCCTGGCTCAGGATGAACGCTGGCGGCGTGGATAAGGCATGCAAGTCGTACGGTCGAGCACATAACTTGTTATGGGCTCGATAGTGGCGAACGGGTTAGTAACACGTAGATACAAACCCTATTCATGAGTATAACTAATCGAAAGATTAGCTAATCCTCAATGGTCTGAGCATATAATTTTATTATGTGCTCAGTAAAGGTTTCGCAAGAAGCCGGAATAGGATTGGTCTGCGGCCTATCAGCTAGTTGGTGAGGTAATAGCTCACCAAGGCGATGACGGGTAGGGGAGATGAGAGTCTGTTCCCCAACAAGGGCACTGCGACACGGGCCCTACTCCTACGGGAGGCAGCAGTCGAGAATATTGGGCAATGGGCGAAAGCCTGACCCTGCGACGCCGCGTGCTCGAAGAAGCCCTTCGGGGTGTAAAGAGCTTTTCTAAGGGAAGAACCTTCGGGTGACGGTACCTTAGGAATAAGGGGGTGCTAACTCTGTGCCAGCAGCAGCGGTAATACAGAGCCCCCAAGCGTTATCCGGATTTATTGGGCGTAAAGAGTCTGTAGGCGCCCCGTCAGGTTTTCTGTTAAATCTCTAGGGCTTAACCTTAGAGCTGCAGAAAAAACCGGCGGGGTAGAGGGCGTTAGAGGCTGATGGAATGGTCGGTGTAGGGGTGAAATCCGTTGATATCGACCGGAACACCAAATGCGAAGGCATTCAGCTGGGGCGACCCTGACGCTGAGAGACGAAAGCGTGGGTAGCAAAAAGGATTAGATACCCTTGTAGTCCACGCTGTAAACGATGGACACTGGCTATCTGAAGTGTCGACCCTTCAGGTGGCGAAGCTAACGCGTTAAGTGTCCCGCCTGGGAAGTACGACGGCAACGTTAAAACTCAAAGGAATAGACGGGGATTCACACAAGCGGTGGACCATGTGGCTCAATTCGACGACAAACGAGGAACCTTACCAGGGCTTGACAGGCTAGTGAAAAGTTGAGGAAACTCGACTCTACCCACAAGGACACTAGCCCAGGTGCTGCATGGTTGTCGTCAGCATGTATCTTGAGACGCTCCCTTAAATGGGGTAACATGCGCAACCCTTGCCCTATGTTTAATTTGTCATAGGGGACTGCCTTGGATAACAAGGAGGAAGGTGAGGATGACGCCAAATCAGCATGGCCCTTTGATGCCCTGGGCTGCACACGTGGTACAATGGGGCTGACAATGGGTTGCTAAGCGGTAACGCGGAGCCAATCCCATCAAACGGCCTCTCAGTTCGGATTGAGGTCTGCAACTCGACCTCATGAAGCTGGAATCGCTAGTAATCGCCAATCAGCCATGTGGCGATGAATATGTTTCTGAGTCTTGTACTCACCGCCCGTCACATTAAGGGAGCCGGCAGTAGCCGAAGTCCCACGCAAGTGAGCCTAAGCTAAGGTCGGTAACAAGAATGAAGTCGTAACAAGGCATGGGTAGCGGAAGCTGTCCATGGATCACTACATTTTAAATTTTTCTAAACTTAAACTTAGAAAAATTAGTGTTGACTAGAGTTGAAGTCTGGAATTCGGGTTTTAACTCTAAGGTGTTGGTCTTGGTACCTTAAAGCGAGACTTTTGGGGCAACTCTAAGAAACTAAAAAATAAAAAGCCGTTAATTGACGGGTTTTTTCTTTTTTGCTAAACTTTAACTTAGTATGGCAATTCCTCAAAAAGTAATTAAATTTCTTGAGAAAGCTAAGGTTAAATATGAACCGGTAAAACACAAGACTGTTTATACTGCCCATGATAAGGCAGCGACTTTGAGGGTTCCGGAAAAAATCGTTGGGAAGACCTTGGTAATGAAGTTTGACCGAAATGTGGACTTGGTTTTAATTCCGGCAAATAAGAACCTTGATAAGGTAAAATTTAAAAAAGTAGCAAAAGCAAAAAACGTTGACTTTGTAAAAGAGGCCTGGATGAAGAAAAATTTGAAAGGAGTAAAAGTTGGAGCAATTCCAGCCTTCGGTAATTTGTTTAAATTACCAACTTTTGTTGAGAAATCTTTATTAAGAAACCCCAAAATTATTTTAAACTCCGGCGATTATAATTTTTCGATAAAAATTAGTAGCATTAATTTCAAGAAATTAATACCCGGCCTAATAACTGGAAGTTTTGGAAAAGCTAAAAAATAATTTGGGCAGGTAGTTCAGTGGTTAGAACGCTGCTCTGATAAAGCAGAGGTCGGAGGTTCGATTCCTCCTCTGCCCACCAGATTCTCTGGGCCCTTAGCTCAATGGTAGAGCATCGGTTTTGCATATCGAAGGTTGGGAGTTCAAATCTCCCAGGGTCCACAAAATAAACTCTGAAGGTGTTTTTAAAAAAAATTAAAAAACCTATTTGTCCAAAAAGTTATGCACAGGACAGCTTTTTTATTTTCTTGTATCTTGTATAATAAAATAATATTCAAAGGTCGAATTGTCTAATTAAAATCTTTAAATTAATTAAAAATTAATATGGTTATAGATTGGGCCGATGTTACTATCCAAGCTCTTCAAAATCTTTGGCAGGGATTTCTAGGATTTATTCCGCTTTTAGTTGGCGCAATTATTGTTTTTGTTATTGGTTGGTTTATTTCTGTCGGAGTAGGGAAGTTAATCAGCGAAATTTTAAAGAGGATAAGATTTAATCAGATTTTTGAAAAAGGAGGATGGAAAGAGGCCTTAGAAAAAGCAGAAATTAAAGTTGACGCTTCAGGATTTATTGGAGCAATTTGTAAGTGGGTTTTGGTTATTGTTTTTCTTTTGGCAGCAGTAGAAATTTTAGGATTGGTTCAATTTGCTGATTTTCTAGTTAAGGTTCTGGCTTATTTGCCAAATGTGATTGTCGCTGCTCTTATTTTTGTGGTTGCAGTAATTATAGCTGATATTTTAGAAAAGGTGGTTCGAGCAGCAGTAGAAGGAGTGAAAGTAGGCTATGGACAATTGGTCGGAGTAATTGTAAGGTGGTCAATCTGGATTTTTGCTATTTTAGCTATTTTAATTCAGTTGAAAATTGCTCCTTCTCTTTTGCAAACCTTATTTATCGGTTTTGTTGCTCTGATTACCATAGCTGGTGGTATTGCTTTTGGCTTAGGAGGGAAAGATGTAGCAGCTGAGCTTTTGCAAGATTTAAAGAAGAAGCTGAAGGAATAAAAAATAAAAAAAGTTAAAAGTTTCAAATCAAAAGTTAAAGTTAATCCACAGGGCTTGACAAAGGGTTTGTATTTGTTAAGATTTTATTAGTATGAGAAAAATAAGAACCAGTTTGAATTCACCCGCCCAAGTTTTGCGTTTCAAAATTTGGGAGGGTAAAGGAAGCGGTTAATTTCGGGAACTTGTGTTTTCAGAAGGCCGCTTCTTAGAAGCGGTTTTTGATTAATTTGAAAGAACAGGAAAGAACCTTGAAAATTCACCCTGTTAAATGTCACTTTGTGGCAATTTCGCCAAAGGCGAAATTATTTAACAGGGTAAATATGTGGTTATTAATTGCTAGCCAAAAATTGCATTAATTAAGGGCAGATGGTGGATGCCTTGGGATATCGAGGCGATGAAGGACGTGGCGTGACTGCGATAAGCCTCGGGAAGGTGTCTAGCAACCTTTGATCCGGGGATTTCCGAATGGGGAAACCTGATTCGCTTTCAGCGAATCAGCCCTGTCGAATGACGGGGCGGCGAACCCGCTGAAGTGAAACATCTTAGTAAGCGGAGGAAAAGAAAAAAATAACAGTATTCCCTTAGTAGCGGCGAGCGAAAAGGGAAAAGCCCAAACCGACCGAGCACATAAATTATGTACTTTGGTTGGGGTTGTAAGGAAATATCGTCTGGGGCCGAACACATAAACTTTTATGTGCTTGGTTCAAGAGGGAGAACACTTAGGTAAAGTTTCGTTAGTTGAATGACCCTGGAAAGGGCAACCAAAGAGGGTAATAGTCCCGTAAATGAAAACGACTTTATGCTCCTTGATATTTTACTTAAGTACCTTGGGAAATGAAAATCCTGAGGGAAGCAGGCCGGACTATCGGCCAAGGCTAAATACTACGATATCACCAATAGTGAACCAGTACCGTGAGGGAAAGGTGAAAAGTAGCGAGGTGATCGCGGTGAAATAGAACCTGAAACCATTTTGCCCACAAGGAGTCAGAGCCGAAGCACATAGATTTTCTATGTGCTTGGTGATGGCGTGCCTATTGAAGAATGAGCCAACGAGTTTGAGTACATAGCTTGTCTAAAACCTTTTAGGTTGAAGGCTTAGCGAAAGCAAGTGTTAAAAGCGCGTTATGCTATGTGCTCGAGACCCGAAGCCAAGCGAGCTTGCCATGGCCAGGGTGAAGTCCACCGAAAGGCGGATGGAGGCCCGAACCCGTGAGCCGTGCAATACTCTGGGATGAGCTGTGGTAAGAAGTGAAAAGCTAATCGAGCTTGGTAATAGCTGGTTCTCCCCGAAATAGCTTTAGGGCTAGCCTGAGTACAACTACCTACAGGGGTAGAGCACTAAATGGACTATCGTGGGTTTTACCTAGGTAATCCAATTAAACTCCGAATACTGTAGGTAGATGCTTGGAGTTAGACTATGGGGGCTAAGCTCCATAGTCAAAAGGGAAACAGCCCAGATCTTCATCTAAGGTCCCTAATTTGAGCTAAGTGCAGCAAAGGAAGTAGAATTCCCTTGATAGTTAGGAGGTTAGCTTAGAAGCAGCTATCCTTCAAAAAGTGCGTAATAGCTTACTAACTAAGGAATTCTGCGCCAAAAATTCACGGGGCTAAAGCTCAATACCGAAGATAAGACTGAGCACATAAATTTTTATGCGCTCGGGGTAGGGGAGTATCCCTATTGCACTGAAGTTCCGCCGCAAGGTCGGGATGGAGCGATAGGGAGTAAGAATGTTGGCACGAGTAACCGCAATCCCGGTGAGAGCCCGGGACACCGAAAGCCTAAGGTTTCCTTGGCAATGACAATCAACCAAGGGTTAGGCGGGCCTAAGGCGTAGCCGAAAGGTGAAGCTGATGGACAGCCGGTTAATATTCCGGCCCCCGCGTACATAATTCTAAAGAAAGGACGGAGTTTAGTAGTCTGGGTGAGTTATTGGATTCTCATTATTCATCTAAGATTTTTCAAGGATGAATAGAATGCTTTGTTTCGGCAGAGCAAACCTGGATGAGCAGGCTTCCTAGAAAAGTTTCTTTAGAAATTAATTGTGTGCGTGGTCCGTACCGTAAACCAACACAGGTAGGCTGGCGTAAGAGTGCCAAGGTGAACGGGTGAAACCTCGTTAAGGAACTCGGCAAAAAAGCGTCCGTAAGTTCGCAATATGGATTCCCCATTAGATAATTTATCTAACGGGGTGCAACGAACGATCCCCTGGCGACTGTTTATCAAAAACACAGGTCCCTGCTTAACTCGTAAGAGGATGTATAGGGGCTGAGGCCTGACCAGTGCTGGAACGTCAATCTCGGCGGTCTTTCCGATAATATATTGGTTAGGCTAACTGAGTGAAGCGCCAGTAAACGTCCGCCGTAACTATAACGGTGTTAAAGTAGCGTAATCCCTTGCCACGTAAGTTGTGGCCCGCATGAAAGGTTTAACGACTGGGGGACTGTCTCAACGAGGAGCCCGGTGAAAATGCAATACCGGTAAAGATGCCGGTTACCTGCGGCTAGACGGAAAGACCCCGGGAGCTTTACTGTAGCTAGATATTGAATTTGGGTTTTGGATGCGTAGCGTAGAAGGGAGACTTTGAAGCCTGACTTTCGGGTCAGGTGGAGTCGTCAATGAAACACCTTTCTTTTAAAACCTTTGTTCTAACTCTGCCTTTAGTGGAAGACAGTGTCTGGCGGTCAGTTTAAGTGGGGCGCTTGCCTCCTAAAAGGTAACGGAGGCGTTTAAAGGTCGGCTAACCAAGGATGGAAATCTTGGTGGTAGGACAAAGCCAAAAGCCGGCTTTACTGCAAGCAGGATATTGCGCGCAGTTGGGAAACCAGAACTTAGTGAACCGACCGTGGTTAATAGAACCGCGGAAGATCATCAGCTAAAAGTTACCCCGGGGACAACAGGCTAGTAGGGCCCGAAAGTTCACATTAACGGCCCTGTTCGGCACCTCAAAAATTCGCCGACAAATCGGGGTGCTACAGTAGTAATATTGTACCAAAAATTTAGCTTATAACGGTGAAATCCAAACTCTTTTATGTTAAAATAAAAGAATGGACAACATCGTGGGAAGCGAGCACATAAATTATTATATGCTTCGCCCCGTAGAGACTTAGTCATTTTAGGTGACTGGATAGTAGTTTAAACTACTATAAAACGCTAACTCCGCCAGCTGGCGGATGAAGATATAGTCCACACTATTAGAAATAATAGACTTATGCGATGTCGGCTCAACGCATCCTGGGGGTGAAGCAGCTCCCAAGGGTTTGGCTGTTCGCCAATTAAAGCGTTACGCGAGCTGGGTAAGTGAAAATGAGCCCAGTAAAAACTGGCTAATAACGGTGAAGTCCAAATCATTCTATGATATAATAGAATAATGGATAATATCGTGGGAAGACAATTTTGTATTTCTCAATTTCAAAAAGAAGTGATTAATGGATGTCTTTTAGGTGATGGGAGATTAGAATGTCGATCAAAAGAAGGAAGTGCTAGATTAAGAATTCATCATGGATGGAAGCAAAAAGATTTTATTTTTTGGAAATATAAAGTGTTAAAGAATTTAGTTTCGTGTCCACCAAGAAAAATAATTTGTTGGAAAAATCCCAAAAATAATGAAAATTATTATTCTTGGTATTTTCATACACGAACTTTTCCAGAATTCAAAATACTTTATAAAGTATTTTATCTTAATAGAAAGAAAATACTTCCTAAAAATATTCTTGATTTATTGAATTCATTAACTTTAGCAGTCTGGATTATGGATGACGGTTGTAATGATAATAATTCTCTAATATTGAATACTCAAAATTATTCAATAAAGGAACATTATAGATTACAAGAGATTTTCCAGAAAAAATTCGGATTATTATCTACAACAAATAAAGATCGAGACGAATTTCGATTAAGATTTAATAGCGAAAATGCTAAAAAATTATTTAAGATTATATATCCGAATATTATTTCTTCTATGAAATATAAAATTGCCCCCGTAACGACTGGATCTTCAGTTTAAAATTGAAGTGAAGATAGCAGATATATAAACTGCTATAATACGCCAGTTCCGATATTTATATCGGAAAAGATATAGTCTGTACTGTTAGTAATAACAGAGTAATATGTCAGACCGTCGTGAGACAGGTTGGTCCCTATCTACCGCAGGCGGCGAGTCTTGAGGGGAGTTGGTCCTTGTACGAGAGGATCGGACTGAACTGACCTCTGGTCTACCAGTTGTTCCGCCAGGAGCATCGCTGGGTAGCTATGTCGGGAACTGATAAGCGCTGAAAGCATCTAAGCACGAAGCAGGCCCCAAGATTAGGACTCATAGATTCCTCAAAGATTATGAGGTTGATAGGCTGCAGGTGTAAGTGCGGTAACGCATTAAGCCGAGCAGTACTAATAAATCATACAGCAAGCTTTTGTGCAGCAAAAGCGAAGGTGGAGAAGAAACTTTAGTTTCTTCGACATCTTTTTGGCTAGCAATTAATGACCATTGTTATTACATAGGCTCGAGGTTTGTATAAGGCGACGATATCGGAGGTGCTCCACCTGTTCCCATACCGAACACAGAAGTGAAATCCTCCAGAGCCGATGGTAGTACATCTGTGCGAGAGTAGGTCGTCGTCCTATACATATCTGGAGTTTTTTATTGCTCAAATCTGAACAAAAAAAGGCAGGAAATAATAACCTGTCCTTTTAATTTATCTAAAATTCATCTATAATCTATAAAGATTTCAAGCTCTGCTTATAATGGGTTAATTGATATGAAATTTACTTCTTCAAAAAGAAAAATTTTAATTTTAATTAATTCAAGACTGTATGTTTTTACACTTTAGCGAATCAAAGTTCTGGCGAGCAAAGCGAGGCATGGTTCTTATAATTGTTGGGCTTTTACTGATTTTTTCTTTAAACTTTTTCCAGAAAGAGGTAAAAGGCTTTTTTTATTTTATATCTTCACCCATTCAGAAAATTCTCTGGCGAGCAGGAGATAGAGTATCTGATTTTTTTAAGACAGTTTCTGAGATTAAAAATTTAAAAAAAGAAAATGAAGAATTGAGATTCAGAAATCAGGAGCTGATTTCTCAAATTGCTCAATTGATTGAATTAGAAAAAGAAAATAAACTTTTAAGGGAAGCTCTGGAAATTGGATTAGAGAAAGAGTTTAAATTGTCCTTAGCCAAGGTGATTTCAAAAGATATATCTCAAGATTCTATTTTAATTAATAAAGGCTCTAAAGATGGCATTACCGAAAACTGGCCAGTAATTGGGCAGCAAAAAACTTTGATTGGGAAGATCGGTGAAGTTTATGAAAATTTTTCAAGAGTTATCTTAATTTTTAACAAAGAAAGCTCTTTTGATGCTAAAATCTCAGACCCAGAAAAGGATATTTCCGGGGTAGTTAAAGGAAAAGGAAATCTTCAGCTTTTTCTCGATTTAGTACCCCAAGAAGAAGAAATTAAAGAAGGAGATTTTATAATTACTACTTCTTTGGGAGGAATTTTCCCCAAAGGGCTATTAGTTGGACAAATCGGAAAAGTATTAAGAAGTGACATAGAGCCATTTCAACAGGCAAAAATTAGACCGGCTTTCGATATCAAAAAATTAGAAACTGTATTTATTATTAGCGATTTTTAAGATTTCTGTCTCTACAGGAGCTTATGAAAAAAGTTCTGATTCTAATTATAGTTTTTTATATCTTAGCTCTCCTTCAAACCAGTTTTTTAATACATCTTAGTTTTTTTAACATAACCCCCAATTTTATTTTAATTGCGGTTTTGCTTTTGAATCTTTTAGAAGAGCCCCGAAAAAATAATGGCATTTTTGGAGCAGTAATTTCAGGATTTTTTTGGGACATTTTTTCTAATAGACCTATTGGATTTCATATTTTAATTTTGGTAGGATTGGCAATTCTCATAAAAGTAATTTTAAGAAATTATCTTCGTCCAATCATTCGACATAGGTTCTAAAAAGGAACCGTCAGCTGCCCTCATTGCTGTGTGGGAACAGTGGGTAATTTGCTCCGCAAATTAAAAAACTTTTATGGAAAGATATCTTAGAAACAAAAAAATCAAAACAAGATTTAAAGAAGATATAGAGCCCCAGGAAATTTTATTAGATACACTTGCCAGAAAAAAAGAAGAAGAATTTGGCATCTCAGAAAAAAAATTTGAAGTTCCACTCTCAAAAAAAGTCCTCTCGGGTTTTTACATTGTTTTTTTAATTTTAATTCTTATTCTTTTTGCCAAAACCTTTCAACTTCAACTGATAGACGGCAAAAAGTTTTCGGCTTTAGCTGAAGGAAATAAATTTATTATTTATTCAACTCAGGCTACCCGGGGAGTAATTTATGATAAAGAAGGAAATCAATTAGTTTTCAATAAACCTTCTTTTGATTTAACTTATACTGATGCTGAAAAGTTAAGAACCTGCCTTCATCAGGACCCTGATTCTTCTCTTTGCCCGGAATTTAAAGTTTTAAAGGAAGTTTCTCTAATTATTAAAAAAGAGATTGAAGAGATAAAAAAGGAGATTGAAAAATCTGAGCTACCAACAGTTTTAATTTCTAAAAACCTTGACCATCAGACATTGATTTTACTTGAGGCAAAAATTAATTCTAATGAACTCCCTGGTTTTCAAATCAGAAGAAATTTTGTTAGAGATTATAAAGAAGGTTCGAGTTTCGCTCATCTAATTGGACACATTGGAGAGATAGATGCCGAAGAATTAAAAGCTGACCCCGAAAATTATTCGATTTTTGATTATATTGGCAAGGCTGGCCTTGAGAAATTTTATGAAGAAATTTTGAGAAAAAACTCTGGGAAACTTCGCTTAGAAAGAGATGCTTTAGGAAATGTAATATCAAAAGAAATAATTCAGCTACCAGAATCTGGAAAAAGTTTAGTTTTATGGTTAGATTCAGATTTGCAGAAAAAAATTGAAGAGGAAATTGGAAAAGTTCTCAAAAATCTCGGAGCTCAAAAGGCAGCGGTGGTGGCTTTAGACCCAAAAACTGGAGGAGTCCTAGCCCTGGTTAGTCTGCCAGGTTTTGATAATAATTTATTTCAAAAAGGTGCAGACCCCCAGGCTCTTGAGAGTCTTTTAAATGACCCACTTGAACCTCTTTTTAATCGAGCGGTTTCGGGCAGTTATTTGACAGGTTCTACCATAAAACCATTAATTGCTTCAGCTGTTTTGGAAGAAAAAATAATTTCGCCTCAAAAAAAGATTAACTGTCAGGGGAAAATTACAATTCCCAATCCTTGGGATCCATCTTCCCCCACTATTAAAAGAGACTGGAAGAGTCATGGTTGGACAGATATGAAATCGGCCATTGCTGAATCCTGTAATGTCTATTTTTATACAGTTGGGGGAGGATATGGGAACCAGGAAGGTTTAGGTCCTACCAAAATCAAAAAATATCTTGAGTTTTTTGGTTGGGGAGAAAAAACTGGTATTGATATTCCTGGAGAAGTAAAAGGTTTTATTCCTGATAAAGAATGGAAGAAAAAAACCTGGGGTCAAGGCTGGTGGGATGGAGACACCTACAATCTTTCCATTGGTCAGGGTTACCTTAAAATTAGTCCTTTGGAGGTAGCTACTGGTTTTGCTTCAATAGCTAATGGAGGCAAATTATTAAAACCTCAAGTTGCCAAAAGTATTGTAGATAAAGAAAAAAATATAATAGAAGAATTTGAACCAAAAGTTATTCGGGGAGATTTTATTGGCCTTGAAAATCTTCAGATTGTTAAAGAAGGAATGAGGGAAGCAGTTACCTATGGCTCTTCCATTATTTTAAATTCTTTACCAGTCAAAGCTGCTGCAAAGACCGGAACCGCTGAAACTTGGCGAGAAAATTACTATCACAATTGGGTAACTGTTTTCGCTCCTTATGAAGATCCCCAAATTGTTTTGACCATTGTTATTGAAGATGTTAAAGGAATGCAAGCTGCCGCTTTACCAGTAGCAAAAGGAGTTTTAGAATGGTATTTTACGAGGTAAGAAACATACTCGCTCGCCCCCCTTTCAACCGGACTCGCTGTTTTACTCACCCCCCACACCAAAATTTGGTGTGGGGGCTCGTTTGGTTGGGGTTTTCCACAGTTTTTGGACTTGACAAAGAATTTTGGTTCAATAATAATGAAATAATTTGGTTATATTCCTTATGCCATATATAAAATATATAAGATTCCCTTATTGACAGAAAGTATTGGCTCGATAATTAATGAAATAAGTTGGTATATGTCTTAAGCGATATATTTGTAAGATGTCCCAAGTATAAAGTTATATACCGAGCTTCCAAAGGAAGCGAAGGTGGAGAAGAGTGCGAAGCTCTCTTCGATGGTATATTGACTTGAAGGTATTGTATGGATAAAAAAAGAAGGCCCCTGCTGAAAAATCTAATCAAAGTTGGGAAACTTTAAAAGGTGATTTTTCTTTACTCAGCCTCTTTTACTGATAAGGCAGAGTAGGAGCCTTCTTAATAAATTCTAATCATCCACAATTATTTGTCAAGTATTTTTAATCTCAGATATTAATCAATGGCAGAAGAAAAATCAAATAATAAATACATCTCTTTACAGGAAGCAACTAAATACTGTGAGTACTCACAGAAATATTTGAGTTTGCGGGGCAGGCAGGGGAAATTAAAAGCAGTGAAAATTGGCAGAAACTGGCTAACCAAAAAAGAATGGGTTAAAGAATATGTTGAAAGAATGGAAGAATACAATAATAATTTCAGAGTGAAAAAGGTTGTTCCTCCCCCAAAGAATCTACCAGTAGAAGAGATTGCACGGGTGAGACCCGTGCAACTCCGGCCAGCCTTAGCAATAGTCCTGGCCTTTGTTTTACTAATTGCAGGAGGCGTCTTAGGAAAAACTTCTTTCCAGAATGTTTCTGGAACCATTGATAATACTTTTTCAACAATAGCTCAAAAAATATTAAAACCTGGTCAAGAATTAGCAGCCATAAGTTCTCCAGATGTTTTAAAATCAACTCTCAATACTTTCAAAGAATATGGTCAGTGGGTAAATGAAAGTGTCAAAAATCAAACCTCCAATCTCAAATCTGGATATTTAGCTTTTAATTACTTTATTGAAGAGAAACTCGACAATGCATCAAGAGCCGTCCTCAGCGGGGTTAAAGGTTTTACTCAGAGAATAAGAGAGATTCCGAAAATTGTTAGCCAGCCATTTAAAAAAGTTGTGATTAAAAAAGAAGTTCCTTTGTCAGAAGCGGTTGTTGAAAAAGCAAAGAGAGAAATAATAGAGGCATTTCAAAAAGAATTTAAAGAACTTAAAGAAGAAGGTCTACCAGTTAGAGAGATAATAAAAGAGATTGAGGTAAGCAGAATTACCAAAATAGAACCAATAAAGGAAATCACCAAAGAAATCAAGACCTTAGATGACGAATCTTTAAAAAAAATTCGAACTATTCTCAGTCAACAAGAAACTAAGGTTGAAAAACTGAAATTAGCTGCCCGCCTTAGCTATGTTATTTTTCCAGACTTTCTTCCCCCAAAAGGTGGAACCACTGTTAGCGTCTTAGGTACAATTGGTGCTGGCACCTGGCAGGCAGAGTCTATTGAAGATGCCTATGTGGTCGATGATTTAACCATTGCCTCAACCAAAGCAGGCAGCTTTTCTTTTTCTGGAACTTCCCCTGCCTTAACTGTTAGCCAATCAGGAGCAGGGCTTGCTGCCTTAATTGATAATCTCCAGATGAAAACAGGAACTATTGAGGCCACAGCCGGAGACCTTATCTTGGATTCTAATTCAGGAAATGTAAAAATAGTTTTAGGAGATGCAGCAGGAGCTAAACAATTCCAGATAGCTGATTCTACAGGAGCTGTAGTAGCCTATGTAGATTCAGTTGGTAATCTTGATGCCAGCGGAAGAGCAACCTTTAGTAAAGCTCCAACCTTGGATCACACTGGCACCTGGCTAATCGGCAGCTCAACTTGGAATCAAGCAAATGCCACAATCTATATTAACCCGGCTAGTGCTGCCACTGACAGCAACCTAATTGGTGTTGCTGTTGCTGGTTCGGTTATTTTTTCCTTAGATGCCGAGGGGGACATTTTTGCTCGAAACTTGATCTTAACCGGCTCAACCACCACCGGCACCACCACTACCGGAGATCTTTCGGTTGAGGGCAGTACCACCTTAGGTGATAGCACCGGAGATACCCTTATCCTTAATCCAGCTACTCTTACCTGGGCTGGAGGTAACAAAGTAATTGATATTACCGGGGCTGCCACCAGAACACTGACTCTCTTAAACTCGACCGCTTCCCAGGTAGCTGATTTAGACCTTTCTGATGGTTCTCTCAAAACTGCTGGCACTTCCAGGTTAACCAATACTGGCGCTTTAGAAAACATCATTGGTTACAGCCAATCCTCAGGCGATTTTGCCGTTTCAGGTTCCGGCACTTTTTCAACCGCTACCGGAGCTATTTCCTTAAATGGAGATGTCACCATTGCTGCCAATAAAAACTTAACTTTATCTTCTGGTACCGGGGTCATCTCTCAAACCTTTTCTGGCACCACCCAGACTCCCCATACCTTAACTGCTACCTTTGCCCCTACTGCTGGAGGCACCCAAAATGCCTTAAACCTGGCAATTACCAATAATCCCTCAACCTCTGCCAACACCTTAAGAGGCTTAAATCTTTCTTTTACTGATTCAGGAACCTTAGCCAACACCATTGTTGGTTTAAATGTTGATGTCACCACTGCCAATGTCAATGACACGACTTATGCCGCCATCTTCCAGGAAGGCAATGTCGGCATCGGGACGACGAGCCCAGACGCTCTTTTAACTGTTGGTTCAGGCGATTTATTCCAAGTTAATTCTTCAGGAAATATTACTTTTAATCAAACTGCACCAACTATTACTTTTGGCGACACTGGCACCCTGACCATTAAAGACAGTTCAAACAATACTTTATTATCCTTAGCTGATTCTGATGCCTTTGCTACCTTAACCATAAATACCATTTCCCCCACAACTATTAATGCCTTTACTCTTGGTGGAGCAATTACTGGTGATTCTCAAAACATCACTAATCTTGGCCAATTAACCGTAGACTCTCTCCAATTAGATGGCACAACCATTGGTTTAACCACTGACACTGACTTATTGTCTTTAGCTGACAATCAACTTACTGTTAATGGAACTTTAGCTTTAGGTTCAAACAATATTACTATGACTGGTTCCTTAGCTGCGGATGGCGCCAGAGTGCTCAAGGGTTGGTTCACTGACATAGAATCTACTAATATGCCAACAGTAGGAGGGACCAGCTTATCTACTACTTTTGTTGATGTAGCAGGAGATACAATGGGGGGGGATTTGAATATGGGAGGTAATATTATCTATGGTTCAACTGCTGACAATGGAGACCTAATCTTGAGAACAACAACCAGTGCTACTAAAACCACAAGTTATCTCATCTTAGCTGATGACGGAGGCAACGTCGGCATCGGGGACGCAAGTCCAAGTTATAAACTGGATGTAGCCGGAGATATTAACTTTACCGGCGCATTGCGAGAAGACGGTGTAGAGATTCTTTCAGGTATGATTTCTGCTTTTACCGGAGCTTGTCCTACCGGTTGGACAGAATATACTGCCGCCAGAGGCAGAACTATCGTCGGCACGCCGTCAGGAGGCACTAACGAAGGAACTGTAGGAACAGCCTTGACTAATCTAGGTACAAGAACTATCACTGATGTTTCTTCTCACTATCACTCAGTTAATCCACCAAACACAAGTACCAATACAACAGGGGCACATACCCATACTTATCAAGCTGTTGCAGTTACTAGCGTCACTGGAAAGTATGCTGGGGATTATGGAACGCATATTGCAACTTTACCTACTTATAACACAGGTTCTGCTGGTAACCATTCCCATACCGTCAATATTGCTCCTTTTAATTCTGCTTCTAGTGGTGTCGCTTCGGTTGATGTCACTATGCCTTACATTCAACTTACTTATTGCAAGAAAAACGCTGGAGCTGACTTGGCCGAATGGATTCCGGCTTCTGAAGATATCTCGGCAGAAACTATTGTTTCGGTTGATCCTAATAATCGAGAAAAAATTATTGCCTCAAGAAAACCATATGACCCAGCTATCATCGGTATCATCTCTACTCAGCCAGGCTGGCTAATCGGTGAGGAAAATTCAGACTCTGTTCAAATGGCTTTGGCAGGAAGAGTACCTACTAGAGTTTCTTTAATGAATGGTGAAATCAAACCAGGTGATCCTATTACCACTTCTCCTATCCCAGGCGTAGGGATGAGAGCGACTAAATCTGGACCGATTGTCGGCAAAGCCATGGAATCCCTAAATGAAACTTCTTCTTTGATTAATTGTTCAAATCCAGAAACAGGAATTGAGGAGAAATGTGGAACAATTTTAGTTTTTGTTAATATCTCTTGGTTTATTCCTGGAAACAACGAATATCAAGAAGACACAATTTTAGCTCAAGCCAGTAATGATTATTACGAATTGTTAAGGTTTGGCCAGGATTTAGATGAAGGAGATTTGGTTAGTCTTACATACGACCAGGCCCCCAATGAAAAAAATCCAAGCCAGCAAGAAACTGTCACCTATATCTACAAAACATCAGAGCACTCTCTTACAAGTTTTGTTGGAGTTATTTCCAACGAAATCAATGGCAAAGGAGATCTTTTAAGAAGAGAAAGGGTTAACAACAAAATTATTTCCGAGATTAGATTAATTTCTTCTGGTATCGCTAAAGTTAAAATTTCTCCATTATCTGAAGAAATTAAACCTGGCGATTTCTTAACTTCATCTGACGAGCTTGGAAAAGCTGAAAAAGCAACCAAAGCAGGCCCAACCATAGCCAGAGCTTTGGAAAGCTGGACCCCTGATTCTGGTAAAGAAACCATTCGGGCCTTAATTGGATTTGGCTGGTGGGATCCGGATGTTTATTTAACAGATAGCGGTAATCTGAATGTTATGAACTCAGACCAAGATACAGAATTAGGAATTGAAGATCAGGAATCAGGGATTTTGGGTGATTTTATCCAGAAAGTAAAGCAAGCTTTAGCTTCCCTCGGGCTCTTCATTGAAAACGGAATTGCCAAAGTGAAAGAGTTGATTGCTGAAAAAATAACTGCCAAAAAATTCTGTCTTGAAGGAGATAATGGTGAAATAATTTGCGTTGACAAGAATCAATTGGAAGAATTGTTGATGAAAAACCAGATTCAAAATATTAATATTAATAATAACAGTGATTCAAGTGGAGGTAGTGTTGGTTCAATTGATGGTAGTAATAATGATTTAGGTGAAACCGGAGAAACACCGCCAGATTGTGATACAACTCATCTAAACTTATGTACAACCCAAGCTGAATGTGAAACTGCTGCAGGTTTCTGGTACAACGAAGGTTGTAATGTCGAGACCCTGAACCAAGAGCAAAGCTCTGGTACGGGGCAGGCAGAAGCGCCTGCTTGTCAGCCAACAGAGGAGGTGTGTGATGGCTTAGACGATGATTGCGATGAATTAATTGATGAAGATTTAGGCCAAACTACTTGTGGAATAGGTGCCTGTGCAGTAACCATAGATAATTGCATAGGTGGTCAATCTCAAACTTGTACTCCCGGAACTCCAACCGATGAAATCTGCGACCAAATAGACAATAATTGTGATGGCCAAATTGATGAAGGAAGTGTCTGTGTAAAGCCTGAAGTACCAACTGAGTAAAAAATTACGAAAAAGAAGAGAACAGAGCTAAGGGGTAGGTGCAGTTTTTGCATCTGTTTTTTTCTTTTGACCTTAAAGATAAAATTAGTTAAAATATAATATATGGCGACAATTGATGAATTAAGGAAAACTCGGCTTAAAAAATTAAAGGCGATTGAAAAAACCGGATTTTCGGCTTATCCAGAAAAAACAAGAAGAACTCATAAAATTGAGGAGACTCTTAAAAATTTCTCAAAAATATCTAAAATAAAAAAAGAGGTGATTTTAGTTGGGAGAATTAAATCTCAAAGAAAGCATGGTAGAGCCACTTTTTTGCACATTGAAGATGGAACAGGGAAAATTCAAGCTTTCTTTAGAGAAGATAGGTTAGGGGAAAGAGGCTATAAATTTTTCTTAGATAATTTTGACATCGGTGATTTTATCGAACTCAAGGGGATTTTATTTAAGACTAAAAAAGGAGAAAAGACGATAGATGTTGCTGATTTTAAAATGGTGGCAAAATCTCTTTTACCTCTACCAGAAAAATGGCACGGTTTGAAAGATGTTGAAGAAAGATACAGAAAGCGATATTTAGATTTGATTTTTAATCCTGAAGTTAAAAAGAAATTTGAGCTTCGCTCCAGAATTATTAAAGAACTTAGAGAATTTTTAGAGAAAGAAGGATTTTTAGAGGTGGAAACCCCAATTTTGCAGCCAATTTATGGCGGAGCCAAAGCCAAACCATTTAAAACTTATCTAAATGCTTTAGATTTAGATTTATATTTACGAATTGCCCCTGAACTTTATTTGAAAAGACTTTTGGTTGGCGGTTTTGAGAAAGTTTATGAAATTGGCCGGGTTTTCCGAAATGAAGGAGTTGATAAGGCTCATAATCCAGATTTTACTTTACTTGAATTCTATTTTGCCTTTGCTGATTATAAGGATTTAATGAAATTAACTGAAAAGATGTTTGAAAATTTGCTGAAAAAAGTCTTTAAAACATTAAGGATTAAATATGAAGGAAAGGAGATAAATTTTAAAACTCCCTGGCCAAGAATAGAATTTTCTCAAATTTTTAAAAAATATACAAAAATCAATTTAGATGATATTCATCCTGAAGCCCTTAAAAAAGAAGCTAAAAAACTTGGAATTGGGGTTGAAAAAGGAACCCAAAAAGCTGAAATTGCTGATGCAATTTATAAAAAATATTGTCAGCCAAAAATCTGGCAGCCAACTTTTATAATAAATCATCCCCTGGGGAGTTTCCCATTAGCTAAACAAATTGAAAAGGAACCTAAAAAATTAGCTAATTTTCAGTTAGTTGTGGCTAGTTGGGAACTTATTAATGCCTTTTCTGAACTCAATGACCCCTTAGAGCAAAAAAGACGATTTAAAGAACAAGAAAAATTTTTTAAAGCTGGATTTGAAAAGGCTCAAAGATTAGATGAAGATTTCATTGAAGCTCTTGAATATGCTATGCCACCTGCTGCCGGCTTTGGTATGGGAATTGATAGATTAGTGGCTTTATTAACTGATTCCCATAGTTTAAGAGAAGTAATATTATTCCCAACAATGCGACCAAGGTAAAATTTAATTAATCGCTCAGGTATCTTGCCTCAGGGAGCACGCCGTCGGCCAATTAGGAATATAGAATTTATCTCCGGCCGCGGCTGTTTCTCGCTGAGCCTCCCAAACTTTTAACTGGAATACAAACTAATTCTGGGGCTCAGCTACGAAGCGCTCCCTTCAGTAAGAATACCTTCGCTTTATGCTTGACATAAAATTTATTCGCGAAAACCCACAAATTGTCAAACAAGGCTGTCAAAAAAAGCAGGTCAAAGTTGATATAGACCGGCTTTTAGAAATTGACAAAAAAAGACGGGAAACACTTCAGGCCTTGGAGGATATGAGGGCTCAAAAAAATAAAGCCTCAAAGAAAATTGCCGAACTGAAAGATGAGAAAGAAAAACAAAAAATAATCTTAGAAATGAGAGAATTGGATAGGAATAGCGATAAATTAAATAAAAATTTAAAAGAATGGGAGGCAGAATTTAATAACTTAATGTTTCAAATTCCCAATTTACCTCAAGATGACATACCAGTTGGGAAAGATGAAAAAGATAATGTAGTAGTAAAAAAAGTAGGTAAAATCCCCACATTTAATTTCCAACCCAAAGATTATTTAGAAATAGCTTCAAAACTGGATTTAATTGATGTGAAACGAGCGGCTAAGGTTGCTGGCACCAGATTTAGCTATTTAAAAAGAGAGGCGGCTCAGATTGAATTTGCTTTAATAAATTTCGCCTTTGACACTTTAATTAAACAAGGATTTATACCGGTAATTCCTCCAGTAATGCTTAAATCAGAAATGGCTAGAGGGATGGGGTATTTAGAACAAGCAGATAAAAAGGAGGCTTATTTTCTCCCGAAAGATGACTTATATTTAGTAGGTACTGCTGAGCAGTCAATAGGAGTAATGCATACTGGTGAAATCTTTGAAGAAAAAGATTTACCTCGGCGATATCTCGGTTTCTCCACTTGTTTTCGCCGGGAAGCTGGTTCTTATGGCAAAGATACTAAAGGTATTTTCCGGGTTCACCAATTTGATAAAGTGGAAATGTTTAGTTTCTGTCATGCCGAGGAATCCAAAAAAGAACACCATTTTCTTCTAAAAATGGAAGAAAATTTAATGAAAGCTCTAAAAATTCCTTACAGAGTAGTTCAAATTTGTACAGGCGACTTAGGAAGGCCAGCCGCCGCAAAGTATGATATTGAAGCTTGGATACCTTCGGAGGGTCGCTATCGGGAAACTCACTCTACTTCAAACTGTACTGATTTCCAGGCAAGGAGATTGAATATTCGCTACAAAGATAAATCGGGGAAGTTAAATTTTGTTCATACTCTAAATGGAACTGCTTTCGCCATTGGTAGGACTTTGATTGCCATTATCGAAAATTATCAGCAAAAAGATGGCTCAATAAAAATACCAGAAGTTTTGCAAAAATATTTACCCCGACACCAAAAACTAATCCCATTTTTGCCACGGAAATAATTTTTACTGGCTGTTTTTGGTACAGGGCTTGGGCTTTAAAGTTATTTCAAGAAAATGAAAACTTTAATTATTTTACATGGCTGGAAAAGCGCAAAAGAAAAATGGCAGAAAGTTAAAGAAGAAATTGAAAAAGAGGGGATTGAAGTGGTAGTGCCGAATTTACCGGGATTTAAAAAGGAAACCGAATTAAGTTCTTCCTGGGAGTTAAACGATTATGTAGAGTGGCTGAAGAGATTTGTTCAAGAAAAAGAGAAAGCCTGCCCTGAGCTTGCCGAAAGGTTTTTTTTATTAGGCCATTCTTTTGGGGGAAGGGTGGCTATAAAATTTGTTACAAAATACCCAGGAAAAGTTTTAGGTTTAATTCTGGTGGGAGCGGCCGGAATAAAAAAAAAGAGACTTTTTATTTTAAAGACAGCTTCTCTTTTTAAAAAATTTGCATTTTTACCGAGTTATCAATTTTTTAGAAAGATTTTTTACAAATATATTTTAAGAAAAACTGATTATCTAAAAGCATCGGGTTTTTTAAAGGATACTATCAAAAATGTTTTAAATGAAGATTTAACTCCTTATTTAGCTCAAATAGAAAATAAAACTTTAATTTTGTGGGGGAGTAAAGATAGAATAATTCCTCTTTCTGATGCAAAATTGATGGCTAAAAAAATAAAGAACTCAAATCTTGAAATTTTAGAAAAAATAGGCCACACTCCTCATTTAGAAAATCCCGAACTTTTAGTTCAAAAAGTTAAAGAATTTCTAAAATGAAATTAGTAATTACAATTCTTTGGTTTTTGATTTTTACTAAAGTTTTTCTTTTTTGGCTTTGGCTCTGGCAGCTGAAAGAATACCATTGGGGCAGATTCTGTGCTCATTTCGAGACTCAAAAATGGAAAAAAATAATTTCAAGTTTCTGGCGGATTAAATTTCCCAAATTTACCCCAAAAACAATTACTATTTTATTTTTTGGAATACTATTAGAAAGCTTGATTCTTTTTTACATTTTCTCCTTAGAAGATAGCCCATTTTATATTTCGCTTCTAATCCTACTCATTTTATCTCCAGCAATTTCTTCCCTCGTTGTTTTATTTTTTCAAATCCCAACGGATATTTTTAAAAATAAAATTCTAAAAAGAGCTCAACAAAAAAGGCAAAAATTAAAAGACCTTTTAGTTATCGGTATCACCGGGAGTTATGGTAAAACTTCAACCAAAGAATTCTTAGCTGAGATCTTATCAAAAAAGTTTAAAGTTCTAAAAACAAAGAAACATATCAATGCTGAAATTGGCATTGCTCAGGCCATTTTAAACGAATTAACCCCGGAACACGAAATTTTTATTGCTGAAATTGGAGCTTATGAGAGAGGAAAAATAAAACAGGTTTGTGAAATGCTTCAGCCAAAAATGGGCATTCTGACCGGTATCAACGAGCAACATCTTTCAACATTTGGTTCTCTGAAAAATATTATTGAAGCAAAGTTTGAATTAATAGAGAGCTTGCCAGAAGAGGGCTTAGCTGTTTTCAATGGCAATAATAGATACTGCCGAGAGCTTTTCCAAGAAACAAAAATTCCCAAAAAAATTGTTTACCCGAAAAATTATAACTTCGTTTTGAGAGGAAAGAATTTATTCCCTTGGGACATTGAAAACCTTTCTATGGCCGCTGCAACAGCTGAATTTCTTGAGGTGGACAGGGAAAAAATAGAAAAAACTTTGGATGAAATAGAAAACCCTATAAAAATTAAAAAAGGCATTAAGGGTTTAACTATTATAAACAGCACTTATTCTGCTAACCCCAAAAGTGTAATTTCGCATTTGGATTATTTAAAGAAGAGACCGGGCAAAAAAGTGATTGTTATGCCTTGCTTAATTGAATTAGGTAAGGTCTCTGGCAAAGTTCACAAGAAAATAGGGGCAAAAATTGGCCAAATTTGCGATTTGGCAATAATTACAACAAAAGACAATTTTAAAGAAATAAAAGAAGGAGCCGGCGAAAAAGCTATATTTATTGAAAACCTAAAGAAAATCTTAGAAAAAATTAAAAGTTTTTGTCGCGAAGGCGACGTAATTCTTTTGGAAAGTAGGCTACCAAGTCAACTAATTCAACAATTAACAATTAACAACTGACAATGTTTTTTCGGCCAATTTCCATATCTTTATCACCTAATACAGAAAAAGATGATATTTTATTGGCTTTGAAATTACTCTTTCAACCCTGGCGCTGGAAAAAAGGAAGGGCGATTGCCGAATTAGAAAAAGAGTTTAAAAAATATTTAGGGGTAAAATATACTATTTCTTTTAATAGTGGACGCTCGGCGCTGATAGCTATATTAAATTCATTGGGATTAGAAAAAGACAGCGAGGTTTTACTTCAAGCTTTTACCTGCAATGCGGCAGTAAATCCAATTTTGAATAGAGGTGCTAAACCAGTTTTTGTAGATGTTGATGATACCTTGAATCTCGATCCAGATGATTTTAAAAAGAAAATTACTCCTGAATCAAAAGTAGTAATGATTCAACATACCTTTGGCCGGCCGGCTCAAATTGAGGAAATTTTAAAAGTTGTAAAGAAAAATAATTTAATTTCGAGCAAAGCGAAAAATCAAGGTTCTGCCGAAGGCAGGTTCTTATATCTAATTGAAGATTGCGCTCATTCCTTGGGAGCAAAATACAAAGGAAAATTTTGTGGTACTTTCGGAGACGCAGCCTTTTTCTCTTTTGGTAGAGACAAAATAATTTCTTCTATATTTGGCGGAATGGCAGTTACTAATAATGATAAACTAGCTGAAAAAATAAAAGAATTTCAAAAAAAAATAGATTATCCTTCCAATTTTTGGATTTTTCAACAATTATTACATCCAATTTTAACAAATTATTTAGTTTTGCCAGCTTATGGTTTAGACGCTAATTTAGGAAGAATCTTTTTGGGAATTTTTCATAAACTTTCAATTTTATCCAAAGCAGTTTATAAAAAAGAAAAAAGAGGAAAGATTCCAAAATATTTCCCAAAGCGTCTTCCTGATGCCTTAGCTGATTTAGCCTTTAATCAATTTAAAAAATTGAAGAGATTCAATGGGCACCGGAGAAAAATAGCTGATTTTTATCAAAAAAATCTTAAAAATACTAATCTCGTTTTACCCCTGAATAAACACCCAAAAGGTATAATTCCAACCTTTATGCGCTACCCAGTTTTAACAAATTTAAACACCGATAAGATTTTAAAAGAAGCTAGAAAAAGAAAGATTTATCTAGACGATGGCTGGCGCAAGACTCCAATAGTTCCCCCAGATACAAATATCGAAAAAATGAAATATATTAGAGGCAGTTGCAAAAGGGCAGAAAAAGTAGCTCAGACTATCCTGAATTTACCAACTCACATTAATATTTCTTTCAAAGAAGCTAAAAAAATTATTGCTTTTCTAAAATCATGGAAATGAAAAAAATTCAAAGTAAAAAAACTTGGGAAAATTTTCTTTTAAAGTGTGAAGAGAAAACTTTTTTGGATTCCTGGAATTGGGGAGAGTTTAACAAAATGATGGGAGAAAAAATTTGGCGACTGGGAGTTTATAATAACAGAGAACTGTTCTCTGTTGCTTTAGTGGTAAAAACAGTGGCAAAAAGAGGAACGTTTTTGCTCCTTCCTCATAGCCCTAATCTAAAACCAGAGACTGGCTCTCTGAAAGCTGAAATTTTAAAAATTTTATTAGAAAAGTTAAAAGAAATAGCTAAAGCGAGTTTTATTAGAATTAATCCGATTTTAGAGAGAAGCGAGGAAAATAATGAAATTTTCAAAAAATTGGGATTTAAACCGGCTCCAATTCACACTCATCCAGAGGCTAGCTGGAAATTGGATATTAATCCTTCAGAGGAAGAACTCTTAATGCAAATGCGCAAAACTACTCGTTATTTAATTCGCCAAGCTCAGAGAAATAAAGATGTTAAAATTTATCAAAGCAAAAACATAGAAGACATTGAGGTTTTTAATAAACTTTATCAAGAGGTTGTAAATCGTCATCATTTTACTCCTTTTTCCTTAGAATATTTAAAAAATGAATTTTTAGCTTTTCAACCAGACAACCAAATCTCGCTTTTCTTTGGAAAATATAAAGGAGAAATTGTAGCTTCAGCTTTTGTTTTGTTTTGGTCAAATATTGGCTTTTATCATCACGCAGCCCTGCTTCCTCAATATCACAAAATTCCAATTTCTTATTCTCTTTTGTGGGAAGCAATAAAAGAAGCAAAAAAAAGAGGTTGCAGATTGTATGATTTTTGGGGATATGTTGATCCCAAAAAATATCCAAAGCATCCTTGGGCAGGACCTACTTTATTTAAAATGGGTTTTGGTGGCAAACCCTATGAGTATGTTAAAACTCAGGACTTTCCTTTATCAAAAAGATATTGGCTAACTTTCATTTTTGAAAAAATAAGAAAAGCCAAAAGAAGGTTGTAATTTCTAATCCTTGGTTCTTGGCAGTTTAATTTTATGAGAAGAAAATATTTATATAAAAAACCTTACCGAATTAAGAAGAAAAAGTCGATATTTCGTAATCGATTTTTTTGGATAGCCATTTTAGTTTTGATAATTTTTGGAGGAATTTTTTATTTAGTTTGTTTCTCCTCAACCTTTCAAGTTAAAGATACTGAGATTTCTGGTAATCAAAAAATTCAAACCCAGGATATCGAAAATTTAATAAAAGAAAAAATCAACAAAAAATTATTATTCTTTCCAACTAAAAGCATCTTTCTTATAGATTCAAATGAAATTGTTAGGTCTCTTTCAGAAAAATTTCTTCAGGCAGATTCGGTAATTTTAAAAAGAAGACTCCCGGCAACTTTAATTGTTGAAATTCAAGAAAGATTGCCTCTTGGTGTTTGGTGCCAAGCCCTCCCAAGTTTTCCTTCCGAAAATTTGGGTGGGCAAGCTGAAAATTGTTTCTATGTTGATAGAGAAGGAATAATTTTTGAGGAAAATCCCTCCAAAACCGAATTTATTATTAAATCACAGGAACAAAGAACTCAAGCCTTCTTGGGAGAAAAAGTAATTGAAAAGGTTCTTTTAGAATCAATTTTTGAAATTCAAAGAAAATTGAAGGAGAATCTTAAAATAGATATTAAAGAAATTATTATCTTGGAAAAAGAAAAAATAAATGCCCAGACTTCTGAAGACTGGGAAATCTATTTTGATCCAACAGGTGATATTAATTGGCAGTTAACAAAACTCAGCTTAGTTTTAGAAAAAGAAATTCCTCCCGAAAGAAGGAAAGATTTAGAATACATCGAATTAAGGTTTGGGAACTTCGCTCCCTACAAATATAAATAGAATTATAATAAACTAAAATAAAAGTTCCTCTATAAATAGAGGAACTTTTAAAATACAGAGATTTATCTTTTACTTAGTAACCCAGATGAGACCCTGACATCAGTAAAGACCTCAGCATTACCATAAACCTTGACATTACCAAAGACATCGGCATTATCAAAGACCTTAGCATTCTCACAGACCTCGGCATTACCAAAGACCTCAGCATTACCAAAGACCTCGGCATTATCATAGACTATGGCATCACCATAGACTCCGGCATTACCAAAGACCTTGGCATTATCATAGACTCTGGCATTACCAAAGACCTTGGCATTACCAGAGACCTCAGCATTATCATAGACCTTGGCATTACCAGAGACCTTGGCATTACCAGAGACCTTGGCATCACCAAAGACCTTGGCAAATGGTCCAATATAAGCTGTTTCTGTTACTTTGGCTGTTTCTGCAACAAGACCTCCGCCATTTGGGTGATGATGGTATTTTACTCCATCAATCTCTAAACAAACTCCTTTAAAAAGAACTTTGACTTCCACTGAATTTCCCTCCTTTCTTTAATATCAGTGAATACTAAAGATGATAACATAACGCTTTTCATTTGTCAAATTTAAAGCAACTATTCAATATGCCTTATAGGGATATTTCTCGCTATCACTCGGAATATAATAAACAAAAATTGAATAGCCAATTTTGGCTACAGGTGTATATTTATTAAGCCAGAGATAATGACCCCAAGGTTGATTAAAGCCAGGGACTGGTATTCCCCGGCCTCCCTGGAGAAAAGTTGCCGAAACCGCCAGATAATTTTCTTTAGGAAACTCATTTGGGTCTTGAGTGCCCCGCCAGGGGGCATACTTTTGTTTCAAGTAATATTCGGCATCTCCTCCCCCAAAATAATCAACATAGATTTTATCAATTTTATTTTCGTCCACCCATTTTTTTAATCTTTTTAAATCCTGACCCCAATCAAGATTGGAATCAACTGTATAGATATAAGATTTATTAGCTCCTCCAACTATTTCATTAAAGTAGGCGAGGAAGTGGGGATAAATAGAAAAAATAGAAAATACCTGCCAGAAAATTAACCCTCCAAAAATTAGATATTTAATTTTTAAAAAAGGTGCTTTTAGTAATTCGATAATGGCGGCGCTAACCAATAACATTGTAAAAGGGAAAACCGGTAAAAGATGACGGACGCCGATATTAAGGCTAGAAATAAGAGATGTCAGCCAATAAATTCCAATAAAAGAGAGCATAGCGAATTCTGGAAAATGGTTCTTGACCCATTCCTTGGCTCGTTGAAAAGTATTTTGCCAAAAGGGCTTTTTAATTAGGAAAGCGGCGTAAAGTAAAGCAATTAAAGTTAAGATATGAAAAGCCAAAGTCTCTTTTATTAAATAAACTATCGGGAAATAACTTTTCCAGCCAGCAGCTGATACTTCACCTAAAAAGTAAGTAGTATGGCCAAAAGAAGCTCGTTGAAAGACTAAAAATAACCCGAAGAAATACTGGGCATAGGGTCGTAAAATTGGTTTTTCAGCTGCCCAACTGAGAACTGGCCCCGAAGATTTAATTAGATGAGAACTTAGTAAAAATTCAGTATCTTTAGCTTGTCTTTCTGGAGGATAATTCCAGACATGATATTGATAAACCGGCCAGATTAAAATATAACCGATAATAAATACTAAAATTAAAATTTTTAAAGTCCGTTTTAAATTTCCCGACTTAACTAACCACCAAATCAGAGATAAGAAAGCAAAAAAAGGAATTAAAAGAATCACGGAAAATTTGCAAAGTTCAGCTAAACCGAAAGCAATTCCAGCAAAAATAATACTTCTTTTAGATGGGTTTTTTAAGGCTTTAATAAAATAATAAGTAGCTATAAATACTCCGGCAGCTGCTCCAACATCAGTAGTAACTAGCCTTCCATGGGCAAGAAAAGTTGGGGAAAAAGAAAATAAAAATAAGGCCAAAAGAGCAACTTTTGGGCCGAATAATTCTCTTGCCCATTTAAAAATATAAAATCCCAACAAAATCAAAATTAGAACCATCGGAATTCTTCCCCAAAAAATCATAATATCGGCCGGATTTCCAGCTCCGTAAAGAAAATAATAGCCAAACCCCCACTGACCATTAATATCTTCTTTCCAGTCTTTGATTTCTGATGGAAAATTTATTCCTTTAATAAAAAGTAAAGGAAAGGCAGCCAAATCTTTTATCAAGGGCGGATGTTCAGGATTTAATCTCATATCTTTCTGGGTCAGATAAGAATAGCCTGCTGGTAAATGGGCAACCTCATCCATGGTAGCAGAATCATCTTTCATACTAAAAACAGCCAGGAGAAACATAAGTATCAAAAGACAAGCTGCGATAATATTTGTGAGACGATTAGACATATTTGAAAATTAAAAATTTACCCTGTATATCCAAGTTCCATCTTTTTCCTGAATTTCCCCTTTGGGAAATTTTTGTTGAATTTTAGCAAATAAACTCTCATTATATCTCATTGGCACAATTATTACTTCTCTATTATTTATTTTAATTTGATTTAAGTTCTCTGGCAATAAATAAGTTGATTGGGGCTGACCAAATTTTGCATTCTCAATGAACATTATTGTCTGGGCCGGTATAGGAATGCCATCTGGCCAGGGGACAGGAACTCCGGGCTGGTTAACAATCACATATTTTTGAGTCTCAGCTGATAATGAATTTAGAAAATTCCCAATTTCTACATAATCTGCTGAAAAAGCATTTCTCACTTCAGGATGCTTACCCCATTTATTAAAGTATTTATCAAATTCAACAACCCCTGTCATCAAAAGGAAAAGAGAGATAGCAGTAAAAAGTAATCTTTTGCGCTTTGTATTTTTATCAAACCACTGATAGATTTTAAAGAAACCTAAACCAGCGAAAATATAAACCACCGGAATTACTCCAATCGTTCGCAAAGCGTGGGGAATGCCCTCATAAGTTAGAACACCCGGAAGCAGCATTGTTAACCACCAAGAAATCAAAAATCCAAAAACGAGAAAAACTTTACTACTACCCAAGACAATACTTTTGACTAATTTGTAAAAAGAATAAAATAGCCCTATTAAAAATAATATTCCGACTGGCCAAAAAAGCTCAGGTGAACCTGAAAAATTGTGGCGCCAGTTAGAGTCACCGCGAAAATTGAACATTCCGAGATGTGAAATTAAAGATTTAGCAAATTCTTTGATTGGGTTTTCAGCAGCAAAGACTGAGATTGGCGCTGCTCGGCCAATAAAATCATAAGGATTTTGAAGAAAATAGATACCGATAGGAAGAGCGACAATAAAGACAAGAAGTATGAAGTATGAAGCATGAAGTATGAATTTTTTTTGCAGACCGTCTTTTTTATAAATAAACCAGTAGAGGATTAAAATAAAAGGCAAAATTAAAACTGCCATTCGAAAAGAGATATAAGTGTAAAATCCCAAGCCAAAAATTAATCCAGAAAAAATGAAATCTCGGATTTTTTTAGTTCCAAATCCTCTAAATAGAAAATAAAAGGAAAAAACTAAAATAAAGGGAAGTAAAATTGCCCGAAAGCCGATCCGGGAAAAATTTGTATGCCAGAAAGAAATAGCCAAGAAAAAACTCGCCAAAAGAGCAATGTGACGAGGCCTTGCTTCATCACATTGAGTGAATAATTCTTTCGTTAAAAGATAGAGACCCAAAACAGTTAAAATTCCAATTATTGCCGGGACGATTTTAAGAGAGAAAATAGAAACTCCGAAAATTGAAAAAGATAGGGCAATTAAATTAATAAAAAGCCCCTCCCGGCCATTGTTTTCAGGATAAAATAACTTTCCCGGATTAGATATTGCTTCATTTCCATTGATAGCTTCATCTGGATAAAGTCCTGGTGGAATAGAAGATAGCTGCCATAACCTAAAGAAAGAAGCTACAGCTATTATGATTAACAAAAATAGAAGAACTTTGTTTTTCCCCAGGAAATTAGCCATTAAATTATTTTAGCATATTTAGATAAAAAGCGAGACTATAACCTTTATTACTGCTTAAGTAAATTTAACGAAGCAAGGCCTCGTTAAATTACTCTTTATGGTAAATTTGAATTAGCACTCTTGATTTTTATTGTTAATTTGCTAAAATAAATTTTATAAAGTTTATCTAATAAATAAATATAACAAAGGTATTGAAAAAAGTTTAAAACTTTTATATAATATTAAGATGCAAGAAGAAAAAAAGGAGTTAAGTTTAAAAGAATTAAAGAAAAAACTTGAAGAATCTCAAAAATTGAAGGATGAATATCTGGCTGGTTGGCAGCGCTCGAGGGCTGACCTTTTAAATTATAAAAAAGAAGAGATGGAAAGAATCGGGGAGATTTTAAAATATGCTGGAGAAGGTTTAATTTTAAAGATTTTGCCCATTTTGGATAATTTTGATTTAATTGAAAAAAAATTGCCCGAAAACTTGAAAAATGACGAAAATATAAGAGGAATTCTTAAGGTTAAGACTCAAATGCAAGATTTTTTGAAAAGTCAGGGCGTTGAAGTAATAGAATCTTTAGGCAAAAAATTTGACCCGAATTTCCACGAACTGATAAAAGAAATTGAACTAAAAGGCAAAGAATCTGGTACAATAATTGAAGAAGTTCAAAAAGGCTATTTAATTCACAGTAAGGTTTTACGCCCTGCCAGGGTGAGAGTTTCAAAATGAAACTGAGACTAAGCACATAACGCTTTATAATTTTATGCCAAAGATATTAGGTATTGACCTCGGTACCACTTTTTCAGCTATGGCTGCAGTGGAAGCCGGGGAACCAAAAATAATTGAAAATAAAGAAGGGGGGAAAATTACTCCCTCGGTTGTTGCTATTTCAAAAAGCGGAGAAAGATTGGTTGGGATTTTGGCCAGACGTCAGCAGATTACCAATCCTCAGAATACTATTTTTTCAATTAAAAGATTAGTGGGCAGAAGATTTTCTGATCCAGAAGTAGAGAGAGATAAAAAACTCCTACCTTACGAAATCAGAAAATCTTCTAATGGCGGAGTGGAAGTTAAAATGGGTGAGAAATGGTATAAACCGGCAGAGATTTCAGCTCAGATACTGCAAAAATTAAAACAGGATGCCGAGGAAAAATTAGGCGAGAAGATTACTGATGCTATTGTCACTTGCCCGGCTTACTTTGATGATTCTCAGAGGAAAGCTACTAAAGTAGCTGGAGAAATTGCAGGTTTTAATGTCAGAAGGGTTATTAACGAGCCAACAGCTGCTGCCCTATCTTATGGTTTAACAAAGAAAAAAGACCAACAAATTGTTGTTTATGATTTTGGCGGGGGCACTTTTGATATTTCTATTTTAGATGTTGGAGAAGATACTGTTGAAGTAAAAGCCACTGGCGGCGATACTCATTTGGGTGGAGATGATTTTGACCAAAAAATAATTGAGTGGATAGTTGACCAATTTAGAAAAGAGCAAGGAATTGACTTGTCAAAGGACCAAATGGCTTTACAAAGACTAAAAGAAGCAGCAGAGAGAGCAAAAATTGAATTATCTTCCACTTTAGAGACAGAAATTAATCTTCCCTTTATTACCTCTGATGCTTCGGGACCCAAGCACCTCTATTACAAATTAAACCGAGCCCAATTGGAAAATTTGGTCAAAGATTATATTGATAAATCTATTGAATTAGTAAAGCAGGCCCTAAAAGAAGTAAAAATTAAACCCAAAGATATTGAGGAAGTAGTTTTAGTCGGTGGTCAAACCAGAATGCCAAAAATTCAAGCAGAAATTAAAAATCTTTTTGGCAAGGAGCCAAATAAAGAAATTAATCCAGATGAGGTGGTAGCCATTGGAGCAGCGGTCCAAGCCGGTATTTTACAGGGCGAAGTCCGGGATGTTCTGCTTTTAGACGTGACTCCTCTTTCTTTGGGAATTGAGACTTTAGGTGGAGTAAATACCGTTTTAATTTCCAAAAACACTACTATTCCAACTGCTAAAACTCAGATTTTCTCTACAGCCGCTGACAATCAGACCTCGGTCGAAGTTCATGTTCTCCAGGGGGAAAGACCAATGGCTCTTGACAATAAAACTCTGGGAAGATTTATTTTAGATGGTATTCCACCCTCAACTCGAGGTATTCCTCAGATTGAAGTAACTTTTGATATTGACGCCAATGGAATCTTGAATGTTTCAGCCAAAGATAAAGCAACCCAAAAGACTCAATCAGTAAGAATCGAGGGCTCAATTGGTATTTCCAAAGAAGAAGTTGAAAAAATGAAAAAGGAAGCGGAATTGCACTCTGTAAAAGACCAGAGAAAAAAAGAGTTAATTGAAGTTAAAAATCTGGCCGATAATTTGATTTATACTTGTGAGAAAACTCTTAGAGAATCAGGTGATAAAATTTCCTCTGATTCCAAAAAAGAAATTGAAGAAAAAATTGAGGCTTTGAAAAAAGTTAAAGATAGTGATAATATAGAGGAAATAAAAAGTAAGACTTCGGAACTCTCACAAGCGGTCCAAAAAGTAGGAGCAGAACTTTATCAAGCTGGCGGTAAAGGTAAAGAGGAGGAGAAGAAAAAAGAGGGTCCCCAAGCCGAAGAAGGGGAATATAAAGAGAAATAATTATGACAAAGGATTATTATCAAGTTTTGGGCATTTCTCGCAATGCCTCTCAAGATGAAATCAAAAAGGCCTTCCGCAAACTGGCCCATAAATACCATCCTGATAAAGGAGGAGATGAGAAAAAATTCAAAGAAATAAATGAAGCCTATCAGGTTCTTTCTAATAAGGAAAAAAGAACTCAATATGATAGATTTGGTCGGGTTTTTGAAGGGATGCCGGGGGGAGGAGAGTCAGATTTTGGTTTTCAGTGGCCCTGGGGAGAATCCGGAGAAGGTGGAGAGTTTGATTTTGGAGATTTAGATTTAGGAGAGATGCTTGAAGAGGTCTTCGGTTTTGGTATTCCTCGAAAAAGAAAAGATTTAAAAAGAGGAAAAGATATTGAGATTAATATAGAAATTCCCTTAGAGATAACTCTAAAGGGCAAGGAAAAAGTAATTTCTTTACAAAAACTGATTTTTTGCTCTCGCTGCCGGGACTCTGGGGCTGAACCTAATACTCCTGTAAACGAATGTTTTTCTTGCCGGGGTAAAGGAGAAGTTCAGCAGATAAAAAGAACCTTTTTGGGCTCATTTACCAGATTTATTACTTGTCCTGAATGTGGTGGGGAGGGCCAGAGGCCACAAACTCCCTGCAATGTCTGTAAAGGAGAGGGGAGAGTTAAGGGAGTAGAAGATATAGAAATTTTTATTCCAGCTGGAATTGACACCAATCAAGTGATAAAAATCGGAGGTAAAGGAGAAGCAGGTAGAAGAGGAGGAAAGACAGGAGATTTATATGTTCGAATTCTTGTCAAATTGCACCCAATTTTTAAAAGAAAAGGAGATGATTTATATATCTCAATACCTATTTCTTTTTCCCAGGCAGCCTTAGGAGCAGAACTTGAGGTTCTTACTCTTGAGAGAACCAAAATTTTATTAAAAGTTCCTTCTGGTGTTGAATCAGGAAAAATTTTACGAATTTCTGGTAAAGGAATTCCTCATTTTTCAGGTTATGGGCGAGGAAATCTCTATGTAGAATTGATTGTCAAGACGCCAAAGAGATTAACCAAAAAACAAAAAGAACTTTTAGAAAAATTGAAAGAAGAAGGAATATAAAATGCCCCCATAACTCAATTTGGTAGAGTAACTGCCTTTTAAGCAGTAAGTCTAGGTTCAAGTCCTAGTGGGGGCACTTTTTAAGGAAAGTCAACCTCGCGAGGTAAGCCCAATTTGTTTTTGTTAAATTCAAAATTAAAAATGCGAGATATAAACCAACTATTCAGCTCTCCTGAGTTGTGTCGCATTAAATAAAATTTTATTATAAAATTTAAGTACGGAAAGAATTATTCTTTATTTTTCGATTAAACAAAATACGGAGAACCGTTCTCCGTATTTTTGTTTGTGATTGAAATTAAACCACTGACCTGAAGTTAGCGGAGAACCGTTCTCCGGTTTTTTACTTTTGGCTAATATTTGCTATAATCAAGTAAGATATTAGATATGGCTTTTTTAGTCAAGAAAAATTTTGTTTTAGTTTTTTTGGTTGTTGCTATTCTAGCTAGTTTTGGATTTGGATTTTGGTTTGGAAAAGCTCAGGTAGTTTGCCCGGTTTGTCCGCTAGAGGAAGTTGACCTTTCGCTTTTTTGGGAAACCTGGAAGAAACTTGAAGAAAAATTCGTCAGTCCAGAAAAACTCGATGTTCAAAAAATGATTTATGGAGCAATTTCAGGGATGGTAAAGTCTTTGGGAGATCCTTATACCACCTTTTTAAACCCCGAAGATAGTAAAAAATTTTTAGAAGATGTAACCGGTCAATTTGAAGGAGTAGGTATGGAAATTGGAATTAGAAAAGGACAGCTCCAGGTAATAGCTCCTTTAGAGGGAACCCCTGCTCAGAGAGCAGGGTTTAGGCCCGGAGATAAAATTATAAAAATAGACGATACTTTGACAATAGATATCACTATTGATGAGGCAGTAAACCTTATCCGGGGACCAAAGGGAACAGAGGTTACTTTAATGATTTTTCGAGAGGAATGGGAGACTACAAAAGAAATCAAGATTGTTAGAGCAGTCATTGAAGTCCCTTCTTTAAAATGGGAATTAAAGGAAGGAGATATCGCTTATTTAAGGATTTACCATTTTTCTGAGAAAGCAAGTTCTGACTTTATTGGAGCAGCAATTGAAATTTTAAATAGTCCGGCTGAAAAAATAATTTTAGATTTGCGAAATAACCCCGGAGGTTATTTGGAAGTTGCCCGGGATATTTCGGGCTGGTTCTTGGAAAGAGGACAGACTGTAGCTATTGAGGATTTTGGTCAAGAAACAGAACAGAAGATTTATAAAGCTAAAGGTAATGCCAGGTTTTTACAATATCCAATAGTGATTTTAATTAACCAGGGTTCGGCTTCTGGATCGGAAATTTTAGCTGCAGCTCTTCGTGATAATCGGGGTATAAAAATAATTGGCGAAAAATCTTTTGGTAAAGGTTCAGTTCAGGAATTAGAGAAATTAAAAGAAGGTTCTTCTCTTAAGATTACAGTGGCAAGATGGTTAACTCCCTCAGGTGAGCTCATTACCGAGATTGGCCTGGAGCCGGATATAAAAGTAGAAATGACCGAAGAAGATTATACAGCGGAAAGGGATCCTCAATTAGATAAGGCTATTGAAGTAATAAAAGAGATGAGATAAAATAAAGTTGCTAGGAACCTCACACTGACTCTGGTAGTGGGTTAAACAAAATTTATGCGAGTTATACTTTTGCAAGATATAGATAATCTGGGTAAGAAATATGAGATTAAGGAAGTTAAAGATGGCTATGCCAGGAATTTTTTGATTCCCAAAGGGTTGGCAAAACTAGCGACAAAAGAAGTGATGAGCTGGCTGGAGACCCAAAAAGAGACAGAGGCAAAAAAGGAGGAAGAAGAATTAAAAAAAGTTCAAGAATTTGCTTCAAGCATGGAAGGTTTGGAAGTCATAATTCCAGTTAAAATTGGAGAGGAAGATCAACTTTTTGAATCTATAAACGCCCAGAAAATTTCTGAAAAATTAAAAGAATTAGGTTTTAAAGTTAAAAAGAGTCAAATCGATTTAGCAGAGCCTCTCAAAGAGCTCGGCGAATTTCCAGCAAAGATTAAATTTGAACATAATTTAGAAGTAGAAATAAAAATAATAGTCACCGAAGAGAAGTAACGCGATGCCAATATACTAATGTATGCTAATGATACTAATTCGTATAATTAGTATCAATTCGTATATTAGCATCGATTAGCGTCTATGGCTCGTTTTATTTTTATTGCTGGAGGCGTTATGTCTGGCATTGGCAAAGGAGTGGCAACAGCAGCAATTGGAAAAATTTTACAGTCAAAAGGATTCAAGGTAACAGCAATTAAAATTGACCCCTATGTTAATGTCGATGCCGGAACAATGGATTTCCTGGTTCATGGAGAAGTTTTTGTAACCGAAGATGGCGACCAATGTGACCAAGATATGGGAAATTATGAAAGATTCTTGGATGAAAATTTGACCAGAGCCAATTACATGACCACCGGCCGTGTTTATCAGGCAGTGATTTTACGGGAAAGAAATCTGGAATATGACGGAAAATGTGTTGAGGTAGTCCCTCATATCCCAGAAGAGGTAATTTCTCGAATAAAAAAGGCAGCCAAAAAAAATAAGGCTGATTTTGTTTTAATTGAAATTGGGGGAACAGTGGGGGAGTACCAAAACATGCTGTTTTTAGAAGCAGCTAGAATGATGAAGATTTCGCATCCCAAAAACGTTCTTTTTATTTTCGTTTCTTATCTGCCAATCCCAAAAATGATTGGAGAGATAAAGACAAAACCTACCCAGAATGCGGTAAGGGCTTTAAATACAGCCGGGATTCAGCCAGATATAATTCTTGGTCGGGCGAGAGTTCCTTTAGAGACAGCTCAAAAAAGAAAGATTTCGATTTTTTGTAATGTCGCTGAAGAAGATGTTATTTCGGCTCCTGATACTGAGTCAATTTATGAAATACCTCTTAATTTTGAAGAAGAGAATTTAGGCAATCGAATTTTAAAAAAATTCGGTGAGCGACGCAGAAAAAATAATTTAAAAGATTGGAAAAAGTTAGTTAAAATAATTAAGAGTTGCAAAAAACCGGTTAAGATCGGTATAGTTGGGAAATCTTTTAAAGGAGGGGCTACCACTTTAGTCGATGAATCTAAAGATTTATCTTCACCTTCGCCCGTTAAAACAGGCTCGGTAACTGATTGCTATCTCTCATTGGTCGAGGCAATAAAACACAGCTGCTGGTTTTTTAAAAGAAAGCCAGAGATTTTCTGGTTATCAGCTGAAAATTACAAAAAGAATCCCCAGTCAGTTAAAGAATTAAAAAAATTTGATGGAATAATTATTCCTAGTGGTTTCGGCGGGCCCCTCGTGGAAGGAAAAATTAAAGCAATTAAATTTTGCCGAAAACAAAAAATCCCTTTCTTGGGACTTTGTTTAGGAATGCAGTTAGCAGTAGTTGAATTTGCCAGAAATGTTTGCGGCTTAAAAGGAGCAAATTCAACTGAATTTTCACCAAATTGCCAATATCCGTTGATCGATAAGAAGACAATGAGATTAGGAACTTATCCCTGTAGAATTGGACCAAAAACAGTCAGTTTTAGGGCTTACAGGTCATTTTATACCTCTGAGCGCCATAGACACAGATATGAACTAAATAATGAGTTTCGCGAGGTTTTAGAAAGGAAGGGGATGATAATGGCCGGGATAAATCCAGAAAAAGACCTGGTAGAAATTATTGAGATTAAAAATCATCCTTTTTTTGTGGGAGTTCAATTTCATCCCGAATATAAATCAAGGCCGTTGAGGCCGCATCCATTATTTAAAGAGTTTATTAAAATAATCCTAAAACAACAGAAAACTAAATCTTGAACAGGATTCTATTTAACATTAACAATCTTAGCGATTCTTTGTGAGTTGTCAAAGCCTTTTTTTCTCTTTGTCACAAAGTGAACAATACCTTCTTTTAAGGCATATAAAGTATCGTCTCTTCCTCTTTTAACATTTTTACCGGGAAGAAATTTGGTACCTCACTGGCGAATAATAATACTGCCAGGTCGAGTTTTCTGACCCTCAAAGAGTTTTACGCCTAAATATTTTGGGAGAGAATCCCTTCCTAATTTTGTAGCACCAGCTGCTTTAGTCTTAGCCATACAATAAAATGTTAGCAAAAATCTTACAATTTGTCAAAGACCACCAAGATGATATAATTTTACTAATTGGCGTAATTTTAATTTCTTTACTTTCTTTTGCTACAGGTTATATAACAGCTAAGCAGCAAGAAAAAGAACCAATTAAAATAGAATATTATGAAAATCAAGGTTCCATATCACATTGTTTTATTTCCTGATGGTAATCAGGGCTGGGCCAGAGAAAGGGGACTACCAGCTTTAAGAGGCTATTGGGAAGGTTATAAAAATTTATTAAGATTTTGGGGTTGGTGCCAGAAAAGAGGAGTGAAAATTTTGACTGTCTTTGGTTTTTCAACCGAAAATTGGAATCGGGCCAAAAGAGAAGTTTCTTTTTTAATGCGGTTTTTAGAAAAAGGATTAAGAGAAAACCTTCAAAAGTACCTTAATACTCCAAAATACCAAAAATTAGGAGTAAGGATCAGAGTAATAGGTCAAAAAGAAAGGCTTTCTGAATCTCTCCAAAAAATCATCCGGGAAGTTGAGGAAGCTACAAAAAATAACAATAAGTTTTTTTTAAATCTTGGAATAAGCTATGGAGGAAGATGGGATATTGTTCAAGCCACCCAAAGAATTATTCAAGATGGCATTTCACCAGGAAAAGTTACCGAGGAACTCTTTAATCAGTACATTTCTACTGTTGGCTTGCCCGATCCCGATTTAATTATTCGGGCTGGGGGTAAACAAAGATTATCAAATTCTTTACTTTGGCAGACAGCCTATTCTGAACTTTATTTTTCAGAAAAACTTTGGCCAGATTTTAAAGAAAAAGATTTAGATGAAGCTATTAGAGAATATAGTAGCCGCCAGCGAACATTCGGAAAGTAAAATGAGTTATCTGAAGAAATTTTAAAAAGCCCATCGCTGGGCAATTTTTATTTTAGAGCCGCTCAATCTATGTTGTAGGACTAATAATCCCTTAGCGCATCAGTGAGGAGTCAAGATTTTTATTAGTTCGAGTCCTACCGCCGGAGCCAGTAAGGAAAAGTCAACGATTTGTGGGTCGCCTCGCTTCGCTCGGCGACCAAATTGAACGGAGTTTTAGGCGAAAAAATCAATTGGCGATTTCGTATTCCGCTAAAGCGGAAGAGTAAAAGAAAATTTTTCATGTAATGGAGCAGAAATTTTATAGAGATTTCTGTTTTTTGTTATGGGCTTGACAAGTTATTTGAATGGATGTATAATATAAAACAGAAAGTTGTGGATACTGGAATTGTTAAAGTTCGGTGGCAATTTCAGACTCAATTGCTTTTTATAGGGTACAGAAGCAATTGAGGGGCGTCTCTACTCAGATTTCTCCCTGTTCTTGCAAAAGAATAAAGAAGGAATCGATACAAGGGTGGAGTTGCCGAGGGACACCAGAACATTTTTGGAACGGTTCTTTTCAAAAATGTTCGTTATAGTAATTTACTCCTTCGGCGAAGGAGGACAAAATGAGAGTTATTGTAACGAACGCGGGCGAAAGAAGTGAAGCTGTCGCAGAGGTTTTAACAGAAGAGGTTAGTCAATGGCTTCCCATTTCAAATGTTAAGGTACTTTCCGCAGAAGAATGCAAGAAGATAATTGGAGAATTTGGAATGGGCATGCTACAGTATGTTACCTTGAATAACTGGGTTGCATTTAATCTCGAATCCGGCTTAGATCCTTTTCCGGAAGATTCCCAAATGAGAATGATTACAAATCTGTTTACTGGAATAGGATTAGAGTTTTGGATACCAGAAACCGGCTTTGCTTGGATGGTCGCCTGAAACAAATTTAAGGTTTTACCAGTTGTACCTAACAACTGGTTTTCTTTTTTTAAAAAAGAATTTGCCGCCAAAGAAACCTGAGATTGTTAAATATCGTGGCGAAGCCGCTCCGATTTTTTTTGGGGGTTCCTCGCCGCCGCAGGCGGCGAAAAATGTTCGAACTATTTTAAGTATACGGAGCAGGCTTGTGAGTCTTTCGAGCGACCGAAAGGCATCAAAAATCGCCAAGAAGGCGGTTTTTTGGTAGAATGAGATATATGAAATACAATAAACTTGTAAGAGACAAAATTCCAGAGATTATCAAGCAAAAAAGAGACATTCCAATAACTCATATTGCTGATGATAAAGAATACTGGTTGAAGCTAAAAGAAAAACTCGAAGAAGAGGTTAAAGAATTCTTAGGAGAAAGCAATAAAGAAGAACTTGCTGATATTTTGGAAGTAATCTATGCAATTTGTCAGTTTAAAGGAATCAAAAAAGAAGAATTAGAGTTTTTAAGAGAAGAAAAAAATCAGAAAAGAGGCGGTTTTAAAGAAAAAATAATCCTTGATGAAACAAAATAATATCATGGAAGGTTTTAATAAAAAACCAAGGGTAGGGATTGGAGTAATACTTCTTAAGGATAACAAACTTTTACTTGGCAAAAGACATGAAGATCCTGAAAAAGCAGATAGCTTACTTCATGGAGAAGGAACTTGGACTTTACCTGGAGGCAAACTCGATTTTAAAGAAGGTATTCCAGGATGTGCTTACAGAGAAGTTTATGAGGAAACAGGAATTAAAATAAACAAAGATAGAATAAAAATAGTTAGTGTTACTAATGATGTTGTTGAAGATGCTCATTTTGTAACAATAGTTTTCCTTGCAGAAGAATTTGAAGGAGAGCCTAAAGTTATGGAACCTGATGAAATAACTGAATGGAGATGGTTTGACCCGTATGTCTTACCCCAACCTATGTTTTTCCCCAGTGAGAAAGCTATAAAGAACTATATTAATAAAGAAAATAGGTTCTAATATCGTCCGTCCCTCGGACCGAAAATTCCGCCTTTTTTTGGCGGTTTTTACGTCGTACTACGCATCAATGAGGAGTTAAGACCATTATTGGTTCGAGTCCTACCGCCGGAGCCGAGTAGCGAAATAAATAAACACCCAATTCGAATTGAGTGTCTATTTTAAAAGAGAGAAGAAAGCCTAATGATAATTATTCTTTCTTTGTTGCTTCAATAATTTCTTTAGCTCCTTCGATGCTACTCTCAAGCGAACCTTTGACTGCCTCTGCTGTTTCACCACCAATATCTTCAGCGGTCTCTATGGCAGCTGATACAGCTTCCTTCGTTGCTTTAAGTGTATCACCACCTACTTCTTTGATAGCCTCAATTGAACCTTTTACTGCCTCGACTGCTGCCTCACCAATATTTATTCCTAACTCTTTTGCACTATATACTGCTTGAGATATAGCTCCACGGACAGCCTCTTCTTGTTTTCCTCCACCTTCTATAACACCACGGACAGTTCCTTTTATAATACCACTAATTGTTCCAACCACCGATGCGCCAACATCAGTCACCCCAGAAATTGCACCTTTTACTATCGAGGCAGAAGCTTCGATACCTTTGCCAACAAATTCTCCTGTTTCTTTCAATGTTGTGACAGCTGTATTTCTTACAATGTTAACAATAGCACTACCAATATCACTAACCCCTTCCAAACCGGCTTTAACCCCTCCTCTTACACCGTTAACGAGACGCGAAATAAGAGAAAAAATCATGTTTTGTTATTTTTAATAGATGTAGAATATCAGCGACCTTTCTTTGTTTATTTTACCAAAAAAGACCAAAGTAAGCAAAATAACTATCCTGTAAGATATTCTCACATACTAGTAGGGAAAGGTTAGATTACGGAGAAGTCGCCTGGTATCTCAAAATACTCCTTTGTGGTGTTCCAGTAGGTTCGAATGTCGTCCGTCCCCCGGAGCAGGCTAGTGAGGTGTTCGGGGGACCGAGCCGCCCAGCCAAATTGAGGAAACTCATTTGCTGGGCAATTTTTATTTAACAAAAAACCTGCTATGATCAAAGCGGGTTTTTATTTTTAGCCAAATAATAAAAATGAGCCAAATTAAATTTCTAAAAAAATTAGCTTTTTTGATTATTTTAGGATTATTATTCTTTAATCTCTTGTTACCGTTACAAGAAGTTAACAGTCAGCCAGAGGGCCAGTTAACCTATCTTGCTGAAATTGAGGGTGAAATTAGGGCTGGGACCCATCAATATTTAAAAAGAGTAATTAAACTGGCCGAGGAAGAAAAAGCAGAATTTTTAGTAATCAAATTAGACACCCCCGGTGGCCTTTTAAAATCAACTAAGGATATAGTTGATTCGATGCTGGAAACTAAAACAAAAACTATTGTTTTTGTCCACAAAGAGGGGGGTTGGGCTTATTCAGCCGGCACCTTTATTTTGCTGGCAGCAGATTTTGCTGTCTTGCATCCCGAAGCTTCAATTGGAGCAGCTCAACCGCGACAGATAATCGGGGAAACAATAGAAGTTGACCAAAAGATGATTGAGGGGACAGCTTCCTGGATAAAGAGTTTAGCTGAAATCCATCAGAGAAATGCCGAAGTTGCTGAAAAATTTGTTCGGGAAAATCTTACTCTGACCGGCAAAGAAGCAAAAGAAATTGGAATTGCAGATGAGACAGCAAAAACCTTAGATGAACTTTTTTTAAAACTTAATATTTCAGGGCCTAAAATAAGAGAAATTAAGCCTAGTTTTTCTGAAAAATTTTTTGATTTTCTTTCTCATCCTTATTTGGTATCTTTTCTTTTGACTATTGGCGGGCTGGCAATTATTATGGCCATTCGGGCAGGGGAATTTGAAATAAGTGGTATTATTGGAATAATAGCCCTTTTAATCGGCCTTTGGGGAATGGGGGTAATTACTTTTAGTTTTTTAGGAATTGGTTTAATTTTACTCGGCCTTTTTCTTTTAATGATGGAGATTTTTGTTGAACCAGGTTTTGGTATTTTTGGCATTGGGGGAGCAATCGCTATTGTTTTAGGAATTTTCACCTTTGAGGCCGAACCATTTTTAACTCCTGGTTTCTTTGAGGCAATGACCATGGTAGTTATTGGAGCGGTCCTATCTATTTGTATCTTTTTTGTTATTATAGGTAGAGGAGTAGCCAAAACACTTAGAGTCAAACCAAAAACTGGACCCGAGGCCCTGATTGGACTTCAAGCTGAAGTTGTTAAAATCCTTAATCCTTTGGGGCAGGTTAAGATTAAAGGAGAAATTTGGTCAGCTGAAAGTTTTGATAAAAAAATAATTCCCAAAAAGTTAAAGGTCGAGATAGTAAAAGTTGAGGGAAACACCCTCATAGTGAAAAAAATATAAATTCGAAATCATAAATTCTAAATTATTATGTTAGCAAATTTACTTTTCAGTTGGGTAGGGGTAATTATCATCGCCTTGATAATTCTGCCTCAGGCAGTAAAGATTACTCGAGAATATGAAAGAGGAGTGATTTTTAGGTTGGGAAGATTTGCTGGAATTAGAGGTCCCGGGTTATTCCTAATAATCCCCATTATCGACAAGATGATTAAAATAGATCTAAGAATTTTAACTCTCGATGTCCCGGCCCAAGAAGTGATTACTAAAGACAACATTCCCATAAAAGTTGATGCTGTTTTGTACTTCAAGATTTCTGATCCGGGAAAAGCAATCATCGAAGTAGAAGATTATATGATGGCTACTTCCCAGAATTCTCAAACCTCTTTGCGGGGAGTGGTTGGGGCTTCAACCTTAGATGAGCTTTTAGCTGAACGAGAAAAGATTAATCGAAAACTCCACGACATTATTGATCGAGCCACTGATCCTTGGGGGATAAAAGTGACAGCCGTGGAAGTAAAGCATGTGGAAATTCCCGAAGCAATGCAAAGAGCTATTGCCAAGCAGGCTGAAGCAGAAAGAATGAAAAGGGCTAAAATTATTTTAGCTGATGGTGAATATCTGGCTGCTCAAAAACTGAAAGAGGCTGGAGAAATTTTAAGCGCTGACCCTATTACCTTAAGGTACCTTGAGACATTAGCGGAAGCTGCCAAAGAACCCAATACCACAATTTTGTTTCCGGTCGAGCTGATGGGACTTGTAAAAAAAATTAAAGGAGAATAAGAACCCTAAGCAACGGAATCAGGGTAGGGGAGGAGTCAGCGTAAATTCTTTTTCTTGGATTGGTGGATTAAATTCGGCAGGGTTATTGAAAAGGTTTGATGATATTTTCTTTCCGGAGCAGGCTAGTGCTCGGTTCTGGGCGACCGAGACGGGTTCGAGTCCTGCCGCCGGAGCAGAATCTCAAACCTTAATTTCTCTAGGTTGACTGGTCAACTTTTAAATGTTAATCTTATTTACATAAGATAGTTGTCTAATAAAAATTTAGTCGAGTTTATTCGGAGAACTAAACTTTAGGATAAAACCTTAAAACATTAATTAAGTTAATTCATATTTAACTATAATATGGAAGGAACAATTAAAACTCTTACAGAAAAAGGATTCGGATTTATTACCGTTGATGGCGAAGAGAAAGATTTATTTTTTCACAAGAATGAACTTAAGGATGTAAGTTACGAAGAGTTAAAAGTAGGTGATAGAGTGTCTTTTGAAAAGACCGATTCTGAAAAAGGACCCAACGCAACAAACGTAACTCGCCTTTAAGAATTAATTCAGTAAGATCAAATAAATGAAAATCAAATCCCGCGTGAAGCGGGATTTGATTTTAATGCGGATCAAAATAATTTATAAGGATTGCTTTTTTAAAAAAATAAGCGTATTATATAAAGTAGAAGTTGAGAGTAGAGTTGCTTTTATTTCACTTCGCTTTTGCGCGCAAAAGCTTGGCAAATGACTAAAAAACAGCGATTTTTATCAGAACATAATAAACTATCTCCCTTAAACCTGCAGGCGACAACGTCTTTGCTTTCACGTTTTAGGATAGAGAAAACTTCGCTTTTTAAAGACGATGATTGGTCTTTAGATAAACTTCGCAGGCCGTTTATTTTATGGCTTACTTCTTTAAGTTCTAAAGAAAAAGAAAATATTAAGAAAACCCAAAAAATTTAAGAATTATAAAAAATCACAACAGGGGAAGCCAATAAAAATCGCCAAGGAGGCTTTTTTTAATTAAGATTGATTGTTTCTGCCTTATATTATATAGTCTTAAATAAGGAGTCAAATTAATTCATATTAATAAAATACTTATATGGCAAAAAGAAGTACAGGAGTCGGAAAGCATAAGAAATCACATTCTCATAAAACCAAGAAACGATTGGAAATAAAGCGGCTTATGCTTAAAGCTAAGGCAAGCAAAAGAAAGCATAAATAAAATTTATAACAAAATTTTAAGCAGCCCGTCTTTTTGGTAGGTTGTTTTTTTATTTTCTATCAAAAATTTTCAAGATTGATAAAAAGCCAAAAATAAGTTAAATTAAAATAATGAAGAAATATAAGATAAAAGACCTGCCCAAAAAACGGCCTCCCCGGACTTTATTTAAGAAAAAATCAGTTAAAATTACCAGGCAAATTCGCCGGTTTTGGGGTTTAGCCACCCGTCTTGAACACCGGCGAATCAAAAACAAGAAAAAATAAATTCTATGTTGGAGAAACTGAGAAAATTAATACAGAAGAAAGGTTGGAAGGAAATGGGAGAGATAGGTATAAAATTTCCTCCCCATGATTTTTCTTTGGTTTTGGAAGAAACCCAAAAAGGGACGAGAAATAAAATATTGTCACAATTATCTTTCAAGATGCTTGTGAAACTACTGCCAGAATTATCAGAAGAGGTGAAGGGGGGATTCATTGGTTCTTTAACATCTCAAAAGGCTGCTGAATTACTTTCCAAAATTCCATCAGATGAAATAGTTGACATCCTTCAAAATATTCCGGTTAAAAAAAGAACAGAGATTTTAAGAGAATTTAGCAAAGAGAAAATAGAAGAGGTGACATTTTTATTAAAATATCCCCCCAAAACAGCTGGAGGTTTAATGACTACTGAGTTTATAGCTTTAAATGAGGAAATTTCTGTTCAAGAAACAATAAGATATATTAGGGAAAAAGCTAAAGACCATCCTGTTTATCATGTTTATATAGTTGATGATAAAAGGAGATTGGTGGGGGTTTTATCCTTAAGACAACTCATTCTCGCTAATCCAAAAGAAAAACTCAAATATATAATGCAGGCAGAAGTAATAAAGGTTCTTCCGAAGACAGATCAGGAAAGAGCGGCAAATCTCATTACAGATTACAATTTGCTTGCCCTTCCAGTTGTAGATAAAGAAGATAAGATTTTGGGAATAGTAACAGCAGACGATGCTATGGAGGTTATGGAAGAGGAAGCCAGTGAAGATATAGCCCTTATGTCTGGTACCACTCCGGTAGATAGTTTAGTGGGTGTTCCAGCTAATCTAATGGTTAAAGCAAGGCTTCCTTGGCTTATAATTGGACTCATGGGAGGAATTGTCGCTGCTTGGATTGTAGGATTTTTTGAACACACTCTAAGTTCTTATATAACTTTAGCTATGTTTATGCCGGTATTAGTCTATATGAGCGATGCTATGGGTACTCAATCAGAAACTATTACAATAAGAGCTATGGCTTTAGAACCGAAATTTCGAATAAAAAAGTACTTTCTGAGGGAGTTAAAAATAGGTTTCGCTATTGCAATAATTTGTGGAACCATTATTTCCCTGGCTGTAGCCTTGGGTTGGGGCCCTCCTCTATTTGGTTTAATTATTGGTATTTCCATGTTTCTGGGTATTCTGGTTGTTACATTTTTCGCCACCTCTCTTCCTTTTTTGTTGAAAAAACTAAATATTGATCCTGCTTTAGCAGCAGGCCCTTTTGCTACTATTATTAGTGACATAGTTACTTTAGTTATCTATTTTAGTGTTGCTTCCTTGATGATGAGGTATTTTTTGTAGAAATATAAAAAATCGCCAAGAAGGTGGTTTTTTGGTAGAATTAGAATGTGAAAAAGGAAAATAAAAAGAACTCACCCATTAAATTTAAGAAGATAGCAAACTATGCTTCACGCCCCGAGGCAGAAATGGTGGCTACAATACTTAAAAAACATGGTATTTCTGTTTTGATAAAAAGTGAAGCATCTGGTATTTTTGGTTCTTCAGCCGTTCCTCCTCCTAAAGGAGTTTTTCTTTTAGTTCCTGAGAATGATGTTAAAAAAGCACTAAAAGTTCTTCCATACAAAGAGTAATCAATATTCTCTATTTGTGGAATGCCGCCTCACCAAGAAAGCGGTTTTTTGATAAAATAAATAAAAGGTCATAATATAACTAATAAAAGTAAAAAGTAAAAAAAACATGGGTATAGGATGGCATAACCAAAAAAGACTTAATAGGAAGTTAAAAAAACGAAGGAGAAAACAACCAAAGAAAAAGTGAACGATAAGAAAAAATTAAGAAAATCCTACTAAATAGGTTTAATTATTTATTAAAACAGACACCCAAAAATCGCCAAGCCACGATTTTTCAAGCCTTAATTTTTTAGGTTGACGAATTGTTTTTTAAATGTTAATCTTATTTACATACCCGAGCGAGGCGAAGCCGAGCGAAGGTTGAGAAGAAGGAATCTTCTTCGAATAAGATAGTTGTCTAATAAAAATTTAGTCGAGTTTATTCAGGGAACTAAACTTTAGGATAAAACCTTAAAACATTAATTAAATTAATCTATATTTAACTATAATCATGGAAGGAACAATTAAAAACCTTACAGATAAAGGATTTGGATTTATTACCGTTGATGGTGAAGAAAAAGATTTGTTTTTTCACAAAAATGAACTTAAGGGCGTAAATTACGAAGAGTTAAAAGTAGGCGACAGGGTGTCTTTTGAGAAGGCTGATTCTGAAAAAGGACCCAACGCAACAAACGTAACTCGCATTTAAGAATTAACTCAGCAAAATCAGATAGATGAAAATCAAGCCCATTCTCGGGCTTGATTTTTTATAAAACCGGGTTCTAACACTGTCCGCCCTTTGTTAAATTGGGCATCCAAATTTCTAACTCTTCTCTAATTCCTATCAAATCCAGAGTTCTAAATGCGTCCAATAGGGGGAGCATTGTCGCTTTCTGACCGCCCTTTTGGACGGTTTTAATTAAGTTGACTTTTTTTATAAAAGATGATAATATCAATTTACAGTTCTTAATATCAAAATAAGAAGGAGGATGATTAAATGGCGAGTCCAGAATTCCTTTGTTCACATGGCTATCCACCAAGGGAATGCCCCTATCCTGATTGCTGGGAGAAACAGGCATTGTCAACTCCTGATCCCTTTAACTGGATAAAGAAGACTATAAAGAAGATACTCAAACGCTCACACTGATATTTCATTCTAACTAAATATGAAGTCCACAGCAACTTCTACCCTCCTGTTTATGCAGCAGGCGAGGAAGAATCGTAAGATTCGCTAATACCTCGCCTTTTTCATTTAACCCAGCTTCTTACATCGTTCGCCAGCACCTGGACGCTTTTAATGTATCGGTGCGAGCCATCAAAAAATCGCCAATCAGGCAGTTTTTTGGTAGAATGGAAATGAAAGGTCGTAGTAAATAACTTTAATTAAAAAACAATATGTCAAAAATAATAATTGCAATCATTATTATAATCGTTATTGTAGGATTAGGTTACTGGATTTATCAGTCAACGATAACACCCGAAGAGTTAAGCGGAAAAGAACAAACTTGCGTAGACTCTGGAGGGCAAGTATCAATATCATTGTGTTGTAAAGCAACTGGTGATTTTCCTAACTTGTGCCTTATTGGTCCTTGTGGTTGTTCACCAGATAATAGTCATCAGGTAAAGATTTGCGATTGCGGACCTGATAAATGCTTTAATGGAAGCGAATGCGTATCTTTAGATGAAGTTTCAGTTCTTTTAGAAGACCTCAAACAAGAAACCGGGATAGATTTTTCAGAGATACAACCAGTTGAATTGAAATGGGTGGTTAAAGTAGATCCAAAAGTAGAAGAAGTGGATATAGAAGGAAAAGGATTTAAAGCTACACGCATGTCAAGCGAGCAGTATGACAGCGTTGAGTCTTTTTTGATAGATAGAGGTTTTGAGCTAGATCTTTACAATATAGCTGACGGCCTCTTTACTGGATTAGTGGGATATAAAAAAGACCAGATTGTTTGTACTGTTTCTGGAGGGTCTACTCCGCAAGAACCTGATATCAAAGATGTAACAGTGAAATGCGGGAAGTTAGAGATAACCATAGACCTAACCGCTGATTGGAATAATTATACGAATGAAAAATATGGATATTCTTTGAAATATCCTGAAAATTGTCTTTTTGGTCCTTTGCCAGGTTATTGCAAGCAAAGTCCACCAGAAGAAAGACCCAGAGAATGTTTGTGCTACTTCAATGCTGAAAATCCAGACGAGGTATCTTTGGGAACTTTTACTGGCACAAAATCTGATTTAACCGGTGCTTCATTTGTTGTTTTCCATTCTGTTTATGTTGATTATTATAGTCCGCCTGCGGGAACAGACCTTGTTAGTTGGGTTAAGGAAAATTACTCATACTACGAAGATATTCCCGATGAGATAAATACAGAAATAGACGGCATACCAGCTGTAAAAGTTTATACTCCTAAATCACCCATGGCTTGGTCTCAAGAAGATATTTACTTTATAAAGAATGATAAAGTCTTTAGCATTAGTATGTTAGATGTGGACAACCAAGATAATAGAGCGCTGTATGATAAAATACTTTCTACTTTTAAGGTTTCGGAGTAGTTAATTCCATCAAACAGGTTCGAATGGCGTTCAATTGGGGGAGGGTGAATGAAACAGGGGTATCCCGTAATTGCGGCAGGAAATCTTGATTTCGTTCAGCTTCTCCTTCACCATCGCCATATACCCAAAGTCCTCTAAAGTTCGTTTAAGCTTTGAACTGGGGAGCAGGCTAGTGCTCGGTTCGGGTGACCGAGACGCATCAAAAATCGCCAAGAAGGCGGTTTTTTGGTAGGATAAAAGAATGTATAGAAAAAATCCGAAATTTAAGTCAAAAGAGAGTATATTAAAATAAATTTTTTTATTTTTATAAATGAAAAATATAAAACAATCCGAGTATTCTTTCCACAAGTGGTGGAAACAGACCATCAAAAATCCTTCACCAATATACAAAGATTGGATTAGGAAAGAAGGAATCTGGCTTCGAGGAAACATTAAAAAGAATTGCCGAGTTTTAGATGTGGGTTGTGGGTTTGGTAAAGACATAAAATTACTCGCAGGTATTGCTAAAGATATTAGCGGAATTGACTACAACCGAGAGGCAGTGAAAGAAGCGAGGAAAAACCTCCTAAAATTTAGAAATATTAATGTATTCTTGGAAGATACTCGGAATATGCATTTCGAAAATAATACTTTTGATTATGTTATTTGTATGGGCAATACTTTTGGCAATTTTGGAAGAGACAAACTTAAAATATTGAAAGAAATGAAAAGGGTAGCTAAACCAAGAGGAAAAATAATTGTAAGTGTATATTCAGAAAAAGCATTACTAACTAGAATAGAAAATTACAAAAAGACAAAGGTAAAAATTAAAAAAGTAGGTAGAGATGGAACAGTTGTTACTGCTGAAGGTTTAATTTCTGAACAATTTACAAAACTACAACTTAAAAAATTGTTCAACACCGTTGATTTAAAAGTAAAGATAACGGAGTTAACCCCTATTTCATATCTTTGCGAAGCCACCAAAAGATAAGGAATTTCCTGCCAGAGAGGTTCTAACGTCATCCCACTAGGGGAGCTACCAAGAATCGCCAATCGGGCGGTTTTTTGGTAGGATAAATTATATGGCAAAAATTATTGAACTTTATAATGATAAACTTGCTAATCAATACAACAAAGCCACTCTAAAGGGTAAGTGGTCTGCCCCGAATGAAGTAAACAAAACGCTATCACAACTTAGATTAGTTAAGAATAATTCGTCAGTGTTGGATTTAGGCGTCGGCACAGGTCAAAGTATAAAAATCTTTATAAATAAAAATTGTAAAATCTATACCGTGGATATTTCTGCTAAAATGCTACAAATAGTTAAACAGAAATACCCAGAAGTAAAAACTTTTAAATATAATATTAGCAATGGATTAACCGGGCTCCATTTCAAACATAAATCTTTTGACATAATAATTGCAGTAGGAGTATTAGAATTTATAAAGAATATTAAAAGAATTATTAAAGAGACATATCAATTATTAAAAGCAGATGGATACTTTATTTTTACTTATGAATTATTGTTGCCTAACCATCGACTGCAAAAATTAAGAGTTCAATACAATGCCGAAGGTTATATTAAAAATCCCCCCAATATTATGAAATTTAAACTTTATCGTAGGAGTAAAAAAGAAATAAATAAAATTCTTAATAATACTGGATATCAAATTATTAGACATTTCAAAATTAGAGCTTTTTCAAAAGGACCAGCAAAGATTCCCGTTTATTACAGCGTTGTATTGACCAAGAAATAGATTTTAAAATCGTTCCACCTGGGGAGCTGACAATTCTCCCTATTTATTTGGGCGGTTTTTTATGTCGCACTACGCATCAATGAGGAGCGTCGCCAAGAAAGTGGTTTTTTGGTAGAATTAAGAATATGAAAATCTTTCAAGGAATCGAAAATCAGCTTTTACCAAATTTGTATAAAGGCAAATTCGCTGAACTTTATGATTTATTCTATGAGAAACATTGGAACTATCCCGTTATAGCTTCGTTGTTTGAGAAACACTTAAGGAATTACAAAGTTAAAAGTGTGCTTCATGTTGGTAGTGGACCTGGGCGATTAACAAAGATTTTAAAAAAGAAAGGGTTTCAAATAACTGCCTTAGATAACTCTAAAGATTTAAATAAAATCTTTAAGACTATAAACCCCGATGTTAAGGTTATTCACTGTGACATGAGAAAAATAAATACAAAAGATAGATTTGATGCGATAATCTTGATAGGTAGGACTTTTACTCATTTGGTTAAAGATAAAGATATAAAAAAAGCTTTAAAATGCTTTAATAAAGTATTAAAAGATAAAAGTGTTCTAATCTTTGACAACTTTGAAGCTGAAAAAATGTTAAAGAAACAAATATTTAAACCTGAAGAAGCAGTAAAAAATAGAGGGCACATAATAACTAGAACCTCCAGTTTTCATATTATTTCTAAAAAGCCAACTATTGTTAGATGGTTCTACTCTTTTGAAGTAGATGGTAAAAAATCTAAAATCTATCAAACTAATGATCTCATAAGAGGATTTTCGCCAGAAGAATTAAAAAGATTCCTAAACAAAGCCAATTTCAAAGTTTTAAAATTCGCACCCAATTTTGACAGTAAAAGTTTTATTACCGTTGCTCAAAAGCGTTAGAGTGCCTTTTGAAACTAGGTTCCAACACCAGAAACCTCTCCCAAAACCAAGTTCTGATTACGTCCCACCCTCGAAGCCAAGCCTATATCATGAGGTCGTCCTTAAAAAAAGACCTCTTTTTTATTCCCGTCGCACTACGTATCAATGAGGAGTTAAGACTTTTATTAGTTAGAATCCTGCTCCTGGAGCTGTGATTTGTCACTTGGTAATAGAGGTGGTTTTTTGGTAGAATGAGAAAGATATGAACAACAAGTCATTAATAGTTGTAAGCGGAATAATTCAAAAAAAAGATAAATACCTTTTAGTTAAAAAGAAGGGTAAATTTCATGAAGGTTTGTGGTTTTTTCCTGGTGGTATAGTTGAGAAAAATGAATCAATAGACTCTGCTCTTAAAAGGGAAATAAAAGAAGAGGTTAATTTAGATATCTCTGGAATAAAATTTATTTATTCAACTGTTTTTAAAAATAAAGCTTCTGACAATTATAAGACATTTCCATTCGTTACGATACTGTTATTTAAATGCGAAACTAACGGAAAAGAAGTTGAAACAGGAGATGATGCAGATGATTTTAAGTGGGTTAGATTAGAGGAGATGAAAGATTACAAACTTCGTCCAGGAGGATTAGAAGTTATTCAAGAGATGAAAAAGCTCGGACTTATTTAACCAAACAGGTTCTAACATCGTTCATTACCCGCAGCACGAGTCAGAGCAGTATCGAGGCAGACCTGAGAGTGCTATTTAAGCCAATTTTTGGATTACTAATTCGTTTGTCCAGATAACATGGATTAGTAAAAAGGTCGAAATTGTCAATTAAAAAATTAATAAAATGTCTTATTATATAAATAAAAATCCTCAATCCTATCCAGAGCATGGTGAGCACGAAATTCATAAAGATGATAATTGTCCCGAAGCCCCTCTTCAAGAGAATAGAATTAGACTTGGTGATTTTTCTAACTGTGAAGATGCTATGGCGGAGGCCAAGAAACGCTTTCCTGAATGGAAGATAGATGGATGTAAACATTGTAATGAAGAGTGTCATAAAATATAAATAAAAAGAGAAAAGATGACAAACATAAATAAGGTAATTTTAACCCTTATGTTTATAGGCTTTTTGATTTGATTAATATCTAACTTGAGCGAGTCAAATCAATCATCGGAATCTGTTACTCTTCCAGAACAAAAATGCCACCCAAGCTATTCTGGCTGTTTAAATCCAAATGCTAGTGATTATGATTGCGCTGGTGGATCTGGTAACGGCCCATATTATACAGGGCGTGTTCGTGTTATTGGTCCAGATGTTTTTGATTTAGACAGAGATGGAGATGGGTGGGGGTGCGAATAAGGCATGCATTTATTCCTTTTATTCAAAAACACCTCGACCGAGACGCGGCGGTGAGACACCCCCAGAACCGCCTAAATTACCCTTAAAACCTCATTTCCAGACCGAGGATGCCAGGGGCTAGGATTCGAACCAATCAAGCGAAAAGAGTCGCATAATTAACGGATGAGGACTTATGTCGCCCTTTGTGTCCACAACACCGACGTATGACGTCCTTCGCATCAGAGAGGAGTCAAAAGCTTATCTTGTTTCACAATCTATGAATGAGGAGCATAGTGCGACATAAACGTCACAACACCAGCGTTTGAGGACTTAAGACGGATAATCTATGGACGAGGAGTCAATGTCGCATAATTTGTATTAGTTCGAATTCTACCCGCGAAGCTCGCAATTTCAAGCCATTAGGGCTTGATTTTTTTTATTGTAGGTGATAAGATAATATAAAATCACAAAAAAAGGAGGGATAGAATGTTATTACATAACGCTATTACTGTCTATAGGGTTACGGTTACAAAAAGGGGGATATTTGGCAGGAGAAAAGTTTTAGAGCTCAGGAATGGAAAAGGGTATATAGGGCTTGCTTTTGAGGGCGGTGCTGTAGAAATAGCCCCGCCCACCACTGAGAATGAGCCAACACAGTTATTTTCCTTAGTTAACTACGATGTAGAATTTGTACCGAAATAAAGAATATTAAGGAGGGCAGTCATCGTGCAATGCCTACAGATAGATTATCCGTCTGTAGGCATTTTGTTTTAATTTATCAAATAGGTTTCAACATCGTCCGTCCCTCGGAACTTACAAAAAAACCGCCTTCTTGGCGATTTTTATTTTCAAAGCCTTATAACGCATCTTGTGCGACATTTCGGATAAGAAGACTGTGGATAAAGTTCTGTTGACACCCGACCACTTGGTCGGGTATTATTATTTAATATGCAAAAAGAAGCTATAACAAAAAGACAAAAGGAAGTTCTAAAGAACATTTATGACAGTTTGATTTCTGCCGGTTTTCCACCTTCTTTCAGCGAGCTTAAAGAAAAGCTCAATATTTCTTCAAACCAAACTCTTTTGGACATTTTTTCTATTTTGGAAAGAAAGAATTTTATTACTCGCGAAGAAGGTTCGGCTCGCGGAATCAAAATTCTCAAAAAAGGGTACAGAGCAATAGATGTTTCTCCTTTAGCTCCGATAGTCGGTTATACTTCGGCCGGAGGTTTTACCGAAGCTATAGAAGAAATTGACGCTTGGCAACCTTTATCAAAAGACGTAGAAACTATTGCCGACAACGTGATTGTGGTCCGCGTTATGGGGGATTCAATGATTAATGCTAATATCAACGACGGAGATTTGATCTTGTTTAAAAAAACTAATGAATTCATCTCAGGCGACATTGTTTTAGCTCAAACTCCAGATGGTACAACCGTAAAACGTTATGTTTGCCAAACTAAACCGCCCTACAAATTCTTAAAGCCGGAAAATCTGAAATATAAAAACATTCCCTTTACTTCCGAAATACAATTAATCGGAAAGATGGTGAGGAAAGAAAATACAGCTTCGGAACAAAAGAAAGAAATTATAGGAACAAAGAAGCCATATTATGAGAAACCTAAATTTAAATTGTATCACGCTAATTGCTTGGATATTCTCGCAGAGCTTCCAGAGAATTCGATTGATATGGTTTTTGCCGATCCTCCTTATCTGCTTTCTAACGGGGGCTTTAGTCTTCATGCCGGGCGGCGTGTTAGCGTTAATAAAGGAGAATGGGATAGAAGTAATGGATTGAAAAAAGATTTTGAGTTTCATCTCGAATGGATAAAGGCTGTAAGGCGTGTTTTAAAGCCCAATGGAACTCTTTGGGTAAGCGGAACCTATCATTCAATTTATCAATGCGGTTTCGCTATGCAGGTCGCTAAATTCCATATTTTAAATGATATTTCTTGGTTTAAACCGAATGCATCGCCTAATTTAAGCTGTCGTTATTTTACCGCAAGTCATGAAACTTTGCTTTGGGCGAGGAAAGATAAAGAAGCAAAACACACTTTCAATTATAATTTAATGAAGAACGGTAGTTGGCCGGAAGATTCCATCAAAAAGCCCAATACGCAAATGCGATCGATCTGGTCTATAGGAACGCCAAAGTCTGTTGAAAAAAAATTTGGAAAACATCCAACACAAAAACCGGAGGATTTATTAAAAAGAATTGTGCTTGCTAGTACCAAAAAGGGGGATTTGATTGTTGATCCGTTCACCGGAAGCTCGACAACCGGCATTGCCGCTTATCTTTTAGGGAGAAATTTTGTCGGTATTGATACCGATAAAAAATATTTGGATTTATCAATTAAACGATTCGAGGAGTTAGATAAAAATATTAAAAGTAAATTACTTTAATACTATGGCAAACAGCAAATCTTGGAAGAAAATTTTTGATGACTATAAAATTTTAGATCACGATTTTGACAAATTGCCGTTTCCACTTTCTGCAACGCAAATAAAGCGGGCCTGCCAGAAATTCAAAGAGACGGGCGAGAAAGAAGTCCGTATTTTATGCAAACAAGATAGTAGAGAAAGTAGGCCAGATATTTTCCAAAAGCATAATTTGTTTTTGCTTCCCGTAAGAAATGGCTACTACAACATTATTAAAGGCGAAGGATATATCGATATTCCGGAAATTAAAAAAGAAGTTGTGGTTTATTCTTCAAGGCTCGACTTTCAATTAGACACGACAAAAATAGGTAATTCAGAAATGCAGCACCTTGATTTCGCTTACGCTGCGAGTTTAATCCGTACTTTTATGGAAGATCCTTCGCTTGTTCTTACGATACGAGGCAGAAAATATACTCCTGATTTTGAATTTAAAGTTGGCAAACAAGTCATTAAGGTTTCAAGCGTACAGACAGAAGTTGACGCTGGTTATGAGGGTAAAAATCAAGTCGTGCTTATTGAGGCAAAAAACTTTAGCGCTACAAATATTATTATCCGCCAGCTTTTTTATCCATTTAGACAATGGCGAGAACAGACAAAGAAAAAAGTTATTACATTATTTTTTGATAAAGCGAGCGGTGAAGATGTTTATTCAATCTGGCAATTCGAATTCAAGAATCCTAAAGATTATAACAGTATTAAATTGGTAAAATCAGCGAAGTTTAGGATTGGCGAAAAATAATGTAAAAACTTCGAAGAATTAATTGAGAAATAAAATTATGGAACCAATTAAAAGAATTGCAGGAAAGATTCTTTTGTATTTATATTATATTCAAAGAGATGACTATGCGTATTTAAATGATTTTTTATTAAGTTTTCAAATGAGAGGTTTTTTGAAAGGAGAAAAATCACCGGCAATGGACAATAGGGAGCACAAAATTTGCAAGAGTCTTATAGAAATATCGAGAAGCGATAATGATATTTATAATGCCTTGATATATTTACATGAAAAGGGGTTTATTTCTATGTCTCGGAGCCAAGATAATGTTTCAGAGCAATTTTTGAATATCAGAGTTTCTTCTGAAGGAATCGATATGATCGAAGGGATTGAGCGTGGCGAAAAAGAAAGACAAGAATTTCATATTACTTTTAATATCAAGCTCGCAGACAACATTAATATAGAAAGCTTAATTAAGGCAGAACTTGGGAGTTTGATAAAAGCATCTTTGGTCTAGTATAAGAGATGAAATTTCCGGGAAGTATTAAAGAATTAATTGAGAAATAAAATTATGGAAGAATCGGATAAAATTTTTTGTGTAGAATGCGGTCTAGAAAAAGAATCGAAATTTTGTAGACAATGCCAGAAAGAAACACCAAATCTTTTTAAAGTATGTATTTCTGATACGGTCAAAGTTCGGGATTCAATAAGAATAATACAGAAACGTCCTGGTTTTAAGGGGTTTTTAAAAAAAGTTTTCAGTGGTTTTAAGCCAAGTACAAATCCTAAGTTGTCAGAAGGTGTAGAAGTTCAGATGGAAATTGATCGTGAGAAAAACGAATATCATCACGTAGTAAAAGATAATAAAACTGGAAAGATTTTACACGAAGAACACGAATTATTAACCAATCATAAATCAAAAAATAAAAACTAATTAAAATTTAGCCCGAAGTTAAAAATATGATTAAAAATAAATGCGACCACGAGTGGGAGATACATACTGACTCAAGGCGAGAGCTTGAGGTGGGTGCGATACCGGCATATTTTATATGTGCTAAGTGTAAAAGGGTGATGACAGCGCCAGAAGTATTCCAACTAGAAGCGCTAGAAAATCAAAATGAGACATTAAGTCACGTTAAAGGATTTCAAAAAAATATAACAATTGTAATGGCTGTTATTACTATTCTTTCGTTAATCGTGGCGATCTTTAAGTGATTATAGCTAAAAAGTCGAAAAATTAATTGAGAAATAAAATTAGACTATGGGGCATTATGAGACAATGCAGGTTTGCCGGAGGGGGCACCAAATAACCGACCATTATAATAGTTCACCTAAATTCAGACAGGAATTTTGTGACAAATGCGGAGCAAAGACAATTTATAGGTGCCCTAAATGTGGCGTTCCAATTCGTGGTCATTATATTATTGAAGGATTTGTGGATTTGACCTCTACTCCTGTACCACTTAATTGTCATAATTGTGGGGCAAACTATCCTTGGTCATTAAGGTTTAGATTGTTAGGTTTTTTAGAGTTGTTAGTTAGTCCTATAAAATTTTTAATAGAGGCATTTAGTAAAATTTTTAAATAAATCAAAATTTAGCCCGAAGTTGAAGAAATTTTGTAAAAATCATGCAAAAAAAGAAGTTAACCCGATTAAGGAAAAAATTAGAAGAGATACATTGCGGAGCAAAATTATTGATGCAAGTTTTAGATAGAGGGAGTATGCTATATACAAAAGGATTTTATATAGCATATATTCTTTTTAAAAGTCAAATAATTGAATACCTCATAGAGGAAATTATTAAGTTGAATGAAGATATAATAAATTTACACCTTAAAAAAAGCATGTTTAAGGCTATGACATTATCAGTCAATAAACCTCTTGGATATTCAAAATTAAACCTTGAAAGAGTTTTAAAGGATAAATCGATTATTAAAGATATTGAAAAATTTAATAAAATAAGGATTGAGGCTATGCACCGAATAATTAAATCCAAACAAAGCATCAAAAAAACAGAAAAAGAAATGAAAAAATATATTGACAATGAAGGGGAAAAAACAAAACTGGCAGAAAGATTATTATGTATTTATCTTAAAGCCACTGCAGAATGGATTGAACAATTAATTAAGAATAGTAAGTTAAAGGAAAAAGAAAAAAGTGTAATAAATGAAGCTATTTTAAATTTTAAAAATCCGGAAAAATATTTTAAAAGAAAATTAAATAAAAAATAATCAAAATTTAGCCCGAAATTGAGGAAATGGAAATAATTTTAAAAAAGGCAAAGAAAATTGCCAATCAATTATTAAATAATAAACCCATAGAAAACACTAGAAAAATTCCAGAAATCCAGGGAGTTTATTTAATTTATAATAAAAATCAAATTATTTACGCAGGGAAGGGGAAAAATTTAAATAGAAGGATAAACAGTGATCATATTTCTGGAGAACGAAGAGGTTCTACAAGTATTTTTAGAAAGAAAATACATGAGATATACGGAATTCCATTTGGTAAATTAATGCGAAAATGGGTTATTGATAATTGTAAATTTGCCTATAAGGAAATAAAAGATAAAGATATGTGTAGTTTAGTAGAGGTAATTTTGATTGCATATTTTAGGAAGAAGAATCCTAAACTACTTAACGATTAAATAACTAAAATTTAGCCCGAAGTTAAGGAAAATTATAAAGGTCGAAGAATTAATTGAGAAATAAAACTTTTATAATTTTATGCCAACAAAATGGAAGTCCGAAAAAAAACATAAAACAAAATCGAGAACACCCAAGAAACACAAGACCAAATGGACAAACTTACCAAAACACAAAACCGAATGGAAATTTGAAGAAAAGCACTAAAATAACTAAAATTTAACTCGAAGCTCAACAAAAAGAAAAATAATTTAGAGGAAAGATGGATATAAATTTAGTAAAAATAGATAAAATAATAGATATAAATAAAGCAAAACCTGTCTCCTTCAGGCAGTTTTCGGTAAGTATCGTTCCGGCTACTGTAAGCGCTGCAGGGTTTGATTTGACTATACCTATTGATAGATTCTCTATGCTTGATTGGTTTATGACTTTAAAGTTAGTTAATGCTTCAAAGGAAAATTTAATAATTGAGAATATTCAAGCAGAATGGATAGGGAAAGATAATTATAGATGCAAATCTAATTATGTAAAAATTTGTGAAGCAATTCGAGAAAATGAAAAAGATGGAGTGATGATTGTTGACCAAATTATCAATGAAAAGAAAAGTTTAGAAAGAAAACCTATATTTTTACCAATTTTCTTAAAAAATCAATCAGAAAAATTTATTCGAGTTGATTTTTCATTAAAAACATATAAACGGATATTTTTTAGTTATTGGAGACCCATATCTTTTAAGAAAGAGGAGATAAAAGCACCTAAAACATATGAACAATTATTACAAAAAGCGATTATTAAAATCACAACTGACAGAAGCCAGAAACCTCTTTTATTGAAAATATGATTTTTTTAACAAAATAAAACAATAATCCATGCAAATTTCAGAAGAAACCGTTAAAGAGCTTCAGGAAATATTTGAAAAAGATTACGGCAGAAAATTAAGCAAAAAAGAGGTCTCCGAGGCCGCTTATAATTTATTAGGATTTTTTGAGTTACTCCTCAAAATTGACAGGAGAGTAAATCCTCAAAGATATAAATTAAAAAAGAAGAAGATTTATTAAAATTAATAAATAGACAACAAAAATAGAAGAGTCAAAATCAAAGAAACATGGAAAGAAATATTAAATTTATTGATGAGTTTTCTCAAAAACCATTATATTTGGAAACACTTTTAAATGATAAGGGTCTTGGAGTTGGAACAGGTTTTGCAGTTAAAAAAGATGATTCTTATTATATCATCACGAATTGGCACGTTGTGACTGGGAGGGATCCAAAAGATAATAAACCCATTTCGAAAAACGGAATGGCAGATCCCCAAAAATTAAGAGTTTGGTTTCATGGAAAAAAACTGGGTTCTTGGATTTCCTGCGAGATTAATTTAATTGATCAGAAAGGCAATAAGTTATGGTTAGAGCATGTCTCTGGGAACGAAATTGACGTTGTCGCAATTAAATTCTTGATAGCTCCTAATATAGAAGTATATGATATAGATTTGTCTTTAAGTAATTTCGATTTAATGATATATCCCTCCGAAGCCGTAAGTATTATAGGCTATCCTGAAGGGTTAACTTCTGCCGGCATGTTTCCAATATGGAAAACTGGACATATTGCCTCCGATATTGATTTGGATTGGAATGGGAAACCAGCGTTCTTAATTGACGCCACGACTAAAGGTGGTATGTCGGGTTCTCCTGTAATTGCAAAGAGAGTATCGATTTATCAAACATCAAAAGGTAATACCATAGGTAATGCAGTAAGGTTCCTCGGTGTCTATTCAGGTAGGAACATAGGTAGTTTCGGGACTGAGATTGGCATTGTCTGGAAGCCAATCGTTATTTCTGAGATCTTAACAAAAAAATGAGACAATAGAATATACCCTTAAGTAGTGTCTCATTTGTCTCATTTTAGGTTAAAACACCCCGACCGAGAGGCATTGTGGGACACGCTCAAAGAACCCTTAATTTCCCCTTAAAATCCAAGTTCGAGACCGACTAGGGGATGGCGCTAGGACACCTTGTAGTGTTAAGAGTCTTGAAGGGTATATAATAGATAAAGGGCGACCTAAACCCTGATAAGAGTCTCAATAGGTATATGTACAGTCTGACAACATGGTTGTGGCGAATAGGGCCGAAAAGCGTCAGACAACTTAGCTTATGCGACTTAAGGGAAAAAATGAAGCTAAAATTTACGTCAGACTAGGTATATTGTCCGCTCCTTTAACTAAAAAGTTTCGTTATCGGATAATCACACCAGAAAAATCATAAAAATAAAAAAATATTGTTTACTCGTCCTTATTGTGATATAATATATTTATCTAAAATAATTTTACAGGCGGATTCATATGAATATAAAAACCAAGAAACTTTTATTGTTTAATCAAATTATGAAAAGATAAAAATATGAAAATTTTATCTCTTCTTATTTCAGACAGGGTAAATATTGATGATAACACTAAAAAAGTTACGATAGAGGGGATTTATAATTCTATTAGAGCTTTGAATTTTCCTGCCAAACACAAAGAGTTAATCGTTAGTGTTGTTGTACAGGGAACACCAGGCAATCATCATTTTAGAATTTCTGTCATAAAAGATCATAAGGAAATAGCTGCTGTTGACAAAGAAGTTCCAACCGGAATAACTCATTATTTTATTGCGAGGTTTGCTAATATTATTTTTCCTGAACAGGGTATTTACACAATTAAAGCTCTTGTTGATAAAGAAGAATTAGCCACTAATATTAATTTAACTTTAATAAAATAAATATGACTTCAATTACTAGTTCAAGCAGCACTAATAGTATACAATTTGAAAGACCAAATTGGTTTAAAAATTGGTTAACATTTAATGTTAATAAAACGGAAAACTCCTTTTTTGTTTTAAGAAGATATAGCTCTGATGTTAGAAAAGAGACATCAGAGTTTATAGAGAAGCACAGAAAAGCTTTCGAATCTCTCGCAAAGAAATAATTAACTTATGTATTATTTATCTAGTGAGGAGATTCTAGAGATACACGATGAAATCTTAATAAAGACAGGAGGTTTAGGGGGCGTGTTAAATGAACACGCTCTTTTAATGTTAGAAACGCAACCTGCCCAGAGTGTTTTTGGGCAAGAACTTTATCCAAATATATTTTTTAAAGCCGCCTTTTATTTACGAACAATAAATGAAGGACATATTTTTATAGATGGAAATAAGAGGACTAGTATAACTGTTGTAAAAATTTTTTTAAACAGAAACAACTACTCTTTCGAATTAGAAACGAATGAAGTAGAAAAGTTTACTATACGAGTAGTAAATAATCACCTCACATTAGAGGAAATTGCATTATGGATAGAGAAACATTCTAAAGTGGAGAGTTAATATTGTGCGACATTTAATCGGTGAGAGAAGACCGTTAGGGAAACTAACGGCTTTTTATTTTTTAGAAATTACTTAAAATAAAGATGAAAGGTCGAATTTATTAGAAGTATAAATTATTTTATAAAAATGCCATTTCCAACAAATAAAATTTACGAAGACACCGTAGAATTAGTAAAAGAGCTTTTTAGGGGTGGAGACGCATCAAAATTTGCATCCCTCGAAGAGATTATTAAGGAAATTTTCAAGGCTTTAAAAGAAATAAACGAAGAAGTAAAGTAATTAATAATCTCTATTCTTTTAAATTTTTGCCGCTGTGGTACTGACGGTGGATGTCTCGGAGGCGCTTATTTGTTACGTGGGTATATATTTGAGTTGTGACGATATTTCTGTGGCCTAAAAATTCCTGAATAGTTCTTAAATCAACTCCTTGGGTTAATAAATCAGTTGCCATTGAGTGACGAAGAGTATGAGGAGTGGTAAAGATAGGAACGCCAGCTAAAACAGCGTATTTTTTGACAATTCTTTCTATAGAACGAGCTGTAAGGCGGGCTTCGGCGTCTTCCCGGGCTCTATAATGTATAAATAATGGTTTTTCTTTGTCTTTACGAGTTTCCAAATACTTCTTAATCCAAGACAGGGCTCTTTCTGAAAAATAGACTGTGCGGGGATGACTTCCTTTACCAATAATTCCAATTTCTAAATCTTTCTTATCTTTTATATTAGTAAACTGTTCCTTGTTCAGAGCCACTAATTCAGCTATCCTAAGGCCGGTTGAGAAAAGTGTCTCTAAAATAGCTCTATTCCGTAAGTCAATTGGGCTGTTTCCCTTAGGAGTTGTTAAAAGCCTCTCAATTTGCTCTAAATTAAGGAATTTTAAGGTTTTTTCGGCTTTAGCGTCTTTTGGGAGCTTTATTTTATCTGCGGGGAGTGATATTAGGTCTTTGGCTGTAAAATAGCTTAAAAGGGCTCTTAAAGCTATTAAATAGTAGTTCTGGGTGACTTTCTTCAAGGGACGGCCTTTTTCTCCTGTATAACGACTTAAATATAAGCGATAGGCCCAGATATCATCGGCAGTCAGTTCATGAGGCAGAAGGTTGTCTTTTTTGGTCTTTTTGAGCCAGTGGGTGAACTTGGTGAGGTAGCGGTTATAATTTAGTTGAGTTTTATCTGCTAATCCTTTTTCAACTTCACAATAGTCTAAAAAGTCGGGGATATGTTTAATTATAGGAATGTTAGATTTTTTCATATTTATAGGGGAGTGGTTAAGAGCCTCTTTTGATTATATCTAAAGTGTCGCTTTACCTACATTGTGCGAAGTATAAGGTTTTTTTAATAAACCCCCTAATGGCGTTCTAAATGATAATGAATAATTTATTTCTATTGGATTGTCAAAGATACTTTCTTCTTCACTTTCTTGCTATACATAAAAGAAGCCAACTGCAAAACCAGTGGCCTCATTTTTATTTCTCTGGCATCTAACCTCTTTAGTCTTTTGTATTCCGCCATCGGAACACTAACCATTGTTTGTTTTTTCTTCTTCATACCTATTTTAATTTTCTCACACCCAAGAGGTCTTGTCAAGTGTTTTATCCACAGTCCCCTATCTTGGCAAAATCACCCTTAATCTGACAAGCCGGGATATAAACTCTAGCAATAATCCCGGCATATTCTCGGCGAATTTGTTTAACTCTTCGGGAGTCAATCCGATTTTTCTTTTGCAAGACGGACAATAGCAAAGAGTAAATTTCCTCACCACTCCCCCATTGTCGTAATGCTCGAAATACATTGAACCGATTTTGGCTGGCCTGCCGTTTTGTGTTTTCATATTCTCATATTCTTTTATTTTCTTTCTCGGCCTTTCTTTTATTCTATCCCTCCTAATAAAAAAGCCCGCTTTCGGTGGAATTGGCACCTACTCACGGGCAACCACTTTCAGAAGAAATTAACTTCTTACTCACGGCTAACTATATTATAGCAGTTTTGGTTGCCAATCCCAACCGCTTTGCTAATAACACAAGCAAGAAACTCTGTCAAGACAGGCAAGCATATTTAGATATTTTTAATAATACTGTTGCCAGCAATTTCTACTTGAATTCCACGCATTTAAGCCTTGAATTCTTAAAAGAACCTTTCCGCATTCTAAATTATCCTCAACATTATAAGGATTTAGTTCTTTTTCTAATTCTTTCTTGCACAACCTCAAACTGGATGGGATGACTTGTATCAATCCCATTCCTGCCGGGCATCCAGCAAAGGAACATACATTTGGTCTAAAATTTGATTCGCATTTAACAATCCAATATAATTCTGGATATTTCTTCCTTATAAGGTCTCTTATATCCTCCTCGCCATATAAAGCTCCTAAAGTGCCAGTTTTAGGCGGATTAGAGAGCTTTGAAACTGCCATCACCGAATTCTCTTGGATAAACACAAGAGATGTCTCAGAAGGAATTGAAGGGGCTTGAGCAATAAGAGGCTGACCCAATAAGCACAAGGAAATCATTAGGAGTATTATTGCTTTCCCAGCTATTTTTTTAAATTCATAAGTTTTCTATCTTTCCAAATTTTTTTTAATGCTTTAGTCATTTTTCTTTTAGATTTTTTAGTATGTTTTCTTCCCAAAAAGGGATTAGGATATTCTTTCTGTGCCAATCTTAAAGATTGCTTTGCTTCTTCTTTTTTAATTATTAAATAAGGAATAATTAAAGGAAGGATATTTTTCATCTCTTTTTTTCGTAACATCCACCAATATTGTAATTTTCTATTTCCTTCTCTTTTACTGGGACTTTTATACCCTCCAAAATTATCATAAAGCCAATCAACCAATTCTTTTGAAGTATTGGATACTATACATCGTGGATAATTGCTTTTAGAAGGTTTAACACATCCTTCCCCATCTATTATTCCTGCTAAATAAACTATTTTTTCTATTGACATTACTTCATTATAATACCTTCATAGTCCTTGTCAATAGACAGGCAAAGCAATGGGAGTATCAAGCTATTTTTTTAGAGAAAACTTCACTGGCTGCTTGGTTAGAAACCTTAAAATCAGATTAACAATTACTATTATCGCCACACCAACATCATTTACCCAAAGGGAAGGTATGAATTCTTTAAACCCGAAATTCCCGGCTACCATTAGAATCAAAGCCAACAAGTTAAACCAAAGAGTCTTTGATTTGTAAATTGATTTCATAATTTTTGCTTCTTTAACTTCTGCGACCTTTGCTTCTTCTATTTTTCGAAATTTTGGTGGAATAAAAATTCCTTTTAAACACCGATGAATACTTCTCCTTCTTGCCCAAGAGTCTTTTTTGGGATTTTGAAATCCACATCTACATCTTCTTTTTGCATTTTCTAATCTTGTTTCGTTCATAAGTCATTTTATCCTTACTTTAATCCAATTATAATTTCCTTTTTTAATTGCCTCGCCAATTACCATACACTTCTGTCCTTTTTGTAAAGTAAGGATCTTTTCTCCCGCAGGTGTTTTTCTCAAAACAAGACCAACAACAGGATAAACTTCCTGATTTAACAGATATTTATTAGTCCGCAGATACTCCCGAGCCACATAACCTTGCTGAATAGAGGGAGTTAAAAACTGCGAAGGCAGGTCAGTTAAAATAACCCACGCTTCAAAAGGAAGATAATTTCTCGGCACATAAAACAATCCTTTATGACCTCCCCACTCCCTTCCCCAACTATTTTGACCGTCAAGATAATTTTCTCTATAAGCTGGTAAATTGGTTGCGTGTCCCCATTTTCTTTCTCCCGTTCTTGGTAGCCTGATATAAGCCGATTTCCAGCCAGCATTTGAGCCGGTAAATCCTGCTAATAAAGCTCCGTGAACAAAAATCTCCTTTTTTAATCCTTCAAATGATAAGTCATCTACTCTGGCATATCCACCGATTTTATACTTTTCAGCTTCTGATTCTGAAGCTCCCAGAGGTTTTGCCCCGAATTTCTGAAGGACTTTTAATAATATCCTCAGATAAGTTCCCGGCCCTGAATAGTTATCAATCTCTTTGCATTTCTTATAAAGCCACAGTCCATCAAATATCACAGAGTTTCTCTCTCTAAACTCTTTTTCCTGTTTTATGGAAGCTCCGCTAAATCCAACACAGCTTGGCCCTTCCTGTTTAAGGACAGTTAAGTCAAAGGGCGGGGGGCAAATTTTGGGAAATCTTTTTATTTCGGGGTCAATTTCCGATGTTAAAACATCTCTCTTATCAAGGGGGCTTGGAATACAACCGGATAAGGGTATATTAAATTGTTTTTTAAATAAGCTCATTTGATTTCCTTTTTTAACTTTTTCCAAATTCTATTTCTCTTCCCTCTCGGCCTAAAAGGAAGTTTTATTTTTTTTAATTGTTTTAATAGCTTAATGATTTTCATAATTGGTCGGGGCAACTACTCTTTTGAAATAGAAGCCCCGACTTGAGATGATTATTCATCATCATCTTGGACTTCCCTCTCAGGAAACTCAGTGAGAACTAATTTGCCACCACATTTTCGGCAGTTTAATCCGTCATAAGTATCAGGATGTATAGCATTGCATTCCTCGCATATTAAAACCTCAATCATTTTCTATCACCTTCTTTATTGTTTCTTATCAGATTTTCCACAATTATCTCCATTCCTAAACATATATTTAGAAGGGTAGTGATGTCATTGGGTTTTTTGGTGTGTCCTTTTACTATCTCCAAACCCTTAATTAGTCTCTTTAATTCCCTGACGATGCCTAATGTCCGCTTCAAGAGCTTCTTCATTTTTGCCTCCCTTCGTTTCCCACTTCTCCACGATTACTTGGATCTGGACTTTGTTTTTCTTTCTTACCCACTTTTCCAACAGCTTTTTAATTGCCTTTATATCCGCTTCGCTTTTAACGAACTCATTGTAGATTATCTCCATTTCATAATGTTCTCCCATTATTTCTCCTTTCACCTTTTAAAGAACTATTTTCTGTTGTTTCTTTCAAGAAATCTAAGCAACTGTTCTATTACTTTTGTCAATCCAACATGTGATTTCTCCAATTGCTTCTTGGCTTCTGTGTCATCGCTTATATGGTTTTTGATAATGTCAGTAAAATTATCCTCCTGTCTTTTTAGGAAGTCTAAAAACTTCTTCACCACAAAAGTAATAACATAAGCTAAACAACCTACCGCAAATATTGCTACTCCGAATTGTGCCAATTCAAATAAATTCATATAATTAACTCGGCATCCAAAAAGCGGTTATCTTTTGCGGGATTTCTGCTTGGCGGATGCCTTTTTTAGTTTTGAATCTTAAATTTTAAATAGATATAATCCCCAAAGAGGCTACTTCCAATTCGGTATCAATCAATTGTCTTATTCTTTTAGGCATATTTAGAAAACTTCCCAGAGCAGACGAGCAGTTCCCTCTGGAACTGATTCTTTACTCCAAGTTAAGGTGATATTGGTTGCATCTATTGCGATAGTGGCATGTCTATACTTTTGTGCACCATCATATACTAAAACCATATAAGTAGAACTTGAACCTGAACCTGAATTAGCTGAGAAAATCCAACCATAGACTGTCGCAGTCGTAGAACCATTATATGTTCCTGTTGATATACTATGCTCCTGGTTTTCATTAGATACTCCCCAAGTTGCAGTTATCCTAACAAATTTTGGAACTCTTCCTAATCCGTGAGGTATTACCTGAGTCACCACAGTATCACCTATATCTTTAGTCACTACGCCACTTTTAGGAGCATAAGGAAAACTATCAACATATTTCTTTCTTGTTGCCTGATTATCAGTAGTCGGATTGGCAGCAGGTAAAAGAAGAATAGAACCGAATGTTTTAATTCCGTTAATCGTTTCATTGCCGGTTTTCTCAACCTTTCGAGTGTTAACATCTATAACATCATCTCTCAAATCATTATGTTGTCCAATTCTACCAGTATCGCCACCGGCGACTGGGCTGGATTTTGGAAACGCCATTATAATTCATTTGATACTGGCACTAATTCCTTAAAAAATGGAATTAGCCGTTTCTCTTCAGCCCTTTTTCTTGGATGATGGGCTTGGCATAAAGTGATGCCATTGTTAATGTTATATCTTAATTCTGGGAAATCCGACCAGCTCAATATGTGATGAGCCACAACTTCTCCAGAGCAATCCTCATTATTTATTCTACAAATATGTCTATCCCTTTTAAAAATCTGGTAACGCCATTGTCTGTATTCTGTAGAGTTTCTTTCAGGGGCAATTAAACTTCTATCCTTTATCCATCTTGAATGATTCTCTCCTTTTTTAGATTCACTTATCTTTTTCTTGGTTTCTTCTGTATAATGTCTCCGTCTCGCTACTTTACTATAATTAGAAGTATCTTTTACCTTCCAATGTTTTCCGAGTGTATTGCTTGGTTGTCCAGTCCTACTTTTCTTCATTTTAGCGATTGTTTCTTTTGAATGTTTCCTTCCCCACATTGGATTTTTATTTCCAATCATTGTTTGTCTGATTTTCTCTCTTGTTTCTTCTTTTTGAGGATGTCCTTTTTGAAATGACATATTATGTATTATTTACCGTTATTTTATATTCAATTTTGCTGTCTTCTCCGATGCTTTTTGTATAGGTAGGAGAGATTATACTTCTTGCGAATAATTGATTTCCGCAGAAAATCCCGAACTCCTTATAATCATCTTCAGGCAATTCTGCATCCGATATAAAGAATTCAAAAGTCGCTATATTAACGGCAGTTTCGGTTGCTGTGGCTACTACAATTCCACTTACTAATGGATTTCCTAAATCAGTATCGCCATTAACAGGGGCAGTATCATCGTCTCCAATCTTCGCCTGCGTAATTATCAAATCGTTTGTTGTATTGTTTATCAATCTCTTGACAAGCAAGTTCATTCCATGCCCATTGCCAGTGCTATTTAAGACAACGAGATTTTTCATCCAACCAGTCTGCCTTAGCATTTTTCTTTCTTTTAGTTTGAGCCAAACCAATAACCTGCCAAACCAATTTTCGGCTTTGTAGGTTGTAAATCTTAATTTCCCTTTTATTGTTGCTTTGTCTTTGAATTTTAATTTCATATTTTTAATCAGCCCAAGTCCAACAATTCCAGATTATAGGGTTTGGTTCGCTATTCCCAACCCAAACATAATCCTTTGTAGTTGTCACAACTGGAGCTTCTATGGAATCAGTCGCTCCGCAACTATCTTCTAATTGTAATAAAGTAAACAGATTCTCTGGGTCAAATTCTCTTATCTCCCTGGCTCTTATCAAATCCTGGAGCACTTGAATAATACCGACAATCCTCATCATGGCCAGGTCCACAGACCATATCCCCTTGTCTTTCGCTATCGCACTGAATGAGACCTTTTGTATCAAGAACTCTTCGTCGATGCCGAGCAAAGAGGAATTTATCCTTATTATCTGTCCGCTTCTCAATCCGGGAGTGTCCGTCTGAAAGCCCCCCTCCATTACTCCGTCCTTGTATGCCTCCAGTTGGGCTTGGGCATATTTCAGTGCCTCTTCCCTGCTTGCGATGCTTTTCTCTTCTTTGAAAAATTCGTAAATTCCATACTTGATAATTGAAACTGACTCTGGAATTGCCACCAGAACAGGGAACAAAGGGATACCTATAATCTCAACTTTCTTCCCATCCATGTTCTCCTTGAACCTCATGTATTTCTGCAGAAAATTCCAGAAGCAGTCATAGTCCTCTTCCTTGTGCAAGTAATCCACACCGACATCCACCTCGACATCATTAACTTCAACTGTCGGCTTTTCGGCGAATTTGTTGGCCAGAGGGAATATTTTCTGGTCCGCATCGCCGACGTATATCTCAGTCCTTGCTGTTGCTCTCTCCTCCGAACCCCTGATGAAGACTTTGTTTCTTATCTGGCTCAAATCGTCCGTTATCTTTAGAGTGTCCTGCAAGTATTTTCCGTTGTCGTCTTCTACTATGAAAGGTGCCGAATTCTCGTTTTTGGGGAAGAAATGGAGATCCTTATCGTAATCGACATACCAAGAATATCCCACGGCCTTCGCCAGCTTCTCAAGACATTCCGACATCGTCAGGCGGTTGAATGTCATTGTCTTCACTTCTACCGGGCAGTTGACATTTATTATCGTGAAACCTTCTGCATATTTATCCGCTATGAAATCGATAATGTAGTTTACTGTTTGATTATCAAACCTCTCCAGCACTAGCTTCCTGTTAAGGAACAGCGAGTAGTCAGAGCAAACGACATCATAAACGACCATCTGCCCTGCCTGTATTGACTTCTCGACGCTCACTATCGCCCCTCCGAACTCTATCTGCCCGTCTATATTCATCACCACCTCCTCGTTCACTTTCGGCACAAAGCCCTTCGTCCCGTATTTCCTGACTTGAAACATCAGGGTATCTTTCGTCTCGTTTATCAGATCCTCCTTTTGGATACTGTCAAGGGCGATGTCAGACGTCCTATCTTCCTCGTTTATGATAATTTGAATTTCCATTTTACAATTTGATGTTGCGCTTTACCTCCTTGGCAATTTCCTTCCCAAACATTAATGCTGCGTCTCTCGAGAGATAATTGCCACCCTGGATATAGACATTGATTGTTCCTCCAGCCAATGCCATTCTGCTTAAAGGGACTATGGCCTCTGGCTCTTTTTCTCCGGCCAATACTGCAGTAGGTCCCATAATCAGTCCTCCCTTAGCTAAACGAGGAAGCACAACCTCTGCTGCCTTTGCTATATTGACACCCCAGGACTTTCCCCCGATCCCTGGAACCCACCACGGCACTGAAATTTTTAATTTGTTTAATGCTCCTATAATCACATTGACCGCTTTGACCCACATGTTCGCCCATCCTTCTGCCAGCCCTATCAGAAAGTTTACCCCTGTCTTAAAATCACTTTTTATTCCTTCCCAAGTCTCTACAAAGAAATCATGGATGTGAGTCCAAATTCCTTCCAAACCTACTTTGAAATTTTCCCAAATCCACTTCAAAGTCTCTAAGTCTTTTGCCCAGTTTTCCTTAATTTTGTAAATGGCAAGACCTAAAAGAGCTAAAAGTCCAATAATAATAAATACTGGAACCGACAAAAGACCAAAGCCTGCTATTATACCAGGCAGAATCAATCCAAGCCCTCCGATTATCGCCACCAATCCTGCGATGGCAGCAGCAACAATAATTATGGTCTTTGTAAGCTCGGGATTTTCTTTAATCCATTTATCCATTTTTTCAACTACGGGAGACACTTTTTCGATTACCGATTCAAGCATTGGGATAAAAGCCTCTCCTATTTTTTCTGTTAAGTCTCCCATCTCATTCTTCAGGGCCTTCATCCCTCCTTCAGCTGTCTCTCTTGTTGCTTCATTTAATCCGCCATAGTTCCCCTCCAAAACTTCTGCCAAAACTGTTGCTCTTTCCATTTCAGTTCCCATTTTCAACTGCTCTATCTGGGTGTCGCTTAAAGTCACACCATACCTCCCCAAAGCGCCGACCTGCCCCGCCATTACCTTTCCGAGCAAGTTCCCGATGGTTATCATGTCCTCCTGCGTTACATTCACCCCCTTGACAGAAACAGCCATATCCATCAGCGAGGGGGTAAGAACCTTTATGGTATCGGCATTCAAGGCGAATGTCGCCAGTTGGGATTGTCCCATCATAACCACTTCGTCCCCTACAACCCCGACTTTTTGCAGAGCTGTGGCTTGCAGTTTAAGCATATCTACTTGCTCTTTCGTCGCGCCAGAGGTCTGTTTCAAAAGATGGGCTAATCTTGCTTCGGTTCTTTCTTGTGCGAAATACGCCTGAACACATTTATAGACAGCTGCAGTAACAGCAGCAAAGGCAGCAGTTCCAATCATCGCCATCTTTTTGAAAGCTGGCTGCATGTCCTTCAGTCTTTTTTGTATTTTGCCCATACCTGTTTCCACCTGCTTGAACACTTTGTCAGCTTTATTTTGGGCATCTATGATAAATTGTAGCTTGTAATCAGGCATTATTTTTTAAGCCTCCTGGTCTGTTCCTGGGCATTCTCACTGTCGATCTTTAGCTTGTCTTTCAAATACTCAATAAACCAAACCGGCTGGCTCATGTATTGATCGTAATCCCAACCCAGAAGCTCGCAGATTGATACCATCTGCATTTCTGAGGTTAGCTTTCCGAATCGATACTGCCTTCTGGCTTCCAAGCGGGCAGGATAAAATTTTTCCCTGTGGCGATATTATCCACCTCTTTCAGAACAAAGAGATAGTCCTCGCTTCTCATCGACTGAACTTTTCCAAGAATATTCTTGTCCTCTCCATCAACCGAGATGACTATTATCTTAATGGCATTCTCGGTCGATTTCCTTGATGCCTCGCCGACATTAACTTCCCCTCTTCCCATGCCTTTCCCTATTCCGGTGGTTTCAAATATCGCTCGGATGTCTGTTATGGGCTTCTGTATCTCCTCGTATTCCTTCCCAGTAATCCACTCCCGCAATTCAATTTTATGCCCCTTCATTGGGGTTGTGATTGTTTTGGTTTCCATAGATTGTTTATGACTCTTCTTTGTATCTGTCGACCCCGTTGACTACCTCCGCGCTTATCGTCTTTTCCGCATCGACATCGTATTCTGCCACAAAGTCAATCCCCTCTTCCACCAAGTCATCTATTCCGGCTTCCTCACTCCAATTATCCACCCTGAATGTAGGAATTGCTATTTCTATCTTGTCGCTATCCTCTCCTTCAAAGGTGATAAGCAAACCTTGTTTGGCAGATATATCGGCAAAAGCTCCTAATTGAACTTCGTCTTCGAATAAAAGCTTGAAATGGCCTGATACCCTTATCGCCTTCCAAACAATCCTAATCTCACCTCTTGGCAAGAAGATAATCTCTGCCCCATTTTCAATCCTCAAGGTCAGCTCCCTGACCTGAATCAGTATCATCGCTTCTGGACTCTCCAAATCGCCGACCTTCACAGTGGCGTTCCTGAATGTGTAATAGGTCAGATCTTCTCCCTCTCCCACATCTCCCGGACTTTCCGGGCTTTCAGGAGACGTTGGATATTTTGACATAATATCCATGCCCAACTTTGCTACATCATCGGCAAAATTAAGCTCAAAAGTATCGACCACCGAATTCAGAAATTCAATTATTTCTCCCATATTCCTTTCCCTGGAAATTGTGGCTATCAATGGCTCGTTCTCTGGACTCTGGGTAATTAGATGGTCCTTTGGCGTGGAGCTATTTATCCTGCCCAAAGCCAAAGCCAACCAGTAAGGAGCTGTAGTCGGATCCAATACGACCTCAACTCTTCCGTCTCCCCATTTCTTTCCTTCCACTGATTTACTTCCTTCGGCATCTCTCCTTGCTTTCGCTTGCGTGTCGGCAATCGGAGTGTGTCTTTCCTGGAGTGTGCAGCTAAGGTAAGGAATGGTATCTATCCTTACTACCGGGTCTAATGTAATATTCAATTGGTTTCTGCGTCCTATGTGCATGATTTTATCTGTGTTGATTTTATATTTATTTGTTCGACCTTTTATACTTTTACATTTTCTACAATATGAACCTTAATCATTATTTCTAAAATTATTCGTGTGGCTTGGGCATCATACCTTTTCGCTGTTCCCACAGGCAGAATCCTCAAGACATTCCCCAATCCCAAGTCGTTGTTCTCTCTGAAGAGGGTCTCTATCTGCCAGGCCCTGTCTTCTGCTGTCACCTCGGCATTCTTCCTGCCCTTAAAGTCCTCTAACTTTTCCTGGACTAATGTGATTTTATAGTTGAGATAAATGCTGTCCTGGGTATTGGTAAGCTCCTCCGATTCGTTCCCTTCCCACAAAACGAACATAAATGGGTATCCTTTCGGGTTCGTTTCGGGATAGTCATAAATGCCCTTCATCTCATCGATCCCCCCGAGCAATTCAATAATTTTATTTTTAATTGTGTTTATCATAATCCTCTGTATTCCTTTAATACATTGCGCTCTAATTCTCTCCTCATTTGAATTTCTCCCTTATCCTTAATGGCTCTTAAAATATACGGCCTTGTTCTCATATATCGAGTCCCTTCATGGACATAAACTGAATACTCAACTGTATTATAGATTATCGCTTCTAATTTTCTTCTATTAAATTTGTGACCAATATCTGTCCTCAACCGGCCAGTATCAACTGGGCAGTCCTTTATAGCCGATGCGACTATACCGACAAGCCCCCTTTCAAAGACGCTGGCTATGTCGTTGTCAATCAACTCTGTCCCTCTTTCGACCAGCTCTTTAAGTTTCGCATCTATTTTGACTTGAAATTTTAGCTTAATCATGATTCTTCTGGAGTCGGCATTAAACGGATTCTCAGTTCCATCAGCGATGTCCCTAAGAAGTTGAACTCCTTGACTCCCTTGACCTCATATTCGTTTTCGCCCTCGATGATTTTGTCCTTCTCTTTAATGTCATAAATGTTGCAAATCATCATTAGGTCCTTCCCATAGCTTCCGGAGAAGTCCTCGCCATAGGAATCGTCCAACGGATACACCAGACATGGGACATTGATTCCTCCTAAATGCTCTCTGTATTCCTCGGTGTCTTCCGGAGACTCGCTGTCATCCGGGACGAGGCGTCTCACCAACACCACTTTGTTAAAAAATGTTTCAACCGACATGTTTAAAAGCTATATTTCTTATATTTTTCAAGAGTTCCCTCTATCTGCTCGAAATCAGACCATTGCTTTTCTGTTTTAAAAGTTACACTATAAGGTCCAACTGTCTTGCTTTGAACCTCCCCCTCGTGGCTCAAACTCCTGTTGATTATTCCAGCAACCAAGACTGTGCAGGCGAACTCGATGTCAGCCGGCACATCTTCTGAGTATCCCCACTTTGCCGTTATCTCAATGTTTTGGTTTCCCTTTGTGAAGACGGAATCTTTGAGAATCACCTTCGTGTATGGCAACTCATCGGAAGGATAAAGCCAATGCTCTTTCTCTGCCCCATCCACCTCAATCTTTTCTACTTCAATACAATCATCTATGAATAAATCTTGTTCTCCATCTCCGTCGAATTTCCTAACCGATGATTCTTCATCGGCTTTGAAATTCCTGCCTGTCTCTTTGTCTATGTGTCTCTCCATCGCCTCAATCCACCTCTCAACCTGTGATTCAAAGGCAACATCGATTTCTGTAAGCAAATAATTCTCTATGTCTTCTATTTCGCAATAATTTTTTAATGGCATACTGCTGGTTTTAATTTATGATATTGGCTCGCCATCGGACTATATGGCGATGCTTTTGGTTTATATGGACTTATTTTTGGACTATAAGGTGATACTTTAGGAGCATATGGGCTTGGCTTCGGACAATAGGGATCTCTCGCTATTACCCTGATTTCAAATAATCTTTCGGAAATGAATGGTTGCCATCCTTCTAATTCAAATTCTCTCTCATCTATATTTGCCAATCCACCTATCAATCCAAATTCTCTTTCATTTTCTAATTTTTCTATTCCCCAAAGTTCTATCTCCCTATCAGATTCAACTGGAGTTCTTCCACTTAACTCAATTCCCCTTTCATTATCTCCAAACAGTGTTCCTCTTAACTCTATCTGTCTTTCGTTGCTTTCTTTTGATGCCCCGAATAATTCTATGTTTCTCTCGTTGTTCGCTTTCAAAGCTCCACCAAGTTCTATTTGCTTTTCATCTTCAGTTTCTGCGATGCCATGTAATTCTATTTGCCTCTCGCTTACATCTGAACCCTCTGGCAATAATTCAAAAGTTCTTTCCGAAGGCAATATTTCAATACCAAATAATTCAAATCCCTTTTCGTCTTCGCTTGCTAACTTGCCAATGACTTCAATTTCTCTCTCTCCTTGACCTACATCTATTCCGTGTAGTTCTGTTTCTCTTTTACTATCAGATAAAATCTTTCCAGTAATCTCTATGTTCTTTTCATCTTCAGCTGTTTTTTTCCCGACAAGTTCAATGCCTCTCTCATCATTGGCTTCATTTTTTCCAGTAATGTTTATTCCTCTTTCGCTTTCTAAAGAACTGACCCCTTTCAATTCCATTCCCCTTTCTGCAATAATTTCTGCTTCACCCAATAGCTCAATATCTCTTTCACTTATGGCTGGCTCGCCTTCCAGTTCAAAACTCCTCTCCGAGCTTTGTCCTAATTCCCCGATAATTTCTATCTGCCTTTCATTTTCGTCTGTATCCTTCCCTCTCAACTCAAACTCCCTTTCCGATTGAGAAGGAGCGATGCCTTGTAATTCAAGGTTTCTCTCGCTCTCAATTGGAAGCGAACCAATAAGTTCCACATCTCTCTCATCTGCCACTTTTCCCTCTAATTCAAAATCCCTTTCACTATTGTCAGATAATTCTCCTGTCAACTCTAAACTTTTTTCATTTGTTAAAGAACTAACTCCGTGTAATTCAAAACTCCTATCAGAACTCAATGATTGTTCGCCATTAAGTTCTAAATTTCTTTCTGAATTAGTGGCCAACTTGCCTCTCAATTCCAAACTTCTTTCTGCCTGACTTGTTGTCTTCCCTTTTAACTCTATGCTTCTATCAGAATTTACTGTCTCTGGGGCCGCCGCTGGTGTATAGGTGCAGTAGATGGAGTATTTCTCAATCGACTCTATGTCCCAAGCTATTGAACCAGGCCAACTCCCATAAGAAATCGACTCTGATTTTCCTTGGTCTTCTGCCCCAAAATCCCAAGCCATAAAGACAAGACCATCTCCCCACGCAGATAAAATATATGCCGTGTCCTTAACTAAAGAAGGTTTATCTCCTGAAATAGTAAATTCTTCCCAAGTTACAGTTGGCCAATCAGCAACATCAACACCCTTTTCATCTGTGGGGGAATTAGCTACTAATTCGTCATTGCTGTCCTTGTAAATAGCACACTTTGCATTAGCTGGTCCCCCCGAGAGTCCAGCTGTTATACTCTCACCAGTTCCATCTTTAAGAATAGTAAAGACAAAGGCAATAATGTGATTTTCTATTGAGGTGCCACTTATAGTCCCTTTTGTTTCATATCCGAAGTTCTCTGTTCCTGTGCTTACTGGATAAATAGCCCTATCCAGAAACTCTTGTGGGACTGTAATTGTTGAGATGCCTGCTTTCTCGTCTATTTGTAAATCGCACCAAACCCAATCGCCATTGGCGTCTGTGGCTTTTGGTCTAAAGAAGTGTCCAAACTTGCATACTTTGTATTTCTCGGCTTCCTCTTTTGAAGCGTGCATTGGCTGTTTTGTAGCGTGATAAACTGCATAACTTCCAATAACATTTTCTGGCTGAAAATCTCCTCTATCTCTTGCTTCTTGCGTCAATTCTGGCTGATAATAAAACTTCAATCCTTTTGTTTCTATATTAAGAACTATTTTGTTGGTCTTGGGTTTCTTTTTAAGGATTACCTCAAATTCAAATCCACCGTTTTCCAGTTGTTTTACCTGATGCCCGTTTTCTTCAAACTCTCTCGGTTCTAAAGGATACAAATGAACTTCTTTATCTGCATCAATCCACTTAACTTTATTTCCCTCAAATTTTGGTGTTTTCTTTTTAGCAGTCGGTAAACTAACTTTAATCCAACATTCATCTCCCCATTTTTTCAGTTTAGCTTCTGGTTTAAACTCTTGGGTATCTCCACCAATTTCAACATTACTCCATTTGTCATAATGAATTTTAAATGTGCTTGAATTGATTTTCTCAATCTTTTTCGCCATTCTATTTAACAATCACACTCCAGCAAACTTCCGGATTCTCTTCCGGCACCCAAACCTGGAGCTTCTTGTCCTTGTAAATGGCTTCCGCCACCGTGTAGATTTCCTCCTTCCTGTTCCCTCCGTCAAAGTCCATATCTATCCCTGCCTTCCTGAAGAATCTGTAGCTAATCGGCTTCTCGGCATCTGCGAACTCTTTGAACTTAGGATTTCTGCCGGCACTCGGCAAGTTCCATCTTCTTCCGTCGTCCATATAAAGGGATAGAGAAGTAATCCTCACTCCTTGTTTGTCAATAAACTTCAATAATTTCTGCCAAGGCGATATCTCGCCTTTGATGATTCTGTAATCGCCTTTGTCTTCGTAGACCGTCTCCCCGTTTGACAGGGATATGGCCCATTTTACTTTTGAGTCTTTCATAAGCCTCTATAAAATGGTTAATTATTAGCTGTAAGTTAATTCAATTCTTACCTTACCTGTTTTTGCTCCAACCGTATCTGGACTCGCCGAGACTGGAATAAAGAAATCGTGGTCATCAGCAGCCTCCTGGGCATCCAAAGCCAAAGCCGATCCGCTTCCTGCTATTGCTGTCCAATCTGTGTCCCCAAGTTCTGCCCCATAAATAGTGACATTAACTGGAGGAGTTGCTGGCGTGGTCCCATCATAGGCATAGAAAATTGCGTCTTCCGTTATTACTCCAGTGTCTGAAAATTTGATTTTCAGGGAGCATTCTGCTTCAATAATATCAACTAAATTTTCTTCCCCGTCTCCCCAATCGGCTTTTGCCGATGAAATGTATTTTACATTGCGAGGAGTATTCTCAGCACTCTTATCAGCCTCTCCGACATCTTTAACATGAGTGCTTTCATTATATTCACCAACTGTAATCTTGCCATCGAAAACACCATTAGCGAATTGAAGTTTGTCGGTGTCTATTATTGTGGTTGGAGTTGTTCCCTGTAACTGCCAAACAAATGTTGCCATTTTGATTATTTGGTTTTATTTTTCGCGACCTTTTTCCTCTTAAACTTCTTTATGAAGTTCTTGAAGGGTTTTGTTATGTAATCTTTTGCCTTAATCATATTTTTGTGCTATCCGGTTGTTCTATCCCGCTTAAATCTCGCGAACAATTGTTTCGCTTCATTTTTCTTAATAATTAAATAAGGAATCATCTGGGGAATAATCTTTTTCATCTCTTTTCTTCTTAACTTCCATCTATATTGTAATTTTCTATTTTCTTCTCTTTTAATAGGATATTTGTATCCACCAAAATTTTCATATAACCAATCTATTAGTTTTTTTGAGGTATTACTTACTTCACATCTGACAGAATAAGATGCCTTCCTGCCTTCCTTCATTCTTTTTTTACTTGTGCTACAAACCCTTCCCATACAACCTTCTCCATCAATTATTCCAGCTAAGTAAATTAGCTTTTCTTTTTTTGTCATTATTTTGTTCTTGCGATTACCCAATTGTCCTATCCTACTTGAATCTCTCGGACAATTTTGAGTTCAAATAGGATGGCTAATCACAAGGAATTAGTTTAGGATTCTGCACCTAACTGCAACACAGCGATACCGGCAGGAAGGACAGGAACATAGCCTACCCTCTTCGCAATTCTCAAGGCAACCATATCCTGGGTGGCAAGGTTCAAATCGGAAGGAGACTCCTCTGCAGACTTAACAATTGCCTGGTCGAGCAACTTCACCCTCAAACCCTGCTTGTCTCCGTAAACGCAAGTCTTGGAAAGATCAGTATAGAACATGACTGGCTCATCTTCGCCTGAAACTGAATTGTCTGGAAGAATGTCAACCAGCTCATAAGGTCTGTTCCAAATCGAGCCGGGCTTAGCTCCAACAGGAGATTGCACAATATAGATTCCCTGAGCAGTCTTCAATTGCTGCAAAATCTGGAAGATGGTGCTATGCATGTAGAACTTACCCTTATCTCTAATCGCTCTCGGAACAGCATAGATAAGATTGTTCAAATCATCGGCAGTGATATTCGCAATAACTCCGACTCCCATCGGCACAGGAATGATTCCAACTGCTCTGATGGCGCCCATGTAAGGATCTCCTGCCCCGGTGTCTCCGTTCAAGAAAACTCTGTCTTCCTCTTTCGCAATCGCCTCACCGAACAACTCACCAAGCAACGCTATAATGTTGATTGCAGCATCCTCAAGAATCTCTTCGGTTATCGGGACGATGGCAGCAAGCTTTTCAAGGGTCTGCTCAACTAATCCGAAAGTAGGTTTGGTCGATGTCTTGGCTTCACCTTTAGCAGTCCAATAAACACTAACTGAATTTGCCAAAGCTGGAATCCATCTGTTGTTTCCAGGTCCAGAGAATGGGAGATATCTCATGTCTCTGCGCGCCACTCCGTATTCCTCAGTGAACCTGTTTATCTCGGCAAGCAACTGGGTAGGGACTAAATTTCCACCCTGAGTTACATCAGTATCTCCCATGAACCCTTTCTGAATTTCCGCCATTGCCTGGGAGTCCCTGCGAATAAGAGCGCTGAACCACTTCCTCACCACTTCCTGGTCGCTGTCCTTCTTGACTTCCTTCTTGGTGTCAATCAAATTCGCTCTCTGCTTGGTCACGCCATCAAAGAACTTCTTGACCAATCCATCGGAAATCTTATTCAACTCCTTCTCCAAGGACTTAACAGTTTCTGACCTAATGAAGGTCTTCAATCCTGTCTTAACCTTTTTCTCTTCATCGGTTTCTTTATCTTTATCATCTCCAGCATCATTTCCAGCATCATCTCCAGGTGTCCCAGCAGGAGACTCATCAGCTCCCTCATCTTTTCCCTTGTCTTTTACTTCCTCTTCGCCTTCCAACAATGTATAGTCATCGGCCACTTCCACTATCGTTCCGTCTGGCTTTTTGATTTTCATTTTTTTCTATTTGGTTTTGTTAAATGGTTTAATAATCCGCCCATCCTATTTTGGGGTTCAGACCTTTTATTTTTTAATAGGATTATCGGTTCTTTATTTTGATTTTTTAAAATATTTTTAAATTCCTTCTTTGTAAGCATGCCTTGTCGTTCCCCAATGATGTCTTGCATATATTTTGTCTTTTCCAATGTATTTATAATGGGAATGCGATGTGGCTGTCCGAGGATGGTCTGGGATGAAATAATGCATCGGGAATACTTTTATCTGGGGTTTATATGTCTTTACCATCCTTTGGCAAAACATATTTCCTGTGGTTCTCCATGGAGGGCCAAAATTTACTATCTTTCCGATTTCTTCATTCAATCTGCCAAAAAACCAATGTCCCTTTGTTCCTCCTATTATTGGCGTGATAAGGTTTTCAAATTCTGTTTTTCCCCGCGATAAGAATATCGGCAGCTTTGTATCCTTTTTCCCATCCACTCTTTTCCACATATTTTTGTCGCCACAGCACGATACTGCAAACAGTTCACAGTCATCAAGCAATTCATCTATGGGATTTAGACATTCCCAATCAGCACCGGGCATAATCCCGCCATATTCGTAGAGTATTTCATACCTGATAATGTCTGCTATCCCGGGCCACTCCCTCCTACTCTTATAAAAATCAATTTGCTTTTGATTTATCCAGCTTTTGTTAAAAACCTTTCTATTGTCCCATAAAATGTAATTCCAATCGGGATGTTTCGCTGGCCAAGTATCCATCCACTTTTTCGGTCTCTTTAATGGGCCAACCCAAATATGATGTAAAAACTTTTGTATCATTCTCCTATAAATTTATATGCTTTCCGGCCTCCGCCTAAATCGCTCTGGATTAAACTTTTTTCCGGCCGATGATCCACTAATGAAGGTATCGGATACCATACTTTCATCCCTATTTTTTTTAAAAAATGAGATATCCTCGTGTCGTCATGCTTTTCCAAAGTTTTCATCTCGTCGCAAAATTTTACCATCTCAGGGATAATTCTCGTCGGCAAACATATCGCCACTCCCCACGATATCCACCTCATCATCACTCCGTCGTCTTTTTCTCCTTTTTCAGCAATCTCTCTCATGCCTTTTCTATTGCCAAAATAGAAACTATATGCTTGATTCGGATATCTGTTTATTTCTTTTTCAATGTTCAGATAAAAATCCTTCCCTATGATGGCATCGTCCTGAATCACAATATGGTATTTTTCCTCTGGATTGTGTGCCAACCATGCTCTTTTTGCGGTATCCCACAATCCTTTTCCCCTATCCATTGCGATGGGAACATTCCCTAATTTTGAAAGAAGATACTCTTTATATTTCTCCCTCGCCAGATGCATCATTATCGCAACCGATAATTTCATTTTATATGTTCCTTGCCTCTATTAACTCCCGTATTGCCTTGCTTAAGACTCTCTTATAATTTGTTTGGTTTATCGCAATCCTACTCTTCTTCTTGTCTGCCCGGCTGTCCTCATCAGCTCTTAAAACATCCTCAAGAGCGCCTTTCGCTTTCTCTATCACTCCTCTATTCTTTGCTGATAGAACTCTCCCCTCCTTTTCAAGGCGAACTTTGTGTTCCTTTTCACTAGCCGGTTCAAAAGTTCCATCATTATCCTTACAATGAGATTTGGCATTGGCTTCTGTCCATATTTCCTTATCATATCTCATAGCCTGTAATTCTGATTTTTTGGGACTTAAAATTCCGTAAATATAGTCTATACACTTTCCATCGTGCTTAGCCGCACAGTTATCTCTTCTAAACTTTTTATACTTGCCAGGATCCTCAAGGCGGCAGGAATGTTCAGTTGGATATGGCTTCTCTATGTCTCTTTTCTCCTCCATCTTCTCAATCGAACTGACATCTATCCCTTTTGTCTTGGCAAGCGCCAAAGCATCTGCTCCTACATTGACTACAGAAAACTCATATAAGATGTTGTCTCTCAGAATTCTGATATCGTTTATTTCTTCTATCTTGTTGCTGAAAAATCCAACGGAGAAAGCCCTCATAAACTTGCCAGAGATTAGTTTGAATACTGTTTTGGCAAATTCATATTCCTCCACAGCAAACTTAACCACTGCCTCAAGCATCCCATCTGAATTGATCCCTATTTCCAATGCCTGTGCTATCGCTGGCTGAGTATGGTCATGAGCCCAAAGAACCACTGGATTCTTCTTATAATCATCAAAATTCCAGCTTGAGTTATCAATCATATCTCCTTGCCTATCAGGCATGCCAGAAGCAAGAATCGCCCTTATTGTCCCCTCTTCCTCATTGAACTCCTTCACCTTTATATCTAATTGTTTCTTTATCAGTTCCATTTTTTTAATATTGTTATTTATTTCGACTTTGATTATTTTTCATATTGAGATTTTTTAGGAAACCTCGTTAAAAGAATGTTTTTGAATATCGAATTCGTTGCTATTGCATTTGTGGACGAGACAAATGGAGTGCTCTTAAATGTCGATTCTATCTTATCCGAGTTGTATATTTTATGATCCCTTGATTCCTCTGGCTTTATCCTGTCTATGTATTCATTGCAGTAGAAGCTTCTCAGCATCAGGGTCAATTTCAATTGGTATTTCTCCATTACTGCTCTCGCCATCCTTTTGTTGTAAACTATCGGGAAGTGTGCCTCGAAAAACTTCCCCTCTGGGAACACTTTATACAATCCCTCTATCTGCCCGTAATATCTTCCTTTGCGGGTCGGGTAATCATTGATCCACTCCTTTATTGTCTTGTTGTAATAATATGGGATTTCCTCATACTCCTTCAGGATGAAGAAGTCGTCATTCATAAAAATAAAGTCATCAGATATCCTTTCGTCGTTCAACAGGATCCTTATCTTCTTGGCAACATTCTTGTATTTGTGCCCTTGGTCGTCCGGGACAAATGTATGTATCGCTTTATCGTTGAAGAAGGTCGGCTTGTATCCTATCAGAAACAACCTATCAAATTTTAAATATTTTTCGGCACTTCTTACTGAAAATCTCAGCTCATTGTGCTTCTGTGAGTCTCCTTTGCCTACGACATATGCTAAATCCATAGTCTAAATCAGATTAACCACAGGAGCTACAGTGCATCGGCAGTTTGGCTCTGAAGGATAGTCAAGCCCGTTGCTGAATGGTGCATCTTTGCCGACTATCTCCCCGTCCATCATCAGGTGCTCGTCCCTGGTTCTGTCATCAAGAGTAGCCACCCATTCCTTGCCCTCCACAACCTCGCTCTGGTCATATGCTTCTAAATGAGCCTCGTTCACGACCGCATTGGTTTCCGTTCTGGCTATCATTCCAGCCCGGTATTTCTGGAAGTTGTCATACTCATCAGTTATTCTGTTTTCAAGGTCTTTTATGCTTTCTCCTGCCTCTATACCTATGGCAAGGGTTTCTGCCAATCCAAGAAGAGTCGTTTCATTCACACTACTCGCAAAGAATGCTGCCCGTTTTTCAAGGAGTCCCAATATCGTTGGGCCAACTTTCTTTTCGATGTCAAATGGCTTGTCCAATCTCAGCAGCGACATCGCATCCTCTCCCGCCTCCTTGAAGATCGAGAGCATCAAGGGCAGTATCGCTTTCTTAAATTCTCGGTTCGCCTCTTTTCTATTAAACAGTTTCCTGATGTCAGATTTTGTTTTTGGATTAACTTTCTTAAATTTATCAATAAACTTTTCCTTCTGTTGATTTTTTATAGTGATAACCAGAGACCTCATTCTCTTACTCTTTACATCAATATCCTTCATTCTGTAATCCCAATATTGTCTCCTTCTTCCCACATCCTTGAAAAGAGAATTGTCTTTTATACCCTTTTTTAATATATCTATTTTTTCTTTAACCTTTTCTTTCACTTTCATTTGTATCTCCTTAATTTTAGTTTGCAGTTCCTCTCTTAATTGGAACTTATATTTCAGAACTCTTTTGCCATGGAGATTCCTATAATTTTTCTCTTCTGGCTTTTCCCCAATAGTGGCAACCGGCTGAACCATCATCGGCCTGAAAAGGACATCTCCACCTGGTATCACTTCGAGCTTCATTTCCCTCCTCGCCTCGTTTATGGTGATCCATCTGTCGATTCCCTTGTCGAATTCGTTCAACCGCATCTCCCTATTTACTGGGACAGGATCGGCAAATGATACAAAATATTCCTCTCCGAAGTCTGGCCTTATTAGTTGCTCGTTCAGCTTGTCAACGAGCCTCTTTACCTCTGGAATTATTGTCTCGTTCAAGAATATCTCCTGAGCCGTCTCGGCATTGGCCCGGTTCACGTCGTCGGTTATGGCCACGATCGGCTTAGGAACTTTGAACGCCACCAGAATGTCATCCCGGGTGAACTTCATCGACTCAATGTAGTCCATCTCCTTCTGGGTCAGGCTCACCTGATGGTATTTCGCCCCACCGAACAGGACTCCGATCTTTGAACTTTTACCAACACCCTTGTGTCTCTTCTCCCAACCCTCTTTCAGTTCCTGCCTTTGCACTTCGGTCAATCCGCCCTCCAGCTCAATCATCGCATCGGGTCTCGCATTGTTAAGGAAGAAGTCCCTCTGGAATTCCGAAGCATACTTCTCTATGTCCACCCTGACTTTGGCCGACGACAAGGGTGACATTCCCAAGAGCGTATTGAGGGGCGACGGGTATTTTATGTGAATCATCTCCGTCGTCTCGACCCTCTTTCTTTTTCCCTGCGCTGTCAGTATCTCGTAATACCCGATGTAGTTTTCCGGATCGGGATGGATGGTCACCAAGTCTGGCCTTATGTTCCAAAGCTCGGCAATCTGACCAGCCGTGTTCCTGATTTTCAAAATGAACGAATCACCTGTCAGCTTCCTGTTTATCACGTCGGTCTCGAGGAACTCCGCCTTCGTATAAAAGGGGTTTGCCATGTAAAGCAGGTCGAGAATCTCATGGCTCAATACCTCCTCCGTGTCTCCCTCCTTGTTGATTATCTTGTTGAGTTTGAAATCGATGCTCCCGATCTTCTCGGCTATCTTCGAGACGCAGGCATATACATAGAGCGACTTCCCATAGGCCTCCAGATATTTGAGCTCTCCCCATTCCTGCCCGAATAACCGGCTCACCAAACCGAAATCCGAACGAGAGAGAAATCCTGCTGCCTTTGTTCTAATATTTAAAAAGTTTTTAAGATTTGCTACTAATCCCATTTAAAAATTGCCCAAATAAAAAGCGGGCAATTACAAATGCCAACGCAAAAAGCGTAAGCTTCTGTAATTGCCCGCTCGTGGTTAGAAGTTATTTCGCTTCGCCTTGAGTTAGGGCAAAACTATTATTTTATAATATCTCAAACCAAAACAGCTTGTCAAGCCCTTACTATGCTATTTTATCCACTCGTATGGTAGCCAACCAGATTTGCCGATATTTTCACCCTCCAAAATGCGAACCTGCCGAAGAAACATTGCTCTGTCAATAACTTTCGCCTTTGTGCAAATGCCCACCGAAAATGCTTTTCCTATAGATATCAATTCTGTGATTCCCATCCAGTCTTCCGCAGAAAGGGCCTTGCCAATTTTATCTTGGTCTTCTTTGGTTATCCCCAAAACTATTTTGTCCTCACCACTACAATCGCTCTTATCTTCCCTGAAATTGATAACTCCCTCCTCTCCGATATCTAACTTTCCACTTTCAACCACGGGAGTTTGAATCTCTTGGGTCTCAATCTTTTTTCCGCTATTGATAATCAATATAATCGCCACCAAGGAAACCGCCAAAATAATCCAAATCCAGTTCTTTGAAATTTTATTTTTTAATGCCATATCATCCATAATTTTATTTAATAACCTTGACCTTTTTTGATTTGACAAAAGACATTATTTTAATTTCTACATTCTTCAATGTCCCTGTCGAATCTCTATGTATTATAGCACACCCATTGGTGAAATCAAATATCCCCGCCTTTAACAAAATATCAAAATCATCCTGATACTTTCTGAACTTTTTAAAGTATTCCACCTCACTCTCTGTCAACTCTATTTTTATTTTTTCTCCCTCCATTTTTTGACCTTTATTTCGATGAGTTTTTCTTGTGACATTTTTTTTAAATCCACTCGATGCCGGGCGACACCACCTTCCTCATCTGCCAGGCAATGCCCATCGCCATCAGCCCGTCCTTCCCCTGGGTGTCGACATTCCCCTTGTCGTCGTATTGGCAGGCCCGCACATCGGCCAGAATGTCCTCTTCATAGAAGCCGACCAAATCCTCCTCCAGGGCCTCTCCCAACTCGTCCAGCAGAATGTATTTTGTCTTCGAGTCCGTGATCCACCCGTATTTCTTGTCCCAATGGACATAGATTCTCGGATATTCCAACTCCCTCAGCTTGAGCAGGACCGCATGACCGTGATTGTTCCTTTCGACCCCTATCAGGGCAAAGTTATATTTCCTGCCCAACTGATCCAGCTTTACGGCGAACGTCCTCGGATCCCATTTCCCCCTGATGCCAGCCACCTGCCTCCAAGTGCTTTTCTTGAAGACCTTCGCAGCACTATCGTCTCCCGTCGCCAGTCCCTCGGCCGGGTCCGCTCCGATCACATATTCCTCTTTGGCTATCGGCTCCTCCGGCTTCCCCTTTAGTTTAATCTTCCCCGAAAAGACCGGCCTCCCGGACTGCAAAAAGCAGGTCTCCGAATCCTCCGGGTATTCCTGCGAAAACTTGTCCCTCTGTTGCTTTTTCTTCATCCTCCTCCAAGCTATCTGATAGTCCGTCAGATTATATCTGGCCATCAGATTCTTTTCCTCTTGGGTCAATTCTCCCTCCGACCTGATGTCCAACTTATAATCCAAATCCCACCACCAGGGATAGAAATGGAGCTTGAAGTCGTTCTCCCTCTTTTTCGATTCCTCGCAAAGCCTGTAAAAATACTCGCCGTCTCCCCCCATCCCGTTGGCAGTCGATTCTATCACTATCCTCCCTATCCTCTCCGGCACGGCCTCCAATATCCCCGACATCAGCTTCTCGGCGTTCGGCCAGTAGGCCATCTCCGAGCAGTGGATCCTGTGGATGGTATCCCCCCTTCCGAATGTCCTCTGTCCGGCCGTCCCTATGTAGTATCTTGAGTTCTGCTCCGGAAAGTATATCTCGCTTTTACTCTCGTATTGGATTCTCGGAACCAGTTCTGGGATTTCCTGCTCCTTCAGCTTCTGGATAAAAAACCTGACCTTCGCCAGCAACCTTTGGGTTGCTGATTTCTCGTGCGAGATTACCACCGCGTTTGTGTTCTTTACTGTCAGGCACTCTATCAGCCATTCTGCCAGTATCTTGCTCGAAAAACCGAGCTGCCTCGCCTTCAGCAGAATGTCCTTCAATGTCTGCTTCAATGTGTAGTCTACTTGGGCAAGATTGAACATAAACTGGACAGTCTTTCTCTGCTTGTTCTCGATAAAGAAGAACCGCTCAATCAGCCTTTTGTGGTCCCTTATCATTTTCTTCCGCCAGCAATGCCCAGATGTTTTTCGGGGCCTTGCTGATATTAAATGTTTCAATGTCGAATCCCAACAGTTTTGCCCGGCGCTCCTTGATTTTGAGGATTGAGTTCATCACCCCCGTCTTCTCATTGGCGAGAGTCGTCGAATTGTAAACAAGCCAAAGCTTCCTCTCCATAAAGTCCAAATCCCTCAGCTCCTTTTTGAGTATCTTGTCCCTCTCCACCTGCTTATATCTGTTCCTCAACCGCCGCCTGATGATGTCCAGATATTTCTTGGCCGTTTCCGGCTCCGCTATCCTTCCGGCGATGGCCGGCACTCTCAAAATCTGGGCAGGCCTGGTTATGCCCATTATGAAAAGCTCCTCGACGTCCTCCAACAATTTCTCTTTTTCTAAATCGGTTTTATCCCCCATAAAAGTCCTCAACGATTAAGGTGTTTTAACTGCTTTTTTATCGGCAAACCTCAAATCATGCTCCCACAATACAACAACCGCAAATCCCATCTTCCTCAGCTTCCCGATGGCTAACTTTTGCCTCAAAACATTTCTCTCTATCTTTTCTGCCCAAAACTTTCTGTTGCTTTTCGGCGCCCTGAAATGCCTTCTGCACCCATGCCAGAAACATCCATTTATAAAAATTACAACTTTAAAATCCTTTAATAGAACATCCGGATTGCCAAACATTCCCGGCCACATCTCATGCTTAACCCTATTCCCCTTCAACAGATTGTGAAATAAAATTTCTGGCCTTGTTCTTTTGCCCCTTATCTTCGACATTATTTCGCTTCTTTTTTCTTTTGAAAATCATTGGGTCAAAACCCATAGCTGTTTCAATTTTTCCACTTCTTTTATTCACTATCGCCCACGCTTTAATTGTTTTGGTTTTTGGCATAGTTATTTTAGATAATTCATTTCAATAAATCCCGCCCAATAAATCTTAATTTTAGGTCTGATTTTCTTTTTTTGGCAGAAATTATCAAAACAGTCCAGGCAAAGGTTTTTATTCTGTAATCTTTTGGGCACAATTTCTCTCCACATCACATCTGAAACTTTAAATCCTGTTTTATAGGGTCGTCCGCAGTTTTTACATTTTTCGCCTTTCCAAGTTGGCATAGTTATTTCATCGCCTCTATTAACATTTCCCTTTCCCTTTCTTCTTTTGTCGGGGGCTTAATCGCCAACTTTTCCAAATTGCTAATAAGAATCATCAGCTTCGGCTTGAAGACCCCCCGGTTGGCCTTGTATTCCTTGTTGTTCCCTGGCGGATATTCCCAGCAATGAGACATAAAATCCTCCTTCTTAATTCTGAATGTCCTTCCGTCCCAGAATTTGAAGACGAACTCCCTGCACCAGTTCACCGACTTCCTCCTGAAAACGTCGGAGTCAATCCCGCAGGTCCCGGCCTCCCGGAAATACCTTTTTGGCGTTATCTCGAATACGGCCGTCCTGCTTCCGGTGTCCAGCCAGCCGACGATGACTTTTATCTTGTTGATTGGGCCTGTGGCGAATATGGGAATCATATCATTTTTCTTTATTATTGGAATCAACCGATTTTGCCGGCCATTCGACCTCCGTGCCCAAGGCCCATTGTCTCGTCCTTTCTTTAGCTTCCTTTATTTTGGCCATCAGACGAGATTGATTTTTATTTATTGGTTCCCTAAAATTTTGATTTAAAGAAATTTTTTTGTATTTCATAAATCGGCCTCATTTTTATCTGCCCGTCTTCTTTTATCTGCTCGAATCTGATTATCTTCGGGCCTTCTTTTCTCTTTTGGGAGATTGTCTCATCGATGAATTTCCCGATAGTCTCGAGAGTTATTTTCTTGATCCAATCGGTGTTTTGGACTACTTTTATCGTTTCGGCTATGTCTTCATTCTTGTATCCTTCTAAAAGTTTCGCTGACCGGAGATTTCTTTTTATGAGCGATTGGAGTTGTTGCGAATTCTCCGGTTTGAATTTTCTTTCTTTAATCCAGAATCCTATTACCTGGAGATCTCTCCTTTTGTCAGTTAGTAGTTTATCTATTTCTTCTTTTAAATTCCAAATCGTCGGCTTGTCCGACACAATTACTTTGTTTCCTTTCTTTCCTTTCTTTTGTGGGTTAAGTAACTTAACCTGTTTTGGTTTACTTTCTTTACCAATTCTGGTTAACTTTCTTAACTGGTTAACTTTCTTAACTACCTCATCTGCTACCTTTTCCACATCCTTATTCACAAACAATTCAAGATTAATTTCGTAATAATTGCCTCCGGAAGTTTTAATAACTTTGACTATATTAGCTCCTATGAGATTTCTTAATGCCTCTACTACACTCGGCCTTGACAGTCCGGCCCCGTAATCTAATCTTTTCCCGTCCTTATTCTTTAACCCATCTGTAAATTGAGTCAGGCTTATCCTGTCCCTTTCTTTGTGGAATCCGTAAGTTCTACGGCAGATATATTTTAGGCACCTCACTTCTCCCTCTGGAACCCGGGGTTCAATCAAGTCGCTAATTACATTCGGGATCTGCGTCGAGTTTGGTATTAACTTGTTTTCTTTTTTCTCCTCCATAGTTCTTTAAATAGTTTTCCTTTATTTTTTTAAGAACCATTACCAGATCTTTGATTGTTTGTTTCTTGTGCCTACAAAATTTGTTCGTCACCCCAGCGATACAGGGACAATCTATATTTCCATCCTCATAGACTTTTACTATGTGAAAATGCCCAGGATTTGATTTGCTCTCAACCTTATGAGTGAAAGAAATGTTCGGATAATTTTTCTCTCTTTGCCCTTCAGGAAACCATATTGTTCCCTCGCATCCCTGGCCATACGGCATCCACTTGGGGCAACCATAGTAATCTTTGTCCTTTATTTTTACCAAGGTTGCCCCACATCTCGGACATTTTGGGATTGTTGGCTCTGACATATTATTTTATTTCTTTTAATCTTCTCGTTAATTCAAGACAGGCCAAGAATGCCTTTTCGTCTTTTCCTTCGTTTTCCAATTCCTTAATTTCAAATGAGCCGTCTTCTTTTCCGAATTTCACAATTATCTTTTTATCAATTTTCTTTCCTGTTTCCTCTTGGTAGGCGATATTGTATCCAGCCACCTGCAAAAACATTTCTGGGTAAATTCCTTTGCTCGATTTGAAGTCTATAAGAACCAACTTTCCATCCATTTTCCCAATCGCATCAAGAATCCCAGCGAACTTGTTTTTCTTGCTATAGACATACTTCTCGCTTTCCAACCACTTTATCTTGTGTTCTTTTTGGAATTTCAAAAATGCGGTTATTCCATTGACTACTTTTTCATTGTCAGGCATCTCTGGTTTCTTACCCTTAATCCATTCAGATACCCAATCGTGAATGGCTTGGCCAATATCTGCTGCCTCTTGCTTTATGCGCCGATATTCTCGTTTGGCCGTTTCAACTAATAGTTCTGTGATTCTGTCGTTTCCTTTTTCTTTTTCCTGTAATAGATAGAGACCCATCATCTTTGCCACCCAGCCCATCAATGCGCCGGACTTGTCAATCGTCCCAGTAATTCCCGTGACCGAAAGCAAGCAGTTTCCTTTGCCGTCATAGAATATATGCCTGTTCTCGTCAAAACTTATTTTCTCTTTTCCCTTGTATAAAGTTATCTCTTTCATTTTTTTACTTCCTGATTAAGAATTCCTGCAATGATTACAGACGAATGCTTATCTGTTATGTTAAAACTTCCCAATGCTATTCCGGTTCTCTTTTTCAAGTCAGCCAATTTTTCGGCGATAGTATTGCCCTTAAGCATTCCCTTCAATTCCTCAACCTTTGTGCCTGATTTCTCGCTCTTTGTCGCTCCCGGGGCACTTTGGATGCTAAGAGGTAGTTGTAATTCCTCAACCGATGTCTTTGTCGCTTCGCCTATCTTGACGGCCTCTTGCTCGGTTATCTCTTTCTTTGTGTAGAGTCTGGCGATATTCTCCATCATCTCTTCATGAATCTTCACCCCGAATGCTTCCAAGATTGCCCGGTTCCTTGCCCTTGTTTGGGCCATATGATTTTGATATCCCTTGAGAGTGCTCATCTTCATTGAAGAAGGCGAGCATTCTCCGATTATCCAATCAGTCAGCTCTTTCGGTCCGATTACTATCTTGCATTTGCAGACCGCTTTATCGGTATCGTCCTGGCTCGTTTTGATCCATTCGTATTTAAATTCAACTCCTTTGTTATATTGCTTAGCTTTTTGCATCAACCCGAGTTTGTTGATATAGGGAAGGTTCCCCAAGATGTTTACGCCAAAGGGAGAAATATTTAAGACTCTGGATGCCAATGTGATCCATTTCCTTTCGACTTCCTCTTTTGGAGTAGTGGGTTTTCCCATTATTGCTTTAGCACCAGCCCACATGAGTTTTTTTTCTATTTTCTTTACGATTGCTTTTGTCTTTTTCTTTTGAGTTTTTTTTGCCATTTTTTTAAGTCCTCGTAGGGGCTTGATTATCTGCGGATTGATACGCAGATTTACCCGGGTGAATCGTTTCCGAAGACCCAAGAAATCAAGCACCCACGAGAGAAACCATTACTTTTTGAAACGATTGCTTTTTAAATCATCACTTCCTCGCTCCTTCTCCTCTCTTCCTCCTCTTCTGCTATCTTTTCTTTCTCTCTTTGGATTCCTTCCTCAACCAAAGCATCTTCGGCTCGGGCTTCTGCCAATTCTCTTTTTCTAATGAAAGCCGGGATGTCATTGTATTTGTAGTTCGGTCCGCAAACTCTTTCGATTTCTTTTTCTTCTTGTTGAGTCATAGCTATTTACTTTTTGCTTTCAGCCGGTCTCGACCTTTTAATAAATAAAAACCGGCATCATTTAGATGCCGGCTAAGAAACTGGGTAGTATTAAATTTTAACTTTCTACTTCTTTACAACCTACATTGTACGACTATTCCTATCTTAATAATAAACAGCCCAAAGGACTGTGTCAAGAGGGAATTATCACTT